>CAWDBE010000009.1:0-10340 GCA_963800435.1 uncultured Actinomycetota bacterium
CCGAGTCGTCGTCGGTCTTCTTGGCCCGGCTGCCGGCCTTTCTTGAAGCCCGCGGCCTCGGCCACGGCCTCGTCGGCGAACCAGAACTCGGCGACCGTGGAGTCGTACCAGCGGCCGCCCGGGGCGTGGTAGAGACCGGAGTCGGCGTTGCCCTTGACGGTGTAGCCCTCGGGGGTCGCGCCGTCCGCGGTCGCCGCGACGGCCCCGACGGGGAGCTCCGCGACGGCCTCCTCGGCCGGCTCCGCAGCGGTCACCGTCTCGGCGTTCACCGCAGCTGCCGGCTTGTCGGCCCTCGCGGGCTTCTCGGCAGGTGCGTCCGTGACGACCGGCAGGTCCTCGACGGCCACGACGGTCGTCGGGCCGGCGATGAACGCCTCGAGCGCGGCCTGGGTGAACACCACGTCGTCGGCGCAGAGCACGTCGTAGGTGTTGAGCTGGTCGACGGCGAGCACATGCACGTTTGCGAGGTTGCGGACCGACTTCATCGACACGATGTCGGAGCGGTCGAGCACGACGAGCAGGTTGGACCGGTCGGTGAGGCCACCGAGCAGCGTCGCCGCGGCCTTGGCCGACGGGCTCTCGCCGAGGGCGATGGCGCTGACGACGTGGATACGGCCGTGGCGGGCCCGGTCGGAGAGGGCGCCACGCAGGGCAGCCGCCTTCATCTTCTTGGGTGTGCGCTGGGCGTAGTCACGCGGGTGTGGACCGTGGACGACGCCGCCGCCGGCGAACTGCGGCGCGCGGGTCGAGCCCTGGCGGGCACGGCCGGTGCCCTTCTGGCGGTACGGCTTCTTGCCGCCGCCGCGGACCATCCCGCGGGTCTTGGTGGCGTGGGTGCCCTGGCGGGCCGCCGCGAGCTGGGCGACGACGACCTGGTGGATCAGCGGGACGTTGGTCTGCACGTCGAAGATCTCGGCGGGCAGGTCGACCGCCACCGTCGTGGGCGTGGAGCTGGATGTAGCCATCTGGGTCAGGCCCCCTTCGCGGCGGAGCGGACGAGGACGACGGCGCCGCGCGGTCCGGGGACGGCGCCCTTGACGAGCAGCAGGCCCCTCTCGGCGTCGACGGCGTGGATCGTGAGGTTCTGGGTGGTCTGGCGCACGCCACCCATCCGGCCGGCCATCCGCATGCCCTTGAACACGCGCCCCGGGGTGGCGCAGGCACCGATCGAGCCCGGCTTGCGGTGGTTCTTGTGTGCGCCGTGGGACGAGGAGACGCCGTGGAAGCCGTGCCGCTTCATGACTCCCGCGAAGCCCTTGCCCTTGGTCGTGCCGGTGACGTCGACGACCTGGCCGGCCTCGAACGCCTCGGCGGTGACCTCCTGGCCGAGCGAGAACTCGGCGGCGTCGCCCGTGCGCAGCTCGACGAGGTGGCGGCGCGGAGTGACGCCCGCCTTCTCGAAGTGGCCGGTGAGCGGCTGGGTGACCTTGCGCGGGTCGATCGCGCCGTAGGCGAGCTGCACCGCGGCATAGCCGTCGGTCTGCGCAGAGCGGACCTGGGTGACGACGCAGGGGCCGGCCTTGATGACGGTGACGGGGACGAGCTGTTGTCGGCGTCCCAGACCTGGGTCATGCCGAGCTTCTCGCCCAGCAGACCCGTGACGGTCCTGGTGGCAGTGTCAGTCATGGTCGTCAGCCTCAGAGCTTGATCTCGATGTTGACGTCGGCGGGCAGGTCGAGACGCATCAGCGAGTCGACGGCCTTCGGCGTCGGGTCGATGATGTCGATGAGGCGCTTGTGCGTGCGCATCTCGAAGTGCTCGCGGCTGTCCTTGTACTTGTGGGGTGAGCGGATGACCACGAAGACGTTCTTCTCCGTGGGCAGCGGCACCGGGCCGACCACCGTGGCGCCGGCACGGGTGACCGTGTCGACGATCTTGCGCGCCGAGCTGTCGATGACCTCGTGGTCATACGACTTCAGGCGGATGCGGATCTTCTGTCCCGCCATCTGCGTTCCGTCTCTCTCTCGCCGTCACTGTCCTGGGCCGGGGCCCTGAGTCTCCGACCCCCGCGGTCGGGTGTGTCGCGGCTGCTTCGCAGCCCCGCGACATACGCTTTCGCGTGTCCCTGAGCGGATGGTCCGAACCCGGTGGACCCGGGGCTTGGCTTGCCCGATGTGTCGCCCCGCCGACGGCGGTTCGATTCGTTGGCACCGGGATCGCGGCGAGGGCCCCCGTGGGGCCGCCGTCGCGTACCAAGCAACCGGTCTAGTGTGCCAGAGCCGTCGCCGCTCGGCCAAATCGAGCGCGGCCGGCCGGCCCCCCCCCGCGGGTCCCGCGCCGGGAACCCGCCCTCGGTGTCGGGGTATCAGCGGGGCCCTGCCGCCCCTCCTGGTGGTATCAGCGCTCCGACCGTGGAGGCGGCGCGCACCTCTTGGGGGAAGGAACCACCATGTTCGCACGCTCGTCTCACCTCGTCCGCCTGGCCGCCGCGGCAGCGGCCGCAGCCGCCGTCACGCTCGCCGTGGCCACCACCGGTCTGGCCGCCGGCTCGCCGTCGCCCAACGGCACCAGCGGCCTCACCGGCGCCAAGGCCACCGCCGCCCTCGCCACCCTGGCGCCGCCACCGGCCGGCTCCGAGGCCCGCTTCATCGGTGTGACGCCCTGCCGCATCATCGATACCCGCGTCTCCGGAGGGGCACTCGTCCACAACAAGCGGACGTTCACCGCCGTCGGGCCCTACGGCCCCCAGGGCGGCAACACCGCCGGGTGCAACATCCCCTCCGGGGTGGCCGGTGTCATGATCAACCTCGGCGCACTGTCCTACAGCAGCGGCAAGGGCTGGGTGAAGGGCTGGGCGACGGGCACCACCGAGCCGCTCGCCTCGCTCGTCAACTACGACACGACCGGCCCGGTGGCCAACATGGTGTCCCTGCCCGTCAACTCGAGCGGCCACTTCGACCTGCGGACCGACTCCAAGGCCCACCTCTACGTCGACATCGCCGGCTACTACGTCAAGCCGCTGTACGTCGCGCTCCAGTCCAACGGCACGGTCTACGGCGGCATCAGCTCCGGCGTGGTCTCGACGAGCCGGGTCGGCACCGGCTACTACACGGTCACCTTCGACCGCAACGTCCGCACCTGCGCCGCGGCCACCAGCGACATCGTCTTCGCGACGACCCACGACGTCTCCGCAGACGTGGGCTACTCAGGCGACGTCAACACGGTCGCCCTGAAGGTCACCGACGCCTCCAACACGCTCACCGACTCCTACGTCGTGCTCAGCCTGACCTGCTGAGCCGGACCGCCCAGGGGGCCCGTATGCCGCGGCATACGGGCCCCCTGCCGCGTGCCCTCCGCACAAGACGCTCGGGAAATTCGCGACCCAAGCCCCCACGGTCGGCCGCCGAGACCTACCTTGAGTGCGGCACGAGGCCTCTCGTACCGTCCTTTCACTGAAGGGAGCGTGCCGTGCAAGCACTCTCACGACGCGTCACCAGGCTCTCCGTCGCGGCAGCAGGCGCAGCGAGCATCGTCCTCACCATCGGCGGTATCGGGATGGCCGCCGGAGGGGGGTCCGCCGACGGCTCCCCCAACGGGTCCCTCGCGGCCACGCCACCGCCGGCTGCGGTCGCCGCCGCCATGGCACCGGGGTCCGAGCTGCAGTTCATCGCCGTCGCCCCCTGCCGCATCATCGACACGCGGGTCAAGGGAGGTGCGCTGGTGAACGCCAAGCGGACGTTCGCCGCCGTCGCCCCGTACACCGCGCAGGGGGGCAACGCCGCAGGCTGTGACATCCCCCCCGGGATCGCCGCCGTGCAGATCAACCTCGGCGCACTCAGCTACTCCGGTGGGGTCGGCTGGGTGAAGGGCTGGGCGACGGGCACCACCGAGCCGCTCGCCTCGCTCGTCAACTACGACAAGACCGGCCCGGTGGCCAACATGGTGACCCTGCCGGTCAACGCCAGCGGTCACTTCGACCTCCGGACGAAAGCCAGGGCCCACCTCTACGTCGACATCGCCGGCTACTACGTCAAGCCGCTCTACGCAGCGGTCAGCAGTGGCGGCGCGGTCTACGCGAGCATCAGCTCGGGCGTGACCTCCGTGACGCGGATCAGCGCCGGGCTGTACGACGTGCAGTTCGACCGCGACGTCCAGCGGTGCAGCGCAACGACGGCGAGCATCACCTGGAGCAGCAGCCTCGACGTCTCCCCCGACGTGGGCGCCGGCGCCGACGCGAACACCGTCCGGGTCGGGATCGTCGATCCGGCCGGCACCTTCACCGACGGCTACTTCACCCTCAGCCTCACCTGCTGAGACCCGCCCGACGCATCGCACAACGGGGCCTGTGGGCCGCTGCCCACGGGCCCCGTTGTGCCGGCCCCCAACCGACCCGTCGGCGCGCCCATCGGACCGTGGCCGACAAGCCTCACCTGGCTCCGTGGTGGTCCAGCGGCACCGCCGTCGTCGGGGGACGGCGAAGGGCCCCCGCACCGTGGTGGTGCGGGGGCCCTTCGGTCCGGTCCCGGCCTGCCGGCTAGCGCAGGGTCACTTGCTGATCTTGGTGACCCGGCCGGCGCCGACGGTGCGGCTGCCCTCGCGGATGGCGAAGCGCAGACCCTCCTCCATGGCGATCGGCTGGATGAGCTCGACCGTCATCTCGGTGTTGTCACCGGGCATGACCATCTCGGTGCCCTCGGGCAGGTGGACGACGCCGGTGACGTCCGTGGTCCGGAAGTAGAACTGCGGACGGTAGTTGTCGTAGAACGGCGTGTGCCGGCCGCCCTCGTCCTTGGACAGGATGTAGACGCTCGCCTCGAAGTCGGTGTGCGGGGTGATCGAACCCGGCTTGACGACGACCTGGCCGCGCTCGACGTCCTCGCGCTTGGTGCCACGAAGGAGCAGACCGACGTTCTCACCCGCGCGACCCTCGTCGAGCAGCTTGCGGAACATCTCGATGCCGGTGACCGTCGTCTTGGCCGAGGTGTCCTTGATGCCGACGATCTCGACCTCCTCGTTGACCTTGAGGATGCCGCGCTCGATGCGGCCGGTGACCACGGTGCCGCGACCGGTGATGGTGAAGACGTCCTCGACGGGCATGAGGAACGGCTTGTCCGTGTCACGCTCGGGCTCGGGGATGTACTCGTCCACCGCGTCCATGAGCTCGACAACGGTCTTGCTCCACTCCTCGTCGCCCTCGAGGGCCTTCAGGGCGGAGCAGCGGATGACGGGCAGGTCGTCGCCCGGGAACTCGTACTCGGCGAGCAGCTCGCGGACCTCCATCTCGACCAGCTCGAGGATCTCCTCGTCATCGACCATGTCGGCCTTGTTGAGCGCCACGACGATGTAGGGCACGCCGACCTGGCGGGCCAGGAGGACGTGCTCCTTGGTCTGGGGCATCGGGCCGTCGGTGGCCGCGACGACGAGGATCGCGCCGTCCATCTGGGCCGCGCCGGTGATCATGTTCTTGATGTAGTCGGCGTGACCGGGGCAGTCGACGTGCGCATAGTGACGGTGCTCGGTCTGGTACTCGATGTGCGCGATGGAGATCGTGATACCGCGCTGCTTCTCCTCCGGAGCCTTGTCGATGTCGTCGAACGCGAACACCGGGTTGAGGTCCGGGAACTTGTCGTGCAGAACCTTCGAGATCGCAGCCGTCAGCGTCGTCTTGCCGTGGTCGATGTGACCGATGGTGCCGATGTTGACGTGCGGCTTGGTCCGCTCGAACTTTGCCTTCGCCACTTGATGTCCTCCTCAGGACTGTTCTGTGTTACGCCGAACGACCGGACAGGACGTGGCGTCGTCTTGGTGGGTGGTGGTGATCGGAAACGGCGACCAGTCTAGCGGTCACTCGCCCCGGGTCTTCTTGATGATTTCCTCGGCCACCGACTTGGGGACCTCGGCGTAGGAGTCGAACTCCATGGAGTAGTTGGCCCGGCCCTGGGTCTTGGACCGGAGGTCCCCGACATAGCCGAACATCTCCGACAACGGGACCAGGCCGCGGACGACCTTGGCACCGGTGATGTCCTCCATCGCCTGGATGTGGCCCCGGCGGGAGTTGATGTCGCCGATGACGTCACCCATGTAGGCCTCGGGGGTGCGCACCTCCACCGACATCATCGGCTCGAGGAGCACGGGGTCGGCCTTGCGGACGGCCTCCTTCAGCGCCATCGACCCGGCGATCTTGAACGCCATCTCCGAGGAGTCGACGTCGTGGGCCGCGCCGTCGAGCAGCGTCGCCTTGATCCCGACGAGCGGGTACCCGGCCAGCACGCCGTACTGCATGGCGTCCTGGATGCCGTGGTCGACCGAGGGGATGTACTCGCGTGGCACGCGCCCACCGGTGACCTTGTTCTCGAACTCGTAGAGCTCGCCACCGGAGGTGTCGAGCGGCTCGATCGAGATCTGCACCTTGGCGTACTGGCCCGACCCACCGGTCTGCTTCTTGTGGGTGTAGTCGAGCCTCTCGACGGTGCGGCGGATCGTCTCGCGGTAGGCCACCTGCGGCTTGCCGACGTTGGCCTCGACCTTGAACTCGCGCTTCATCCGGTCGACGAGGATGTCGAGGTGGAGCTCGCCCATCCCGGCGATGATCGTCTGGCCGGTGTCCTCGTCGAGGGAGACCTGGAACGTCGGGTCCTCCTCGGCGAGCTTCTGGATGGCCGTGCTGAGCTTCTCCTGGTCACTCTTGGTTCTGGGCTCGATGGCCACCTGGATGACGGGCTCCGGGAAGGTCATCGACTCCAGGACGACGGGGTCGGCGTTGTCGCACAGGGTGTCGCCGGTCGTGGTGTCCTTCAGGCCGATCATCGCGTAGATGTGGCCGGCCTGGGCTGCCGAGACCGGGTTCTCCTTGTTGGCGTGCATCTGGAAGAGCTTGCCGATGCGCTCCTTCTTCAGCTTGGTCGAGTTCATGACCTGGGTGCCGGCGTCGACCTTGCCCGAGTAGACCCGGACGAACGTCAGCTTGCCGAAGAAGGGGTGAGCGGCGACCTTGAACGCCAGGGCCGAGAACGGCTCGGAGGCCTCGGGACGGCGGACGACCTTCTCGTCCTCGTTGCCCGGGCGGTGCCCCGTCATCGGCGGGACGTCGATGGGCGAGGGGAGGAAGTCGACGACGGCGTCGAGCATGGGCTGGACGCCCTTGTTCTTGAACGCCGAGCCGCACAGCACCGGGTAGGCCTCGGAGGCGATGGTCATCTTGCGGATGCCGGCCTTGAGGTCGGCCACCGAGAGCTCGCTGTCCTCGAGGTACTTCTCGAGCAGGTCCTCGTTGTGCTCCGCGACCGACTCGACGAGGTCGTGGCGGTACTGCTCGGCCTTGACCTGAAGGTCCGCGGGGATGTCCTCGACGGAGTACTCCTCGCCCCTGCCCTCCTCGTCGTGCCAGATGAAGGCCTTCATGGTGAGCAGGTCGACGACGCCCTGGAAGTCGTGCTCCAACCCGACCGGCAGCTGGAGCACGAGCGGGGTGGCGCCGAGACGGTCCTGGATCGTCTGGACGGTGAAGTAGAAGTCCGCACCGACCTTGTCCATCTTGTTGACGAAGCAGATGCGCGGGACGGAGTACTTGTCGGCCTGTCGCCACACGGTCTCGGACTGAGGCTCGACGCCCTCCTTGCCGTCGAAGACGGCGACGGCGCCGTCGAGCACCCGCAGCGACCGCTCCACCTCGACGGTGAAGTCGACGTGGCCAGGGGTGTCGATGATGTTGACCTGGTTGTCCTTCCAGAAGGCCGTCGTCGCAGCGGAGGTGATGGTGATGCCGCGCTCCTGCTCCTGCTCCATCCAGTCCATCGTGGCCGCGCCGTCGTGGACCTCACCGATCTTGTAGTTGATCCCGGTGTAGAAGAGGACGCGCTCCGTCGTCGTGGTCTTGCCGGCGTCGATGTGCGCCATGATGCCGATGTTGCGGACCTTCGTGAGGTCCGTCAGGACGTCGAGTGCCACTTAAGTTCTCATCTCGTTCGTGCTCGGGTGGTGGTCAGGTCGGGTGCCGCCTGCCGGCTGCGTCCGGACCCGGACCGGGGACCCGGCCGGTCTGCCGGCCCGCGGGTGACGCGGTGGACGGCATACCGACGCTGGGTCACCAGCGGTAGTGCGCGAAGGCCTTGTTGGACTCGGCCATCTTGTGGGTGTCCTCGCGACGCTTCACCGCGGCCCCGAGGCCGTTGGAGGCGTCGAGGATCTCGTTCATGAGCCGCTCGGTCATCGTCTTCTCGCGGCGCTGCCGGGAGTAGCCGACGAGCCAGCGCAGCGACAGGGTCGTCGCCCGGGTCGGCTTGACCTCGATCGGGACCTGGTATGTCGCACCGCCGACGCGGCGGGACTTGACCTCGAGGGTCGGCCGGATGTTGTCGAGCGCCCGCTTGAGGGTCGCGACGGGGTCGGTGCCCGTCTTGTCGCGGCAGCCCTCGAGGGCGCCGTAGACGATGTTCTCGGCAATCGACTTCTTACCGTCGAGGAGCACCTTGTTGACCAGCGCGGTCACCAGCGGGCTGCCGAAGACCGGGTCGATGACCAGGGGGCGCTTGGGAGCCGGGCCCTTGCGAGGCATTACTTCTTCTCCTTCTTCGCGCCGTAGCGGGAGCGGGCCTGCTGGCGGCCCTTGACGCCCTGGGTGTCGAGCGACCCACGGATGATCTTGTAGCGGACACCGGGGAGGTCCTTCACCCGGCCGCCGCGAACGAGCACGATGGAGTGCTCCTGGAGGTTGTGGCCGACGCCCGGGATGTAGGCGGTGACCTCGATGCCGCTGGTCAGGCGCACGCGGGCAACCTTGCGCAGCGCCGAGTTCGGCTTCTTGGGGGTGGTCGTGTACACGCGGGTGCAGACACCGCGACGCTGCGGCGAGCCCTTGAGGGCAGGAGTCTTGACCTTGGTGGTCTTGTCCTGCCGGCCCTTGCGCACCAGCTGGTTGATCGTAGGCAACCTGATCTCCGTACTCTGGTCGATGCCCGCCGGGCCGTGGCCGGTCCGGTCGAGCTCCTTGAGGTGTCCTCACCGACCCCCGAGTTGGGGTGTGTCGGATCGGGTGCTCTCCCCTGCACTCCCCATGACTGACCCCCGCGAGAGGATCGATGGTGGGGCGCCCGGCGAGAGGTGGGCGTGCCCGGCGCGGTGCGCAGGACGCTGTGCGTCCAGACCTAGCCAGACGCAGTGATCAAGGATACCGGTAGGCGGGGGGCCCACCAAATCGTCGGCGCCGCCCGCCGGAGGGTCCCCGGGCCTCCCGGCGAGCCGGCCGGGCGGGGGTCACAGGCGCTCGAACGCCGGGGCGTACCGGAACGGCCCGGCGAGCTCGGGGCGCCAGGCCCGCAGCGTCCGCACCTGGAACAACGCGTCCTCCCAGGGCCCAGGCGAGCCGATGCCCCGAGCGGTCGCCGGCTCGAACCCGAAGCGCGCGTAGTAGGCCGGGTCGCCGAGCAGCACCAGGCACGGCTCACCGCGCTCGTCGGCGGTCGCGATGACCGCCGCCACGAGGGCCGACCCGACACCTTGGCGCTGGAGGTCCGGACGCACGGCGATGGGCCCGAGCGCCACGGCCCGCCCCTCGCCGAGCCGGGCCCGGCTGCACACGACATGGCCGGCGAGGCGGCCGTCGAGCACCGCCGCGAAGGTCAGCTCGGCGACGACGTCACCATCGGCGCGCAACCCGTCGAGCAGGACCGTCTCGGCAGCGTGCGCCGCGCCGCCCGGGGGCCCGAACGCCGCGTCGATCAGGCCACGAGCGGGCCGGCCGTCCTCCGGCCGCTCCCGCCGGATCAGCAGGTCCTCACGCATCGCCATCCTCCCGTCGGGTGGGTCCAGCCGATGCAACGAGTACAGCGCATAGTCGAGCCGCCGGCCCTCGCGGGTGACGACCACCACGTGCTCCGCGACCGTCTCCCCCGGCTCGGCCACCTGCTGCATCGCCGAGAGCAGGGCCGGCGACACGTGCGAGGACCAGACCGCGAGGACCCCGCCGGGCGCGAGCTGGGACCGGGCCCGGCGCAGCCCGCCGGCGGCATACAGCCGGGCGTTGCCCTCGTGCAGCAGGAAGTCCGGGCCGTTGTCGACATCGAGCAGGACCAGGTCCCAGGGACCCATGGGCCCGGCCGGCCCGGCGCGCGGGGTGAGGACGTCGATGACGTCCCCGACGTGCAACCGGCAGCGGCCGTCGTCCTCGAGCCCGGCCAGCTCCGACACGAGGGACTCCCGCGCCCAGCGGATGATCGGTGCGGCGAGCTCGACGACGTCGACGCGGGCGACCCGGGCGTCGGCCAGCACGGCGCGGGTCGTGAAGCCCAGGCCCAGACCTCCGACGAGGACCCGCGCGGGGGCTGCGTGGCATGCCAGCGCCTCGGCGGCCAGGGCCACCTCGGTCGAGGGGTCGACGGTGTCCATGGCGAAACCCCCGTCGA
>CAWDBE010000010.1:0-11149 GCA_963800435.1 uncultured Actinomycetota bacterium
GTGTGCATGAAGGGTGCTGACAACACCAACGGGTTCCTCGGCCTGGTCAACCTGTTCAGCGGCGGTGCACTGCTCCAGCTCTCGGTGTTCGCGCTGGGGATCATGCCCTACATCACGGCCAGCATCATCATCCAGCTGCTCACGGTGGTCATCCCTCGCTTCGAGACCCTGAAGAAGGAGGGGCAGGCGGGCCAGACCAAGATGACGCAGTACACGCGCTATCTCACGATCGGCCTGGCGGTCCTGCCAGTCCTCGACGCTGATCACCTTCGCCCAGAACCCGAGCCAGCTGTTCGGCAACCCGAGCTGCACCGACATCCTCGCCGACAACTCGGTCGTCACCCTCCTCATCATGGTGCTGACGATGACGGCGGGCACCGGCGTGATCATGTGGCTCGGAGAGCTCATCACCGACAAGGGCATCGGCAACGGGATGTCGCTGCTGATCTTCACCTCGATCGCGGCCCGCTTCCCGAGCTCGCTGTGGCAGATCCAGACCCAGTCCGGCTGGAGCGTCTTCCTCGGCGTCATCATCATGGGCTTCGTCATCATCGCGCTCGTCGTCTTCGTCGAGCAGAGCCAGCGGCGCATCCCGTAGATTACGCCAAGCGGATGGTCGAGCGCGAGGTCTACGGCGGCACCTCGACCTACATCCCGCTCAAGGTCAACATGGCCGGCGTCATCCCGGTCATCTTCGCCAGAGCGCTACTCGCCCTCCCCGGGCTCATCGCCCAGTTCAACCGGCGGGCCGACGGCACCGCTCCCGGCTGGGTCAACTGGATTGAGGTCAACCTCGTGCGCGGGGACCACCCCACGTACATGGCCGGTCTACACCGCGCTCATCCTCTTCTTCACGTTCTTCTATGTGTCGATCACGTTCAACCCCATCGAAGTCGCCGATGACATGAAGCGGTATGGCGGCTTCATCCCGGGTATCCGCGCCGGGCGACCCACGGCCGAGTACCTCGCGTACGTCCTCAACCGGATCACCGTGCCGGGAGCGATCTACCTGGCGATCATCTCGCTCATCCCCCTCATCGCTCTGGTGATGGTGAACGCCAACCAGAACTTCCCCTTCGGTGGCACGTCGATCCTCATCGTCGTGGGCGTCGGCCTCGAGACCGTCAAACAGATCGAGGCCCAGCCCAGCAGCGCCACTACGAAGGGTTCCTCCGGTAACAGGAAGGCTGCTCGCTGATGCGCCTCATCATCCTCGGCCCGCCCGGTGCGGGCAAAGGCACACAGTCCCAACGCATCGCGGCGCACTACGGCGTCCCGGCGATCTCGACCGGTGACATCTTCCGGGCCAACATCGCGAACGAGACCCCCCTCGGCCGGCAGGTCAAGGACATCCTCGCCTCGGGGGGCTACGTCACCGACGAGGTGACCAACGCGATCGTCGAGGACCGCGTCGCCCAGGACGACTGCCTGCCGGGGTTCCTCCTCGACGGCTACCCGCGGACGCTCCCCCAGGTGGCGGCGCTCGACGACATGCTCGCGGCGCATGGCCAGACGCTGGAGCGCGTCCTCGAGCTCGTCGTCGACGACGACATCGTCGTGGACCGGCTGCTGGCGCGCGCCCAGGTCGAGGGCCGGTCCGACGACACCGAGGAGGTCATCCGCGACCGGATGGCGATCTACCACCGCGAGACGGCGCCCCTGGCCGAGACCTACGCCGGCCGCGGCCTGCTCGTCCGGGTCGACGGGCTGGGCGAGGTCGACGAGGTCACCGCCCGCGTCGTCGCCGCGCTCGGGTGATGGGGCTGTTCTCCAGAGAGCGGATCCAGGGCAGGTCCCCGCAACAGATCCTCGCCATGCGGGCCGCCGGGCTCGTCGTCGGGCGGACCCTCGAGCTGCTCCGTGAGCACGTCCGCGACGGAACGACCACGGGAGAGCTCGACGTCATCGCCGAGCGGGCCATCAGGGATGCCGGCGCGGTGCCCAGCTTCCCGCTCGTGCCCGGCTACCACCACACGCTGTGCACCAGCGTCAACGAGGAGATCGTCCACGGCATCCCGGGCGGCCGGGTGCTGCGTGACGGGGACCTGCTGTCCATCGACTGCGGCGCCGTGCTGGACGGCTGGCACGGGGACGCCGCCGTCTCCCTCGTCGTCGGGGGACGCGGCGCCGCCCGGCCCGAGGACCTCGGGCTCATCGACGACACCGAGGACTCCCTGTGGGCCGGGATCACCGCGCTCGCCGTCGGGCAGCCCCTGTATGCCGTAGGCGCGGCCGTCGAGGACAGCCTGGCCCTCGCGGGGACGCGACGGGGTCGGGAGTACGGCATCGTCGAGGACTACGTCGGCCACGGCATCGGCACCGAGATGCACATGGACCCCCAGGTGCCCAACTACCGGGTCCCCGGGAAGGGGCCACGGGTCGTGCCCGGAGCCACGCTGGCCATCGAGCCGATGGTGACCCTCGGCGCCCAGGACAACGACGTGCTCGCCGACGACTGGACCGTCGTCACCATCGACGGCGCCCGCGCCGCCCACTGGGAGCACACGGTTGCCGTCACGGAGGAGGGCCTGTGGGTGCTGACCGCCCTCGACGGCGGTCAGTCCCGGCTCACCGCCACCGGTGCGCCATACGCCCCGCTGGACTGACCGCCCGTCCGTCTGCGGGGCGCCGGATGGCCGGGGCGGACCCCGATGCAGTGTGCGTGATCTCTCGCCTCCCCGGGGTTCTCGCGGCGATGGCCCCCGAACGCGTCGACTAGGGTTTGGGGTGGGTCGCCCGGCGCCGGCCGGGGGCAGACCCGCTGGCCGCGAAGAGGAGCAGGGATGACCGACTCACCGGAGCCGCACGGGCTCGCGCTCGCCGAGGGGTTCCCCCGCAAGAGCCACGCCGACTGGGCCGAGCTGGCCCGGGCGGTGGTCAACAAGTCGCGTGCCGAGGGCCACAAGCTGAGCACCGACCAGGCCGAGGAGGTGCTCCGCTCACACCTGGCGGGCGACCTCACGATCGACCCCCTCTACACCCGCCCCGAGCACCCGCGCCCGCTGGGCTACCCCGCCGCGATGCCGTTCACCCGCGGCCGGGCCGCTCCCGACCGGGACCGGCCCTGGGACGTGCGGGCCCTGCACGAGCACCCCGACCCGGCCGTCACCGCCGCAGCCGTCGCTGACGACCTCGAGCACGGCGTCACCTCGCTGTGGCTCAACGTGGGGGCCGACGGCATCGCCGCCGGCGACGTCGCCACGGTCCTTGCCGGCGTCGACCTGGCGGTCGTCCCCGTCGCCGTGTCCTCCGCCGACGACCAGGGCGCCGCCGCCAATGCGCTGCTCGCCGTCCTGGACTCCGCCGGCTCCGTCGCGCCGGGCGGCAGCCTCGGCTTCGACCCCATCGGCTTCGCCGCCCGGCGCGGCGGCACGCCCGACCTCACCAGCCTGGCAGCGGCCGTCCTGGCCCTGGGCCGCCACCCGGGGACGCGCGCGGTCACCGTCGACGCGACCATCTACCACGAGGCGGGAGCCAGCGCCGTCGACGAGATCGCGCTCGCCGTTGCCACCGGTGTCGCCTACCTGCGCGCGCTCGAGGAGGCCGGGGTGAGCCCGGCCGACGCCTTCGGGCAGGTCGAGTTCCGGACTGCCGCCTCCGCCGACCAGTTCCTCACGACCGCTGCACTGCGGGCCCTGCGCCGCCTGTGGGCCCGGGTCGGCGAGACGAGCGGCGTGCCCGAGTCCGACCGGGGTGCCGTCACCCACGCCGTGACCTCGTGGCGGATGCTCACCAGGGACGACCCGTGGGTCAACGTCCTGCGCGGCACCCTCGCGTGCTTCGGCGCTGCGGCCGGTGCGGCCGACGCGATCACCGTGCTGCCCTACGACACGGTCGCCGGGCTGCCCGAGCGCTTCTCGCGGCGGCTCGCCCGCAACACCTCGGTCGTCCTCGCCGCCGAGTCCCATGTCGGTGCGGTCGCCGACCCGGCCGGGGGTGCCTGGTACGTCGAGTCGCTCACCGACGACCTCGCCCACCGGGCCTGGGGGGCCTTCCAGGAGCTCGAGCGGGGCGGCGGGATCGTCGTGGCGCTCGCCGCGGGGACCGTGGCCGACCTCATCGCCGAGACGAGCGCTGAGCGGGCCGAGGCCCTGGCCGAACGCGCCCAGCCCATCACCGGCGTGAGCATGTTCCCGCTCACCGGTGGGACGGCCCTCGAGCGCACCCCCCGCACGGTGTTGCCACCGTCACCGGACGGGCTCGTTCCGCACCGCGATGCCGAGGTCTTCGAGGCGCTGCGCGACCGCAGTGCGGCATACGCCTCGGCCCACGGGCACGCTCCCACGGTCGTCATCGCCGCGCTGGGCGCCCGCCGCGCCTTCGGCGCCCGCCAGGCCTTCGTCACCAACCTGCTCGCCGCCGGCGGCGTCGACGGCCCGACGGTCGAGTCCGGCGACCCCGTCGAGGTGGCCGCGGCCGCCCGGGCCGCCGAGACCCCCTACGTCGTCCTCGCCTCCTCACCCAAGGGGTATGCCGCCCACGCGGCCGCCATGGTCTCCGGGCTGCGCCAGGCCGGGGTCGCGGACATCCTCGTGGCAGGACGGGCCCGCGAGCTGGGTGCGGATGCCCCACCGACCGACGGGGAGGTGCGCGTCGGCACCGATGTCGTCGCCCTCCTCGGCTCGGTCCTCGACACGCTCGGTGCACCGAAGGGAGCCACCCGATGAGCGCCATCCCCGACTTCACCACGGTCGACCTCGGCGACGGTGCCCCGTCTCCCGGTGCCGCCGCGCACTGGGCCGCTGCGCTCGCGGCCCTGCCCGGTGCCGGGGGAGTCTGGTCGACCCCCGAGGGCATCGACGTCCCGCCGCTGTTCACCGACGCCGACCTCGAGGGCCTGGACTTCCTCGACACCATCCCGGGGGTCGCGCCCTACCTCCGCGGCCCCTACCCGACGATGTACGTCAACCAGCCCTGGACGATCCGCCAGTACGCCGGTTTCTCCACCGCCGAGGAGTCCAACGCCTTCTACCGGCGCAACCTCGCCGGTGGCCAGAAGGGTCTGTCCGTCGCCTTCGACCTCGCCACCCACCGGGGCTACGACAGCGACCACCCGCGCGTCGAGGGCGACGTGGGCATGGCAGGCGTCGCGATCGACTCGATCTACGACATGCGCACCCTGTTCAGCGGGATCCCGCTTGACCAGATGTCGGTGTCGATGACGATGAACGGCGCCGTCATCCCGGTGCTCGCGCTCTACGTCGTCGCGGCCGAGGAGCAGGGCGTCCCGCCCGAGAAGCTGTCCGGGACCATCCAGAACGACATCCTCAAGGAGTTCATGGTCCGCAACACCTACATCTACCCGCCCGAGCCGTCGATGCGGATCATCTCGGACATCTTCGCCTACGCGTCGCAGAAGATGCCTCGGTACAACTCGATCTCGATCTCCGGCTACCACATGCAGGAAGCCGGGGCGACCCAGGACCTCGAGCTGGCGTACACCCTGGCCGACGGGGTCGAGTACCTCCGGGCGGGACGGGCGGTCGGGCTCGACGTCGACGCGTTCGCCCCACGGCTGAGCTTCTTCTGGGCCATCGGGATGAACTTCTTCATGGAGGTCGCCAAGCTCCGGGCCGCGCGGCTGCTGTGGGCGCGGCTCGTCAACCAGTTCGATCCGACGAACCCCAAGTCGCTCTCGCTGCGCACGCACTGCCAGACCTCGGGGTGGTCGCTCACCGCCCAGGACGTGTTCAACAACGTCGTCCGCACCTGCGTCGAGGCCATGGCGGCGACCCAGGGCCACACCCAGAGCCTGCACACCAACGCGCTCGACGAGGCCATCGCCCTGCCGACCGACTTCAGCGCCCGGATCGCCCGCAACACCCAGCTGCTCATCCAGCAGGAGTCGGGCACCTGCCGCACCATCGACCCGTGGGCCGGATCGGCGTATGTCGAGCGGCTCACCCACGACCTCGCCCAGCGCGCCTGGGAGCACATCGAGGAGGTCGAGGCCGCCGGCGGCATGGCCAAGGCCATTGAGGCCGGCATTCCCAAGATGCGGATCGAGGAGGCCGCCGCCCGGACCCAGGCCCGCATCGACGCGGGCCACCAGCCGGTGGTCGGGGTCAACCGGTATGTCGTGGCCGAGGACGAGCCGTTCGAGGTGCGCAAGGTCGACAACAGCGCAGTACGGGCCGGCCAGGTCGCCAAGCTCGAGCGGCTGCGGGCCGAGCGCGACGAGGCGGCGTGCCAGGCCGCCCTCGACCACCTGACCGCCGCGGCCCGCGACTCCGACGGCACCCTCGCCACCAACCTGCTCGCCCTGGCCATCGACGCAGCCCGCGCCAAGGCCACCGTCGGGGAGATGTCGATGGCCATGGAGAAGGTCTTCGGCCGCTACACCGCCCAGATCCGTACCATCGGTGGCGTGTACAGCGCCGAGGCCGGGGACGACGAGCTCGTCAAGCGCGCCCAGGCACTCGTGGTGGAGTTCGAGGAGGAGCAGGGGCGTCGCCCGCGCATCCTTGTCGCCAAGATGGGCCAGGACGGTCACGACCGTGGCCAGAAGGTCATCTCGACGGCGTTCGCCGACCTCGGGTTCGACGTCGACGTGGGCCCGCTGTTCCAGACCCCGGCCGAGGTGGCCCGCCAGGCCGTCGAGGCCGATGTCCACGTCGTCGGGGTCAACTCTCTGGCGGCCGGTCACCTCACTCTGGTGCCCGCGCTGCGCCAGGAGCTCGACGCGCTGGGGCGCAACGACCTCATGATCGTCGTGGGCGGGGTCATCCCGCCGCAGGACTTCGACGAGCTGCGGGCGGCCGGCGCCGACGCGATCTACCCGCCGGGAACGGTCATCCCCGCGGCCGCGATCGACCTCATCAAGGACCTCCGGGCCCGGCTGTCGGGTACCTGAGGCGGATGAGAGCCGACCTCGACACCGGGGCCCTCGCTGCCGCGGTCCGGGACGGGTCGCGGCAGCACATTGCCCGCGCCATCACGCTGCTCGAGTCCGGCCGCGAGGACCACCGCGCGCAGGCCCGTGAGCTGCTGACGTCGCTCGCGCCCTACACCGGGGGCTCGGTGCGGGTCGGGATCTCCGGCGTGCCCGGATCCGGCAAGTCGACGTTCATCAACGCGATGGGGGTGCGGCTCGTCGAGAGGGGCCACCAGGTCGCCGTCATGGCGGTCGACCCGAGCTCCCGGCGCACGGGCGGGTCGATCCTCGGCGACCGGACAAGGATGGCCGACCTGACGGCCAGTGAGCACGCGTTCGTGCGGCCATCCCCGTCGGGCCGCCAGCTCGGGGGAGTGGCTCGGGCGACCCGCGAGTCGATGCTCGTCCTCGAGGCGGCGGGCTACGACGTCGTCATCGTCGAGACCGTCGGCGTCGGTCAGAACGAGATCGCCGTCTCGGAGATGGTCGACACGTTCCTGCTGCTCACCCTCGCCAGGGCGGGCGACCAGCTCCAGGGCATCAAGCGCGGGATCCTCGAGCTCGCCGACGTCATCGCCGTCAACAAGGCCGACGGGGACGGCGAGGTGGCCGCCAACGCGGCCGCCCGGGACCTCAGCGGCGCGTTGCGGCTCGTCATGCCGGGCCGGGGCGTGCGCCGCCCACCCGTGCTGACCTGCAGCTCGGTGACCGGCGCCGGTCTCGACGAGGTCTGGCAGGCCGTCCTCGACCACCGCGCCCACCTCGAGTCCGGGGGCGAAGGGATGAACCTCGCCGAGCGCCGGGCCCACCAGCAGGAGGACTGGATGTGGGCCATGGTCGACGCCCAGCTCCAGGACGCCGTCCGCTCCGCACCGTCGGTGCGCGCCCAGCGCGACGAGATCGCCCGGGCCGTCCACGACGGACGCCTGAGCGCCGTGGACGGCACCGCCCGGATCCTCGAGCTGTACGCCACGGACCTGCGTGGCCGCGGCTGACCCGCCGGGTCGGCCGTGGCCCCGCGTGCGGCCAGCACGATTTCCCAGGTGGTGGACCGATCCCGTAAGATTGAGCGTCGGTCACGTCTGCGTCCTGTGCATTCGCGCGAGGCGAGTACGCGGCCGATTCCCATGGGTCTCCCACCACTACCGACGGGTGGCCCGACAACGGATTGAGAGGGTATGGCCAAGAAGGACGGCGTCATCGAGATCGAGGGCACGATCGTCGAGGCTCTCCCGAACGCGATGTTCCGGGTCGAGCTCACCAACGGTCACAAGGTCCTCGCGCACATCTCGGGCAAGATGCGCCAGCACTACATCCGGATCCTCCCCGAGGACCGCGTGGTGGTGGAGCTGAGCCCCTACGACCTGACCCGCGGCCGCATCGTCTTCCGGTACCGCTGAGCCCCGGCTCGGCAGCACCGACCAGCAGGACCATCACGACAGCAGGACCCGGCGCGGCCCATCCGCGCCGGGACGGATCGACAAGACAGCAGAGGCGATGAAGGTTCAGCCGAGCGTCAAGAAGATCTGTGACAAGTGCAAGGTGATCCGCCGCAACGGGCGGGTCATGGTGATCTGTGAGAACGCCCGCCACAAGCAGCGGCAGGGCTGAGACCACCCGCACGACGCCACAGGGCTTCGAGCACGCGCACAAGTGAAGAGATACGCAGCACCCGTCCCCCGATGACTCGCCGTCGTGCGAGCGCGGGACGTCACCCCCGGCCCGGAGGCCGGGGACCGGACTCACGACCGACATCGTCGGCAGCGGCATCCGCGCCCTTCGTGAGAGCACCCCGGATCGGTGACTGCACCAGACCCCCGGACGAACAGTGAAGGAACCATCCACAGATGGCACGTCTTGTTGGAGTGGACCTCCCGCGTGAGAAGCGCGTCGAGGTCGCACTGACCTACATCTTCGGAGTTGGCAGGACCAGCTCGCAGAAGGCCCTCGCGGCGACCGGGGTCAACCCGGACGCGCGGGTCAAGGACCTCGGTGACGAGGAGCTGGTCAAGCTGCGTGACTGGATCGAGGACAACCTCAAGGTCGAGGGTGACCTGCGCCGCGAGGTGCAGGCGGACATCCGCCGCAAGGTCGAGATCGGGTCCTACCAGGGCCTGCGTCACCGTCGCGGTCTCCCGGTGCGCGGTCAGCGCACCAAGACCAACGCGCGTACCCGCAAGGGTCCCAAGCGCACCGTTGCCGGCAGGAAGAAGGCCGGCAAGTAACCACCCGCCTGCGGACCGCCCCCACCGGGGGGCCGCACGCGAGTGGACTGCCCCGCTTCGAAGACTACGTAGGAGAAATATGCCTCCCAAGGGCCGTACGGCTTCCGGCGCCAAGAAGGTGCGCCGCAAGGAGAAGAAGAACATCGCTGTGGGCCAGGCCCACATCAAGAGCACGTTCAACAACACGATCATCTCGATCACCGATCCCAGCGGTGCCGTGATCGCCTGGGCCTCCGCCGGCCAGGTCGGCTTCAAGGGGTCCCGCAAGTCCACCCCGTATGCCGCGCAGATGGCCGCCGAGGCCGCCGCGCGCCGTGCCATGGAGCACGGGATGCGCAAGGTCGACGTCTTCGTCAAGGGCCCGGGCTCCGGGCGCGAGACCGCGATCCGCTCTCTGACCGCTGCAGGTCTCGAGGTCGGCGCGATCCAGGACGTCACCCCGTCGCCGCACAACGGTGTCCGCCCGCCCAAGCGCCGTCGCGTCTGAGCGCCGAGAAGACTTGTAGGAGAACGAAGAGACCATGGCTCGTTACACCGGCCCCATCACGAAGAAGTCGCGACGCCTCAAGACCGACCTCGTCGGCGGCGACAAGAACTTCGACCTTCGCCCGTTCCCGCCCGGCCAGCACGGCCGTCGCCGGATCCAGGAGAAGGAGTACCTCACCCAGCTGCAGGAGAAGCAGAAGGCCCGCTTCACCTACGGCGTCATGGAGAAGCAGTTCCGCCGTTACTACAAGGAGGCGGCCAACCGCCCCGGCAAGACCGGCGAGAACATCCTCACCATCCTCGAGTCCCGGCTCGACAACGTCGTCTACCGGGCCGGCCTGGCCCGGACCCGTCGTCACTCGCGTCAGCTCGTGACGCACGGCCACTTCGAGGTCAACGGCGTGCGGGTCGACGTCCCGTCCTACCGGGTCGATGCCTACGACATCATCACGGTCCGCAAGCAGTCGGTCGAGAGCTTCCCGTTCCAGCTCGCCCGCGAGACCTTCGGCGACCGCCCGATCCCGGCCTGGATGCAGGTCATCCCCGGCACACTGCAGATCCTCATCCACCAGCTCCCGGTGCGCGCCCAGATCGACACGGTGCTCACCGAGCAGCTCATCGTCGAGTACTACTCGAAGAACTGACCTGTCTGCCGGTATGCCGTGGAGCGCCACGGCATACCGGCACCAGGTCCTGGCCCACGGACAGAGGTGGGCCGGGACGGCCGGGTGACACCCGGCCAGACACGAGGCGTCATATAGCGGTCGCCCGTGGGAAGGAATCACCGTGCTCATCGCACAGCGCCCCATCCTCACCGAGGACGTCGTCTCCGAGTTCCGGAGCCGCTTCGTCATCGAGCCCCTCGAGCCCGGCTTCGGCTACACGCTCGGCAACTCCATGCGCCGCACCCTGCTCTCGAGCATCCCCGGTGCCGCCGTGACGAGCATCCGCATCGACGGCGTGCTCCACGAGTTCTCGACGATCCCCGGGGTCAAGGAGGACGTCACCGAGATCATCCTCAACATCAAGGGCCTCGTCGTCTCCTCCGAGCACGACGAACCGGTGGTCATGTACCTCCGCAAGCAGGGTGCCGGTGCGGTGACCGCGGCCGACATCGCCCCGCCCGCCGGTGTCGAGATCCACAACCCCGACCTGCACATCGCGACCATCAACGACAAGGGCACCGTCGAGATGGAGCTGACGGTCGAGCGTGGCCGCGGCTATGTCTGGGCCAGCAGAACAAGTCCGGTGACGCCGGAGATCGGCCGGATCCCGATCGACTCCATCTACTCACCGGTGCTCGCCGTGACCTACAAGGTCGAGGCGACCCGTGTCGAGCAGCGCACCGACTTCGACAAGCTCATCGTCGACGTCGAGACCAAGAAGTCGATGGCCCCGCGTGACGCGCTGGCGTCGGCCGGCAAGACGCTGGTCGAGCTGTTCGGCCTGGCCCGTGAGCTCAACGTCGAGGCCGAGGGCATCGACATGGGCCCGTCGCCGTCCGACGCCGCCCTGGCGCAGGACCTCGCTCTGCCGATCGAGGACCTCGACCTGACCGTGCGGT
>CAWDBE010000011.1:0-400778 GCA_963800435.1 uncultured Actinomycetota bacterium
GATGTATTGCTCTGGACGATGACGCGAGCCTCCTCGGCGTCGACCTCGGGGCGGGCCGCGAGGTACAGGTGCACCCACTCGCCGACGTACTGGCGCTGCTCCAGGCGGAGTCGGGCGCCCTCGTCGACGGGGAGGTTCCGGGTCTCGGTGACGAGGACGTCGACGAGGCGTGGGTTGCGCGCGGCGAACACGGCATAACTCTCGACCAGCGCGAGGAGGGCCTCACCCGGGTCGACCGAGCGGACGAGGACGTCGTCGAGGGTGATCTGGAGGTAGCCGTTGGCCTGGTTGAGCGCCGTGCGAAGCAGGTCGCTCTTGTTCGGGAAGTGGTTGTACAGGCTGGACGGCGCCAGGCCCACGGCCCTGGCGACGTCCTCCATGCTGACGCTGGCGTAGGTGCGTTGGGCGAACAGCCGAACGGCGGCGGCGAGCAGGTTCGCCCGGGTCGAGACCCGCTGCAACCCTCCCGGCCCCGTGGCCCGTGGGCGCGGGCGGCCGGCAGCGCAGTGGTGAGCGCGCGGCCGGCGAGATCGGTGAGCAGCCCCTCGTAGGCGGAGCGGGGCAGCTCAATCCGATGGAACGACGGGCTGAGGACCACCGAGAGGGCGGCGAGCACTGTCGTCATCGTGGCCCGCGGCTCGCCCGCGGTCACCTCGTCGACGAAGGCGGTGCGGGCGGCTCGCATGCGCTCGCGCGCGGCCGCGTAGGCGGTCGGGGACAGGTGGCGCGTCTCGCGCTGCCAGATCACGCCGGTCGCGCGATGGTCGAGGGCGAACGCGGCCGACTGGGCGAGCATGTCCCCGTCGGGACCGGCCGCGACCATGGCGACGAAGTCGTCGACGATGGACCCGACCACCTCGACAAGGAGCTGCTCCTTGCTGGGGAAGTGGCGGTAGAGCGCGGACGGGCTGACCGCCACCTCCGCCGCGATGTCGCTGATGGCGACGTGCTCGTAGCCGCGGGCCGAGAACAGGTCGTCGGTGGCGGCCGCGAGGATGAGCGCGCGTCGGTTGGCGGGCCGGGTGCCCCGCGAAGGCCGCGCCTGGTCGCTCAACCGGTCCCGCCTCCCCTCGCGTCAGCCGAGCTCCATGGACCGACCGACGATCTCCTTCATGATCTCGGTCGTGCCCCCGTAGATGGTGATGATGCGGGCGTCCACGTAGGCCCGGGCGATGGGGTACTCGAGCATGTAGCCGTACCCGCCGTGGAGCTGCACGCAGCGGTCGACGACCGGCCCTGCAGCTCGGTCGCACCACCACTTGGCCTCGGCGGCCTCCTCGGCGGTCAGCTCGCCCTCGCCGAGCCCTCGACGCAGCGGTCGACGTAGGCCTGGGCCACGTCGATCTCGGTCTTCATCTCGGCCAGGGCGAACCGGGTGGTGCTGGAACGACCCGATGGCTGCCGAAGGCCGTGCGCTCCCGGCGTACTCGAGGGTCCAGTCAAGGCGGCCCGGGCCGGCGGCCACGCCGGCCATGGCGATCGACAGCCGCTCCTGGGGAAGGTTGTCGACCAGGTGCACGAAGCCCTGCCCCTCGTCGCCGAGCAGGTTCGCCGACCGGCACGGCCACGTCGGTGAAGAACAGCTCAGCGGTGTCCTGGGCGTGCAGGCCGACCTTGTCGAGGTTGCGGCCCGCGCTCGAAGCCGTCCATGCCCCGCTCGGCACGACCAGGCTCATGCCCTTGTGCCGCTGGGTGGGGTCGGTCCTGACCGCCGTGATGACCAGGTCGGCGTTGATGCCGTTGGTGATGAAGGTCTTCGACGCCGTTGACCACGTAGCGGTCGCCGTCTGCGCACCGCCGTGGTGCGCATGCCGGCCAGGTCCGAGCCGATGGTGGGCTCGGTCATGGCGATGGCGGTGATCAGCTCGCCCGAGCAGATGCCCGGCAGCCACCGCTCCTGCTGCTCCTCGGTGGTCAGCGCGAGCAGGTAGGGCAGGCAGACGTCCGCCTGCATGCTCGGGCCGAGGAGGGCGGGGGCGACCCCGACGCGGGCCGCCTCCTCGAGGAGGACGGCGTTGTACCGGAAGTCCACGACCCCGGCTCCGCCGATCCTCCGGTACCGCGGCGAAGGCACCGAGCTCGCCGGCCCGGGCGAACAGCTCCCGCGGCGCGATGCCGGCCCGGTCCCACGCGTCGTAGTAGGGGAGGACCTCCATGGCGATGAAGGCCCGGACGCTGTCGCGGTAAGCGCGGTGCTCGGCGTCGAAGATGGTGCGCTCCATGGGGACCTCAGATCATGAAGCCGCCGCCGCAGACGACGGTCTGGGCGCTGACGTAGTCGGACTCCGGGACGCAGAACAGGTACACGGCGCCGGCGGCCTCGTCCGGCGTGCCGGCGCGGCCCAGCGGGATCATCGCCTCCATCGGCCAGCAGCTGCGGGGTTGACGCCGACCTTGATCTCCCGTCCCTCGATGTCGATGGTGCGCCGCCGTCGGCGGAGCTCGGTCAGCCGGGTCCTGATCAGCCCGAAGGCGACGGCGTTGACGGTGACGTTGTAGCGGCCCCACTCCTTGGCCAGCGCCTTGGTCAGGCCGACGACGCCGGCCTTCGCCGCGGCGTAGTTGGCCTGGCCGGCGTTGCCGCCCAGGCCGGCGATCGAGGAGATGTTGACGACCTTGCGGCAGGGCACCGGTCGCCGGCCGCCCGCGGCCTGCCTTGGCGGCCGCGCGCGATGACCGGCTGGGCGGCGCGCAGGATGCCGGAACGGCGCCGGTGAGATGGACGTCGAGGATGGCCGTCCCACTGCTCGTCGGTCATCTTCTGGACCACCCCGTCCCAGGTGTAGCCAGCGTTGTTGACGATGATGTCGAGCCCGCCGAAGGCTGTCGACCGCGGCTCGACGAATCGCTCGGCGAAGCCGGCGCTCGGTGACGCTGCCCGCGACAGGCGACGGCCTGGCCGCCGGCGCTCTCGATCGTCGTCGACCGTGTCCCGGCCGGCGTCCTGCGTCGAGGTCGTTGACGACGACGCTGCGCGCCGTCGCGCGGCGAGCTTCACGCGCGATCGCGCGGCCGATGCCGCGGCCGGAGCCGGTGACGATCGCGGCCTTGCCGTCGAGCTTGGTCCCATGGCTGCTCCTTCGGTCGTCGGGCAGGGCGATCGCGAGCCGTGCCGCGTGACGGTGGTGGTGCCGTCGGCGAGGGTGACCGGAGAGCGATGTCGGCGACGCAGCTCAGGCCGTCCTCGAGCGATGGCGGTCACGGTGCCGGTGCAGGTGGGCTCGGCCGAGCGACAGGGGTGATCGCTGTGAAGCGCAGCGCCAGGGAGCGCAGGCGCTCCTGCGGAACCCACGCGGTGAGCAGCCGGCCGACGTAGGCAGCGGAGAGCATGCCGTGCGCGAAGACATCGTCGATGCCGGCGGATGCGGGCCAGCGTCGATGTCGATGTGGATCGGGTTGTGGTCGCCGGACGCACCGGCGAACAGGGCCAGCGTCGTCCGGGTGATCGGTGCGACGGTCAGCGGGCGGCAGCGCGTCTGCCCACCCGGACGTCGCGGCCCGCGATCACGAGCGCGCCTCCTGGTTGCGGACGACGATGACGCTGTGCAGCGTCGGCGACCGGCTGGTCGACGCGCGTCACGTCGGTCTGCCGGTTGACCAGGGTCAGCCGGCCGCCCTTCTTGTCCGTGATGTCGGTGACCTCGCTGGTCAGGCAGAGACGTGTCACCCGGCGTGGCAGAGCCGGTGGTAGTCGAAGCGCTGCTCGCCGTGCAGGACACGCCGCAGGTCGATGCCGAGCTGCTCGAGCCAGCCGAACGGGTCGGGCGGCTCCAGACTCGAGTCCGAAGAGAGAACGTCGGGGGCACAGGCAGGTCCGGGTGGCCGGCGGCACGTGCCGCCTCGACGTCGGTGTAGATCGGGTCGGTCTCGCCGATGGCGGCGGCGAACATGCGCAGCCGGCCGCGCTCCACCCTCACCTCGAGTGGCTCGGTTCGGACCGCGGACCGCGGTCGGTCGAGGGATCATCGGGCACCGCTCGTACAGCGTGACGACGCAGGCGCCGCCGAGGCCGAGGTTGTGCTGCAGCGCCGAGGGTGGCGCCCTCGACCTGGCGCGCGCCTGCCTCGCCGCGCAGCTGCCAGGTGAGCTCGGCGCACTGCGCCAGGCCGGTCGGCCCCGAGCGGATGTCCCTTGGACAGCAGGCCGCCGGAGGGGTTGGTGACCACGCGGCCGCCGTAGGTGTTGTCACCGTCGAGGATGAACTTCTCCGCGGTGCCCTCCGGGGTGAGGCCGAGCGCCTCGTAGCTGAGCAGCTCGTTGGTGGTGAAGCAGTCGTGCAGCTCGACGACGGGGATGTCGCGTGGGGGAGACGCCGGCTGCCTCGTAGACCTGCTGCGGCGGCGGCCGCGGCGGTGTCGTAGCCGACCAGCCGGCGCATGTCGCCGTCGAACGTGAGTCGCGGAGTCGCTGGTGAGGGCCTGGGCGGCGATCCGCACGTGCGGTCGAGGCCGTGCGCGGCGCGCGTACTCCCGCGAGGTGAGAACGGCCGCGGCGGCGCCGCAGGTCGGCGGGCAGCACTGGAGCCGGGTGAGCGGGCCGTAGATGCTGCGGCGAGTCGAGCACCTGCTCGACCGTCAGCTGGTCGCGGAAGACCGCGTAGGGGTTGTTCGCCGCGTGGCGACGTGCCTTGACCGCGATCCGGGCGAACGTCTCCGGCGGCGGTGCCGTACTCTTCGGCGTAGGCGCGGCCGGCGCCGCCGAAGAACTGGGCCGCGAAGCGGCGCGTCTCGTCGTCGCCCTGGCTCCGATGCGGACCTCGTCGAACGCCGCGAAGGGGCTCGTCCGGTCGGCCCAGTGCTCGGCGATGGCGCCCCGGCCGCATCTGCTCGAAGCCGACCGCGAGCGCCACGTCGACCTCGCCGCTGGCTACGGCCTGCCGGGCGAGGTAGAGCGCCGTCGAGCCGGTCGAGCAGTTGTTGTTCACGTTGACGACCGGGATGCCGGTCCGGCCCGACTGGTAGAGCGCGCGCCTGGCCACAGGTCGAGTCGCCGTAGACGTAGCCGGCGAAGGCCTGCTGCACGTGGGTCGAGCTCGATGCCGGCGTCGGCGAGCGCGGTGCGGATCGCACCGGCAGCCATCGTGTCGTAGGGCTCGCTCTTACTGGGGGTTGCGAACGGGACCATCCCCACTCCCGCGACCATCACTCTGTTCACGTCGACCTCCATGAGGCGAATCGGTATTCACTTAGAGTGACAGAAGGCCTTGACATCAGGCAAGGGCAGCGCCACTCTGCTACGAGAGCGGGAAGTTGCACCATTCACAACGGGGTATGGAGGCCAACTCATGCGCGTGACCCAGACCCTGCACCGGGCCCTGCAGCATGAGCCGGATCGCGTGGTCACCATCTGCGGTGAGCGCGTCCGCACCTGGGCGGAGTGCCGCGACCGCGTCGCCCGCCTCGCCGGCGCGCTGCACGGGCTCGGGCTGGGCCCGGGCGATCGCGTCGCGATGCTCTCGCTGAACTCCGACCGCTATCACGAGTACCTGCTCGCGGTGCCGTGGGCGGGCGGCGTCGTCACCCCCGTGAACATCCGCTGGAGCCCCGCGGAGATCGCGTTCTCGCTGGAGGACGCGGGGGCGGCGATCCTGCTCGTCGACGACACGTTCTCCCGGCCGTGCCCGCGGTCCTGGCCGGCGCGGTGCCGAACGTCCGCACCGTCGTCTACTGCGGCGACGGCGACCTCCCCGAGGGGATGGTGTCCTTCGAGGCGCTCGTCGCGGGCACGAGCCGGTGCCGGACGCGCGCCGCGGCGGCGCCGAGCCCTACGGCATCTACTACACCGGCGGCACCACGGGACGCCCAAGGGCGTCGTGCTCAGCCACGCGAACCTGCTGGCCTCGGCGCTCGGCACCGCGGCCTCCGCTCGTTCGTGACCCCGGGCGGGCGCCTCCTGCACGCCGCGCCGATGTTCCACCTCGCCGACGGCGCCGCGTGGGTGGCGCGCAACTCGTGGGCGGCACCCATGTGATCGTCCCGATTTCACGCCGGCCGGGGTCGCCGAGGCGATGGCGCGTCACGGGGTCACCGACGTCCTGCTCGTCCCGACGATGATCCAGATGCTGGTCGACGCCCCGGAGGCCGCCGGGCCGACCTGACCAGCCTGCGGCACCTCATCTACGGCGCGTCGCCGATCTCCGAGGCCGTCCTCGAGCGCGCCGCGAAGCGCCTGCCCGCCGCCGGTTCACCCAGGCCTACGGGATGACCGAGCTCTCGCCGGTCGCGACGCTGCTCTCCCCGGAGGCGCCGACGACCCCGTACTGGTGCGCTCGGCCGGGCGCGCCGCGCCGCACAGCGAGGTGCGGATCGTCGACGAGGACGACGCGAGGTCCCCGCACGGCGCGGTCGGCGAGATCGTCTGCGGGCCCACGTCATGGTCGGCTACTGGAACCAGCCCGAGGAGACCGCGGCGGCGCTGCGCGGCGGCTGGATGCACACCGGCGACGGCGGGCGGATGGACGACGAGGGCTACGTCTACGTCGTCGACCGGATCAAAGACATGATCGTCTCCGGGGGCGAGAACGTGTACTCGGTCGAGGTCGAGAACGCGCTGGCGAAGCACCCGGACGTGGCCTCCTGCGCGGTGATCGGTGTGCCCGACGACGAGTGGGGCGAGCGCGTCCACGCCGTGGTCGTGCCGGCCGCGGGCGCCACGGCCCTCCGCCGATGCACTCCGCGAGCACGTCAAGGGCCTGATCGCGGGCTACAAGGCGCCCCGCACCGTCGAGCTCCGCGACGCCTTGCCGATCTCCGGCGCGGGCAAGATCCTCAAGCGCGAGCTGCGGAAGCAGCGCTGGGGCGACTAGGGACGCCGGCGCCCGCCCTGGGTGGACCTTGGTCCGGATGTTCTACGGCTGGAGGCTCGGTTGCGCAGGCTCTCAGCCGAGCCACCTCCCGGGTGTGGGCGCTGGACGAGGGCTGGTCGGCCGCGGCGATTGGGCCGAGGGCCTCCTGCGGCCCGGGCTCTAACGGCATGCCCAGCCGCCGGCCGATGACGGTCGCGATCTCACGAACCGGGTCGCCCGGGCCGGCCACCGCTGGGCGCCCCCCGCCCGGGTAGCCGGACACCCCGGTGCGGCGAGCAGGGGCCGCAGCGCGGGTACATCAGGCGCTGCTCCAACGGAGTCGGGCGCCCTCGGTGGTACTGACATGCCCATCGCAACGTTCGCCCCGCCACCGACGGTCCGGCCACCGTCTTGTCGATCCCCGACGCGTATGGGGGCCTGATCCTCACGGCGGCCGCCCCAATGGCCGACTGGAGAGACCCCGGGCGCCACCTGCGCGACGCCGTCATCCTGTTGGCCTGCCTGGAGGACCCATACGGCCTCGCGGACCGTCGGACCTACCAGAGCGACGGGCGAGGGGTCAGGCACCTGCAGAACGAGCTCGCCGACCAGAACAGCCCGCCCTGGCTCGCAGTGGACGCCCAAGCAAGCGCGGATGCCCGAGCCGCCCTGTCGATCCTCGTCGACATCGCCGAGAGTGACCCAGCGACCTCGTGTCAACCAGACCTTCGGCAGTCCTGGTGCCTGCGCCATCGCCAGCCTGGTGCCGGCAACGATCGCGACGACGAAGGCGGCAAGTAGCCCGATCGTCAACCGGAGTGTGATCACGCGGACGGTTCCCAGTACTCGTCGCCGAGCGCGTTCAGATACCGCTCCGGGAACTCGGCGTGATCGCCCGCGGCAGCCGGCCCAGTCCGAGCGGCCGTCCGGTGGCAACGCGAAGGGCAGTTGGCCGCCGTCGGATTCGGATGGGGCGAGGACGAGAGCCTCCTGGTCGCCGAGGAACTCGCCGATCACGACATCGTCCGTGCGGTAGGCACCGGCACGTTGTACTCGTCCGTCCGCAGTGCGCTGCGCGGCGGGCGCGGGCGAAGGCAGCACCAGGCCCTGCCGAGCTCGAGACCGCCTACAACGCTGAACAACGGGCCCAGCACGAAGCTGAACTCTCAAACGGATAGGTCTCCGGACTCACAGGCGGTTCACGTCCCCATAAGTGGGGTCTGCCGGATGGAGGGCGTGGCGGGGATTGGACCCCTGGATTGTTCAGGGAGGGTCCAGGAGGGGTGCAGGACTGCTGCTTAGCGTCGCCTCTTGTGATGCGGACCCAGTGGACGTTGGGACGGGCTCCCGGACGCCCGGCAGGTGACGACCCTCATCGCGGCGGCGATGACACGCTCCCTGATCTGGGCTCGAGCGACGCGCCTCCCGGTGGTGGCGGTGCCTGGGCTGCGGGCGGCATGATCTGGCGTTCGGTCCTGTCATCGCCGGTGGCCACGTTGTTGCTGTCGGGCGGACTGCTGAGCGTGCTCGTAGTTACCGGAGTCACGGCGGGGTTTGACCGCTCTGTCCTGGACACCGTCATGCAGGCGGACGGATCGCTGCTGATCCATGACGTGGCCAGGGTGGTTGTGGTCGTAGGTCAGTACCGGCTCATCGAGCCGGTTGTGGTGGCGGTCGCCGGGTGGGCGGCATACCGGACCAGGCGGTGGCGCGTCCTCGCGGGTCCCTCCGCTGGCCTGCTGCTCCTGGACGGCGGGATGTGGCTGCTGAAGCACGTCAGCGGACGCACCGCGCCCAGCGGCGGCTTCGACCATCTCCTTGCAGGGGGCACCTCGTTCCCGTCAGGGCATGCCGCGTCGGCAACGGTGTCGCTGTTCCTTCTCGCTGAGGCGCTTGCTGTGGGTCTGGGATGGACGCCGCACACGACGCGGGTCGCGTGGGCTTGTGCGGGCACGATGAGTGCCCTGGTGGGGGTCAGTGCAGTCCTGTTGGGCTGGCATTGGCCCACAGACGTCGTCGGCGGATGGATCGCGGGGGCCGCGGCCTTCCTCGCGGCCCAGCGCGTGGCAGATACGGCCCCTGCCGAGCGTGCGGTCCCTGTCTCTGCCGGAAGGGGCTTCTTCTAGCGGCATCAGGACCTGTGCCGCCGCAGCCAGGACGACCGCCACTGCTGACCCGGACACCACGAACGCCGACCCAGGATCTCGAGTAGGGCCGTTCGTTGCTCCGGATCAGGTGCGGATGCCTCCAGGTCACTGACCAGGAGTTGGCGTCGGAGATCCAGCTCGGCCTGAGGGAGGGTTCGTCCAGCCTCAGCGGCCCGGGAGGCGGCGTTGGCATCAGGGCGGCTACTCGGCCAGCGAGGCCATGGGCCAGGTCCTGGGCCAGCGGACGGGCTCCCCGGGGAGAACGGGAGACGCCGGAGACCGCGCTGGCCGCCACCAGGAGAGGGGCCGAGCCACGACCGGACTTCGAGGACGGCGCCCGCCCCCCGCCGAGGGGTGCACTCACACCTCGGGGCTCCTAGCTGATGGCCACGGCCGACCCGGCCAGCCGCCCCCTTGAGCCGCTGAGCAGAGGGTCGGCTCGCGGAGTGACGCACCTGGTTCGGCGAATGCCGGCGGTGCAGCTTCGGGTCGGGGACGGCGTCGCCCACGTGCAGACCAATCACGGCCCGACCACTGAACCGGCCGCGGTGTACTTGGGTCGTGCCACGCTTCGAAGTCCAGACGCACATCACCGCTGAGCCGGCTCGATGCTTCGACCTGTCGCTGTCCGTGGACGCGCATACGAAGTCGATGGGGCCCTCGGGCGAGCGGGCCGTCGGAGCCATCATCTCCGGCCAGATGGCCCTCGGTGACACGGTCACGTGGCGGGCTCGTCACTTCGGCGTCTGGTTTCGCATGACCTCGGCCATCACCGGGTACGACCGGCCTGTGCGGTTCGTCGACGAGCAGGTGCGCGGACCGTTTGCCTGCTGGCGGCATGAGCACCGTTTCGAACCGACTGCCTCGGGCGGAACGGAGATGATCGACGAGGTGGAGTTCCGCTCGCCCGGCGGCCCCGTGGGAAGGCTCCTCGACCGCGCAGTTCTCTCCCGCTACATGGCGAAACTCATCCGGCAGCGCAATGCCTGGCTGCGACAGGCTCTCGAGTCCTCTTCGTGACGGACTCAGGCGGGCGAGACGCGGCCGCCATGAGGGTCCTCAGGCGGCGGTGTGTAGCAGGTGCTCATCTGTCCCTGAACGCTCGGGGGCGCAGCACTCAGTGGACGGGGCGATCAGGAGGCCGCCGCTCGATGGCGCGGTTGGACGGCTAAAGAAACTCGACCGGGTCGAACTCGTCGATCGAGATGATGCGGACCCGCGGCAGCCGCTCGTTGAACGCGTGCACGTCGTACTCAAGGTCGATCGCCTCGAGACCCTCATCGACAAGGTGGGCGAAGGCGGTGCTGCGGTACTCACTGAATCCGACCACACCTACCCGGCGACCGTCGAGGAGGGCACGGACCTGCTCAACGAAATCTCTGTCGTGGCTGACCAGGAGCACGTCCGCCTCACGGTGGACGAGTTCGGCAAGAGTTCGCTGGATCGCGATGTCGACGACCTTCACGTCGTCGCCGCCCGTGAGCGCGACGGGCCGGAATCCGATCGCGAGGAGGGCCTGCACGAACGCCATTGGAAGCTCATTGTTCGCGGCGAGGAAGAACAGCCCCTTTGTCGGCTGCCCCCAGCGCTCTTCAGCGAAATGCAGCAGCCGCTCCCACCGCGGACGCTCCTCAGACCGTGGACGGCGACCGAGAATCGATGAGCCCAGGGTGGCATCGATGTTCTCCCCATCGACGAGGACGTAGGTAGTGCGTCGGGCGTCATCCATGAGCTCAGACTAGGACCGAGCCGAAACCTCGCGCGGGCGAACACGAAGCCCCCACACCTCGTCCGTCGCTCGACAAGCGGCCGGAACGGGTCAGGTCATCGCCGGGGCACGCAGGCGCCCGGAGTGATCTGGGCGCCGTAGGCTCGGCCGCTCACCTGCGCCGACACCGTGCCCTCACCGCAGCCCCCGGCGCCGGCGGCGCGGGGCCGCAGTTGGGACGTGCGCTGACGGCATACGCCCCAGACCGAGGCGTCAAGGCTGCAGTGTCTCTGATGGCAGCAGTCCAGCCCGGACCTGGTAGATCGGGCAGCTCTAGCGAGAGCGCGCCAGGCCAGGGCATGTCGACATGCTGGTTGCCCGGCAGGGCGATCCGTAGGTATGCGAAGGTCCCGAGCTTGGTGCAGTTGTTCAGCCCCTCGGTCACGTTGATGCCGCCGCGCCCTCCTGGAGGCAGCGGTCCAGGGCCGGTCGTCGTCAGAGCGATGTAGGCCTGGTTGCTCGTGCGGCGGAAGCCAAGGGGGCTCGTCGAGCCGTCCGCGCGCACCCCGGTGAGGGTGGGCGGGCCGCCGAGGGTGCAGGTCCGGTCACTCGTGTTGTGCAGGAGGGTGAGGATGTTCTCGGTCCCGGCGGCCGGTCCATGGGGCCCGATGGAGGCGGGCAGCTGGGAGCCTCGGCACGCGGGCGCGGCGGCCGCCGACGTCGGTGAGGTGACGGTGACGCGCTGGGCGAGGGCGACCTGGAGGCCGGCGGGGACGACGGCGACAGGGTCGGGGTCGGGCTGCCCGGCGTGGCGGGCGTCTGGTCCACGGACAGGCGGGCCGCCCGCGTCACGCCGGCGATGACCGCGACCGCGGCCAACGCGACCCACGGACGCGGGCTCGGCTGGCGGTCGTCGGCCGTCTCCTCGCCCATAGCGTCCCTTCGCTCAAGCAGCGTCACATCACTCTTACGCCACCAGACCGCCGGGCGGTTCAGTGGCGCGTGCGATTGGCCACGCTGCGGCCACCATGGTGATCTGTGCGCTGGTAGCGAGCATCGCCACCGGCCGGTGGCGCCACCGGGGGATCGCCCTCGCACACGCGTCGGGCGCTGGCCCATCAGGGCGATAGGGATGGTCGGCAGGCGACGGAGGATGCGTTGAGCGACCACGTGGCCTGGCGAGCGAGGTCTTGCCGCGCGGGAAGCCGTACCACGCGGCTCAGTCGGGATGGGTGGGCCGCAGGGAGGCGAGGAGAACGGCCATGACGGCGTCACGGTGCGTGAAACCAACGGTGTGAGCGGCGTCGTCGTCGATGTGCGCCGCCACGTTGGGGAGCTGGTGACCGAGGGCTCGCGCGACGGGGAGCGGGACGTGGCGGTCACGCGCGCCGTGCCACTGGTGGATCGGCGCCGCTATGGTCGAGAGGTCGAGATGCCAGGGCGACCGGAGCATGAGGAACTCCTCGGCGGCCCAGCGGCTGCCCTGGGTGAACGCGTCGGGACCTGCGGCGAGCCGCGCCTCGTACGCCGGTTCGGTCATGGCCCGGAGATCGACCTCCGGGACGCCACGACCTAACAGGCCGACGAGCCACGGCATGGACGCCTCGTGCCGCATCGCGAACGCGATCCCGGCGAAAGCGGCCCGGACGAGCCGCCGATCGACGCGGGCGCACCCGTAGAGAAGGGCGTTGAGCGGGGTCAGCCCGCGAGGAGTCCGGCCGCTGAGCGGCACTCCCGCCGAGGCCAACAGGGCGACCAGTGCGACCCGATCGCCCAGCGCGGCGGCGGTCGCGAGCGCGTGCGGGCCGCCGCCTGACTCGCCCGTGACGGCGAACCGGGTCAGCGCCAACCGATCGGCCAGCTGGCTGACATCCGCCGGCCAGTCCGTGAGCCGGCGTCCCGGGAGCGGGTCGGAGTGCCCGTAGCCGGGTTTGTCGACCGAGATCCAACGGATCCCCGCTGCGCGAGCGCTCTCGTCGTAGCAGCCGCCGGCGAGTCCGGACTCCGGAGTGCCGGGGATGTAGATGCAGGGGACACCTGCGTGGTCGCCGAACTCGTACCAGCTGACGGTGCGTCCGTCGCGCAGCGTCATGGACTGTGCCTGCGGCCCGAGGCCCTGGGTCATGGCCGTCCCTCCCTTGATGATGAGACTATTGCCATAATATCGTTACGGTTGCAGCAGTCCCCACTTCTCGCGATCGGAGCACCGGGATGCGAATGACGCGCGCCGAGGCCAAGGCGGCGAACCGGCAGGCCCTGCTCGACGCGGCGAGGCTGCTCGTCAGCCAGGACGGAGCGGCGGTCTCCCTCGAGGCGATCGCCGCGGCCGCCGACCTCACCACCGGAGCCGTCTACTCGATCTTCGGGAGCAAACGCGACCTGCTCGTCGCGTTGGTCAGCGAGAACGTCGACCGCATCGAGGGGTTCCTCGACGACATCGGCCCGGACCTGACCCTGGGCCAGACGATCGCGCGGTACGTCGACGCGTGGCTGGCCAGCTACGGGGGTGACACCGCGGCCAGGAACCTGTTCGAGCTCCAGGTGCTCATCGAGGCCGCCCAGGACGAACGCCTCACCGCCAAGCTCGGCGAGTGGGCGCGTGAGGACCTTGCCGGGCTCGCCCGGTTGTTCGCGGGCCGGTTGCTCGACGGTGCCGGCGACTCGGTTCGCAGCACTGCGGAGCAAGGTCGGGAGGTCGCGCAGGCCGTGCAGGCGACGATCACGGGGTACGCCGTCCGTGAGGTCCTCGGCCCACAGGACACCGACCTGATCCGGCGCTCCTGTGCCGCCCTGGGGACCCTGGCAAGCCCGGCGGGCGACGGCGAGCGGGACCGATGAACGGGAAGCCGAGCAGCGACCCACCCGCCGTGTCGCCGCGCACCGTCGTCGGTCCGCCCGACGCGCGCCTGGAGCTGCCCCGGTTCGCCGGCCCCTCCACCTTCGCACGCCTGCCGCGACTCGACGAGGTCGGGCGCGCCGACGTCGCGATCCTCGGCGTCCCGTTCGACTCCGGCACCACCTACCGCCCCGGCGCTCGCTTCGGCCCGGAGGCGGTGCGTGCCGGGTCGAAGCTCCTGCGTCCGCACCACATCGGCCTGCGGGTGGACCCCTGGGAAGCGATGCAGGTCGCCGATGCCGGCGACGTGGGCGCGACCCCCTTCGACATAGCTCGCGCCGTCGGTCAGATCGAGACCGCGGCCGGACACCTGTACCGGAACGCCGACCACATCGTCGCGCTCGGTGGCGACCACACCGTCGCCCTACCCCTCCTTCGAGCCGCCGCAGCCCGCTACGGCCCCCTTGCCCTCGTACACTTCGACGCCCATCTCGACACCTGGGACAACGTCTTCGGTGCCCCGCTCACCCACGGGACTCCGTTCCGGAGGGCCGCCGAGGAGGGCCTGCTCGCGGTGGACCACTGCGCCCACGTCGGAGTCCGACAGAGCACCCCCTCGGCCCTCGACTTCGCCGAGGACCGAGCCCTCGGCTTCGCGACGATCACGACCCTCGAGGTGGCCCGCCGCGGGGTCGAGGAGGCCGCAGACCGCATCCGCGAGCGGGTATCCGACCGACCCGTGTACATCAGCGTCGACATCGACGTGCTCGACCCGGCCCACGCGCCCGGAACCGGCACCCCGGAACCGGGCGGACTCACCACGCGCGAGCTCGAGATGATCCTCTACGCGCTCGCCGACCTACAGGTCGTGGGAGCGGACGTCGTCGAGGTCTCACCCCCATACGACCACGCGCAGATCACGGCCCTCGCCGCGGCAGCGGTCACGTTCGACCTGCTCGCCATGTTCACCGTCGGGCGCCGAAACCCCCGCGGAACGGCACTAGTGAACACCTGACCGGCCGCCGGGCCGAGCCCCCTGGCAACAGCAACTTCGAAGGGCCGGACTCAGGAGTCCAGGTCGACGTGCGGCGGTGTGGGGCACTTGTGGCCCGGTCTGTGCTGGCGTGAGCGAACGAGTGGATCGTTAGGACTCGGTGCCCTTGCGGCGGCGGAGGGGTGGCACGACCAGCTCGGGGATCGCCCGCAGGATGACCTTGTCGAAAATGCGGGACCGTGAACGCCGCGTAGCCGTGTTCTGGGGTGTACAGCAGCCCCATGTTGATCAGCTCGGCCCGTGTGGGGGCAAGGTTCTGTGACGTCCTGCCCATCGCGTCGGCGACGTCTGAGGCTTTCTGGGGTTCTGGGCCGAGCTGGGCCATTGCCCGCAGGTAGGCTCGCTGCAGCTCTGTTGCGCGGTCGAGGCGTACCCGGAAGAACGACTCGTCCAACTTCGCTTCATAGCCGGGAACCGTGGTGATGATGTCGTCGCGGGTAATCACCGGGCCCATCGCGACGGTCCATGCCGCGTAGCCCAGTTCCTGCAGGACGTATGGGTAGCCTCCGGTGATCGCGACGGCTTCGTCCAGTGCGTCCGGGGTGTAACGCACCCCTTCCTCTTCGGCGGGACGGACCAGGGCGGCCTGCGCGTCGGCGGGGGACAAGACACCGATCGCGGGGAACTTGAAAAGCCTCTCGGCACAGGATTTGGCGTCGCCGGCCAGTTCGGCGATTTGCGGGGGGCCAGCTCCGACGAGGGTGATCGGCAGCTTTCGTTGGACCATCTTGTGGAGCGCTTCTATGACGGCTTCGAGTTGTTGCCTGCTGAGGAACTGGATCTCATCGAAGAGCAGAACGACGCCGCGGCCCCGCTCGGAGGCTGCCTCACCAACGGCGAGGAACACGTCGGTCAGATCGAGCGCCAGGTCCGCGTGGTCGGCGAACCCTTCAGCGGCCTCGACATCCAGGCCCGCGCTCCACGTCCCGCTCGAATCGACGGTGACGGTGAAGGACTTCAGGACCGAGGCAGCGTGCTTGAACCGGTCGCTCCACTTGGCCTTGGGGGACAACTCGAACAGGGCCGTCCGCAGTCGAGTCGCGATGTCTCGCCGGAAGGCAGACTCGTCGTTCTTGCTGACCTCAAGCTCGACAACCACCCAGTCGAGGCCGAGTGCCTTCGATCGGAACTGGCCAAGCAGCACCGTCTTGCCGACACCCCGAAGGCCCGTGATGATCATCGACTGTTCCGTCCGCCCGGCTTGGATCCGGGCGAGCAGCAGGTCGAAGGACTCCAGCTGATCGTCACGACCGACGACGGCCTGGGGTTCGGCACCGGCGTTCGGGGTGTATGGGTTCGTCAGCGCCTTCACCCGACCATGTCACTAATGTTAGGGCGCTTTATGTGATCCCCATAAACCTTACTAAGCTTTGTAACAGGCGCCGGTCCCAGCCCGCGTCGTCGGCTCAATTCCAGATGTCAGTGCGGGCCGCGATCTCCCTCTCCGACGTCACCCACGCCACACCTGGTGACGACACCACCCCCGTCACGGCCTACACCGTCGTGATGACGGGCGACTACCCCACGTCCTACGACATGCGGCTGGGCGACCTCCAGCGCAGCGCGATGAGGATCCTCAACGTCGCCATGCAGAGCGTGCCGTCCGACCAGCTCGCCTCCCTCCAGGGAGTGCACGGCATCAAGGTCGGGTCCTACACCGGACAGTTCCGCCACCTCGACCAGCCGGTGACCGTCTCCAAGGGCAAGGTGCGGCCGGGCCGGGGTCACCACCCCCACCACTGACCGACACCCAACCCCCGCTCCGCCATCAGGGAACATCAGGCGCTGGTGGCTCGACATCCCGTCGAGCCACCGGCGCCGATCTGACCGGGCTCGGCGGCGCACCGGGAGGATGCCCCTGCGGCGGCATACTGCACCGCGGTTGGGGCCGCCGATCCTCGCCTGCGGCGGCTCCATCCCTGACCCGGACGGGGAGGCGGTTGGGGCACTCGGGTCTGGATCGGTAGGCCCGCCGCTGCCTCATCCCCACGTTGGCGGCCACAAGCCTGTCCACCTCCCGGACATGACCCACGGATGAGTCAGAAGCCAGTAGTCCGCGAGGTGGCAGGGGGGTGTCCGCTCCGGTGAGCGGGCACCCCTCTGCGCACGGCTCAGTCGGCGGCCAGGCCGGCGGTGCCGTATGCCGTGGCCGCGGCGGTGCCGGTCGAGGTCAGTCCACCCTCATGGCCGATGCGGAACGAGGCGAGCGACCCGTCGCCGAGACGAACCGTCAGGGTGCGCTGGTCCGGTGACACTGCCGCGTCCGTCGGGCCGGCACCGGTGGTAGCAGCCACAGCGCTGGCCAGGGTCAGCGTCCCGTCCCGGGCGATCGTGTATGACGAGATGGAGGTGCTGGCTGCGTTCACGACGTAGGCGTGGTTCCCGGCGACGGCGACCCAGCAGGCGGCCAGTTGGGTGTCCCCCAGTGCCGCCGTGACGGCCCTGAACGGGCGGACTCGGTATGACGAGGCCGAACCGGTGCTCGCCTCGGAGACGATCGCCGTGCCGCGGTGGTCGAAGTCGAACCCGTAGGGGGTCGTTCCGGCCGACGCGTGGGGCGTCGCCTTCCCTGCGCGCCCGCGGATGACGTTGAAGGTATCGATGGTGTTGGACGCCTTCTCGGTGACCACCAGCGCGCGGCCGTTGGGGGTGAAGGACACCTGGGCAGCATCGGTGCTGCCGCCTGCGGGGTTGGGCGTGAGACCGCGGGTCGAGCCGGGCAGGGCGCGGAGGTTGCCGGCACCGTCGTAGCGGAACCCGCGGACCGTGTCGCTGCCCTGGTTGAGCACATAGCCGACGCCGCCGTGCACGGTGACGCTGACCGGGAGGTCGCCGCCGGAGCTGATCCGGCCACGCAACACCAGACCGTCCTCGGTGACCGCCAGAGCCGAGACTGTGTCGTCTCCGGCATTGACGACAAAGACGGTCCGGCCATCGCGGGCGACCCCGCCCTGGGAGTGCAGGGACCCACCCGACCCCAAGCCCCCGGTCGCCACAGATCCTGCCGGTCTCAGCGAGCCGTCGGCGTAGCGGTCGAAGACCGTCAGCGCGTTTCCGGCTGCGTTGTTGGTGGCCTCGTAGGCGTGGCCGACGACGGCCCTCTGGTGGGCCGAAGCCGTTCCGGTCATGCTGACGAGAACTGCCCCGGCCGCCGCGGCAGCCAGGACGGAGGTGCGGGTGGTGGTCTTCATGAGGGGGGCCCTTCCTGTTCAGGTGGCGCGTTCGGCGACGCGATCACCTGTAGTCTGCGGAGCGGGCGCCCCAGAAGTCGCCACGCGTAAGGGGCCGGTAAGACACGCGTAACCGCCGCGCAAGATTGACGGTGGAGGGGGCAGCGGGCCTGCGGGGGTGCGCCTGATTCGCGTCGTCTGCACGGGCTCCTCCTCCCCCGGGTTCTCCGGTTCTCGTAGAGTTTTGAAGACCCACACCCTGCGACGAACACAACGCATGGGCAGGCCACACAACAGCCGCCGCTTGACACCACCAGAACCTGGGATGTCTGCCCTGTCCGGATGGTCGACTCGCGGCACTCAGCACCGCGCGGATAGTCAGCGGCATACCTGGGGACGGGGCCGCCGGCGTCACCGGTGCATCCGAGGTGCGACCCGCCCGCCGTCATCTCCGTCCTCGACCTCGTGCCGGTCCGTCGCGACCAGAGCACCGCGGACGCCCTCGCTGCGACGCGCGGATCGCGATGATGGCTAGGACGCCGTCGCTGAACGTCTCCGGCCGGCTCGTGCGCGAGGCCTCGCCTGAGACCGAGCCGGGGTGAGTCGCGGGGCTCGTGGCGCCCCTCGAGCCCCGCGGCCCGCCCCGTGCCCGTCAGCGGAGGTCGGCGCCCTCGCTCTGGAGGGCCGGACGCTCCGTGGGGACCACGGCAGGGTCGCCGCGCTCCGCCCGCTTCGTCTGGCTCGACGGGATCGCGAGGGCGAGGAGCACGACGGTTGCCACGATGAGGAGCGCGGAGGCGAGGAACGCCCGATCGGCTCCCACCACGAAGGCGTGTCGCGCGATCTGGGGCGCCGTCGTCCCGACCGATGGGGCAGCCTTGGCCGCGCCGGTACCGATGGTGACGAGGATGGCCAGGCCGAGCGAGCCGCCGATCTGCTGCGCCACGTTCACCAGGCCTGAGGCCGCCCCGGCATCCTGCGGTGCGACATCTGTGAGCCCCGCCGCGGTCAGCGGAACGATCGCGAGCCCGTTGCCGATGCCGAACAGCATCAGCGGCGCGAGGACCGCCAGGTAGCCGCTGTCGGCGGACAGCCGGGTCAGGGTGAGCAGCCCGAGGGTCGATATCGCCAGTCCGCCCACCATCAACGTGCGCAGCTCCACCCGCCCCATCAGGCCGGCAGACAGGCGCGACATGGCGAACAGCGCCGCCGTGAGCGGTAGGAAGGCGAGACCGGTCGCGAGGGGCGTGTAGCCGAGGATGTCCTGCAGGAACTGGGTGAGGTAGAAGAACATCCCCATCATCGCGGCGACGAGCAGGACGCGGCCCAGGAGCGATGCCGCACGGGTGCGATGGCGGAACAGCTCGAGGGGAGTGACCGGGTCGTCGACGCGTCGCTCCACGCTGACGAACAGGTAGATCAGGGCGGCGCCCACGAGGAACGCGATCCCGGTCCCGACGTTGACCCATCCGTCGGATGCTGCTCGGACGAAGCCGTAGACGACGGCGGTGGTGCCGAGGGTGGCCGTGAGGGCGCCGGCGACGTCGAACCTGCCGAGGTGCCGCGGAGTCTCCGCGAGAACCCGCCTGGCGACAACCATCAGCGTCAGGCCGATGGGGACATTGACGAAGAAGACCCAACGCCACGACACCCACTGGACGAGTATGCCGCCGGCGATCAGCCCGATGACCGAGCCGCCTATTGCGACGGCGGAGAACCAGCCGAGGGCCCGGGCCCGCTCCCGGCCTTCGGGGAACCTGCCGACCAACAGGGCCAGCACCGACGGCGCGGCGAACGAGGCGCCGACACCCTGCACGGCCCGGGCGGCCAGCAGCTGAAGCCCCGTCTGGGCGAGCCCGCCCGCGAATGAGGCCACCACGAACAGGGCGATGCCGGCGATGAGGACTCGCCGCCGCCCGAGCAGGTCACCTGCCCGGGCGCCGAGGAGCAGTAGGCCGCCGAAGGCGAGGGTGTAGGCGTTGATCACCCAGGACAGGGCCGTCGGGCTGAACGCGAGCCCCGCCTGGATCTGGGGGAGTGCGACGTTCACGATCGTCATGTCGAGCACGATCATGAGCTGTGTGGTGAGGATCGCTGCCAGGACCAGTCGCGACGACGCCGGGCGCGGCAGGGACGGAGGGGCTGAGGACACGAGGGCCTCCAAGGGGATAGGATTGACGCTAAGTGGATGGAGCCTCCGCTAAGAAACTATACGGAGGGAGCCTCCGATTAGCAACGGCTTTTGCGGCGGGCCATCCACGGCAGTGGCGAAAGGACGTTGGTGGAAGACCGGAATGCGACCGCGCCGGCAGCGGCGACCGCGCCGGCAGCGGCGACGACGACGGCCCGACCATTGCGCGCGGACGCCGTGCGCAACCGGGCGAAGATCCTGGCGGCAGCGAGCGACGTGTTCGCCGAGTCGGGCGTTGACGGCTCTCTTGAGGAGATCGCCCGCCGCGCGGGCGTCGGGGTGGGCACGCTCTACCGGCACTTCCCGAGCCGCACGGCCTTGGTCGAGATGGTCTACCGCGATGGCGTCGACGAGCTGTGCGCAACGGCCACTGACCTGCTGCAACGCATGGCCCCCGTCGAGGCGCTCGAGGAGTGGGTCCTGGGCTTCGTTGCCTATGTGGGCCGCAAGCGGGGGACGGCCGCCGCGTTGCGGGCCGCAGTGGGTGAGGAGTCGGCCACGATCTTCGCCGACGCGCACGACCAGCTCGAGGGCACCGCCAGGCTCCTGCTCTCTGCTGCCCAGGCGGACGGAGCGGTCCGCACCGACGTGCTGCCGATGGACATGCTCAGGGCCGTCAGCGGGGTATGCCTGTCGAGCGCCGAGGCGACGAACCCCGACCAGACCCGCCGACTGCTGCGTCTGGTGGTCGACGGCCTGCGCTACGGCGCCTCGGGCTGAAACGGGACGAGCCCCAGCCCCGAACCAGACGCCCACCAACCGGATCGCCTCGATCGTCAGTTCGTCCTCCTCCGCCGTCAACCGCGCTGGTGGCTGGAGGCGAGCACCGGGTGCTCGTCGTCTGCCCGGCTTGGCGCGGCCCGCTCACGACGACATCTCGTTGACCCTCAGCTCCTCGGCTGCATGGCCAAGCCTGGGCCGGACCAGGCGATCACACCGAGCCGTCACGGGCCGCCGGCCGGGACCATCCACATCGCGTCCCCATGGGTGGGATGGACGCTGGTCCCAAAGCTCTCGCCGTGGCCGTGGCCGTGGCCGTGGCCGTGGCCGTGGCCGTGGCCGCTTCCGCAGGCGGCGTGACGCGGGGGTTGTGGCAACCCCCGGGGACCGTGCGGAGGGCCGGGCCCGACCCCAGGGTTGGGCGGGGCCGTCATCCTGCTCGCCGCTGGCTGCGATCGTCTTGGTCGCGTGGTTGGCCGTGGTCGGGGACCTCGTGCATACAGCTGCGCGTCGGGGCGTCGAGGTACTTCACGGTGACCCTTGAGGACGTGGCTATCGCCGTTGCAGCACGGCCGCGAAAGAGGCGGCCAGACTGGCCCATCGAGACCTTGGTGGAGCAGATCCGCTTCTTGAAGCCTGCCGCCTGAACTTCCGGATCCGCGTCGCGTGCGCTCGGCCACGCGCGGTCATCAGCGCAGCGTTACCAAGACACGCGTAAGTATGTCGAATGATTCTGGCTGCAGTTCTGGGAGACTGGGCCATGCGCGAGGACGACGGCCGCAAGCTGGACCACCAAACACTGGAGACGCTGCGGCTGCGCGCGGTCGAGCGAGTGGCGCAGGGCGCGGACCCACGGGAGGTGTCGCGCGCGCTCGGACTGCACAAGCACACCGTCTACGGGTGGGTCGCCACCGCGCGCAACGGAGGCCGGGTAGCCTTGCGGGCCAGGCCGATTCCGGGTCGGCCGGCGAAGCTGGACGAAGCTCAGACGCGGCGGCTGTACGAGGCAGTTGTCGGCAAGGACCCGCGGCAGCTGCAGTTCGACTTCGCATTGTGGACCCGGGACCTTGTGGGCGAGTTCATCCGCCGCGAGTTCAAGGTCGAGCTGTCCGCCTCAGCGGTCGGGCGTCTGCTGCACCGGATCGGGCTCTCGCCGCAGCGGCCGCTGTGGCGGGCCTGGCAGGCCGACCCGGAGAAGGTGGCGGCGTGGAAGGAGACCGAGTATCCGGCGATTGCCAAGGCCGCCAAGAAGACTGGCGGGACGGTCTACTTCGCCGACGAGGCCGGGATTCGTTCGGACCACCACGCCGGGACCACCTGGGGCGCGATCGGCAAGACCCCGATGGTGAAGACGACCGGCGCCCGATTCTCGCTGAACATGATCTCCGCCGTGACGGCCAAGGGCCTGCTGCGCTTCTCCACCTTCAACGGGTCGATGACCGGCGAGAAGTTCATCGAGTTCTGCAGGCGGCTGATGGCCGACACCGACGGGCCGGTATTCCTGGTCGTCGACGGCCACCCGGTGCACCGCTCCAAGCTGGTAAAGGCCTTTGCCGCCAACAGCGGCGGCCAGCTGCGCCTGTACCAGCTGCCCGGCTACTCCCCCCAGCTAAATCCCGACGAATGGGTCTGGAAGAACGTCAAGAACGACCGCGTCGGACGTTCCGGGATCACCGGCCCCGACCAGTTCAAGGCTCTCGCGGTCGCCGCGCTGCGCCGCCTTCAGGCCCTGCCGCACATTGTGCGCGGCTTCTTCGGCGACCCCGATCTGGCCTACATCACGACAGTCTGATTCGAGCTACTAACGCCCGGCTTGGTAACTGCCGAAACGTTGCTGGGCGGCTTGCCGGGTGGTGTCCAGTGCGGCGCCGATGATCGTCCAGGAGTCTCCGGCCTCACGGGCCGCTCGTACCGCGTCGTGCAGTTCCTGCTCTGCTGAGGCCAGGTTCTCCCGGGCGCTGAGGATGCGTCGGAAGTGCGCGGCATCGCGGGCTGGGTGCGTGGTCAGGTCGAGCTGGTCGAGGCCGGTGTGGTCGTGGTCTGCCTTGAGCTTCGTCATCTGTGTTGTCACCTCATCTCAGGTAGTCGTAGAACCTCGGTCGGAGTCGGTCGGCGTGGATGATTCGGGCTCGCTGACCGGGACCGCGACGAGCTCGAGCATCCGGCCGTGGTGGTCAGGTCCGATGACCAGGAGTCGGTCCTCGCCGTCGTAGTCGTACTCGACGAGCCGGATGGCGTTGGTCCAGGCGTGCTGGATGTCGGCATCGTCGATGCCGTGCCTAAGGGCCGAGGTCGTCACCTCCACACGTCAATGATGCATTGACGCCCGCATGATGTCAAGACAACCTTGACGCACGCTCATGCTTGCGATCCGGTAGGTCGACTGGCGGCGGAAGGACGCAAGGTGAACCCGGGCTCCTTTCACGACAGAGTCCACAGGGAACGCTGGCAGCGCCCATGCGAAACTCGGGCCGTGAACCCGTCGGGATTCAGCGTCTTGGTCGTGGTGGCGGTGGTGGCTGGTTGCAGCTACTGGGTGTTCCAGGACGCCCGGGCGCGGACGGAACGCCGCCGACCGGTCGTCGTGGTGGTCTTCGGGTTCACGATCGTGGACCCGCAGACCTGGGCGGTGTTGTGCCTGTTCGTGTCGGTTCTGTTCGTTCCGATGTACCTCGTTGCGCGGCGTGCCGACGACTCGTCCTGTAGCCGAGGTGGATTCCAGCTGGGCGACGGAAGGTCCTTGGGTGTCAGGCACGCTCAGGCCGCTGGCCGCCGCGCCGGCCTGCGACATCGCTGTCTTGATTGGTCGGCTGGCGCCTGAAGTGACGCGGCCTCCGCGCCGACGCACCCGTCCCGAACGACCGGATCGCCACCTCCACCAGCACGGACGGGCGGAGCGCACGAGACAGGTCCGCCCCTCCATCGCCGGGCTCGGGCCGTTCGGGCCGGTGGTCTGGCGACTCCCCCGGCCCGTGGCGAGTTCGGTTCGCCAGAGGCGTGCTTGGGATTGCGGCTGCCTGACTGCGTGCCCGGCGGGCCACGCCTCGGCACGGCTGGGGGGCTGGTTCGGGGACCCTCGGTTGGCGATCGGTCTGGTGCCGGGACGGTGCTGGACCGAGATCACATCTGCCGAGCCTTGTTCGACGTGGTGGGGGCGCGGAGGATGAGGCTGCCGGGCGAGTCTCGGCCACGGTCGCCGAAGGGTCCTCTGACCACGGACGGAGGGGGTACCGGCATGGTGGAAGAGGCTGGCGTCGGCGTGGCTCGGGCCGACTGGTACCCCGACCCGACCGGGCGTCACGAGCACCGCTACTGGGACGGGTCGCACTGGACCGCCCACGTGGCCGACCGGGGAGTAGCCTCGGCCGACCCGATCGAGGCCGCTCCACCTGTCGTCGACGAGCGGGCGGCCCGTCCGGGCCTTCGCGCCGGGGACATCACCACACGTCTCGAGGCGATCGAGGTGGAGCTGGCCTCGGTGCGCACTCGGATGCGGCGGGCCATGGAGTCGCCCTCCGACGCGCCTGGCGGGGACATGCTCATCGCCTCCGTCATGGAGAAGCTCGGTCAGCGGCCGACGGGCGACCTGGCCGGTGCACCGACCCTCGGCCAGGTGGAGGCCCTGGAGAAGGAGAAGGCTGCGCTGGAGGCCGAGCTCGCTCGGCTGCGGGGCGCCCCCGACACGGAGGAGGGCACGCCGACTGCCGTCACGTTCACCAGTGTCGACCCGGACCGGACCCGGCGAGCCCTCGAGCTGCGCGAGCACTATGTCGCTGGGGAGCATCCGATGGATGCCACGATGCGGATGCTGGGCGTCCCCGAGCAGGCCCGTCTACCGGGTGGTCGACGGCAGGGTTGCCCGCGGCGGCCAAGCCGGTGTCGATATGAAGATCATCAGCGTGGCGTCCTGCCTGCCGGGCGAGGACGTCGAGGTCCACGATGCCACCCGATCCGCCGAGCTGGCCCTGCAGGCCATCCAGCACTACGCCTCGCTGCCCAAGGTGTTGGCCTTCTTCCTCCTGCCGTACCGGCTGCGCACCGGACAGGTACTCGAGGGATCCGCGGTCCCGGCCGAGGAGGAATGCGCGGTGTGCGCGGGCGTCGAGAACCTCCTGTTGGAGATCTACGACGAACTCCCCGCCGGTGCAACCATCACCGACGACGTCGTCGAACGCAAGATCGAACAGCTCGTCGCCTCCTGCGCCTGACCGAGCCACCCGTGCAGCGGGTGGCCGCGGGCGGAGTGTCCTCGGGCGGCGGAATGCCGCGTCTCTTCAGGGCATCACAACCCGGCTGAGCTTCAGGAGATTGGACGAACAACACCCTCATCGGCGGTTCTTCGGCCGCGTGACGTAGCCGCGCCGCGTTTGTCCGCGCCGGTTGCCGATTCGGCAGGTCGCCGCTGGGTGCCCGAGTGCACCGGGTTTGAGCCATTCGAATGGTTCAGGACCTGTGGAGACGCATGCCCGATAGGCTGCCTAATGTCTCCCTGCTCGGCCACCCCCCAAGTCAGAGCCGGGATTGACGAGGTTGAGCGGGCGGCCAGATCCCCCCAGACGAGCCGCCCGCTCCCTCCGTCCCGTATTCGCCTCGGCGGACGCCCCCCTCGTGGCCCCCGCAGAGCCGATCTGCCCGTGAAGCTCTTTACCCTTTGCAGGGGCTCCCTTTAGACATCCCTTACTTTGGGGCACCGCCGAGCAGGCTGCAACCACAACCGCGACATTCCCTTTCACATCGACTCTTCGGTTGGTCTCCCCATCAACCGAACGACGAGCTCCCCCAACTCGAGGTTCGGCCCACAGCTGCCCCGCGGACGTGACACCGGGACCCAGCAGCCAGAGCTTGCTCGACCGGCGCCACCGCCTACCGATGGACACCCGCGCCACGAGCTGGGATTGCGTCCCGGCCATTGGTGCTTTCGAGCTGGTCCTGGGTGCCCACTCGCCGCTGGTGACCGCGGCGGTGGCTCGGGTATCGCGGTTGGGTACAGGATCGCTGTGGAGCCTTGCGAGAGCACCGGCTCGTTCTCTTCCTGAGATCGGCGACGCTCCGCACGCCTGCCACCGGTATGCCACGTTGGACCACTGGTCCACCGGTCGCCGCCGTGATCAAGCTCACCGTCCAGCGGGACCAGGCGGGCGCCTGACGCTGGCCAAGATCGTCGGGTGGCTCTCCCCCGCACGGCGCCGTGCACCCGGCTCGCCGGGCCCTGTGCCGTCATCGTCGCCACCAGCCACGCCGATCGGTACCGGGTCTGCGGGGCGCTCGCGGCGATCATCGTCGCTTCGCGGGTCGTCGGTCTGCTCACCGACGACGCCAAGGTGTACAACGGGATCGTCGCGCGCGCGGGACACGGCAGGCACTGGCAGACCGTCGTCCAAGGCACGATGGCAAGACACCCGCGGCCCGGCAGACGGCGCTCGCGCAGCCGCACGCCGACCTCGCCCAGGTCGCCGACCGCAATGCCAGCGGCGGAGACCACTGAAGATGAAACCCGCCTCCCTCATCGCCAAGCAGGGCGGAGTTCGTTGCGGGCGTCCTCGCCCGGGGGCGTCCCAAACGGTGCGGTACCGCTGCTCGTCGAGTTGCACGGCATCGAACCCTGGTCAGCGATCAGTCAACGCGTCGGCCCAGATCCCGCCCGAGGCCAGGGGGCGGCGTGGTTCTTCGGGCCTCTGCGGCGCCTGGCTGCCGCGCGGCGGGCGCCAGATACGGTCTCACCGACCACAGAATCGGCCCAGGCCCACCCCGCCGAGGCGGGACCCGCTTCTGTGGTCGGCGGGTCAGGGAACCGCCGCCCGAGCGCCTCAATGTCGAGCCCCGAGCCGACAATGACGTTGGTCGACATGTCGACCAGCATGAAAGGCCCCACATCCTCGTACCTGGGACTCGACTCCGGGACCTCGATGACGTGAATACCTACTGCTTCAGCACGCTGCCGGATAGTGGACAGGGACGGGGACATTGTGGGCCTCAACGGCTTTGCTGGGGCCACGTCGCGCCAAGCCATGTCGTGCCGTGAGGGAGGACCTCTCGGTCCCGCTGCTCCTTTCACCATAGGCCTCGAAACCGCAGAGCTCGGCCGCGCTGAGGTGGTCCGACGCTGCGGCACCCGCGAGGTGTGGGCGAGGTCACCTCGGCCATCGCCCCACGTGGTGGCCGGCCGTCGGGCGCAGTGACCGCTCCATCACCGGCCAAGGCCCCCTTGGAGGTCCCCCTCCGGGCCCGGTGCCGACCACCGGCGGCGACTACCGGGGTGGTTCGCGCCGATCGGCCCGATGCGCGTGGCTCTCGCTGTGGCCTTCGTTGCCCTGGCCGTTCTCGAGCCACATCAGCCCCCTTCGGGTGGCCCTCGCCTCCGGCCCGCAGCACCCGGTCCGCACGTGACCGCACGGGGCTTCTCTTGCCGCGGAGCGGCCGTACGCTTGCCGCTCTCCGCGCCAGCGTCCGACCATCAGCATCGGGCTGGTGGACTGGTGGTGGAGTGGGCTGTGGGGGGTTGGCCAGATCCGCCCAGAGGTCTTGGGGAGGCCTGCCCCGCTCGAGGATCTTCGTTATGCGACTTGGTCGTGGTGAGCGAGGAGCAGATCCGGAAGTGGTCCGATGAGGTCGAGGCCGGCTAGGACGTCGACGAGATGAAGCGCCGGGGGCGTGGCCGTCCCGGGCGCGGGGCGGAGCCGATGCAGGTGGTGGCGGTCTGCTTGACGGCCGAGGAGCTGGAGGCCCTGGACGCTGCCACTCGCAAGCACGAGATGGCCGGTCCGAGGCCATCCGGGCCGCGCTGGCTCGTTTCGTGGCGTGAGGGTCCACCCGAGTGCGCTCGCGCATGGCGTCGCCGCGGAGGATGCCGTGCCGGCCGCTGAGTGGCCGTATGGATCGAGCCCCTGACCGACGACGAGTCGCTGGCTCGGGAGTGTCGCCTCGGTTTCCCCACCCGGGTGCGCCTGCTTGTCGGGTTGGTTGGCGTGGCCGGACTCTGGGTCGCGGTCGAAGTGGGTGTCGCGCCCAGGTCGCCGAAGCCGTCGGCACGCTCGACCGCGATGTCGTGGCCTCACCGCCCGCGGGCCGCGAACGGGTCACCTGAGCGGGCGGGTCGGTTCGGGACCGGGAGCCCACGTGACGGTACCGGTATGCCGGCATACCGGTTGGCAGGCCCGCTGCTTCAACCTCCCGTGGCCTGGGCCCAGCCGTTAGCCTGGGTGGATGGTCCGTCGGGACCTGGACGCACGTCATCACGGACGCCGGGACGCCAATGCGCGCATATCCGTACTCCTTCCACGTCGCCCTCGACGGGAACGGGCTCAACGGCCTCGAGGGCCGGGCCGGCGTGTGCCTCTTCCGGTACGACCCAGCCAGCGGGGACCACGCCTACAAGCTGACGTACTTCGGCGGGGCATCAGGGGGTCACGCCCCGAGCGTCGACCCCAGTCGGCGCGTGGGCTTCCTCGGCAACACCGGCCAGCACCTGCTGTTCTACGACCTGGCCACCCTCGAGGAGGCCGACCGGATCTCCACGCTGCGCTTCGAGATACCGGACACGACGGTCAAGGGCAGCACCCACCTGGTCTGGCTCGACGAGACCGAGTTCGTCACCAGCATCGGCGAGCACCTGTGGAAGTTCGACGTCAACCGGCTGGCCAAGGCGGACATCATCGCGCCCCACCAGGTCAAGGTTCCGCACGCGATGAAGCGCACGGCATCCGGGCAGTACATCGTCTACGGGGGGATGGACCACCCGGAGCGAGGGGAGGCCCGCGAGGTGGGGATCCTCGACACCCATAGCGGTGAGGTCCGGCACGTCAGGCTGCCCACGACCTGCTGGCACGTCGTCTGCCACCCGGTGCTCGACGTGTTCTATGCCATCAGCTTCCGCGTGCACCCTGCCGACCGCAGCGACTACGGCCACTGGGGGATGGCGTGGCTGCGGCAGTACGCCTTCGAGGTCGACGCGGAGCACGGCCAGGTGCTGCGGCACTGGGCGGCCGACCGGGACGTCCCGGCGCACATCAACTCCGACGTGACGATCTCGGACTCCGAGCTGATCTTCTGCACAGGGGGCAGCCAGACCGTCGTCCTCGTCGACCTCGCGACGATGACGCAGCACCGGCTGATCGACGAGAACCCCGGCCCGCTCGGCTCGTGGGAGTTCCCGCGGCAGTCGCTCAACACGATCGGTGAGAGCTTCATGCGCGGCAACTTCTTCGGCAACTCCAACCTCTACGGCGAGGCCCTGAGGGTCAGCCGGGGCTCGCTCATCGACGGCATCTACGCGTGTCAGCTCTCCGCCGACCAGAGCCTGCTCTTCACCGCCAACCGCGGGCAGAACCACATCACCGTCTACGACTACCCGTCCCTGCGGCTGCGCGACCGCATCGTCATGCCCGACCTGCACGAGCTGGACGAGGGCCTGGCCGACTGGGTGGACCCCCGGCTGGGGTTCCACCACTCCTACCTGGTCAGCCCCGAGCCCGCCGTCCGTGCCGAGCCCGCCGGCCCCTCCGACCCCGAGTCCCCACCCACACGCCCAGGAGGCCGCCATGGCTGACTTCTCCGTCGACACCTCGGTCATCGGCCCGGTCGTCAGCGACGTCACCGCCGACGTGACGAGCACGCTGGCCGGCCTCGACGACATGAGCCTCACCCTGGCCGGTGGCACGACGACGACGCTGGCCGGCGGGACGACGACGACGCTGGCCGGCGAGAACACGGTGCACTCTGACGCGAAGATCACCCTCACCCCGGTGACGACGACGTCGAGCGTGGACCTCAAGCCGGTCGCCCTCGACTCCTGCATCCGGCTCGAGCTCGCCCCGGCGCCGCCCACCGAGGTGCACTCGCCCTACGAGCAGCGCTGGTCCTGGTCGGTCCTGGGTTTCGAGCTGTTCGCCCTCACCGTCCAGGGCTCGATGTCCGCGCACGTCCGCCCGGAGCCTCACGGCCCCACGGTCATCGAGGTGTGACCGGCCATGCCCGCGGCACGGCGCCCCAAACGACCGGCCACCCCACCGGCCGACGCCATCGTGCTCAGCGGCCCGCCGACGAGCCTGCGCACTACGGTCACCGTCGAGAACACCTCCGAGGGGCGTCTCGCGATCCGCGGCGCCACCCTGCACCTCGACGACGGCACCCCGGTCCCCGGGACCGCCGGGGCACTCATCGGAGCCGGGTCCACGGCGAGCCTGCCGGTCCGGGTCTCGCTCGACCCGACGACGGCACCCGGCACGTATGCCGCCGAGCTCGAGGTCAGTGGAGCCCGCCGGTCCGCGGTCATCCGGGTCCAGACCCAGCTGTCCCTGTCGGTGAGCCCGGACGAGGTGCTCGCCGTCGCGGGGCGCCGTGCGATCGGTATCGACGTCGCCAACGACGGCAACGTCGCCGTCCCCCTCGCCGGCCGGGTGATCGCCGCCACCGACGACGGGCGCGGAGAGCCCGGCCCCGAGATCACCCTCGAGGTCGACAACCCGACAACGCTCGAGCCCGGCGACTCGGTGACCCTCAAGGGCCATCTGGCCGTCCCCAAGGGCCTCGATCCCGCCCGCCGGCACGTCGCCCGACTTCCGGTCGGCGTCGCCGACCTCATCGTCATCGTGCTCCCTCACACGGAATCGGAGAACCCGTCATGACCACCACCGCACCCGATCTCATCACCACCTTGACGACCGGCTGGGCCGACGCGGTCCAGCAGTGGGCCGACCAGTCCCAGACCATGTGGGAGCAGTGGGGGATGGCCCCGTGGGCGCCCGCGACCGACCCCCGTCCCGCCGCCCGTCGGGCGGGCGGGCCACATTCGGGACACCGGCCCGCCCATGAGCACCACCCGGGCCACGAGCGGCACCACCACGGCTGCGAGTGCGAGACCGACGTGTGTGCGTGCTGCGTCCCCGACGCCGACATCGTCCTGCACGCCCGGGCGGGGGAGCGGCGCGTCGTCCCGTTCGTCCTGCACAACCAGTGGCGTCGGGAGCGAGAGGTCAGCGTCGAGGTCGGGCCTTGGCACCGCTGCGACGGAGCGGATCTGAACATCCAGGCCAAGGTCGACGGCGAGGGGTTCACCCTGGGGCCGTGCGAGGACCGGGTCGTGCGGCTCCTCGTGACCGTTGCCGGTCCGGACGAGGTCGTGGCGAAGGAGAAGGGCGAGCCGGCGGTCCGGTCCGGTGACGTCGGGCAGTGCTCGAGCGCGTATGCCGATGTGCGGTTCGAGGGGTGCGCGCGGCCCCAGCGGGTCGCCGTGGTCGTCGAGCCCGCCGAGTGCGACGCGGTAGAGGTGGAGTGCGACTGCGGATGCTGCTGACCAGGACGGTGGAGATGCTTCCTGCACAGACGAGCGGAGAGGACCTGCGATGAACCAACGCAAGACGGACCCCGAGGAGACTCTCGCTCGGCTGGGCGAGCTCGCGCGCCGTACGCTCCAGGCGCAGGCCGACGCCGCCAAGCAGTCCATCGAGCTCGGCCGGGCGGTCTTCTCGCCCGGAGCCGACCCGGGTGTCACGAGCCGCGCCTGGGCGGAGGCGGTGGGTCGGGAAGGAGCGCGCTACTGGCGTGAGGTCGGGACCCTCGGGATGGACGTCGCCGGGCAGATCCTCACCATCGGCAGCCGCAGCGTCGCCCGCGTGCTCGGCGACACCCAGGCAGCGGTCAACCGCACCCGCGGGCAGCGGTCCTCAGGTGGCTCGGCCGGCGCCGCCGGCGGGGCCGGTCACGACGACGACGATGCGGGGCCTGCCGCAGGCGGCTCCACAGCCGAGCACCGGCCAGCGACCGCGGACGTAGCCGGGAGCCCGGTGCCGCAGGTCGCCGTCGGCCTCCGTGGGGCGCCTGGGGGGACCGCCACGGGAACGGTCGTGCTGGCCAACCAGCACCCCCGGGCGCGACGGGTCCTCCTGACGTCGGGCGAGGTCCTGCGGGACCCGGCCCGCGACGTCTCCCTTCCGGTGCGGGTCGACCCGGCCGGGGTGACGATCCCCGCGCACAGCGAGCAGACCGTGACCGTCGAGGTCGTCCTTCCCGAGGACGTGGTCCGCTCCGGCGAGCGGTACGTCGGGGAGATCCAGGTCACCGGGGGCGTCGAGGCGGTCGTCGACCTGGTGGTCGACGTGGACTGAGCGGGGCCCCCGCTGCGACCGGTATGCCGTCGGTGGCGGCGGCCGGCCCGTCCTGGCCGTCGACCGGCCTCGGGACGAGCGGCCGGGCGGAGCGCACCTCCGGGGACATCCGCAGTCCCTCGCGGACCCACCGGGGCAGTGACTCGTCGAGCGCGAGCCAGGCGAGGGACGCCGCCACGGCGGTCCGCGACGGTCCAGGCGCGTAGCCCAGGGCCTCGGCACGCGCCGAGGAGTACCAGTAGTAGCGGCCCACGGTAGTCGCCTCGTCGGTCGTCGACAGGGGCGCGGTACTGGTCATGCGGGCCCAGGCCTCGGCCGCGACCGAGGCGAGCCACGCGGCAGACGAGGGCGCCTCGAGGTAGGGGCCCGGGAGGCCGGCGAGGTCGGCGACGAGGGAGTGCAGCTCTCGCCAGGTGAGGTCCTCGCCGCCGAGGAGGTAACGTTGCCCCGCCTCCCCGCGCTCGAGGAGAGCCAGGTGTCCGGCGCCGACGTCCCGCGCGTCGACGACGTTGGATCCGCCGGGGTAGGTGCTGCGCGTGGGATCGAGCAGGTAGCGCAGGACGATGGCGTTGCTCGGGCCGAGCCGCGAGAACGGCCCTCCGAGGACGACAGTCGGCAGGGCCAGAACGAGGTGGAGGCCATGGCGGCCGGCCTCCTCCAGCGCCACTTCCTCCTGTCGGACCTTGCTCGCGTAGTACGCGGGGGCCGGCTCGTCGCCCAGCCGGTCCGCCTCCGTCCGGGTCGCGGCCTCGGGGCTGGACCCTCGGGTCACGGCTGAGCTGGTGATGACGACCCGGCCCAGGCCGGCGGCCGCTGCGGCCTCGACGACGGCGCGGGTCCCGTCGACGTTGACCCGGGCCACCTCGTCGGCTTGGTCCTTCCCGTAGGCATAGACGGCGGCGCAGTGGATCAGCGCGTCGGCGCCGTCGAGGGCGCGGGCGAGGGCGTCCCGGTCGCCGAGGTCGGCCCCGCGCGTGGACAGGGGGCCGGTCGAGCCGAGGGCACGGATCCGCTCGGGCTGGGTGCGGCCGGGGCGGCATACGGCGATGACGTCGTGCCCGGCGACGAGGGCCTCGCGCGCGACGTGGTAGCCCACCAGGCCGGTCACTCCGGTGACGGCGACCCTCATCGCCTGCCCCGCACGTGCCGGAAGCCGTGGACGTCGACCTCGTCGGCCTCCGGGACGCTTCCGCTCCGCTCCCCGGTGGGCCCCACCGGGTCGGGGTCGAGCCCGACCCGCTCGCTCACCCAGTCCTGGGCGGCGTTGAGCAGAAGCTCGACGGACCGGGTGAGCAGGGGTTCGTCGGGATCCGGCGGTGGGCGACCGATCCGGAACTCGCGGCCCTCGAAGCGCGCCTCGAGGTTGTCGAAGGTCGTCGTGAAGAACCGCCGGTAGGCCTCCTCGAGGAGGGGGGAGCGCACCTCCGGCACGAGGGTGAGGTCGAGCTCCTGCCACACCGGCGGAAGCGTGAACAGCTGCCGTGCCCGGACGGTCGCCCGGGTGCCCGTCCCGGTGCGGGTGAAGGTCAGCGACCCGTCGTCGTATGTCGCCGAGCCGTTCGGGCTGCGGACCGTCCGCCAGAGCAGCCGGTGCTCGTCCGGACGGCGTTCGACGAGCTCGATCTTGCACACGTCGATGGGCTCGCCGCCCCACGCCGCGAGATAGTTCGGCTGCGGCAGGTACAGGTTGCGCTCGGCCTGCCGGACCCGGGTGGTCCACTCTCCCGCCGGAGCGGGCCCGAGCTCGACCCGGCGCCCGCCGAGGTAGTCGGCCATCAGGGCGATCCCCTCGGCCACGTCGACCCGGGCGACGAACTCGTCGAAGTCGGCGGCGATCTCGCGGCCGACCTCGAAGACCGTGGCGCCGTCGACGAGGGTCCACCGCATCTCGCCGTCCGGCGGTACGGGGAGCCCGGCGAGAGCGTCGTCGATGACGGCGAGGAACGCCGCCAGGTCGTCGTAGTCCTCGTCCGGGTATGCCGCGGGCTCGATGCCGAGCGGCACGACGCGGTGGTCGACGCGGTCCTTGTCGAGGTTGACCGACCAGGCCCGGCCGGCCCCCGACGCCGTGGCGACCGCGGCGAGGAGCCCGACCAGGGCGCCCTGCCCGATCGGGTCCCCGGCCGCGGCGACGGCAGGGGTCAGCACGGCTCGGACCGCCGACAGGACGGGGTCGTCCGTGGATGCGCCGTCGTCGGGGCCGCCGATGCTCGCCGCGAGCACCCGCTCCAGGCGCCGGTCGACGGTGGCCCGGCGGGCGGCGTCGACGGCCAGCGGGTGGGTCCGGGTGATGTCGGCGAACTCGGTGACCTCGCCCTGGATCTGCCCGCGCGGCGGCCCGATCTCGGCGATGGCGCGTTGGACGAGCCGGGACGCCCTTCGGTCGACGCCGAGCAGCGACGCCAGGGTCGTGTCGGCGAGCACCGCGTCGCTAGTGACCACGACGGTGCCGGTGTCCGTCGGGTGGGCCAGCCGCGCCCCGTCTGCGCCGTCGCTCGTTTCGGTGGCGTCGATGACGCAGACCGTCGGTCGGAGGTGGCGCAAGAGATCGACCACGACGTCGGCCGGCTCGGCACCGGCCACCTCGGGGACCACGCCGGTCAGCGCGTCGAGGCACCCGGCATAGGTCTCGAGCAGGTCGGTGACGGCGCGACCGACAACGACCCGGGTGTCCGCGCCGACCCACAGCCGGGAGACGGGTCGGCCGTCGAGGACGCTCGTCGGCGGTACCGGGGCGGGGATCGTGTCGTCACCGAGGTCCGCGACCTCGTAGGCGCGGCCGGAGGTGGTGCGGCCCGTCAGACCGGCCAGGTGGGCCAGGCCGCTCACCGAGCGATGTCCGCGGTCCCGGTCCTGGGCCGACAGCGTGCTCCCGAGCGTCACGTCGGTGCAGCCCGCGTCGATGAGCGCGTCGACCACCTGGTCGAGGACCTCGCGCGAGACGGGCGCCGGTGGGTGGAGCCGGGCACAGACGACGGCGCGGCCGGTGCGCGCGCTGAGCAGGTCTCTGAGGGCCGGGCCCAGGGCCGCGTCGAGCGACTCGGCATCCATGCCGCGCACCACGACGCCGAGGCGGGTTCGGTCCAGTCCCTCGTCCGTGCGCCCCATCGGACCATGAAACCACTGCGTCCGCGCCGGTGGTGCCGTCCGCGTCCACCCCTGCGACGATGTCAGGCAGAGGCGGATCCCGAGGTCAGCGCGACGCAGGCGGGGGTGTCGGGTTCCGGCGGGAGGTCCACACGCTCCCGGGGACAACGAAGTCCTGTTACGTAAGTCTTCTGAGCCAGTGGTCGAAGCTGGCGATGTGGACGGTGGCGGCGTAGCGGACGGCGAGCTTGTCGTAGCGGGTGGCGAAGCCGCGGTGGTGTTTGAGGTGGCTGAAGCCGCATTCGACGGCGTGCCGGTCGCGGTAGGCGCGGCAGGCCGGCGCCGCCCACGGCTGGCGTCGCCTCCTGACCGCCTGCGCCGCCGAACAACGCCCACGCGATGCCGTCGCCGTCGCGGTCCGCTCCCAGCTCCTCGACACCTCCGACAGCGTCGACGTCGCAGCGCTGTTGGCCCGGCGGGTCGCGCGGCCCGGCGCCGAGGACGACGACCAAGGCCCGGCGCGTATGCCGTACCGGCCACCGTGGCTCTGCCGCCGCCGGCGCGACTGGCGTCCGATCCGGTTATCTTGAGCCACCGCGCCAAGAGTTAACAGACACGCCCTAGTACTACAGCCGCACTTAGGGGGAAGCGCCGCGGCGAGTGTAGTGGCATCGTCGAGCGCGGGCTTGGTGTCGGCGACGCCAGGATGACCAGTGCAGGATGCCACTCGGTTCTGGGGTAGGGCTCCAGATCAGTTGTGCCAGAAGGTGTTTGACCTCGGGAACGGTCAGCGGTATCAGGTCCGCGGGACTGGCTCGAGGCCCCCCTTTTGAGCCGGTGCTTGGGCGGCGGTGGTGATCGTCAGGAAGGCGTGGGCGAGCATGGCCAGCGTGATGTGCCGGTACCAGGAGTCGTAGCGGCGGACCTGGTACTGGTCCAGGCCGACCTGGCCCTTGGCGGACTGGAAGGACTCCTCGATGGCCCAGCGGGCCCCGGCGACCCGGACGAGCTCACGCAGCGCCGTGTGCTCCGGCCCGAAGCACAGATAGTAGGCCAGGTCGCTCGGGTCGCTGATCGAGCGGCGCACCAGCAGCCAGTAGCCACCGGAGGACTCCAGCGGTCGGATCTCGGCGCGGGCCCAGTGATAGGTTCGGGGCCCTTTGGCGCCGTTGCCCGCGGAGATCTTCTTGAACGCCTGCGCCGGAAGCGAATCCGCCAGCTCGTCCGCGCGAAGCTCGGCGACACGGACCCCTGTATCGGTGCTCACACCGGCGATGACCCTCTGGTTGACCGGCACCGCGAGCACGTACGGCATCTGCCGGTCCTCGAGGCTGCGGCGCAGCCCGCAGTGCTGGCCGTACACCTCGTCGCCGGTGACCCACCCGGCCGGCACCCCGGCCTCCAGCGCTCGGGCGATCATCGCGATCGCCAGCTCCGGCTTGGTCGCGAACTCGACCTCGTCCCCGATCCCGGCTTCCCGGCAGCGGTCCCGGTCCTCGGTCCACGACTTGGGCAGGTACAGCTCCCGATCCAGGAACGTGCGCCCCGCGGGCGTCGCGTAGGCCAGGAACACCCCGATCTGGCTGTTCTCGATCCGGCCCGCCGTGCCGGAGTACTGCCGGGCCACCCCGGCCGACTTGGTGCCCTTCTTCAAGAATCCCGTCTCGTCCACGACCAGCACCGCGCTCGGGTCGCCCAAGTGCTCGACCACGTACCCGCGAACGTCATCGCGCACCAGATCCGCGTCCCAATCCGCTGTAGCGAGAAGGCGTTGCATCCCGTCCGGGCTCTTCTCCCCCGCCCGCTCCGAGAGTGTCCACCCGTTCTTGCGCTCCACCGGCGAGAGCAGCCCCCGCACGTAGGCGAGCACCCGCTCCCGCGGCTCGGACCGCGCGAACCTCGGCGCGACCCGGGCATGCAGCGCCGCCAACCCAGCCGCCCACGACTCGACCTCAGACACACAAACCTCACTGGTCACACCCGCAACATGGCCCCACTCATCAGTCTGACACGCGCGACACGCCGCTCACCCACGAAATAAGTGCGGCTGTAGTACTAGGAGTCCGGGTAGGGATCGCTTCCGGCCCGGCCAGGGCTGCTCTCAGCCATTTGGACGGCAGCGGTCAGCGGTCGACGCGGGCGCCGCCGCCGCCGGCCAGCTTGAGGACTTCGGCTCTGGTTGCCATGGTGGTGTCGCCGGGCGTGGTCATTGCCAGTGCGCCGTGGGCGGCGCCGTACTCCACCGCGGTCTGGAGGGGTTCGCCCGTCAGCAGGCCGTAGATCAGTCCGGACGCGAAGGAGTCGCCCCCGCCAACGCGGTCGAGGATCTCCAGCCGCTCGCGGTGGGTAGCCTGCACGACGCCGGTAGCCGGGGACCAGGCGATCGCGCCCCAGTCGTTGATGCCGGCCGTGTGCACGGTGCGCATCGTGGTGCCGATGACCTTGAAGTTCGGGTAGGCAGCGGCCGCCTTCTCGATCATCGCAGCGAACTTGTCCACCTGAAGGGCGGAGAGGTTCTCGTCGACGCCTTCAACCTCGAAACCGAGGCTTGCGGTGAAGTCCTCTTCGTTGCCGATCATGACGTCGACGAAACGGGCTATCTCGCGGTTCACGTCCTGGGCCTTCGGCTGACCGCCGATCGCCTTCCACAGGCTGGGTCGGTAGTTGAGGTCATAGGACACGACCGTGCCGTACTTGTTCGCCGCTGTGAGCGCCTCGACGACGGTGTCGGCGGTGGACTCACTCAACGCAGCGAAGATCCCGCCAGTGTGCAGCCAGCGCACTCCGAGTTCGCCGAACAGGTGGTCCCAGTCCACGTCCCCGGGCCTGAGCTGGGACACGGCGGTGTGGCCGCGGTCGGAGACGCCGACCGCCCCTCGCACACCGAAACCGCGCTCGGTGAAGTTCAGCCCGTTCCGCACGCCGCGCCCGATCCCGTCGTAAGGCGCCCATCGGATGAACGAGGTGTCCAGCCCGCCCGTCAGGATGAGGTCCTCCACCAGACGCCCGATCTCGTTGTCCGCCAACGCCGTGACGATCGCGGCACGCAGCCCGAACGCTCGTCGTAGGCCGCGGGCGACGTTGTACTCCCCGCCACCCTCCCAAGCCCGGAAGGACCGGGCGGTTCGGATCCGTCCCTCACCAGGGTCCAGGCGCAGCATCACCTCCCCCAGGGACACCGCGTCGAAGCGGCACTCGGATGTGGGGCGGATGCTCAAGCCAGCCATGGTCAAGGTCCTTCGTGTATCAGCGGTTCACAGAGGTCGGAAACGTGCTCAGCAGATCGTGGTCGACAACGTGGCGACCATGGCAACCGCCTCGGCCGTCAGCGCCTGGATGCCGGCAAAGTCGCCGGACCTGACACGATCGCGAGGCACCATCCAGGAACCACCGACCGCGGCCACCACGGGCATGGCCAGGTACTCCGCAAGGTTCTCGGGGCCAACTCCGCCAGTGGGCACGAACCGGACGTCGCCGAACGGAGCAGCGAGCGCCTTGATCGCGGCGGCGCCCCCGGAGGTACCTGCCGGGAAGAACTTCACAGTGGTGATGCCGAGCTCGAGCGCAGCCTGGACCTCGGTCGCGGTGACCGCGCCCGGAAGCGCCGGCACGCCCTTCTCCAGGCAGCGTTCGACGACGGCCCGAGACAAGCCCGGCGAGACCACGAAACTGGCACCTGCCGCCACCGCCTGGTCCACCTGGGCCACGGTGAGCACTGTGCCCGCGCCGACGAGGATGTCGCCGCGGGCCGACATCGCACGGATGGAGTCCGCCGCGGCCGTCGTGCGGAAGGTCACCTCCGCGACCGGTAGCCCCCCCGAGCTCAGGGCGCCGGCAAGAGCGTCGGCGTCGGCGGCGTCATCGAGCACCACCACTGGGACCAGACGCGCGGAACTCAGAGCCGACAGAACGTCCATCATGAATACATCTGGCAAGGTGAACCGGGGGCCTTGTCCCGGGCAGAATCGCTGCTCATCGCGCGAGCCAGCCGCCGTCGACGGGAAGGATGATTCCGTGGATGTAGTCCGCCGCGCGTGAGCACAGGAACAATACGGCTCCGGCTATGTCTGAGGGTTCGGCCCAGCGCCCGGCCGGGATGCGCTCGAGGATCTCCTTGCTGCGCGCGTCATCCTGGCGCAGGTCGAAGGTGTTTGCGGTGGCGACGTACCCGGGGGCGACGGCGTTCACGTTGACACCCAAGGGTGCCCACTCGTTTGCCAGAGCCTTGGTCAAGCCGGCGACGGCCGACTTGGACGCCGTGTAGCCGGGGACGTGGACCCCGCCCTGAAAGCTGAGCAGCGACGCAGTGTTGACGATCTTGCCTTGGCCGCGACTCGTCATCGCGCGGCCGACCTCGCGGGACAGGATGAAGGTCGAGCGCAGGTTGACGTCGACGATGTAGTCGAAGTCGCCGTCGGTGTGGACGGCCGCCGGTGCGCGCCGGATGCTGCCGGCGTTGTTGACGAGAATGTCGGCCTTGCGCTTGGCGAGCTCTGCGGCCAGAGCGGTGACCTGCTCACGGACCGAGAAGTCGGCGCGCATCGGGGTGAACGTGCGGCCCTGCTCTTCGACGGCCGTCCGGACGTCGCTCTCGCCCTCCGACATGTCGTAGCTCACCCCGATGATGTCCGCGCCCGCGCGGGCGAGGCACTCGGCGATCGCCAAACCGATGCCCTGGCTGGCTCCCGTGACGACGGCAAGCTTTCCTTCGAGGCTGAGCAGGCTCTCAGCGTAGAGGGCGGGGGTGGTCGAGTTCGTCATGCGGGGTGCTCCTTCTCAGTTGAACCGGCGTCCCGTAGGACGGCATGTTGTGCTGGGGATGGTCAGCGCAGGTAGCTCGCGCTTTCGTGGTCCATGTCGTCGAACGTCTGGTCCCTCCGGCAGTGGCCCACACGAATTCGCGTGCCCGTGCGGCCGCGGCGAGATGGCCGGCTGCACCGCCCAGGCGAGCGTGGCGCGGACGCAAGCCCCGAACGGGTGCGCACCGACGCGTCGGGCATAGCGCGCACGGAGCCCGAGGCGCGCATGGTGAATGGCGACGGTGAGTTCGGCGCCAGCCTGCGCGAGGTGGAGTTGGTCTCTCGCCTCGAGGACGTCGCCCACGGGCGTCAGGGACGCAAGGGCCTCGCCGAGGCACGAAACTTCGGTCATCCGGCACCTCCCGGCGCGCCCGCGTCGAGCGCCGCGGCAACGGCGTGCAGAGCGAGGCCCTGACCCCATAGCTGAGGGCGGTCGTCCCGGATGACGCTGTAACCAAACGGGATGAGCTGGAGAACCGTGCCGGCACTGACCCGCGTGAGGTGGCCGACGGCGTCGACGTAGGCCAGCGCGCCGGCGACGGCCCGCCAGCCGCTCGTCATCACCACCGGATCCAGTCCCGTGACGATCTGACCGGCCCTCAGCATGGCGGCACCGATTCCCGCGGCGGCGGACGTCTCGAGAATGCCCGCGTTCTCGAGCTGGTCGTCGACCAGAACGCTCCACACCCCGTGAGGCGGTTGGAGGCGGGCGAGCGCGGCGAGCTGGCGGGTGAGCCGCGTTCTCACCTCCTCGACGGTGGTCGAGTCCACGAGGTCCGGGCGGGCGGTCGCCATCTCGAGGTACTCGACGCCGCTGAGCGCAATCCAGGCGTTGGCGCGACCCCAGAAACTCCGGATCGCGACCCCGCCGTGCGAGCCGTGGACGAACAGCGACGTGGCGTCGTCCTGGAGGATCTCGGCGTGGGCCAGCCACTGCTCCCCGAGCTCGCCCACGAGTCGGGCGTCCTCGCGGGCCACCCCGAGGTGCCCGAGGAAGAGCCCCGCCATGTACACCGTGTCCGCCCACACGCCGCCCGGCCAGTGCTCGATGGCACCGTTCGGGGCGCGCGTCAGCGCACTGGGGCTGCGGACCCACGCGAGCAGGCGCTCGGCCAGCCCCAACGACCCGGCGGAGCCCTCGAGGACTGCCGCGGTGCCCGGGGCCACGGTGTTGACGTGGCCGAGGGTGGCCGCGGACCCGTGGTCGGCGAGCCAAGCCCCGACCTGCTTGGGCACCGGGTCGCCGCACGCCCGGGCGAAGCGGGCCATCCCAACGAGGCAGACGCCCTCTCCCCAAGAGAAGTCAGGGAGGCCGTCGGCCCAGGTCCGCGCGCCGATGCGTCGCCCCAGGGCGATCAACCCGGCGCGTGTCAACTCCTCGGGGGGCAGTGGCGGCAGGGGCGGGGGCGCCAGGCGGCTCGAGGTGAGGTCCTCACCGGCCACAGCGGCCTCCGTCCGAACTCGGGCGGGGGGACTGAGACTGCTCGGTGGTTCGGTCCGGCGGCCGGCCCGGTAGTCGATGACCAGGCGCTGCCCGCTCCACTCGGCGACAAGCCGGTCGGCTCCAACCGCCTGGTGGACTGCAGGGTTGTCCAGGTGAGGCGCGCCCTCAAGGCGGCCGTCTACCCCGACCCCACTGGCCCGGCCATCGACGGTGAAGACTCCGGACCACGCGAGCGCCAGGGTGCGCCCGTCCGGAGTCGTCCACGCGACCGACGGCTCGGTCGAGTCGGTCCCGAAATCCGGCTCAGAGAGCGAGGCGACGAAGTCGTCGAAGGATCCCCCCGTGGCGCGGCGGGCCACCGTGGCGACGAAGGACCGGCCGCCCTCTAGCGGCCACCAGCACTGCATGGCCTCGTCGCCGGTTCGCTGTGGCCGGAAGCCACCGGCCGCTGCCACGGCGACGTAGCCGTCCCCGACCCGGCCGGCTAGCCAGCTCCGGTCTTGGCGCCACTCGTCGAGCAAGGGCGCGGGGAACCATAGGTGGGTGCTGCCGCCGCCCGGGTCGTCGTCAGGGATGCGATGGAGAACCAACAGGCTGTCGCGATCCTGGTGAGCCCGCGGCAGGGTCCGCTGGCCGGCCCACGCGTTCGGCCGCGCGGACGACCCGATCGACGCGGCGGCCGGATGGGTCGCGAAGACTTGCACCTCGGATCCGAGCGTTGCCCCCCAGATGTGCTCCTGCAGCCCGGGAAGCCCGGCGCGGTAGTCCTGGACGCTGCTCAGGCTGGCGTCCGGTGTGCGCCACATCCGGACGTCGGAGCCGTACGGCCGGGAGAGCAGGTCGTGGTGCTGGCGGTAGTCCCCGTCGTAGACCTGCCGGCCCCACCACTCCTCTGGCGGCTGCTGCGCCACTACGCGCACGAGCTCCGGCACCCGGTAGATGTCGGCCATTGCGAGGGCGGTCGCGGGCAGCACCGCCTCGTTGAGCGAGCCGACCCCCCAGAGCAGCCACATAATGGGGGCCGTCTCCTCGAACCGACCCGACCTGAGGGTGTGCGTGTAGGACCGTCCGTGCGGAGCGCTGTGCACCCCTCGCCAGGAGTTCGAGGCGAGAGTGAGCAGCACCTTGTCGAGAACCGCCTCGGCGAGGGCCCGGAGGTCGCCGTCCTGGGCGAACTCGACCAAGGAGACGAGCGCGAGGATGTCGATGGCGAGGTAGGCGTTGGAGTCGAACTCGCTGAAGCCGCCCTCGAGCTTGCGCGTCATCCACTCGCGGAGGAGCCGCACGCCGTGCTCGGCGTGCTCGGCGCCGGTCCACCCCGCGTTGCCGAACAAGTGGTCGGCGAACAGCTCGCCCGTGAGGAGCTCGGCGGCGTGCCAGACTATCTGGTGGTTCTCCGTGAAATAGCACATGGCGTCGAGACCGGGTTGGTCGATCCAGTACTTGAAGCCGGTGAGGGACTCACGGACTCGCTCCCGGCTCCCGGCCGGCCACGCCGTCTCGGGCAGTCGGTGCCACAGCGTGACCAGCCCGACGGCTTCGAAGTCGGCGCAGTCGTAGCGCCCGTCGATCATCCGCAGCGCGGTCTCGAGGTCGGCCGGGTCGAGCTCGGACGACGGGTCGAGAGCAAACCTGGCGAGCGCCCGAGCGGTGGTGGGCGGCCGCGTCGTCACATGCCGGAGCACCTCGTCGCGCCAGACGGCCGGGTCGTCCCCCACCGGGGTCTCGCGGTGGGCATCAGGCAGGGTCGCCACGCGGAACGTCCTGGACAACGGGGCCGCGGGGTCGGGGATCCGCACGGTGAGCTCGGACTCGCCCGTCGTGAGCATCGACGCCGCGCCCTCGGCCTGGCCGTCGTCGTCGGCCACCGCGGCGGACAGGTCGAGGACCGTCGTACCCCCGTCGAGGACGACCTCGGTCTCCGGGCCGCTGTCGACACGCACGGCGAGACGGACCCCGTTCGGACCCTCGATCCGGGTCGTGCCGTCGACCGCGGCCCACGGCCCGACCGCGAGGGTGTCGAGCACCTGCTCCGCCGTGCGGCTGCGGTGCTCGTCGGCCCCCGGGGACGGGATGACGACCCGAACCGTCGGCCCTTCCACGCGGAGGGAGACCACGTGGCGGCACTCGCGGAACGCCACCTGCCAGGTCGCGACGTGGATCGGTGTCGTCCCAGACTCAAGCCGCACCCGGACCCGGTGCTCACTCGGGACCATGTAGTCGAAGGTGCCTGCGGTGTGGACGGGTCGGCCCGCGACATAGAGCGCGAACGGGCCGGTGCATCCGACGACGAGGTCCCGGTACTCAGGTTGGTCAACCTCGAGGACTGTTGCGGCGATCGCGTGCCGGTACTCAGGGGTGAAACAGAAACGGCTCCAGTCGACGAGCCCGTCCCAGCCGGTGTGGACACGACGCCAGCGCCCGGTCGACACCGGGTCGCCGGCGGACCGGGTCCACGACAGATCGCCGCCCTCGACAACGTCGGTCGGCACCTGGTCGACGAGCAGCGGGTGCCGCTCATGGAGTCGTGCCTTGAGCGGCGCGACGTCCGGACCGTTGGTCAGCACCCAGCGGCCATCCGTGCCCCACGGCGAGCCGTCGGGCGCGAGCACCTCTGCGAGATCGTCGCAGGGGCTCCCCCATCCGGGGCTCACGAGCCAGTCGCGGACGAGTCCCCGACCGTCGAGTGTGTGCACCGTGCGGCCCGATCGGACGGGCGTGAGGGCGGCCGTGGTCACTTGATGGCTCCCTGGGCCAGTCCGGAGATGATGTGTCGCTGCAGGATGAGGAAGATCACGACGATCGGGATGATCGTCACGACCGAGACCGCGAGGATCTGGTTGTAGGGGATGGCCTGCTGACTCGCGAACCGCGCGATGGCCACGGGCAGGGTCTGCTTCGACTCGTCCTGGGCGATGATGAGCGGCCATAGGAAGTCGTTCCACCGCCAGATGACTGAGAAGATCGTGACGACGGCGAGCGCCGGACGGCTGAGTGGCAGAACGATCCGCCAGAAGATGGACCACTCCCCCGCACCGTCGACCCGCGCGGCCTCCAGCATCTCGTCGGGCAGGGTCAGCATGTACTGGCGCAGGAGGAACACCCCGGTCGGCGTCGCGGCCGGCGGGATGATCATGCCCCACAGGGAGTTGACGAGCCCTAGGCTCGCCGCCACCTGGTATACGGGCAGGAGGATGACCTGCAGCGGGATCATGATGGTCGCCAGCGTGATGACGAAGAGGACGTTGCGGCCCCGGAAGTTGTACTTCGCGAGGGCGTACGCCGCCATCGAGTTGATCGCGAGCGTGAGCACCGTTGCCCCAACGGTCACCACGACGCTGTTGAATAGGTAGTGCGGGAAGTTGAACGCCCGGAGCCCGGTCGTGTAGTTGTCGAACGTCGGGTCCTTGGGGAGGACAGTTGGGGGGACCTGCGCGAGTTCCGTCTGGGTCTTGAAGGATCCGACGAGCGCCCACAGGACTGGGGCGATGATGATGAGGGCACCGAGGACCAGGAGGGTCGTGCGGACTACCTCGGCGGTGGTCGGCGGCCGGCCCGAGGTCGAGGACCACCTCACGGTCGAGGCCTTCCGCTCGGCCGGGGCCGTGGTCACGCGGACGGGAATGGAGCTCATATCGCCTCACTCCGTCGGCCGAGGAGGTAGTTCGCGAACGTCACCATGAAGACGGCGACGAACAGGAGGACGGCGGCCGCGCTGGCCAGCCCGTACTGGATCGGGTAGCTGAAGCCGTTGTCGTAGATGTATTGGACGATGAGGGTCGTTGCCCCGACAGGGCCGCCCCCGGTGAGGGTGTAGATGAAGTCGAAGGCCTGGAATCCCGCGATCGTGGCGAGGATGAAGACGACCAAGAGGGTCGGGCGCAGCAGAGGCAAGGTGATCCGCGTCGTCAACTGCCACGGGTTTGCCCCGTCGATCCGGGCGGCTTCATAGAGCGAACCGTCGATCGCCTGGAGCCCCGAGAGCATGATCATCGCGTAGAACCCCAGGTGGATCCATGTCCCGACGAGGACTACCGCGACGAGCGAGGGTGTGGGCGCGACCAGCCATTGCGGCTCGGGCAGGCCGATCTTTCCGAGCAGGAGATTGACGAGGCCGGTGCCTGGGGCCAGGAACGAGCGCCAGATGACGCCGACAACGACCGGCGAGATGACGAAGGGCAGAAAGTATGCGGCGCTGATTCCTCCACGCGCCCGTCGCTGGGCGTTGATGGCGAGGGACAGAACCGTGCAGAAGATGAGCGAGAGCACGACGAACCCGCCGGTGAACAGAACGGTGTGGCGCACGACGGCCCAGAAGTCCTTGTCGGTGAGAATCTGGTGATAGTTCTCCGTGCCGACAGGCGTGAACGTGAGGCCGTCGTTGGAGTCGTAGAAGCTGAGGTTGAACGCGTTGATCGCCGGCCAAATCGTGAAGATGCCGAAGATCAGCATGTTCGGAAGAACGAACAGATAGGGCGCGATCTTGCGCCAGGGCAGGTGCCGACGCTGGGGCGCCGGCACCGCCCTTGTTGTGGTCGCGGTTGTCATCCGGCGGCCTTGATCGCGCCGTCGATGCCCTCCTTGATGTTCGTCACGGCCGTTGGCACGTCCTCCTGGCCGGCGACCACCTTGTCGGTCTCGTCGATGAGCGCCTTGGCAGCCTGCGTGAAGGCCGGGTCGAAGGCGGCAGGGAACGTGTCCGCCGGAGTGTTCTTGATCTCCGACAAGAACGTCGACATCGCCTCATTGCTGTCCGGGTACTCGAAGCCGGAGTCGACGAGGTCCTGTCGGGTCGGCAGCCAGTAGGCCGTCTGGTCGACCGCCTTCTGGTTGTCCGTGCGGTTCATCCACTGGACAAACGCCGCGCCGAGCGTCGGCTCCTTGCTCGAGGAGAAGGCGACCATGAACTTACCGCCCGGGAAGCCGCCACAGCGCTCCTGGCAGGGGTCGGGCGCGGCCCCCCACTTGAACTTCGCGCTCTTGGAGAAGGCACCGACCTGCCACGGGCCGGAGAGGTACACGGGGGCCTGCTGGGCGAGGAAGATCTCGTTGGCGCCGGCGTACCGACTGCCAGAGCCCAGCCAGAAGTCCTTCGAGATCACGTCCTTCTTCACGAGGTCGGTGAAGAAGGTGAGGGCACTGGTCGCCTTGGCGGTGTCGAGGGCGTTGGAGCCGTCCTCACCGATCATCGTCGTCCCGAACTGGCTCAAGACGGTGCTGAGGCGATTGCCGGACTTGTCCATCGCGATCGGGTACTGCATGTGGTTCGCCTCCGCGACCTTTGTCGCGTCGGCGACAAGTTCGTCCCAGGTCCACTTCTGGGGGATGTCGACTCCGGCCTTCTTGAAGGCGTCGAGGTTGACGAACGGACCGTTGATCGTCAGGTCGCTTGGGACGGCGAGCATCTGGCCGTTCTTGTCGGTCGCGATCTTGGCCTCGGCCTCGGCGAACTCCTTGGGGTAGTCCGCCCCGAAATACTTGGAGAGGTCGAGGAGCTGCGACTGGTAGGGGTGCCAGTCCGCGACGCGGGCCACTTCGGGGGCGTTGCCGGCCGACACCCGTGCCTGGAGCGACTGGTTCAGGTTCGCGAACGGGACGATCTGGAGGTTGACGGTGGCCCCGGTCTCGTTCTCGAATTTCGCGATGGCGTCGCGGGTGGCCTGCTCGTCGGGTCCGTCGGTGAAGTAGACGTACGTCAGCTCCTTGCCCTTGAAGCTGCCGAAGTCGACGGAAGCCGGGGCGCTCGGGCTCCCCGAGTCGCTGGACGACGATCCCGGCGCACAGGCTGCTGTCGGTATCACCAGTGACAGTGCGAGTACTCCCAGGACGATCGGGCGACGGTCCATGTGCCTCCACCTCTCTGTGGCTCCGGGAGGGAGCCGGCCCCGTCGGCCGCCCGTGCTCTCCGGATATTTCGTGCCATACTGGCCCCTGTTCCATTAGAAGGAAAGCCTTTCCCGTCTGACGGGATGAAGGAGAAGGCCCGAATGACTGACGTCCGCTCAGCGACCCACCCCTCCGACTTCGACCACCTCACCTCCGAGCAGCTACGCGAGCGGTACCTCGTGGCGGGCCTGTTTGTCCCCGGGGAGGTGAACTTCTGCCTGAGCCAGCAGGACCGGGTCCTCCTCGGCGGTGCGGTGCCTGACGGAGGACGGCTCGAAGTCCTGCCGCCCGAGGAGATCAAGGCCGCCTTCATCTGCGACCGCCGCGAGCTCGGGATCGCTTGTCTCGCCGGGTCCGGCACCGTGACCGCCGACGACACGGAGCACGGGCTCGTCGCGGAGGACATCCTCTATCTGGGCCGAGGCACCGGCACGGTCACGATCTCCGGCGACGGCACGTTCTACCTGGTCTCGACGGCCGCGCACGCAACCAACCCGACGAAGCTCGTCCACAAGGGCGACGCCGAGACCCACCAGATCGGTGACGCGGGCGTCGCGAGCGAGCGCACGTTGCGCAAGTACGTCCACGCCGACGGCGCCCAGTCGTGCACGCTCGCCATGGGCATCACGACTCTCGAGCCGGGCTCGGTCTGGAACACGATGCCGTGCCACACCCATGACCGCCGCACCGAGATCTACCTGTACTTCGACCTACCCCAAGCCGAGCGCGTCGTCCACCTCTGCGGCCGCCCCGAGGCCACCCGGAGCATGGTTGTCCGGGACCGCCAGGCCGTGATCAGCCCGCCGTGGTCGGTCCACTTCGGTGCCGGCACGGCGCCGTACAAGTTCGTCTGGGCTACCGGCGGCGAGAACCTCGCCTACGACGACATGGACCAGGTCGCGAACGCGGAGCTGTCGTGACCGTCGGTCCGTTCGGCCTCGACGGGCAACGTGCCCTGGTCCCAGGGGCGTCCAAGGCCATCGGGGCTGCGATCGCGGTCGGGCTCGCGGAGACCGCCGCCGACCTCGTGCCTTGGGGACGCAGCGAGGCGAGCCTCGGGGGGACGGCCGCGGCGTGCCGCGGCACCGGCGCGGAGGCGAGACTCGTCGCTGCAGACCTCTCCAACCCGGACGCGGTCGGCGAGGTCGCCGAGGAGCGCGAACGCTCGATCCGCGAGCGCATCCCCGCCGGACGCTGGGGCACCCCGAACGACGTCGTCGGTGCCGTCGTCTTGCTCGCGAGTCCCGCCGCGCGGTGTGTCAACGAGCACGTGCCGGTGGTCGACGGCGGATGGATGGGCCGATGAGCACGACAGCGGCCCGCGACTCCCGCGCGGCCGAGACAAAGAGTGGTACCGGTGCGGTCGCCAAGGTTGTACGGGTCGTCGAGGCCCTGACAGTTCACTCGTCCATCACCGAGATCGCGCGAGCCACGGGCCTGCCGACCTCGACCGTCCACCGGATCGTCCAGGAGCTCATCAGCCTGGGCTGGGTGCGCGGCAACGGGCAGCGGGGTTACCTGCCTGGGGCTGGGCTTCTCACCCTCGCCGCTCGCGCGGAGACTGAGGCAGGGATCACCGAGTACGTGCGGCCCGTGCTCAAACGGCTCCGGGACGCGACGACACACACCGTCCACTTCGCGCTCAGGCAGGGCGATCAGGCTGTCTACGTCGCCAAGATCGAGGGCGCCCGCGCCTACGAGATGCGTTCACGCGTCGGGCTAGGGATCCCTCTGCACTGCACCGCGATCGGCAAAGCCCTGCTTGCGGCCCTGTCCGAGGACGAGGTTCGCAGGATCCTCCGCCGTACCGGGATGCCCGAGATGACCGAGCGGACCATCACCGACTTCGACACGTTGCTCGAGCACCTGCAGACCATCGCACGGCACGGCTACTCGATCGACGACCAGGAGAACGAACTGCACACCCGGTGCATCGGTGCCGTGGTCCAAGACCACCGCGGTCTGCCGATCGGCGGCGTGAGCCTGTCCGGCATGGCCTTCGACGTCGGCGACCGCACGATTCAGGAGCACGCGCCCCTCGTCGTCGCCGCCGCCCGGGAGGTGAGCCGAGCCCTCGGCTACCGCCCTGCGGGCACCAATGCCACGGTGGCTGTCCGGACTTCCGAAGATGATGGGTACACGATCGGCTGAACTGGGGCGTTGATGACCTGCGTAAACACGGTTTGATGGTCGGGTTCGTGTTTCTACGGCCCTGGGGGGCGTGCAGGGGGCGGGTCAGCTGGCGGGTGTGGTGAAGTCGAAGAACCGTGCTGGTTCCGGGAGTTCCAGGGCATCCAGGACGGTCTTGTGACCGGTTCCGCCTGGTGTCGCCGGTGGTGTTCTCGGCGACCCCGATGAGTAGCTGGCCGAGCCGGCAGGGCTGGACGTGGGCGCGGATCCGGTCTTCGCGGTGGCGGAACTCCGGGCGTAGCTCCAGGGCGCCTTTCATGTCCCGCCAGTCGCGTTCGACCGCGAGCAGCTGCTTGTTAGCGGCGGCCAGAACCGCTCGGTGCGTGCGCCGTCGTCACCGTCGCCTTTGCCGCCGGGAGCGACGTGGATCTCCTTGACCCGCAGGTTCCCTGCGACGGTCGCGTACCGGTCGGGCCGGGCCAGCGCGGCGGCGGCCTCGGTGTCGGCGTGGCGTGGCTTCTCGGCGTGGATGTCGTGCCCACCACCGCGGGCCTGATCGTCGGCGGCGACTTCACCTTCGCCGGTGCACGGGACATCGACCAGCAGGGCTTCGCCTTGTTCCGCGCCCCGTGGGCCGCAGTGGCAGACCGTCCGACAGGCCGTTCGCCCGCCCCGGGAGAAAGGCCCTACCGAAATGACCGCTCGATCCACGACTCGTCGGAGAGTCATCGCTGCGGTGGCTGCCGCAGTGACGGCCACCGCGCTCACGGTGCCCGTCGTGACCGCCACCACCGCCTCGGCGGCACCGGGCACCAGCGCATCGAGCACGATGTCGCGCTCGTGGGGCGTCGACGGCCGGGTGCTCGCCCTCGCCCCAGCGGGCGAGGTCACTATGGTCGGCGAGGCCTTCGCCACGGGCGTGGGACCGGCAGGAGAATCCCCAAGAGCACCGCCGTGTCGTTTAGGTCAGCCCAGCGCAGCAGCAACTTACCGATCGCGACACCCAACGCCAATGTGACCGGTTCGGGCATGAACTCAACCAACCGGGTGGCTCTACTGCGATGACGTCTCGCGCGGTTGTCTACGCCGGGCCAACTAACACAAGGTTCCTGGCGGACCCGCTGGGTACAACTTGGGCGGTAGCCCTTTGTGGGCGGTAGGCAGCAGCTCGGGGATACGCCCACGGTGGGCGGGGTCGACCTGTGAGGCAGACCTGTTCAGACGCCGGCCACGTGCCCTCAAGGCGGGGGCGCCGTACCGGTTGCGGCTGTCGCGGGCGCCGTTGTCCTGCTGGGTGGTTCTCCGGTCGGCGTGGCAGGCGAGTAGCTGTGCCTTGCGAAGCGGCTCAAGGCGTCAGTTCTCTGCAGCCCGGCACACGCGGACCACGTCGAGGGGGCGGCCGCCGTCTGGCACATCGTGGCCGTTGGTCCTCGCCCAGGCCCGGATGGTCCGGTCCTCGAACGGCCCGGCACCCGGACCGGCCTGGCCCTCGCGGGTGCAAGGTCTGAGTCCGCGGGCGGCCCTTTGGGGCCGCCGAACCGACGGCGCCGACCTGCAGTAGGACGGGGCTGTACGGTCCGCTCATGTGCCCGGGGGTCAGCACATCTGTCAGGTGGTGACCCGGCCGTCCTGGACCTGCCAGCGCTGGTCGAGCCGGACGTTGTCCAGCAGCCGCCGGTCGTGTGAGACCAGCAGTAGTGACCCTTCGTAGGACTCGAGGGCTTCCTCGAGCTGCTCGATGGCAGGCAGGTCCAGGTGGTTGGTGGGCTCGTCGAGGACGAGGAGGTTGACCCCGCGGGCCTGGAGCAGCGCCATCGCGGCACGCGTCCGCTCGCCGGGCGAGAGCATGCCGACCCGGCTGGAGACCTGGTCGGCCTTGAGTCCGAACTTCGCCAGCAGCGTCCGCACGTCCGCGGGAGCCATCTGTGGCACCGCGCTCTCGAACGCATCCCCCAAGGGGAGGTCCTCGGCCAGCCCGGTGCGAGCCTGGTCGATCTCACCGACCGCCACCGAGGCGCCCAGACTGGCCCTGCCGGCGTCCGGGGCCAGCCGGCCGACGAGCAGCCGCAGCAGCGTTGTCTTGCCGGCACCGTTGGGGCCGGTGACGCCGATCCGGTCACCGGCACAGACCTGGAGCGAAGCCGGGCCGAACGTGAATCGGCCGAGGGTCGCTGTGGCCTCGTCGAGCGTCGCCACGACCGAGCTGGAGCGAGGGGCGCTGCCGATCGTGAAGCGTAGCGCCCACTCCTTCCTGGGCTCCTCGACCTCCTCGAGGCGGGCGATCCGGGACTCCATCTGGCGGACCTTCTGGGCCTGCTTCTCGGAGGACTCCACGTGCGCCTTGCGGCGGATCTTGTCGTTGTCGGGGGCCTTCCTGATGGCGTTACGGACGCCTTGAGAGCTCCACTGCCGCTGGATGCGGGCGCGGTTGACCAGGTCGGCCTTCTTGTCGGCGAACTCCTCGTGGGCCTCACGGGCGTGCCTTCGGGCGACGGCCCGCTCCTCGAGGAACGCGTCGTAGCCGCCGTCGTAGACCGCGACCCGGCGCTGGGCGAGGTCGAGCTCGACAACGCGGGTCACCACGCGGGAGAGAAACTCGCGGTCGTGGGAGACCAGCACTACCCCGGAACGCAGCCCACGCACGAAACCCTCCAGACGTTCCAGCCCACCGAGGTCGAGGTCGTTGGTGGGCTCGTCGAGCAGCACGACGTCGAAGCGGCTCAGCAGCAGCGCGGCCAGCGCTGCTCGGGCGGCCTGCCCCCCAGACAGAGAGGTCATCAAGGCGCGCGGGTCGACGTCCAGGCCGAGGTCGGCCAGCATCGGCGGGAGACGCTCGTCGAGGTCTGGCGCGCCGCTGGCCTGCCAGTGGTCCAGCCAATGCGCGTACGCGTCATCAGCGGCCCGGGAGTGGGTGCCCGCGCCGAGGGCGGCGGCGGCCTGCTCCATCGCAGCGGTCGCGGCGGCGGCCCCCGTACGGCGGGCGACGTAGTGGCCGACGGTCTCGCCGGCGACCCGCTCGTGCTCCTGCGGAAGCCAGCCGACGAAGGCATCGCTGGGCGCGGTCGAGACGAAGCCGTCGAGCGGGTCCAGGTCGCCGGCCAGGATCCGCAGCAAGGTGGTCTTGCCGGCGCCGTTGGCGCCGACCACGCCCACCACGTCGCCGGGCGCGACCGTCAGGTCGAGGGACTCGAAGAGGGTGCGGTGAGCGTGGCCGCCGGCAAGGTGCTTGGTGAGAAGGTTCGCGCTCATCTCGCGATCGTAGTTACCCCACCGTGAGCCCGGCCGAGCTGCCTTGGCCGCACCGCGCTTCGTGCGGCTGGTGAACGAGCGTAAGACGTTCCGCCACGTCGTGGCGGCTGCCGGGCTCGACCCCACCGCGTGGGCCCCCGGGAACTTCGCCGCGGCTCGTGTCGATCCTGTCCGATGCCGGCTGGGCATCGGCCCTGTTGGTGCGCGGGCGCGGGAGCAGCGCGGGTGGGACTGGCGCGAGTGCCATGTCCCCGGTGGAGTCCGTCACGCGCGATCTTCGGTGGCACGGCCCGCGGGCGAGGCGGGCCGGCGCCCCCCGGGTGCCTCAGCGCCTGGTGAAGCGGATCGAGCCCGGGTCGTCGTGCGTGGGTGCGAGGTCGAGGCGGTCCCTCCCGCACCGGCGGCAGGCGTAGTACACCCCGGACGGACCGCCGACCTTGGGGTTGTGGTGCTTCACCCAGGCATGCAGACCGACCATGCACAGCAGGCGTCCGACCATCGTGCCCTCCCGGCTCATGCTGACCTCGCCACCGGGTCAGCCGTTCGTGAACTCGTCGGCGGCGTCGAGCGCCTTGTCGAGGATGTCGAGGCCCTGGGCCATCTCCTCGGCGGTCGTCGTACACGGCGGCACGACGTGGGTGCGGTTGAAGTGGGTGAACGGCCACAGTCCCTCGGCCTTGCACGCGGCGGTGAACCTCGCCATCGGCGCGGCCGCCTCGCCCGCGGCGTTGAACGGCACGAGCGGCTCGCGGGTCTCCTTGTCGCGGACCAGCTCGACGGCCCAGAAGTAGCCGAGCCCGCGGACCTCGCCGACGCTCGGGTGCTTCGACTCGATCTCGGCCAGCCGGGGCGCGATGACGGCGTCGGCGACGGTCCGGACGTTCTCGAGGATCCTCTCGTCCTTGAAGATCCCGATCGACGCGACGGCCGAGGCGCAGGCCAACGGATGTCCGGAGTAGGTCAGGCCGCCGGGGAACGCCCGCTTCTCGAAGCTTGCCGCGATGTCGTCGGAGATGACGACCCCGCCGAGGGGCACGTAGCCGGAGTTGACGCCCTTGGCGAAGGCGATGAGGTCGGGCGCGACGCCCCAGTGGTCGACGGCGAACCACTCGCCGCACCGGCCGAACCCGGCCATGACCTCGTCGGCGATGAAGACGATGCCGTAGTCGTCGCAGATCTCGCGCACCCCGGCGAGATAGCCGTCCGGTGGCACGAGCACCCCGTTGGTCCCCACGACGGTCTCGAGCATGATCGCGGCGACGGTCGAGGGCCCCTCGACCATGATCGTCTCGCGCAGGTGCTGGAGCGCCCGGTCCTTCTCCTCCTCGGGGGACGAGGAGTGGAACGCCGAGCGGTACGGGTACGGCCCCCAGATGTGGACGATGCCCGGCATGCCCGGCTCCGAGGGCCAGCGGCGCGGGTCGCCCGTCGCCGTGATCGACCCGTTGGTCGCGCCGTGGTAGCTGCGGTATGCCGTGAGCACCTTGTTGCGGCCGGTGTGCAGCCGGGCCATCCGCATGGCGTTCTCGGTCGCCTCGGCGCCACCGTTGGTGAAGAAGACCCTGTTGAGCTTCGGCGGGGCGAGCTCGGCGATGAGCCGGGCCGCCTCGGACCGGGACGCCTCGGCGAAGGTCGGCGCGAGCGTCGTCATCCGGCCTGCGGCCTCCTGGATGGCCGCCACGAGCGTGGGGTGCTGGTAGCCGATGTTCACGTTGACGAGCTGGCTGGAGAAGTCGAGGTAGCGGTTGCCCTCGTAGTCCCAGAAGTACGAACCCTCGGCCCCGGCGATGGGCAGCGGGCTGATCAGCGCCTGGGCGGACCAGGAGTGGAAGACGTGGGCGCGGTCGCCCGCGGCCACGCGGGCGCCGGTCTCGGGGTCGGGGGTCGTACTCACGAGGGTCCTTCCAGGTCAGGTGGCGGCGACGGTGCCGTATCCACGCAGCCTAGGCCCGTCGGCCGTGGCGGCGGTATGGCTCCGGGCCCGGACCAGTAGGGTCGCTGACGTCGAAGGAGTATGCCGTGGCCCGACGCGTTCTCGTCGTCGACGACGAACCCCAGATCCGCACCGTCCTGCGCGCCTACCTCGAGGCCGACGGGTTCACCGTGGCCGAAGCCGGCCTCGGGGCCGAGGCGCTGCGCCAGGTCGCCGCGACCACTGGCGAGCGGCCCGACCTCGTGCTCCTCGATGTCGGGCTGCCCGACCTCGACGGCCTCGAGGTCCTGCGGACCATCCGCGCCGGACCGGCGGCTGACCTCTCGGTCATCCTCGTGACCGCGCGGGCCGAGGAGCTCGACACCCTTGTCGGTCTCAGCGTCGGCGCCGACGACTACATCACCAAGCCGTTCAGCCCCCGCGAGGTCGTCGCGCGCGTCAAGACGGTGCTGCGCCGCGCCCACCCCGTCGATGCCGCGGGCGGTCCACCCGCCCCAGCGGAGGACGACGGGGTGCTCCGCCTCACCGGGCTCTCGATCGACGAGCACCGGCGGGAGATCTCGACGGACACCGGTCCGGTGACCCTCTCGGCGCTCGAGTTCGACCTGCTTCTCGCGCTCGCCGCGGCCCCCGGGCGGGTGTTCTCGCGGGCTCAGCTGCTCGAGAAGGTGTGGGGGTACGACTTCTACGGTGACGAGCGCGTCGTCGATGTGCATATCCGCAGCATGCGCAAGGCGCTGGGCGACGACGCGGCCAGCCCCCGCATCATCGGGACGGTCCGCGGGGTCGGCTACAAGCTCCTCCTCACGCCGGCGGAGCGACCCTCATGAACCGCCTCTCCGTCCGCCTCGTCGTCTCCCACCTGCTCGTCGCCATGCTCGGGCTCTCCGCCACCTACCTCATCGTCCGCCAGCTCGCGCCCACCCTCTTCGACCGGATGCAGATGGTCCCCAGCGGTGGGATGGGCCCCGGCATGGGCCCCGGGCAGGGGCAGCAGGGCGCGCTGCGTCAGCAGGTCGCCGACGCCGTCGACCAGGCGCTGCTCGTCGGCGCCCTCGTGGGCGGGGTTGCAGCTGCAGCCTTCGGTGCGCTCGCGGCATACCGCCTGGTCCGTCCGCTCAGCACGGTCCGCGCGGCGACCAAGGAGATGGCGCGCGGCCGGTATGCCGTGCCCGTGCCCATCCCGCACGAGCGTGAGCTCGCCGAGCTCGCGGGGGACGTCAACACCCTGGGCCAGGCGCTGGCCGACACCGAGTCACGACGGACCCGGCTCCTGGGCGAGGTGGCGCACGAGATGCGGACGCCGCTGACGGTCATCGAGGGCTACGTCGAGGGGATGATCGACGGCGTCATCCCGGCGAGCGCCTCCGAGCTCGGCCAGGTCGTGGCGGAGGTACGGCGTCTGGAACGGCTCAGCGAGGACCTGTCCTCGCTGTCCCGGGCCGAGGAGGGGCGGCTGGGGCTGGCGATGGCCGAGGTGGACCTGGCGGCCGTGGCAGCGGCCGCCGCCGAGCGGCTGCGGCCCCAGGCCGACGACGGTGGTCAGCGGCTGGCCATCGAGGCGGGCGGCGTCGCACTGCCGGTCCTCGCCGACGCCGACCGGGTGGCCCAGGTCGTAACCAACCTCGTCGGCAACGCGTTGCGGGCGACGCCGGCGGGCGGAGAGGTCATCGTGCGGTGTGGGCGCGACAGGCACGACGCCGTGGTCGCGGTCACCGACACCGGCGAGGGTCTCGCCGAGGAGGATCTCGAGCGGGTCTTCGAGCGGTTCTACCGTGTTCCCGACCGTCGCAGCACCGGCCACGACAGTGGCTCGGGGATCGGGCTGAGCATCGCGCGCGGCATCGTGCGGGCCCATGGGGGAGAGCTGACGGCAACGTCACCGGGCCGTGAACGTGGTGCCACGTTCACGGCCCGGTTCCCCCTGCGTGGGGCGACGGGTGAGGCTGCGGGCGGCTAGACCCCAGTGTCGGTGAGGAGGCAGTCACCGGTTCCGGCGGCGGTGCCCCGCGCGCCCATCCCGTTGCCCCACGTGCCGCTGCCGATCCCGGCGCCCATCGGGCCGTAGCCCGCGTCGGCCTGTCCGCCGGTGCTCATGGGGCCGTAGCCACCACCGGTGAGGACGCCGTTCGCGGCGTTCTCGAACGCGGTGAGGTGGTGCTGTGAGCCGGTGCGCAGGTTGGTCAGGACGGCCCGCACGTCGGCGGGCAGGCTGCCCGCAAGCGTGGTGTCGAGGTCGGCGATGTCCCGCTTCTCGACGGCGACGCCGACGTCGTATGCCGCGTCGATGGAGCCGTTGCCCTGCGTCATCAGGCTGTCGTAGAGCTTCTGCAGGGCGGGGTCCGCATAGGTGCCGGCACTGCGGCCGGCCGACGGGTCGCTGACCCCGTAGCGGGTCAGCAGGGTCCCGACCGCGTCGTAGTGGACCTGCTCGCTGCGGGTGATCATCGAGAACGGGGCGGCGCCGTCGTACTCCGCCGCGAGGGCGGCGTAGAGGTCGCGGGCGACCCTCTCCTCCTCGCGGCTGTACTGCAGCGCCGCTGCGACGGTGGCGTCGACGGTGGTAGTGGAGGCGACGCTCGAGGCCACGGTGCTCGGGCCGCCGAACGGGCCCATCGGTAGGGCCTGGGCCGTGGCGGTGGCGCCGAGCGCCAGGAGAAGGGCGGTTCCGGCGGCCGCGGTCGCGCCGCGGACGCTGAGGAGGCGGTGGCGGGCGGACGGTGCCGGGGCCGTCGAGGTGCGGTCTGGCTGGGTGCTGTTCATGGTGTGCTCCTTGGTGGGTGTGGCCTGAGGTCTGTGTGGTCTGTCGTGATCCGCTACCGAGTCAACGGCGGCGCGGTGAAGGGCCGACCGGTGCGGCGGTGAAGCCTTCGTGAAGGGGGCCGGCACCTGGCACCGTCCCGGTCACATGCCCGGACGTGGCTGGAAGATCGCTCTCATTGCGGTCGCGCCGTCACTGCGGATCGGAACGGTCGCCCGGACGGTTCCGTATCTCCCGCCGAGAAACTTGGGCCCCTCGCCCCCATCCGGACGCCGAGCCAGGTATCCTGGACTTCCCGGGCGCGCGTCGTGATCCCCCTGCTCCGACGCGCGCCCGCGGCGTGCCCGGGGTCGGTCGGCCGGTCAGGCGAGCAGGGTCAGCCCGCTGCGCAGCCCGATGTAGACCGCGATGACCACCAGCGAGCCCGCGAACACCCTGGTCAGCGTGCGCGGCGAGGCGTGGGCGGCGACCCGGGTGCCGAGCAGGCTTCCCACGATGGCCGTCGTCGTGAACACCGCGATGACCCGCCAGTCGAGGCTGATGCCCGTGGCCAGCCGGGCAGCCAGGGCAGTGGCCGAGTTGATCGTCACGACGAGCAGCGAGGTGCCGACCGCCACCGGCATCGGGAACCCGAGGGCGACCACGAGCGCGGGGACGACGGCGAACCCGCCGCCGACTCCGAAGAACCCGGTCAGGAGGCCGACCCCTGTGGCGGTGACCAGGACCTTGAGGGCGGCCGGGCAGTCGCAGTGGAACGCCGGGCGCAGGCTGACGATGTCCGGCGCCGCGTGCTCGTGAGGCTCCCCGGCACTCGCCCCCTGGCGGACGGAGCGGCGCCACATCAGGGCCGAGACGACGAGCAGCAGGGCGGCGAAGGCGACCAGCAGGACGGTCGCGTCGATGTGGGCCGCGAGCTGCGAGCCCGCGGCGGTCCCGGCCGTCCCCAGCAGCCCGAACGCCAGGCCCTGCCCCCAGCGCACCCGGTGGGCCCGCGCGTGGGCGACCGCGGCGACGACCGCCGAGACGCCGACGATGACGAGCGAGCTCGTGGTGGCCTCGTGGGCGGACTGCCCGAGGCCGTAGACCAGGACCGGCACGGTGACGATGGCGCCGCCCCCGCCGAGCGCACCGAGGGCCAGCCCGGTGACGACACCGGCGAGGATGGCAACGAGCATCACGGTGCTCCGGGCGTGACTTCAGCCACGAGTCGTGTTCTCCTGGAATGGCAGGGCCTGGTGGTTGGTTGACACGAAGGTATACCCTAGGGGGTATATCCACCGAATCCCCGGGGCGCCCGACCACGACACGAAGGAACCGTTCATGGCCACCGTAGACCTCACGGCAGACACGTTTGAGCAGACCGTCACGAGCAACGACATCGTCTTCGTCGACTGGTGGGCCGACTGGTGCCGCCCGTGCAAGATGTTCGCCCCCGTCTACCAGGCGGCATCCGACCAGAACGCCGACGTCGTCTTCGGCAAGGTCGACACCGAGGCGCAGCCGGAGCTGTCCGGGGCGGCGCACATCACCTCGATCCCGACGCTCATGGCGTTCCGCGAGGGCATCCTCGTCTTCTCGCAGCCCGGCGCCCTCCCGGCCCAGGCGCTCGACCAGGTCATCGAGGGCGTCAAGGCCCTCGACATGGACGACGTCCGCGCCCAGGTCGCGGCGCACGAGGCCGAGCACGCCCATCAGGCCTGAGCCCGGGTCGACGGGCGCGCCGCCCGTCCGAGTCGGCATTGCGGAGGACATACCCCTGGGGGTATGATGATGGCGTGACCAGCACCGTTGACATTGCCACGTTCATCGCGCGCCACGCCGACGGCGCCCACGTCATCGACGTCCGCGAGCCCTACGAGTACCTGGCCGGCCACGTGCCGGGGGCCGCTCCTGCGCCGATGAGCCAGATCGCCCACCACATCGAGTCCATCCCCAAGGACACGGACGTCTACGTCATCTGCCAGAGCGGCAACCGGAGCCTGTCGATGGCCGGCCTGCTCGCGCGCTTCGGGGTCAAGGCGCACTCGGTCAACGGCGGGACCTCCGCCTGGCTCCGGGCGGGCCGCCCGGTCGTCACCGGCCCGACTGCAGTGTGAGGAGATAGCCATGGCGCGCGTCCCAGCGGCGACCGAGCCCGATACGGCCCGGGGTATGATGGATCGATTCGTCACCCTGAACGTCGGAGGCCGGTCCATGGAGCTCAACCCTGACGAGATGCAGGCTGTATCCAAGCGCCTCAAGCGTGCCCAGGGCCAGATCGGCGGCATCGTCAAGATGATCGAGGAGGGCCGCGACTGCCAGGACATCGTCACCCAGGTCGCTGCCGTCTCCAAGGCGCTCGACCGTGCCGGCTTCGCGATCATCGCCCTCGGGCTGCGTCAGTGCATCATCGACCCCAACTCGGACACGATGGACGTGGGGTCGATGGAGAAGCTCTTCCTGTCACTCGCCTGACCCGCCCATGGACGCTTCCGACTGGGACGCGCGGTATGCCGCCACCGACCTCGTCTGGTCCGCCACGCCCAACCAGTGGGTCGCCGAGCTGCTCGGTCCCCTGACACCGGGCCGGGCGGTCGACATCGCCGCGGGCGAGGGCCGTAACGCCATCTGGCTCGCCGAGCAGGGCTGGACCGTGCTCGCGACCGACTTCTCGGCCGTCGCGGTCGAGCGCATCCGCGAGCTGGCAGCGTCTCGTCTCGGTGCTGCCCACGGCCGGCTGACCGCCGAGGTCGCCGACGCGACGCGGCCGGTCCCCGGCGAGCAGGCGGCATACGACGTCGTGCTCTTCTCCTACCTCCAGCTGCCGGCCGAGGCGTGGACCCAGGCGCTGCACCGCGGCATCGAGGCCGCGGCTGCCGGCGGCCGGGTGCTCGTCATCGCCCACGCCGAGAGCAACCTGGACGGCGGCTGGGGCGGACCGCAGGACCCGCGGGTGCTGCACGACCCCGACGACGTCGTGGCCCAGGCCGCCGGCACGCCGGTGACCGTGGAGTCCGCGCAGCTGCGTACCCGGGTGGTCGAGACCGCCGACGGGCCCCGCGACGCCCTCGACACGGTTGTCGTCCTGCGCCGGGACTGACCTCGCCGACCAGCCCACCGACGTTGCCCAGCCCCGCTCGTCGGAGGAGGCTGAACGGGTTGCCCGGACGGGTCTGCGTCAGACCGGGTCTGCGTTGGACCCGGTCTGCGTTGGACCTGGTCCTCGCCGATGCGCGTGGCGCCCGGCGCATCGGCGCCTTGACCGCCCTCAGGCGGTGGTGGCGGCCAGGAGCTGCTGGGGACCGATGCCCTGCTGGCTCGTGCCGGCCGCCCAGGTGCGGTAGCCACCGTCGAGGTTGTGGACGTCGTCCCACCCGTGCTGCAGGAGCACCCGCACCGCGGTGTGCCCACGGACTCCGACCGCGCAGTGCACGACGATCGGCCCCGGAGGAACCTCGGCGAGCCGGTCGCGCAGGTCGTCGACGGGGATCAGGATCGAGCCGGGGATCGAGCCGCGGGCGTGCTCGCCCTCGGAGCGGACGTCGACGAGGGTGGCCCCGTCGGCCATCGCCCGGGCGAGCTCGTGCCACTGGATCATCGGGCTGACCCCGCTGCGGACGTTGCTCGCGACGTACCCGAGCATGTTGACCGCGTCCTTGGCAGAGCCGAACTGCGGCGCGTACGCGAGCTCGAGGTCGGCGAGCTGGCTCGCCCGCAGGCCCCCCGCCATCGCCGTGGCGATGACGTCGATGCGCTTGTCGACGCCGGACTTGCCGACGCCCTGGGCGCCGAGGATCGCGTCGGTCCCTGGGTCGACGAGGAGCTTGAGCTCCATCCGGTCGGCGCCCGGGTAGTAGGTGGCGTGCGACGACGGGTGCGTGTGGATGGCCCGGTATGGACGGTCGGCGGCACGCAGCCGCTTCTCGTTCCAGCCGGTCGTGGCCACCTGCAGGCCGAACACCCCGACGATCGCGGTGCCCAGGACGGCCTGGTCGGCGCCGGGGCGCCCGGCGATGACGTCGGCGACGAAGCGGCCCTGCCTGTTCGCCGTGTTGGCCAACGGTACGAGGGCCTCGGAGCCGTCGAGCCCGTCGCGCTTCTCGACGGCGTCGCCCACTGCGTAGATGTGCGGGTCGGAGGTGCGGAACTGCTCGTCGATGGCGATGCCGCCGCGGGGGCCGATCGCCAGCCCGGCGTCGGCTGCCAGGGTGGTCTCCGGCCGGACCCCGATGGCGGCGACCACCACGTCGGCCGGAAGGCGCTCGCCGCTCGACAGCGTGACGTCGTCGGCGCCGATCGCGGTGACCGAGGTGTGCAGGTGCAGGCGCACCCCGATCCGGCGGATGTGCTCGTGGACGGGTTCGACCATTTCGGGGTCCAGCGGCGCCATGACCTGGCTGGTCGCCTCGACCAGGGCGGTCTCGACGCCGCGGTGGATGAGGTTCTCGGCCATCTCGACGCCGATGAAACCGCCGCCGACCACGACCGCCGTCTTGGCGCGGCGCAGTCCCTCGACCATCGCGTCGGTGTCCTCGATGTCCCGCAGGGACAGCGCCCGCTCGATGCCGGGGATCGGCGGGCGGACCGGGCGGGCGCCGGGCGAGAGGACCAGGGCGTCGTAGGGCAGCTCCTGCTCGGCGCCGGTCTCGAGCTCACGGACCACGACGACCTTGCCTTCGCGGTCGATCCGGATGGCCTCGTGCAGCACGCGCACGTCGATGCCGAACCGGGCTCCGATCGATGCGGGCGTCTGGAGGAGCAGGGCCGAGCGCTTCTCGATGACGCCGCCCACGTGGTAGGGCAGGCCACAGTTCGCGAACGACACGTGCCCGCTGCGTTCCAGGACGATGATCTCGGCGGTCTCGTCCAGCCGACGTAGTCTGGTCGCCGCGGACATCCCGCCCGCAACGCCTCCGATGATGACGATCTGCATGTGCATCACAATACCCCCTGGGGTATAGTCGTGCGAACGCGCCCACATCCTGGGCGACGGGCAGACCTCAACGACGACAGGAGTCGATCCAACATGTGCAGAGCCGTTCGGTGCCGCCAGTGCGGTAAGACGACGTGGGCCGGTTGCGGCCAGCACGTCGACCAGGTGCTCCGTGGTGTCCCGGGTGCCCAGCGCTGCCAGGGCCACGCCAAGGAGCCCAGCCAGGGGGGCTTCCTCGCCAAGATGTTCGGCCGCTAAGCGGTCGCGTCAGCGCGTCTCGGTCAGCCGGGCGCGCGTCGGGCGAGCTAACTCCCTGCCGCTCCCTCTGACGCGCGCCCGGTCACGAACCAGCTCCACGGGCGGGCCGGCCAGGTCCTCATCACGTATGCCGCCCGCATGTCGTCGATGACCAGGCCGGCCTTCGCCATCTCCTCGGGCAGGTCGCGGTCGACGTGGCAGCCTCCGGAGACCAGCCCCCACGCGGGCTGAATCGCCCGCTGCGCCCGGGCCACGCCGCCGTGGGGGGCGAGGGAGTGCTCGACGAAATGGACCGTCCCCCCGGGGCGCAGCACCCGTCGCATCTCTGCGAGGGCCCGCGTGAGGTCGGGGACCGTGCACATCGTCCACGTCGACACGACGGCATCGACGCTGTCGTCCGGCAGGGGCAGCTCGGCGGCGTCCAGGCCGATGCGCTCGACGGGGCGGCCGAAGGCCGCCACCTGGGAGCCGGCCCGCTCCCAGGCCAGGTCGGCCGGCTCCACGGCATACACCCGGGTCACCTGCTCGCGGAAGTGGGACAGGTTGCGCCCCGACCCGAAGCCGATCTCGAGCACCTCGCCCTCGACGTCGGCGCAGGCCCGCTCGCGCCACCCGCCGGCGGTGCGCTCGGTGAGGATGACGTCCATCAGCCGCGGGAGGGCGCGGTCGTCCCACAGCTGCTGCAGGTACATCAGGTCGACCTATGCCGTGAGGCTGTGGGGGAGTGCGGCGATCCGCTCCGACCGGTGGTGCGGAGGGGGTGGATCGCCCGAGATGTGGTGCGCCCGGTGACCGCATCGGTCACCGGGCGCACCACAGGACGGCCACCGGTCAGTGGTGGCCCTTGGTGATCATCCGGAGGATGCGCACGTTGAACACCGTGAACCGGTAGGTCTGGAAGGGAAGGTTCTTGCGGCGCTTGAGTGTCTTCTCGGTGGGCATCGGGGCGCCCGAGAGGTCGGCGAACGGCTGGACGTTGGTGTCACTCATGTCGATCACTCCGGGATGAACTGCCAGAGGGGGCGACCCTTGGCCTTGTAGATGAACAGGTGGTGCAGCATGAGCTTGAGCCAGTGCCCGCCGAGACCGAGCTCGCCACGGGTGTCCTTGACCTCGCGGCCGGTCTCCCACTTCGAGTAGTCGGGGACGATGGGGCTCATCGTCATGGCTGCGGCCGAACCGTTGGTGAGTCCAGCGCCGGCGGAGGCGACACAGGCCGCACCCATGCCCGCCATCGAGGCGTTGTGGGCCGCTGCCGCGGGGCCGTTCTTGAGGCGGTCGCGGATGGTCAGGGCGGCCGTCTTGCCCATGACCCCCGACGGCATGCCGGTGCGGGGCGGCGACGGCGTGATGACGGTGCCGTTGACGCTCTTGCGGGGTTGCGAGATCTGGTGTGGCGGCGCGAACGCGATGCCGACGGCGAAGACGTTGTCGTAGCCCTTGGCGAGGTAGGTCTTCGGCCAGTCATCGGCCGACCACTGCTCGTAGGGCTTCGGGGTGTAGTCGGCGTCGACCTTCATGAAGCCGCTGGGGGCGAACAGCTCGCTGGTGATGTCGGCGCCGGCCTTGTCGTAGGCCGCCAGGCTCACCCCGCCGAACGGCGGCAGCAGCATGCCGAAGTCGAAGGCCAGCGTGTGGTGCTCACCGTCGAGGGTCTCGTAGTGGATCAGGCCGGGTTCGACCCGCTCGACGTGCGCGCCGAGGATGGCCTTGACGTTGCGCTCCCGGTAGAGCGAGGAGGTCCACAGCTCGCTCGTGGTCTGGAAGCCCATCTCGGCGAAGGTCATCCCGCCCACACCGAAGTCGCCCAGCTGGGCCTCGTTGGTGAGGTAGATGAGCGTCGCCGTGTCGCGGACGCCGGCCTCGCGGAGCATGTGGTCGACGTTGAAGACGTACTCGAACGCCGCGCCCTCGCAGGTGCAGGTGCCGTGGCCCATGCCGACGACGAGGGTCTGGGGCTCGCCCGCCTTGAGCTTGGCGATGGTCTCCTGGAGCTGCTCGCTGGCCTCGATGGCGTGGTCGGGGGTGCAGACCGACACGGTGTTGCCGTGGTCCGGGCCGAGGCCCTCGGTCATGCCGAACTTCAGCGCCGGGCCCGTGGCGTTGATGAGGTAGTCGTAGCGGATCCGCTCCGGCGTGCCCTCCTTGCCCTGGCCGGTGTAGACGATGTCCACCGCGCCCTGGTCGCTGCTCTCGTCGCCCTGTGGGCGGATCGCGACGGCCTTGGCCTGGCGGTAGGTGATGCCCTTCTTCTGGTAGATCGGGGCCAGCGGGAAGACGACGTCCTTCTTGGACATCTTTCCGACTCCGACCCAGATGTTGGACGGGATCCAGTTCCACTGGGAGTTGGGGGTGACCACCGTGATCGTGTGCTGCTTACCGAGCAGGCGGCTGAGGTGGAGCGCCGCGGTATGTCCGGAGACTCCAGCTCCGAGGACAACGACGTCAGCCATGTTTTCTCCTTTGAAATGCCGGGGCGAGCTCGCTGTGAGGCCGGGGGGTGAGCTCGCAAGAAGCGTACCTGTGGGGGTGCCATGACCGACCGGCTGTGTGGCCGGTTCAACGCTTATGGATGGCTGGACCATATACCCTCGGGGGTATATAGTCCAGAATGGAATCGTTCCAGTTAGTTGACTGATGTACCGGAAGGACCCCCATGACCATCACCGACTCCGTCGCCTCCGCCCCCGCGCAGGCTCCGAGCATGCCCCGGATCGGAGACCCCGCCCCGCCGTTCACGGCCGTGACCACCCAGGGGCCGATCAGCTTCCCCGCCGACTACGCCGGCAAGTGGGTCATCCTCTTCTCCCACCCGGCCGACTTCACCCCGGTGTGCACGACCGAGTTCATGACCTTCGCGTCGATGCAGGACGAGTTCAAGGCCTACAACACCGAGCTCGTCGGCCTGTCGGTCGACGGCCTCTACAGCCACATCGCGTGGCTGCGGACCATCCAGGACAAGATGGTCTTCCGGGGCATGAAGAACGTCGAGGTGACCTTCCCGCTCATCGAGGACATCACGATGAACGTCGCCCGCACCTACGGGATGATCATGCCGGGCGAGGACTCGACCAAGGCGGTCCGCGCGGTCTTCGTCGTCGACCCCAAGGGCGTCATCCGGACGATCATCTACTACCCGCTCAGCCTCGGCCGGAACTTCGACGAGCTGCTTCGCGTCATCAAGGGCCTGCAGACCGCGGACGCCTTCGAGGTGGCCACCCCGGCGGACTGGCGCCCCGGCGACAGTGTCATCGTCCCGACCGCCGGCTCGTGCGGCACGGCCAAGGAGCGCATGGACGGTGACGTCGAGGGCGTCGAGTGCGTCGACTGGTTCTTCTGCACCAAGGAGATCTCCGCGGAGGACGTCGAGAAGGCCATCCGCGTCTCCTGAGCGGGGCGAGGGAGGCGTCGGGCCGACGGATCCGGCGCAAGGGTCGGCGACCCGTCGGCAACCGATCGGCTGAGTGATCGGCCACAGTGGGGCTCGTCGATTGAGCACCCGACCCCCTCCGGCGATAGGATACGGGAGGATACCCCTAGGGGTATCCTCCCGTACTGCTCCCGGAGGATCACGATGTCGCAGACCACCGCCGCCGCCGCTCCCGGCCAGAGGGCCGTCGAGCCCCGGATCAAGCACGTCCCGGTCACCCTGTTCTCGGCGGTGATGGGCATCGGCGGGCTGTCCCTCGCCTGGCGTCGCGCGGGTCTGGTGTGGGGGCTGCCGGCCTGGCCGGCGGACCTGTTCTTCTGGGTCGCCCTGGGCGTCTTCGCCCTCGTCGCCGTGCTGTATGCCGCCAAGTGGCTGCGCTACCCGGCGGTGGCCTGGGCGGAGGTGCAGCACCCGATCCGGATGACGTTCGTCCCGACGATCACCATCTCCGTGATCATCCTGGCGACGGCGGGCCAGGACCATTTCCTGACCCTGGCCAAGGTCGGCTGGTGGGTCGGCTCCGTCGGCCACCTCGTCCTGACCGTCGCGGTCCTCACGGCGTGGTTCAGCCGGGCCGACATCCTGCACAGCCATGTGACGCCCGCCTGGTTCATCCCCATCGTCGGCAACGTCATCACGCCGCTCGCAGCGCCGCGCATCGGATCGGTCGAGTTCGCCTGGTTCTCGTTCGGGATCGGCATCGTGTTCTGGCTCGGGCTCCTGCCGTTGCTCTTCCAACGCGTCCTCCTGCACGACCATCCGCTGCCGCAGAAGCTGCTGCCGACGATCGCCATCTTCATCGCGCCGCCCGCGGTGTCCATGCTGTCCTGGCAGTCCCTCACCGGCACCGTCGACGACCCCGTCGGCCGGGTCCTGTTCTCGGCGGCGATGATGTTCACCCTGCTGCTGTTCGCCCAGGCGCTCCGGCTGCGCGCCATCCCGTTCGCCCTGCCCTACTGGGCCTACTCGTTCCCGCTGGCCGCGGCCAGCGCCGCGGCCATCGCCATGGCCAAGGCCCGCGACAGCGCCCTCTATGACGCGGTCGGGGGGGTGCTGCTCGGCGTCACGACGCTCGTCGTCCTCGTCGTCGGCGCCCTCACCGTGCGCGCCGCCGCCCGCCGACAGATCTGCGTTCCCGAGTGACCACCGGTCGGCGCGGGACGCCTGGCTCGACCCTGAGTGAGGTCCCATGAGCGGCATCTCGACCCAGCTGCCCGCCTGGGGCAGGGCACTGGTCGTCGTCGCGCACCCCGACGACGAGTCGTTCGGGATGGGGGCGGTCCTCGACCGGCTGGCGTCCCAGGGCTGCGCGGTGTCCGTGCTGTGTCTGACCCAGGGCGAGGCGTCCACGCTGGGCGCCGCTGCGGGCCTGGCCGATCTCCGCGCCCGGGAGCTCGCCGCGGCCGCCGCCGCGCTCGGCCTGGCGTCGACCCGCCTGCTGGCCCACCCGGACGGGGGGCTGGCGGGGTTGGACCCGGCCCTGCTCGAGGCGGACATCGTCGCCGCCGTCGACGCGTGGGCCCCGGACGGGATGGTCGTGTTCGATCCCGAGGCGGGCGTCACGGGTCATCCGGACCATGCCACCGCGAGCCTGGCCACGCTCGCGGTGGCCCACGCTCGCCGCATACCGGCCCTGGGGTGGGCCCTGCCATCCGAGGTGAGCGAGCAGCTCAACGCGGAGTTCGACACAGGTTTCCGTGGGTATGCCGCGGCCGACCTCGACCTCGCGCTCACGGTCGACAGGACCCGGCAGCGTCAGGCCATCGCCGCACACGCGAGCCAGGCTGTGCCGGGCAGTGTCCTGTGGCGACGCCTGGAGCTCCTCGCAGACCGGGAGTACCTCCGCCGGCTGGCATGACGGCCTCGCGCGCTCGCGGTTCGCCGGGGGCCGCGGTGGCTTGGCAAGGGAAACCCGAGGTTCGCCGGGGTTGTTAACCCTTGCGGACCTCGGGTTTCCCGGATGGGGCGGAAAAGTTGTGGCCGGGGTCAGGAGGCCAGGGAGTGGACGCGCTCCCAGGCGCCGTACCCGCCGAGGAGGTCGGAGACGTCGCCGAAGCCCCTGCTGCGCAACAGGCTGGCACCCACCGAGCTGCGCCAGCCGCCGGCACAGTAGAGCAGCACCGGGCGCGTGGCGTCGAGCTCGTCGGATCGGCGGCCGAGCTCGGCCAGCGGGATGTGCGTTGCGCCGGGAACCATGCCGCCGACGACCTCGCCGGCGTTGCGGATGTCGACGAGCTGGACGTCGGGCCGGACGCGCACCGTGTCGACCTCGGCGACCGTGAGCCGGCTGGCCCGCTCGACCTGGTGCTCGTGCGAGAGGAAGTAGGCCTCCGGCTCGGGGAGGTAGCCGAGGACGTGGTCGAAGCCGATCCGCGCGAACCGGGTGGCGACCTCCTGCTCCTTGCCCTCCGGGGCGATGATGACCACCTTCTGCTGCGGGTCGAACACCATCCCGACCGTCTCGGCCATCCGGCCGTCGGCGGGGACGTTGATCGAGCCACGCAGGTGGGCGACGGCGTACTCGTGGACCTCGCGGGCGTCGTGGACCATCGCACCCTCGGTGAGGGCGGCCTCGGCCTCGGCGTCGGTCAGCGCCGGAACCTCGTGGTCGGTGTCGCGGACCGCGCGCTCCTGGCGGTTCAGGGTGGCGTTGAAGACGAAGTACGGCGGCGCGGCCGGCTGGCCCTCGGTGACGACGGCGAGGAACTCGTCCTCCGTCATCGGCTGGCACGCGTAGTTGAGCGCCCGCTGCTCGCCGATCGTCGACTGACGCTCGGTCGAGAGGTTCTTGCCGCAGGCGGACCCCGCACCGTGGGCCGGGAAGACGCGGACGGCGTCGGGCAGGCCCATCAGCTTGTGCTGGACCGAGTGGTAGAGCATCCGGCCCAGCTCGTCGGCGGTGACGCCGATCGAGGCGAGCAGGTCGGGGCGGCCGACGTCGCCGATGAACAGGGCGTCGCCGGTGAGGGCGCCGTAGGGGACCTCGTCACCGGCGTGCTCGTAGACGAGCACCGAGATCGACTCCGGGGTGTGCCCGGGCGTCTCCATGACCTCGAGGGTCACCTCGCCGAGGCTCACGCGCTCGCCGTCGCCGAGGTGCCGGACGTCGAAGTCCGCCTGGGCGGCCGGGCCGTAGCCGATCCAGGCGCCGGTCTCCCGGGCGAGCTCGAGGTGGCCCGACACGAAGTCGGCGTGGAAGTGGGTGTTGATGACGCCGACGATCCTCAGGCCGTGAGCGGCCGCGTCGTCGAGGTACTCGGCGATGTCACGGCGAGGGTCCACGACGACGGCCCGGCCGGTGCTCTCGTCACCGATGAGGTACGAGGCCTGTGACAGGCAGTCGATGTAGTACTGGGTGAAGATCATCGGTCCTCCCGGGAACGGGTCGAGGCGGGTCCTGGTGTGGGCTGGTGGGGGATGGCGACTTCTCAACGTATACCCTAGGGGGTATATTCCGGAGAGGCAAACCATACCCTAGGGGGTATAGTTTCCTCAGGTCCACGTCGAAGGAGCCCCCATGCTGACCCGCCTCATCCCCCGCAACCTCGCGGCCCTTGCCGCCGTCGGCGTCCTCGCCGCCCTGCCGCTCGCCGGCTGTTCGGGCTCGTCGTCGGTGAGCGTCACCGACGGCACCCCTGCGGTGAGCGCCCCGGCCAACGGCACGCACCTCGACCCCTCGGCCTTCGCGGCTGCCCTCAAGCGCCCCGACACGGTCATCCTCGACGTTCGCACCCCGGCGGAGTTCGCCCAGGGGCACCTCCAGAACGCCGTCAACATCGACATCGAGAACGCCGGCTTCCTGGCCCAGCTCGGCCAGATCGACAAGGCCAAGACGTATGCCGTCTACTGCCACTCCGGCAACCGCTCCGGCGCCGCGCTGCAGCAGATGCAGCAGATGGGCTTCGCCGAGGCCTACGACCTGGCCGGCGGGATCAACGCCTGGGAGAATGCCGGCGGCGCGGTCAGCACCGGGAGCTGAGTCTCACCGTCCCACGCCGGGCTCGGTTCACGCCAGCCCTGCGGTGTCCGACATCTCGGCTCGGCGGGCGGGTCCGGCGACGCGGTCCCAGATCCCACCCCGACGACGCCCCGCACGTCTCGAGGGACGCGGGACTCGGTGGCCGTACACAGGTTGGCTGTCGGCGAACGCCAGGTACAGGCCAGGCCCCGGGCGGAGAGGGCCTGGGGCCTGGGTCGAGGTCGCCTGCTGCTGGGTCGCGGCGAGGAACACGACGGACGGAATGCTCAGCGCTGCCGCAGCTGGGACTGGGACATGGCCATGAGCTCGTCGGACTCGCGGGCGAGGTCGCGGTCGATGGTCATCGTCCAACCGCGGCCGTAGTGGGGGTGTAGGCGCAGCGACGCCGCCAGCGCCCTGGCCTTCTGGAACGAGAGTGCGCGTGTGGTTGTCATGCCTCTATGATCCGCCCTCATACGCTTCAGCACAAATGCAGAATACTTACAATGGATTAAGGCATGCTGTAGTGTTTTCGCATGCTGGATCCCCAACGCCTCCGCGTCTTCCGGTCCGTCATCGCCAGCGGCTCCGTGCAGGCGGCCGCCGACAACCTCCGGATGACCCCCTCCGGGGTCAGCCAGCACCTCTCGGCCCTCGCCAAGGAGACCGGGCTCGTCCTCTTCGAGCGTGAGGGCCGAGGCATCGCCCCGACCGCCGCGGCCCGCGAGCTGGCCGCCCAGAGCGGCGAGGTGATGAGCCAGCTCGGCCGGCTCGACGCCCTCGTCGCCGACCTGCGTGACGGGCGGTCCGGTCGGCTGAGCATCGGCTACTTCGCCTCGGCCGGTGCGGAGTGGATGCCCTCGCTCGTCAAGGCGCTGACCGCCGAGTTCCCGGGGCTCGTCCTCGAGCTCGTGCTCACCGAGGGTTCGACCCGCACGGTCGCCCTCGACATCGACCTCGTCATCGACGACCCCGATGCGCCCGTGCGGACCGGCTACCGGCGTACCGAGCTGCATCGACGACCCCTTCGTCGTCGTCGTCCCCCGCGACCACCCCCTCGCCGGGCGGGACTCGGTGGCCATCGGGGAGCTCCAGGGCGAGACCTGGGTCAGCAACGAGCTGACCAAGGCGCCGTGCCACCGGATCGTCCTCGCCGCGTGCGCCGCTGCCGGCTTCACGCCGCGGTTCACGGTGCAGGCCCAGGACCACTACACGGCCATTGCGTTCGTGGCCGCCGGGGTCGGGATCACGGTGCTCCCGCGCCTCGCCACGGTCTCGCTGCGGCCCGACGTCGCCCGGGTCGCCATCAGCGGCCCCGAGCCGGTGCGGCACGTCGCCGCCCTCGAGCGTGACCACGGAACCCCGCACCGCGCAGCCGACCGGGCCATCGAGCTCCTCACCACCCTCATCGCCCGCAGCCAGGACGTCCACGACGCCTTCGCCGACGGCTGACCTCAGGGCGGACCCGGTCAGGCAGCTCTCGCGGCCGAGGGGCGCCGGCCCGGGTTCGCCGGCCGCAGGGCAACGGCTCAGGACAGCAGGGACGCAGGCGCCGAGCGGGAGGCCGCGTTGACGGCGGCGAGCTCACGGCGAGTGCCCTCGCGCAGGGCCCGGAGCTGGGTTGGCGTCAGCAGGTCACAGACCCACTCCCAGTGCAGCGAGACCCAGTCACCCACGGCGATGTGGGGAGCCAGTGAGAGGCCGTCGACGGCGTGCACGACCTCCTCGTCCTCGTTGGGGCCGAGCACGAGCTCCCGGTCGTCCCAGACGAGCCGGCGGAACCGCACGACAGCTCCCCCGTCGCCGAGCCGGACGACCTTGCCCCACCGGATCCGGCAGCGGTCGAGGACTCGCACCGGCTCCTCGACCCACCCCGTGCGGAGCAACCCGACCCACGGGTAGACCCGGAACACGTGGAACGCGTGGGTCGGCACCGAGTCGAACGGCACGTTCTCGGCCATGGCGCCCCACTGCCGCGCGCTGACCCGAGGCCGGAACCGCTCCTCCATCGAGTCGTGGAGGGCGCGGCTGCCGACGTTGTCGAGGAGGTGGTTGCCGACCCAGTACGCCTCCACGACCCGCGGGTCGAGCGGGTCGTCGACGCCGTTGGCGTGAGCGATGAGCCCGAGGTAGGGCCAGGCCCCCTCGAACCCCTGAGCGATCAGCCTCAGGTCCGGGTCGTCCGCGAGATGCGCCACCCGCTGGAGCAGGTCGTCGGCCCGGTCCGGCCCGCAGTAGCCGAGCACGTTCGGCGGGTAGGCGTACCGCGCGAAGAGGACCGGGCCGCTGGTCATGGAGCAGCCTCCGAATGATGGGTGGGGTCGGGGGACGCGTGGTCCGGATCGGAGCCCGCCCGGAGCGCGAGCGCCTCCAGCGCCTCGCCCCGGCCGAGCCGTTCGAGGACGAAGCCGCTGTGCACGACGACCCACTCGCCGGGGCCCACGGGCTCACTCAGCGCCATGAGCGAGACGGTGAGCTCGAGCCCGTCGTGGTCCACGCGGGCGAGCCCCTCAGCCGGGAGGGAGCGCACCTCGCAGATCTGGCCGAGACACATCAGCGCGCACCCGCGACGTGGGCGGACGCCGTGACCGACGACGTGACGAGGTGGCGGACGCGGTCGACCGCCGGGTCGACGGCCGCCGACACCTCGGGCGTCATCCGCACGCCGTGGGCGACACTTCCCACCTGTGCTCCGACGAGCACGACCCGACGCGGCAACCGGCCGAGCGCCCGGGAGAGCTCGATGGCGGCGGCGAGCCCGAAGGCGTGTGTCCCACCGACCGCCACCCGCGCGAACGTCGCGGACGGTAGACCGTCGGCATCGGCTCCCATCTCGCGGACGACGAGCTCGCCCGGGTCGAGGCCGGCGTCGACGGCGTCGACGACCACAGCGAGGTCGACGGTGTTCCAGGCGTGCACCAGCTCGGTGGGGTCCTCGTGAACCATCACCTGCACCTGCGTCAGCCCGAGCTCGGCCACCGCCTGGGCGACCCGCAGTCCCCAGGCGTCATCGCCTCGGTCGGGGCTTCCGATCCCGACGACGAGGACGAGGGCCGGGGGCGCGGGGCTCACGAGCGGTGTACGCGCAGGTCGAGGAAGTGGGTCGCGCAGGAGATACAGGGGTCGTAGTTGCGGATCGCCTGCTCGCACCGGTGCGTGAGGGCCTGGTGGTCGAGGTGGATCCACGACTGCGCAGCGGTCTGGAGGTCCGCCTCGATGCTCATCTGGTTCTGTGAGGTCGGCGGCACGATCTGGGCGTCCTGGATCGTGCCCTCCTTGTCGATGACGTAGCGGTGGAAGATGGTCCCCCGTGGTGCCTCGCTCGCACCGCAGCCCTCCCCGGCGCGCGCGGGGACCGGCACCGACGGCGCGAGGCCTGCGGTCGCCATACCGGTCCAGCGGTCGATGAGGGCCATCGCCTCCTCCACGGCGTACGCCAGCTCCACGGCCCGGACGACGATCGACCGGAACGGGTTGCGGCACGTCTCGCCGAGCGCGGCCGCGAGCGCGGCCCGCTGGATGGTGGGCGAGAGCTGGTCGAAGTTGTTGGTGTAGCGAGCGAGCGGGCCGACCATGTAGGGCTTGCCGTCGAGGGTCGCATGCAGGGCGTGGGAGTGCCGGACGTGGTGCTCGGTGATGTGTTGGGGGAACTCCTCGACCGGGAAGGCCAGGCCCGAGGAGGTGACGACGCTGCCGGTCTCGATGGCGTACCCCTCGGGAGCGCGCAGCGAGAGATAGTCGTAGTCCTGCTCCATCGCCGGGAAGTCGAAGGTGCTGACGAGGGCGATCGTCGCCATCGCGTCCTCGAGCGCCGCGTCGAGCACCGGCCGGAACGCGAGCAGCTCCTGCGTCGACGGCAGCCGGTAGAACCCGCCGAGCCGGACGTTGACCGGGTGGATCGCCCTGCCGCCGACCAGGGTCATCAGGTCGTTGCCGGCCTTCTTGAGCCGCAGGCCGCGCTCGACGACGTCCCGGTGGTCGGCGGCCATGTCGATGGCGCCCTCATAGCCGAGGAAGTCGGGCGTGTGCAGCAGGTAGATGTGCAGGGCATGGCTCTCGATCCACTCACCGCAGTAGAGGAGGCGGCGCATGAGCCCGATGTGCTCGGGCGGCACGACACCACAGATCTGCTCCATGGCTGCGCACGAGGCGGTCTGGTAGGCGACCGGGCAGATCCCGCAGATCCGCGCGGTGATGTCCGGCGGCTCGGTGTAGGCCCGGCCGCGCAGGAACGCCTCGTAGAAGCGCGGCGGCTCGAAGATGTTGAGCTGCACCGACTGGACGCGTCCATCGGCGATCTCGATGTGCATCCCGCCCTCGCCCTCGACCCGGGCGAGCACGCCCACGCTGAGGACCTGGCCCGTGTCGCTCCCCTTGTGGGTCATCGTGAGGCTCCCTTGCTGCCAGCGGCGACCCGCTCGCTCTCGGCGCGGAACGCCTCAGCCCCGGAGTTGAAGGTCCGATAGATGCGCACGGCGTCGCGGCTGCTCATCCCCTGCTCACGCAGCCGGTCGGTCATCGCCGGCAGGTTGGTGCTGTCCTGTGGACCGAAGCAGCCGTAGCAGCCGCGGTTGACCGACGGGCACAACGCGCCGCAACCGGCCTGGGTGACCGGCCCGAGGCAGGGCACGCCGCCGGCCACGGCGACGCACACGTTGCCGCGGCGCTTGCACTCCACGCAGACGCTGTAGGTGGGGATGCGCGGCGTGCGCCCCTGGACCGCGGAGGCCAGGACCTCGACGAGCTGCCCCTTGTCGATCGGGCAGCCGCGCAGCTCGAGGTCGACGTTGACGTGGGCCGAGATGGGGGTGGACCGCTCGAGGGTGCGGACGTACTCGGGGTGGGCGTAGACGATGGAGCGGTATGCCGTGACGTCGGCGAAGTTGCGCAGCGCCTGGATGCCGCCGGCGGTGGCACAGGCGCCGATGGTGATGAGCACGCCCGACTGCTCCCGGATGTCGTGGATGCGCTCGGCGTCGTGCGGGGTGGTGATCGAGCCCTCGACCAGGGAGACGTCGTAGGGCCCGGCGACGACGGCTCGGGTGGCCTCGGGGAAGTACGCGATGCTGACGGCCCCCAGGATGTCGAGCAGCTCGTCCTCGCAGTTGAGCAGGGTGAGCTGGCAGCCGTCGCACGAGGCGAACTTCCATACGGCCAGGGTCGGCAGGTCTCCGGTGATTGTCATCTCACAGCTCCCATCGCGTCAGGTACGGCGCGAGCCGCTCGTAGTCGAGCACGGGTCCGTCGACGCAGATGAACAGGTCGCGCAGCTGGCAGTGGCCGCACAGGCCGACGCCGCACTTCATGTTGCGCTCCATCGACAGGCGCAGCCGGTTCGCGGCGACGCCGCGGTCGCGAAGGGCGGTCGCGGCCGCCCGCATCATGACCTCTGGGCCGCAGACGAGGGCCAGGGTGCGCTGAGGGTCGAACCCGGCGCGGGTGACGAGCTGGGTGACCAGGCCCACGCGGCCGGTGTAGTCGTGCGGGGCGTTGTCGACGGTGACCTGGACGTTGATGTCGTTGAGCCCGTTCAGCCGGCGCAGCTCGTGGCGGAAGAGGGTGTCGTCGGGCGTGCGGGCGCCATACAGCAGGACCACGCGGCGGTAGTGGTCGCGGCGGGCGACGAGCTCGAGCAGAGCCGGCCGCAACGGCGCCAGGCCGATGCCGCCCGCGACGATGACGACGTCGCCCCCCATGCCGTCGGCGACGCCCCAGCCCGTGCCATAGGGACCGCGGACGCCGAGGATGGTGCCGGGCTGGGCCGCCACGAGAGCGGCCGTGACCCCGCCGACGTTGCGGATCGTGTGCTCGAGCAGGCCGGGTTTGGTCGGGTCGCCGCTGATCGAGATGGGCACCTCGCCCACCCCGAACGCCGCGAGCATGGTGAACTGGCCGGCCGCGAACCGCAGGGGTATGCCGTCGACCGGCTCGAGCTCGAGCGTGAAGGTGTCCCTGGTGTCCCGGCGGGTGCGCACGACCCGGAACGGGCGGGGCACCATCTCGTCCTCGCGCGTCGCGCCGGCCGCCGCACGCGCGCCGGCCGTGTCGGGGGTCGTCGTCACTGAGCCGTCACCCCGTAGAGGTCGAGCAGGCGCATCCTGGTCGCCTCGAGGCGGGTGAACATGACCTTGTTGACCTGCTGGAGCAGGACATACCCGACCGCGGGGTCGGTGTCGCACTTGCTGCGCAGACAGGTCGCGTCGAACGCCACGGCGCTCGTGCTCTTGGCGGCGCGGGCGTCGAACATCCACCGGTACGGCGGCACCAGCCAGGACCAGCCGACGACGCCCCCGGCCTCGACCGTGTCCATGACGACCCCGCCGACGCCCGGCTGGTGCGTCGAGATCGACACCCGCCCCTTGCGGACGAGGAAGAACTGGTCGGCGGCGTCGCCCTCGTGGAACAGCGCCTGTCCCGGCGCGAAGTGGACGTTCGTTGCGCAGCCGGCGAAGAGGTCGATGACCGCCGGCTGCAGCGGAGCGAAGAAGGGGTGCTCCGGAAGGTACTCGGCGATGGTCTTCTTCATGACTGTTCTCTCCTTGCTGCCGCGGAAGCGCCCGCCGGCGCACCGCGCAGGGCGGCGACCTCGGCGGTGATATCGATGCCGGCGGGGCACCAGGTGATGCACCGGCCGCAGCCGACGCAGCCGATCGACCCGAACTGGTCCTGCCAGTAGCCGAGCTTGTGACTGATCCACTGCCGGTAGCGGGAGCGGCCGGACTCGCGGACGCTGCCGCCGTGGATGTAGGAGTAGTCGCGGGAGAAGCACGAGTCCCAGACCCGGTGCCGCTCCCCGAGCTCGCCGGTGAGATCGGTGACGTCGACGACCGAGGTGCAGAAGCAGGTGGGGCACACCAGCGTGCAGTTGGTGCAGGAGAGACACCGCGCGGCGACGTCGTCCCAGTGCGCCGACTCGACCTGGGCGTCGAACAGCTCCCTCAGGCCCCCGGAGTCGAGGCTGCGGCCCATCCCGGACTCGGCGGCCTCGGTGGCCCGGCCGACGGCGGCGATGTCCTCAGCCGTCGCGAGGGGCGCCTGCGACGTGGCGACGACGTCGGCGATGACGTCGTCGCCCGTCGGGCTCCCGGCCGCGATGACGAAACGGTGCGGCTCCTCGGCATACAGCTCGGTCAGTGACAGGTCGTAGCCCTCCCCGGGGGTGGGGCCGGAGCCGGTCGAGACACAGAAGCAGGTGCCCGCGGGGTCGGTGCACGCCACGGCGACGACGAAGGTGTCGCGGCGGCGGGCAGCGTAGTGGACGTCGGCTGCCGTGCGCTCCAGCAGCACCCGGTCGTGGATCCGGACCGCCGCCAGGTCGCAGGAGCGGACGCCGAGCAGTGCGACGGGCGCCTCGTCGGGCACGCGCCGGGCGGCGTCGATCTCGGGCACCTCGTCGCCCCGGTGCCGAGTGCGCCAGAGCAGCTCGTCGGCGGGGAACAGGATCGGCTTGGCAGACTGAGCGCTCGCCGCGAACGCGAAGACCGCGTCGTCGGCGCGCCGGTGCAGCCGATAGGTCGCTGCCTCCTGCTCGTCGGTCCACCCCACCGGGAGATCGGCGACTGTGTGGACGGGGCCGGTGACGATCGCGCCATCACGGACGGTAGGTCCGAGCACGGCGTACCCTCGCCGGCCGAGAACATCGATCAGGGTCTGGAGCCCTTCGAGGTCCAGCACCCGAGCATCGTGCGGCACGGTTTCCTCCATCGGATACGCCTCGACACTATCCACGGGCCTGAGTCGGGCGGCCCGGGTCGGAGGGATGCGTGCGTCACACTTTGCGCCGCGGTATGTCCAGGTCGGGGCGTGGATACCGTCGGGAGGTCAGGTGTGCCCGCCGGGGCGTGACAGGGGAGCGCGGCCCGGATCTCCGCGTTGGGACAGTCCCGAGAGAACCCAGCGGATCCGGGCCCTCAGAGCGCCTCGCGGATCCGGGCCGCCAGGGCGGGGGGCACCACCGAGTCGGGGTCGCGCAGCCGGCCCAGGGCCTGCGTGACGCCGACGATGCTGGTGTACAGGCCCGGGCAGGTCGGGCAGCCCTCAAGGTGCAGCTCCAGGGCGGTCCGCTCGCGGGCGGTCAGCTCGTCGTCGAGGTAGTCGTCGACCTTGGACCGGGCCTCCCAGCACCGCATCGGCACGCCGGCGACGGCCCGGCGCCGCTCCTCGTCGTCGGCGAGCAGGCTGACGAGCATCGTCCTGCCGCGGCGCAGCCGCTGCTTGGCCGCGGGCAGGGCCACGCCCTGGATGCTGGCGACCTCCGCCGAGGTCAGCCCCTCCATGTCGTGCAGGACGACAGCCGAGCGCAGGATCGCGGGCAGGTGGACCAGAGCATCGAAGAGGTCGTCGCGCTCCTGCGCCCGCTGGATCACGGCGACGGCGTCGACGGTGTAGTCGTCGTCGCGCCACGCGGCCTCGACCTGCGCGGTGAGCTCGTCGTCGGCGACCGGCTCGGGCGTGCGCGCCCGGGTGAGGTCGACGAAGCGGTGGTGCATGATCCGGTGCAGCCAGGTGGGGGCGGAGGAGTCGCCGCGGAAGGTCTCGGCGCGCTCGAGCGCGCGCAGGACGACGTCCTGGACGAGGTCGTCGGCCTGGTCGCGGTCGCGCGTGAGCGCCCTGGCGTAGCGCAGCAGGCCTGGGAGCTCGGTGACGAGCTGGTCCGCCGACAACGCCATACGTCGAGGCTAGAGGGTCGGGGGCAGACGGCGGGCCGGGGGGCAGGGGATGGAACCTGGTCGTCCCCCCGGTCACGACGGACCGGGGGGACGATGGGCGGGCCGCCGGGGGGGAGAAGGCGGCAACCGCCGAGGGCTGGCGCGCTGCGCGTCGCGGGGGCGGCACGCACCGCGGCGCTGTCAGCCCTGAGAAGGCTTGTTGGTGTTGACCTTGGCGGCCAGCCAGATCGGGCAGAAGCCCATCACGGCGGTGCCGACCATGATCGCGGCGACGAGGAACAGGACGACCTTGAGGAGCGTCCCGCCCACCAGGAGCGCCGCGATGACAGCGACGACGGCGATGGCGTAACGGGCGATCTTGTCCGTGCTGCCGACGTTCTTGACCATGAGAGGGGGATGTCCTTCGCTCGGTGCGACCTGCCGGGTGCGAGTCGCTCACCTCATGGACGAACGAGGAGCCCGAAGGGATACATCGGTATGCCGTGTCGCCGAGCGCAGCGTCCGAGGACGCAGCGGTGGCTCAGGCGAGATAGAGCGCGCGGGCCGGGCACAAGGTGACCGCCGTGGCGCCCTCGTCGGGGTCCACCGAGGGGTTGGTGACGATGGGGTATCCCCACTCGTCGAGGCGGACCTGGCGCGGCAGCAGGCTGGCGCAGACGCCGTGCGCCGTGCAGGCGACCCGGTCGACGCGCAGCTGGGGCGCCCGGGTGCGGGCGCGGGCGCGGGTGCGGGTCTCAGGCATGGGCGTGGGTCCTTTCGGTGGGGCACTGGCCGCGGGCGTGCTCGGCGATGTGCGATCCGAACACCCGCAGCGCGGAGCGGGTGAACCGCCCGACGCCGTCGGGGAACCGGCAGGCGCCCCGGTCGGGCAGCAGGCCGGCGCGGGCCTGGAGGCGGTCGTGGCTCCCCTGGGTGGGATGGGCCACGAGCTCGCGCCAGTTCTCGGCCACCGCGGGGACCCCGAACATGCACGGCCCGCACTGGCCGGCGGACTCGCCCGCGGCATAGGAGAGGAACCGGTCGACGGTGCCGAGGGGGCACAACCGGGGGTCGAGGACGTCGACGATGCCGGGGCCGACGGACCCGCCGAACGGCGCCAGGCCGCGGGTGGACCACTCCGCCCGCCGCGCCTCGGCCATCGTGAGGAAGAAGCCGCCGAGCCCGCTGACGAGCACGGTCTCGGCCGCGGGCGAGAACTCGCCCGCAGCGTCGAGCAGACTCTGCAGGCTCGCGCCGGTCTCGGTCTGGATGACGTGCGGCATCTCGACGTAGCCCGTCACGCTGACCAGCCGGGGCCCGGGCTCGTCCGGGATGCCGAAGGACCGGAACCAGGAGGCGCCCCGGTCGGCGATCTGGGCGACCCGCCACACGGTCTCGGCGTTGAGGACGACGGTCGGGCGGATCCGCTTGCCCGCCGAGTCGCGCCCGCCCATGACGAACGGGGCGCGTTTGGTCATCGGGCGGGCCAGCCCGCCGTGGGCCAGCGAGATGAGCGAGGTCTCCTCGGAGGAGACGTAGCGGTCGGGGGTCTCGAGGAGGTCGAGACCCGCGGCCCGTAGGCGGTGCGCCGTGTCGCTGCCGCGGTGTGCGGCATACCGGACGCGGCGGCGCTTGCCCGGCGTCACCAGGCGGGCGCCCTGGACCAGCTCGTCGAGGCGGTGGGCCACGACCCACCCGTCCTTGGCCGCGCCGATCTCGCCGTCGCAGGCGTTGACGATGAGGTCGGCGTCGTTGTCGAAGGCGGCGCGCACCTTGATGCCGGTGCTGAAGGCGGCGCCTCCACGCCCGGTGAGGCCGGCGGTATCGAGGTCGTGGATGAGGCTCATGTCCACTCCTGGGCGGCGATGTGGCTGCGGCGTTCGCGGTCGTGGTGGGTCGTGGTGATCCGCCAGCCGATGACGGCGCCGCCGACGACGCCGCACAGGCCGGTGATGGCCCGCAGCAGCGGCTCGTTGGCCGTCCCGAGGACGAAACCGTGGATCACCGCCATCGGCCACAGGGCGTAGCTCAGCCAGTGCACGGCCTTCCAGGCACGCACCGAGAGGCGGTGCCGGAGGAACGAGGTGGCCGTCACTGCGACGAGGATGTCGAAGGCGAGCGTCCCGAGGCCGACCCAGAAGGTTCGGTAGGCCGAGGTGAACGGCACGACCCATGAGATGAGGTCGATGGAGACGTAGCTCTCGGCGACGGCCGTCGCGATGTGGGTGAGGAGGAAGGCGACCATCCCCAGCGAGAGCCAGCGGTGCAGCGCCATGACGACCGTGGAGCTGTCACTGCCGGGCTGCCGGCGGGCGGAGATGACCATGCCGAGGACGACGACCGTCGTCAGGAGCACGATGCTGACGATGCCGGTAGCCCGAGACAGGTACCAGAGGAGCAGGTTCATGAGGTGGAGTCTTTCGCAGGGGCGGGCCACCCGGCGGTGAGGACGACGGTGCCGTCCTGCGCGTCGAGCCGGGCGGGGATGCCGTGGGCGGTGAGCCAGTCGGGGGCGTCGGGACCGAGGACGACGGCGGCGGTGGAGGCGGCGTTCGCCTCGAGGGCGCTGACCCCGGCGCAGCTGACCTGGGCCCAGGCCGCCGAGGCGGTGCCGCCGGTGCGGGGGTCGACGATGTGGTGCCGGGTGGCGCCGTCGGCGCTCCAGGTCCGTAGCCGGGTCGAGGAGGTCGCGATGGCCTGACCGGTGGTCGTGACGACCTGGACGGTGCGGCCGTCGGCGTCCTCGACCCCGACGCGCCATCCGCCGTCGGGGCCCGCGCCGCTGACGGCGATGTCGCCGCCCAGGCTGACGAGGAACCCACCGGGCAGCCGCTCGGCGAGCATCCGGGCGATGGTGTCCGCCGCATGCCCCTTGGCGCTGCACCCGAGGTCGATGAGGCACCCCTGCGGCACGCTGACCTTGTCGGTGGCCTCGTCGAGGACGACCGAGCGCCATCCGGGCACGCTCGCCGCAACGTCCGTCCCGGTCCTGGCCCCGCGGGCGCGGACCACGTCCATGTCGGCGTCGTAGCCCGTCGCGACGACCGCCGAGCCGACCGTGGGGTCGACGAGGCCGTCGGTCAGCTGGGCGGCGCGCAGCGCGGCCCGGAGGTATGCCGCGAAGACCGGCGAGGCGAACGCCCAGGCGGGGCCGTGGGCGGCGCGAGCGGCCAGCCGGCTCACCTCGGAGTCGTCCCGGAAGCGGGACACGGCGGCGTCGAGCTCGGCCAGGTGGTCCTGCGCGATGAGCACGGCCTCGGCGATGACGCCCGGTTCGGTGGTCAGGATCCGGTTCGTCGTGCCGATGGCCGAGAAGGTGCTCGACCCCATGGCGCCGGGCCCGCCGGCGGTGGACGTCGAGGTCATGGTCGGGGGCACCGGGTCACGACCCGGTCGTCGCGGCCTGGGCGGAGCCCGAGCTCGAACCGGGTGCGGTGGTCGAGCCGAACGAGGACGAGGTGCTCGAGCCGGTCGAGGAGGAGCTGCTCGACGTCGAGGTCCCCGACGAGGTGGTCGAGCTCGCGGCCACGGTCTGCGTCGCGACGTCGGCGAGGTGGTAGCCGACGGCTGCCGTGCCGACCGAGGCCGCCAGCAGCGTGCTCACGGCCCACGTCTTGGCGCGGCCGAGAGGGTGGCGGGTACTGCTCATGGGTGAAGCCTTCCGATGGGGCGGTCTCCGTATCGCTCTCCACAGTCGCGGCTCTGTCTGTGCGAAACCTGTGCGGCGCCGATGCTCGTGGTGTGCCGTTTCTGGGAGTTCCGTGGGAGGGCTCACAGGAGACGGGGTCATCGGGTTCCGGGCCCGCGGCCGGTCCGGCAGCCCGTCCCGTGCGGACCCTCGGCTCGGTGGTTGCGAGCTCAACCATGTGACTCTGGACACGCCCCGGGTGCGGCACCGGTGCGGGCGGCATACTCTGCGGCCCTGGCTAAGGCTTGCCTGGGTGGATGGAGCGCGCCCCCGCAGGGGTAGCGTTTTCACATTCGTTGCCACGAGGGTCCGACGGGCCCGGCAACGGGCCGCCATACCAGGCGTCGTGACAGGCCCCACGCGGACCTGCCCCCCACAGCGGAGAGGATCTCTCGATGGAGTCCGAATGGGCCGTTCTTGACGGCAACGAGGCCGCAGCCCGGGTGGCGCACGCCCTGTCCGAGGTCATCGCGATCTACCCGATCACGCCGGCATCGTCGATGGGCGAGTTCGCCGACACCTGGACGGCCCAGGGCCGCACCAACCTGTGGGGGGCCGTTCCCGAGGTCATGGAGATGCAGTCCGAGGCCGGTGCCGCCGGCGCCATGCACGGTGCCGTGACCAAGGGCGCCATGGGAGTGACGTTCACGGCCTCCCAGGGGCTGCTCCTCATGCTGCCCAACATGTACAAGATGGCCGGCGAGCTCACGCCGGGCGTCATCCACGTCGCGGCCCGGACCATCGCCACACATGCCCTCAGCATCTTCGGAGACCACTCCGACGTCATGAGCGCCCGGATGACCGGCTTCGCCATGCTCTGCGCGTCCGATGTCCAGGAGGCCCAGGACTTCGCGCTCGTCTCGCACGCCGCCACGCTGCGCTCGCGGGTGCCGTTCCTGCACTTCTTCGACGGGTTCCGGACCAGCGCCGAGGTGAACAAGATCGACCTCGTCTCGCGAGAGCAGATGCGCGCCATGATCCGCGAGGAGGACGTCCTCGCCCACCGCTTGCGCGGCCTCACCCCCGACGCCCCCGTCATCCGTGGTACCGCCCAGAACCCCGACGTCTTCTTCCAGGCCCGCGAGGCGGCCAACCCGTTCTACGACGCCGTCCCGGGCATCGTCTCCGAGGCCTTCGCCGAGCTCGAGGGGCTCACCGGCCGCCACTACGACCTCGTCGAGTACCACGGAGCGCCCGACGCCGAACGCGTCGCCGTCATCATGGGCTCGGGCACCGGCGCGATGATGGAGACCGTCGACGAGCTGCTCGCCTCGGGCGAGAAGGTCGGGGTCCTCGTCGTCCGCCTCTACCGGCCGTTCCCCTCCGAGGCGTTCGTTGCGGCCCTGCCCGCCACCGTGCGCAGCGTCGCCGTGCTCGACCGGGTCAAGGAGCCGGGGGCGCCGGCCGAGCCGTTGCACCTCGACGTCCTCACCGCCCTGGTGGAGGAGGGCGCCGGCCACTTCACGGCTGGTACGCCGAGGGTCATCGGCGGCCGCTACGGGCTCGCCAGCAAGGAGTTCACGCCGGCGATGTGCAAGGCGGTGCTCGACGAGCTGGCGGCCGAGCAGCCCAAGAAGCGCTTCACCGTCGGGATCACCGACGACGTCACCCACCTCTCGCTCGAGGTCGACCCCGACTTCCGCGTGCCGACGGACAACCTGTCGGCCCTCTTCTTCGGACTCGGCTCCGACGGCACCGTCGGCGCCACGAAGTCCTCGGTCAAGATCATCGGCGACGAGGGCCGCTACGCCCAGGGCTACTTCGTCTATGACTCGAAGAAGTCCGGCGCCGTCACCGTGTCGCACCTGCGGTTCGGTGCCGACCCCATCAAGTCGACCTACCTCATCGACCAGGCCGACTTCGTCGCGGTCCACCAGTTCGGGATCCTCGAGCAGATGAAGGTGCTCGACCTCGCCAAGGACGGCGCGACCTTCCTGCTCAACGCTCCCTACCCGGCGGACGAGGTCTGGGACCACCTCCCGGTCGAGGTCCAGCAGCAGGTCATCGACAAGAAGCTCTCGACCTGGGTCATCGACGGCTCCGGGGTGGCCCGCGACGCCGGCCTCGGCGCGCGGATCAACACCGTCATGCAGCCGTGCTTCTTCTACCTCTCCGGCGTCGTCCCGCAGGGCGAGGCGGTCGACAAGATCAAGCACGCCGTCGAGACGACGTACGGCAAGCGTGGCCGGGTGGTCGTCGAGCGCAACTTCGCGGCCATCGACGCCGCCGTCGCGGCCCTGTCCGAGCTGCCGATCCCGGCGTCGGCGACCTCCGTCGCGCATCGGATGCCGCCACTGCCGGCCCAGGCGCCGGACTTCGTCCAGCAGGTCACCGCCGTGATGCTGCGCGGCGAGGGCGACCTGCTCCCGGTGAGCGCGATGCCGGTCGACGGGACCTTCCCGACCGGCACCACCAGCTGGGAGAAGCGGACCATCGCACCGGAGATCCCGATCTGGGACCCGAGCATCTGCATCGACTGCGGCAAGTGCGCCATCACCTGCCCCCACTCGGCGATCCGGATCAAGATCTTCCCCGAGTCCGACCTCGAGGGTGCACCGGAGGACTTCCAGTCCAAGAAGTACAACGACCGCAACCTCAAGGACCACAAGCTCACCGTGCAGGTGGCCCCCCAGGACTGCACCGGCTGCGGCGTGTGCGTCGACGTCTGCCCGGCCAAGAGCAAGACCGAGGTCAAGCACAAGTCGATCAACATGGAGCCGATCCAGAAGCACCTCGAGGAGGAGAAGGCCAACTACGAGTTCTTCCTCGGCATCCCCGAGATCGGCCGTGCAGACGTCCGCCACGACCAGGTCAAGGGCGTCGCGCAGCTCCAGCCGCTGTTCGAGTTCTCGGGCGCCTGCTCGGGGTGCGGGGAGACCCCCTACCTCAAGACGCTCACCCAGCTGTTCGGTGACCGCATGGTCGTCGCCAACGCGACCGGCTGCTCGTCGATCTACGGCGGCAACCTGCCGACCACCCCGTGGACGACCAACGACGCGGGTCGTGGCCCGGCCTGGTCCAACTCCCTGTTCGAGGACAACGCCGAGTTCGGTCTCGGCATGCGGCTCGCCTGGGAGCGCCAGAACGCCGACGCCCGACGCTACGTGGAGTCGCTGCGCGACCAGATCGGTGCCGAGCTGGCCGACGAGATCCTCTCGGCCGACCAGAGCAGCGAGGGGGGCATCGCCGCCCAGCGCGAGCGGGTCGTCCGGCTGCGACTGGCACTGAACAACCTCGCGCCGAGCCCGGAGGCCACCTCGCTCGCCAGCCTCGCCGACGAGCTCGTCGACAAGAGCTTCTGGATCGTCGGTGGCGACGGCTGGGCCTACGACATCGGCTACGGCGGACTGGACCATGTCCTCGCCTCCGGCCGCAACGTCAACATCATCGTGCTCGACACCGAGGTCTACTCCAACACCGGCGGCCAGGCCTCCAAGGCCACCCCTCGCGGTGCGGCGGCGAAGTTCGCGGCGTCCGGGAAGAGCGGGCCCAAGAAGGACCTGGGCCTGCTCGCCCAGGCCTACGGCAACGTCTACGTGGGCCAGATCGCCATCGGCGCCAACGAGCAGCAGACGGTCCGGGCGATGCTCGAGGCCCAGGCATGGGACGGTCCGTCCATCCTCATCGCCTACAGCACGTGCATCGCGCACGGCATCGAGATGTCGACCTCGATGACCCACCAGAAGGAGGCCGTGTCGAGCGGCTACTGGCCGCTCTACCGGTTCCGCCCGACCGAGGACGAGGGCAGCCAGCCACTGCACCTGGACTCCAAGGCGCCGACCACCCGGGTCAAGGACTTCATGATGGAGGAGACCCGGTTCTCGATGCTGACCCGCTCGGACCCCGAGCGCGCCAAGCACCTCATGTCCATGGCCCAGGCGGACGCCGACGAGCGCTGGCACTTCTACTCGCAGTCGGCGGGGATCGAGCGCGCCGTGCCGGCCGAGCACGCCGAGACGGAGGAGGAGGCCGACGAGGCACCCACCGATACGACCGTCGCAGCCGAAGGGAACAGCAATGAGTGAGCCCACCCCCTCGCGACCCGCGCTGGCGACCCGCTACCTGGGTCTCGAGCTCAGCGGGCCGGTCATCGCCTCGGCGGGCCCCCGGACCGGCCGCATCGACGAGCTCATGCTCCTCGAGGACGCCGGCGCCGCCGCGGTCGTCCTGCCCTCGCTGTTCGAGGAGGAGGTCATCGCCGAGGAGATGGCGTTCTTCGAGGCGCAGGAGCAGGGAGCCGGCATGGTCGCCGAGTTCACCTCGATCATGCCCGAGGTCGACATGCCGGACCTCGGTCCGGAGCGGCATCTGCGGCTGCTCGAGGAGGCCAAGGAGCGGCTCGACATCCCGGTCATCGCCTCGGTCAACGCCGTACACACCGGCTCGTGGTCGCGCTACACCTCGATGATGGTCGAGGCCGGAGCGGACGCCATCGAGCTCAACCTGTATGCCGTGGCCGCCAACGCGGCCGAGACCGCTCTCGAGGTGGAGAACCGCTACCTCGACGTCATCCGCGAGGTGCGCCAGTCGGTCGGCGTCCCGCTCGCCGTCAAGCTGTCGCCCTTCTACTCCTCGCTGTCGCACTTCGCGATGCAGGTCATCGACAACGGCGCCGACGGGCTGGTGCTGTTCAACCGGTTCTACGCTCCCGACCTCGACCTCGACACCCTCGAGGTCACGCCGAGAGTGGCGCTGTCCTCGCCCGTCGAGCTGCGGATGCCGTTGCGCTGGCTGGGCATCCTGCGCAACCAGCTGCCCAACGCCAGCCTGGCCGCGACGACTCGGGGTGCACTCCTCCGCCGATGTCCTCAAGGCGCTGCTCGTCGGCGCCGATGTCGCGTGCACGACGTCGGCGGTCGTGCGCGGCGGCGCCGGCGTCATCCGGCAGATGCTCGAGGGTGTGGAGTCCTGGATGGCCGAGCGCGAGTACACCGGCGTCGACCAGCTGCGAGGCAGCGTGAGCGCAGGGGCCGTCGAGGACCCGTCGGCGTTCGAGCGCAGCCAGTACATCTCGGTCATCACCTCGCTCTCGCCCAAGGTCTGACCGGACCGGTGCGGTCCGGCCGGGCCGCCCCTCGGCACGTCGACATGGTCGTGGCCTGACCCGGGCGGGTGGGACCACCCAGGTCAGGCCACGAATCAGTGGTCAGGAACCCGAGGTGCGGGCCTGGGGACCACTCACCCCACCGGCTCCCGGTGGGAGGACCTGCTGGAAGGACTGGCCGGACTGCGTGAGGCTCTGCTGGCTGGAGAACCCTCCGTCGTCCGATCCCTCACCCTCGGCCTCGCCGTCGTCATGATGGCGGTGCCGTTGGACGGGCGTCTGCTGCTGCAGGGACTGCGGGACCTGCTGGGTGGTCCCGCTCGCCTGGGTCGTGGCCGTGTGTGCCTGGGCGAGGTGCACTCCGAGCGCAGCTGCGCCGAGTGCGCCGGCCGCAAGGACCGAGGCGGCCCAGCGGCGAGACAGCGCGTAGGCGCGAGTGTTCATGACGAGAGGTTCCTTTCCGTGCGGACAGCTCCCACGATGGGGCCACAGTCTGTGCCGGACCTGTGCCTGGCCTCATACCGACCTGCAAACCGGAACTGCCCGGCGGCCCGAGGTTTCGGTCGGAGCCGTCCCGCGCCTGGGCGCCGGCGCGGCCACAGGCACCTAGGTGGGCCGGTGTGCCGCGCCGCCCGCGACCGGGGTACGTCTGCTCGGGGCGAGGTGGAACCCTAGGGGCATCAGGGTGAGGCGCTCGCTGACCCGGAGGTCGTAGCCCGGGTCGACCTCGACGTCGTAGCGGTGCAGCAACCGAGCGAGGACGAGGACCGCCTCGTGCAGGGCGAACTGACGCCCGATGCAGGCGCGCTCGCCGGTCCCGAACGGCTGGTAGGAGTGCGCCGGCCGGGCCCGGACCCGCTCGGGGAGGAAGTGGTCGGGGTCGAAGACCCCCGCGTCGGGGCCCCATACGGCAGGGTCCCGGTGGAGCAGCGGCAGCACGATGAGCGCCCAGTCGTCCACGCCCATCCGGTAGCCGCCGAGCGTTGTGGGCGCGAGCGGCGCGCGGGCGAAACCGGGGGCGGTCGGCCACAGCCGCAGGGTCTCGTCGAGGACGCGGCGCAGGTAGCGGAAATGGGCGATCTGTTCGTAGGCCGGGACCGCGTCGGGGTCGGGCCCGAGGATGGCGTCGGTCTCGGCCTGGGCGCGGGCCCGCACGTCGGGGTGCGTTGCGAGGAAGTGCATCGCGAACGACAGTGCCCCTGACGTCGTCTCGTGGCCCGCGACGAGGAAGGTGAAGATCTGCCGCCGGATGTTGAGGGGGTCGAGCCGCGGCGCCGGTGTCCTCGTGCGCCGCGTGCAGCATGAGGCCGAGGACGTCGCGGCGCGAGGTGTCGGCGCTGGCGACCCGGTCGGCGATGATCCGGTCGACGATGTCGTTGATCGTCCGCTGCCGCTCCAGGGCCCGGCGGTCGGTCCGCCGGACCAGCAGCCGCCCGCCCGGCAGGGACGACACCGCGGCATGCCGCTGGCCGTGCTGCAGGGCGGCGACCATGGCCGGCACGAACGGGTCCCGGCCCGGCCGGCTGAACGAGTCGAAGGTGTGGCTGAACGAGGTCCGCCCGATGGTCTCGAGGGTGAGCCGGGTGAGGTCGGCGGACACGTCGACCGGCTCGGTGGCGGTGTCCCAGTGGCCGACGAGCTCGTCGGCCACCTGGTTCATCGTCGCGTGGTAGCCCTGCATCGCGACCTTGGTGAACGCCGGCTGCAGCAGGTCGTGCGCGAGGCGCCAGTTCGGCTCCTCGTCGTAGGCCGTGAACAGCCCGTCCCCGACGAACATGCGCAGCGCCTCCACCCCGGGCGCGAGGGCCTTGTGGAAGCGGGAGTCGTCGCACAGCTCGGCGGCGAGCTCGGCGCCCTGGACGAGGACGAACCGTTGCCGGAACACCCTCAGCTCGAACATCGGGCCGAGGCCGGCCGCGCGGGTCAGGAGGTTCTGGACGGGCGTGCGGGGGTCCTGGCCCCGCGGCACGTCACCGATGATCCGTCGTCGTCCCGGTGGGTGCGGGAGCTGCTGGCCTCTCCAGCCGTTGCTCAGGTGTGCCATGGTCCCTCCCGGGTTCGCCGTGGATGCGGTCGCCGATGCCCGGCGTGGGCCGCTGGAGCGCGGCGAGGTGGGCCGTCAGGCCGGTGCCCTCGACGTCGAGGTCGGGGGTGATGCGTTGCAGACGGGCGGGCATCCACCAGGCGCGGCGGCCGAGCAGGTGCATGAGGGCGGGCGTCAGGGTCATCCGGACGAGCACCGCGTCGACGAGGACGCCGACGGCGAGGCCGCAGCCCGATCGGCCGGATCATCGTCAGATGGGCGAAGACGAACCCGCCGAACACCGAGGTCATGATGACGGCCGCAGCGGTGACGACCTTGGCACCGTGGATGAACCCGGACCGGACCGCCGTGCGGGGGTCCTCGCCGTGGGCGTACGCCTCGTGCATGCCCGAGACGAGGAACATCTGGTAGTCCATGGCGAGGCCGAACAGCACGCCGATGAGGATGATGGGCATGAACGACAGGATCGGCCCGGGTGTCTGCACCTGGAGCAGCGAGCCGAGCCAGCCCCACTGGTAGACCGCCACGGTCGCGCCGAAGCTCGCGGCGACGGACAGCAGGAACCCGCCGGTGGCGACGAGGGGCACGACGACCGACCGGAAGACCACCATGAGGATGAGCAGCGAGAGTCCGACGACGAGCGCGAGGTAGATCGGCAGGGCGGCCCCGAGGCGCTGGGAGATCTCGATGTTGGCGACCGTCTGGCCCGTGACGGACACGGTCGAGCCGCTGTCCATTCCGATGGCCGGAGCGCTGTCCTTGATCATCTGGACCGTGTCCACCGTCGTCGCGTCGGCCGGTCCGGTGGTGAGGATGAGCTGGAAAGCCAGCGTCGTGTGGTCGGCGCTCTCTCCGACCGGCACGACGCTCCCGACGCCGAGCTGGCGGGACAGTGAGGTGCCGATCTCGACCTGCTTGGCGGCGGCCTGGTCGGAGGTCGTGCCGTCCGGCAGGGTCGCGACGGCGATGACCGGGCCGTTCCTCCCGGGACCGAAGTGGTCGGCCACCTCCGTGTACGCGATGTATGCCGTGGAGCCCACCGGCTCCTGGCTGCCGTCGGGAAGCCCGAGCCGCAGGTCGCGCGCAGGCAGGGCGATGATGCCGACGACGACGATGACACCGAGGACGGTGAGCCACGGCCGCGCCGTGACCAGGGCGACATACCAGGCGCCGTGCTCCTCGTCACGCGGCGTCCGCGTGCCGCGAGGACCGGTCGCCCGCGGTCGCGAACCCGGCCCTGCGCCAGGCCCGGCGCGAGACGACCCGGCTGCGCATGAGGGCGAGGATCGCCGGGCTGACCGTGATGGCGACGAGGACCGTCACTGCGACCGTCGCGGCGGCGACCAGGCCCATCTGGGCCAGGATCGGGATGCCGCTGACGACGAGGGCGGTGAGGGCGATGACGACCGTCGTACCGGCGAAGATGACCGCGTTGCCCGCGGTGCCGACGGCCCGGCCGATCGACTCGTGCAGCTCCATGCCGCGGAGCAGCTGTGAGCGGTGCCGGTTGACGATGAAGAGGGCGTAGTCGATGCCGACGGCCAGGCCGAGCATGAGCGCGAGGCTGGGGGTCATCGTGTTCATGTCGTAGGCCACCGTCGCGGCGACGGCGCCGGCCAGGCCGACGCCGACACCGAGCAGGGCGACCGAGAGCGGCAGCCCGGCGGCGATGAGGGTGCCGAGCATGACGATGAGGACGATGGCGGCCACGACGAGGCCGAGCACCTCACCCGGGCCGATGAGCTTGGTGTCCTGGGTGATCTCGACGCTGTAGTCGGGGTGCACGCCCGCCGAGGTGAGCGAGGAGCCGATGGACGGGATCTGGTCGCGCACCGTCTGGGGCACCGAGTGGATGTTCCCGTCGAACTGGATCTGCGCCACGGCGTACCGGCCGTCGGACGAGACGAAGCGCATCCCGTCGAGCATCTGCTGCTTGGCCACCCCCTGGCGGTACTGGGTCAGGCCGGTGTCGTAGGCGGCCTTGCCCGCCGCGTAGTCCTTCTCCTTCGCCGCGAGCTGGGCGCTGCCGTCGGCGAGCTGCTTCTCGAGCGCGGGGATCTGCGGGTCGCGGGGGTTGGTCCTCACCAGGCCGGCGAGGACGGCCCGGCCGGCGGCCAGCTGGCCCTGGGCCGCGTCGAGCTGGGCCCGGCCGTCCTTCAGCTGGGCCGCGGACGCGTCGAGCTGCTTCTTGGCGTCCGCGAGCTGGGTCGCGCCGTCGTCGATGTTCTTCTGGTTGGCGAACGGGTCCTGGACCTTCTTGACCTTCGGCAGCGTCGCCCACTGGTCGAGCACCCCGGTGATGGCGGTCTGCTGGGCCGGGGTGAACGGCCCGCTGTCGCTGCGGAAGACCACGGTCCCCACGCCACTCGCCGCCGCAGGGATCTCCCGGCCCAGCTGGTCCAGGACCTTCTGGAACTCGCTGCCGGGGATGGAGATCTCGCTGGTCGGGGCCGCGCCGAGGCCGACGGCCCCCGCTCCGAGGGCGACGAGGACGACGACCCACGCCGCGATGACGCGCCAGGCGTGAGCCGCGCACCAGCGGCCGAGACGGTAGAGGGCGGTGGCCATGTCAGTCCTTCGAGGTGGCGGCGGTCAGGGGAGGGCGGGCCGGGACGAGGTGGCGACCGGGCCGGCGAGTGGGAGGTCGAACCCGGTCCGGACGTAGCGGATGCTCGCGGCGAGGATGGTCTGGAGCTGGGCGACCGACTCGGGGGCGAGGGAGCCGCCGGTCCGGCCGGCCCACACGAAGAGCGAGGCCTGGGCGGAGGCCACGACGGCGGTGGCGAGGTTGACGACATACAGCTCGTCGGTGCCCTCGGGCAGCCGGGTGCGCAGGTAGGCCCCGAACCAGCGCAGCCAGTCGTGCAGGAAGCTCTGGATGATGCCGCGGGCCTGGTGCGAGCCGAGCCCGACGACGCCGAGCACGCTGATCTTCTCGAGCATCGCGGGGTCGGTCGTCGTCGCCAGCAGCCGCTCGAGGGAGTCCATGACCGGCTCGTCCGTGGGGCACTGCTCGAGCCGACGGCCGAGGGTGGTGAAGAAGTCGCCGGCACCCTCGACGAGGACGGACTCGACGGACGGGAAGTAGTTGAAGAACGTCCGCCGGGAGACCCCCGCCCGGTCGGTGACCGCCTCCGCGGTCACCGCGGCCATGCCGCCGTCGCGGACGAGGGCGTAGGCCGCGTCGACGAGGTCGGCGCGGGTGCGCGCCTTCTTCTGCTCCCGCAGCCCGGTGGGCGCATGGGTCGTCGTCACCGGACGAGGGTAGACAGATATTGCACGTCAGTGCAAATCTGCACCAGAGCGCAAAGAGGCATGTCGTCCGGCCGGCACGGCCGCTTGCGACGACCCCGGTCGGGTCGCAGGTCCGCGAGGTGCTGTCATGGATCGTGGTGTGCGGCAGGGGGAGCCGGCCGGACCGGGCTGTCGGTGGTCATCTCTAGTGTGGGTGTCATGGCGGGGGAGCAGACACGGTCGTCCGAGGACCGGCAGCCGGCCGGGTTGGCGCTGCTGCGTGCCGCGGTCGCGGCTGTGGAGAAGACGGCTGTGGAGCCGTTCTGGCCGCTGTCGGATGTGGAGATCGCCGAGGCGATGGCCCTGGTCGGTCGGCTCCGCGCGGGCGGCAACCGGGTCGAGGTGGCGGCGGTGACCGAGGCATTCGACCGGGGCCTGCCGACCCGGCACGGCTGGGGCACTGTCGACTGGGTCGTCCGGACCGAGTCCGTCGCGGCGCCGGGCCCGTCGGTGGCCCATGCCGCCCGCGTCGCCCGGGTGGCGGCCGCCGCATCCCGCCGCCGGCCGGGCTCCAGCGAGCCGGGGCGCGAGCTCGATGCCGCAACCGCCGGGTTCGTCGACGGGGCCCTGTCGCTGGGACAGGTCGACCAGCTGCTCAGGTTCGTCGCCGACGTCGAGCGGGTCGCTGACCCCGACGCGGTGGCATCGGACCTGGCCGTGTTGGTGGAGAACGCCGGGTCGTTGTCCGAGCGGGAGCTGGCGACGGCGATCCGGTATGCCGCCCGACTGCTCAAGCCCTCGGCCCGCCTCGAACGCGAAGAAGACGCCCTGCGCCGGGCCCGGTCGCTCGTCAAGCGGCCCGGGCCAGCCGGGTTGGCCGAGTACCGCCTCGTCCTGGACCCTGAGGGTGCGGCGGTGGTCGACTCAGCCGTGGCTGCGCTGTCCGCGCCTGCGCCGGGTCCGGACGGGGAGCCGGACCTGCGCCTGGCGTCGCTGCGCCGAGCGGACGCCCTGGTCGACCTCGTCGCCCGGGCCGTGGCCTCACCGGGAGAGGTCACGACGACCGACCGCGCGCAGGTCGTGGTGACGATGTCCCTGGACCGGCTCACCCAGCCCCTCGACGCCCGAGGTGGTGGGGTGACCGCCACTGGCGAGGTGCTCTCGCCGGCGACGGTGCGGCGGATGGCGTGCGATGCCGGGATCGTGCCGATGGTGCTCGGGTCGCGCGGTGAGGTGGTCGAGCTGGGCCGGGCGGTGCGGTTGTTCACCCCGGGACAACGCCGGCTGCTGTGGCAGCGCGACGGTGGCTGCACCTACCCCGACTGCACGATGCCGCCGGCGTGGACCCAGGCCCACCATGTGCGGCACTGGGCTGATGGTGGCCCCACCGACGTCTCGAACGCCGCGCTGCTGTGCCAGCGGCACCACACCGTCGTTCACGGTCGCGGGCTCACCGCGACCGTCACCGACACGGGCGTCACCTGGCATGTGTAGCGGCCCCGCCCCACACCCCGCCCGTCGCCGGCGGGGTGCTCGCCATGCCTGGGGCAGGCTGACGGCGCGGAGGCGTGACTGCAGGCAGCACGGCACCGCTGAATGGTCGTAGCCTCACAGCATGGGCGACGTCGGCGCGTATCTCAGCACGGTGGATGGGGCGGATCGGGACGCGCTCAGGCGCGTATATGCCATCGCCCGCGAGGTCGTGCCCGAGGCCGAGGAAGGCACCAGCTACGCCATGGCTGCGCTCCTCTACCGGGGCAAGGGCCTCATTGCGACGGTACGTGCGAAGAAGTTCCTGTCGCTCTACCCCTACAGCGGCGCTGTCATCGCGTCCGTTCTCGAGCTGCTGAGCGACTTCGACACCACCACCGGGAGCATTCACTACTCGGCAGACCACCAGCTGCCCGACGCCCTCGTGCGACGCATCGTCGAGGCGCGGCGAGCCGAGATCGACGCGACAGCTCGCTAGGCACGTCGGCGCGCCGGGATTGCCGGGTCCCTGGCGCCGCGAGCAACGGCCGAGGCGTAGCTGGGTTCACGGGCCCGTTCCCACCGTCCCATCGACGGAGACCGCGCGAGGTCCGGATGAGAGGTTCCTCATTCCCGCCTCACCGGCGTCCCATCGGCGCGGTGTTCGCTGACGGTGCGCGCGGACCTCCGCGCACAGCCGAGAGGAGTCCCCCATGTCTCGCACCACCCGCACCCTGGCCGCCACCGCGGTGGTCGGAGTCCTGCTTGCGCCGACCGCCCAGGCCGCGACGCTGAACCCGGCCACCAACGAGAACCTGCACACCGCGCTGCAGATCGAGGCCTTCGACTGGGCCCGTTACACGGTGTATGCCGAGCAGGCCGACCGGGAGGGGGACGGGTCGGCGTCCACCCTGTTCACGAAGACGGCCGCCGAGGACCGCTACGTCCACGCGGCCGGGCTCGCCGTTCCCGCCGCGCTCGTGGGCGACAACGCCCAGAACCTCCGCGCCGCCATCGAGGGCGAGACCTATGAGGCGACGGTCATGTACCCCGAGTTCGCTGCGACCGCCCGCGCCGAGGGCTGCACCCGAACCGCGAACATCTTCGACTCCATCGCCTCGGAGGAGATGATGCACGCCAAGAAGTACACCGCGGCGCTCTCGGCGATCACGACGGGCGGTGGCTCGATCCCCCGGGCCTCCGCGCTGCAGTGGATCACCGTCACCCCCCAGCTCCCCGCGTGCGGCGGACAGACCCTGACGGACCTCGCCACCGCGATGCACGGCGAGTCCCTCGCCCAGGTCAAGTACGACCTGTTCGCGCAGGTCGCGGCCGACTCCGGCAACACCGCACTCGCCGACCTGTTCGCGGGTACCGGGAGGGTGGAGTTCCGCGAGCACTTCTCGGATGAAGCCAACCTCTCGGGGCTGATGCGGGACGGCGCGACGAACCTCACGAACGCTGCTGCGTCCGAGGACGTCGAGGCCACGGTGACCTACCCGGCCGTTGCGCAGGAGGCCACCGCTTCGGGTGACACCGACGTGGCCCTGCTCTTCGATGAGCTGGGGACCGCCGAGGCACTGCAGCGGGACGCCTTCCTCGCCGAGCGCTGATCCGTCGAACCGTCGACCCCGCGGGCGGACTCCGACCGTCGAACGCCTCCAGGCGGTCTGGCTCGCCGACTGACCGACGTGTCGTGTCCTGCCGGGGGAGCTGTCGACCCGAGCCACGAGCAGTCGCGCAACCCGTCACCATGACATCTACTTGCTAAACTGGCAACTAGGTGTCATGGTGGCGTGGTGGTCGAGGACGGCACCACCCCCACCCGCGACGAGGCGCGTCGGGCCCTGGCCGCCGCCGAGGCCTCCGGGGCCCGCGCGCAGGCGCAGGGTCGCTGGACGGGGACCTACATGGCTGCGTTCGGCCTCGGCTTCGGCATCCTCACCGTCCTCGTCGGCCTGATCGGCGACGCGCCCTGGGCGCTCGTGGTCGTGATCGCCCTCTGGGCGGGGTTCACCGCCGTGATGGTCGGGTGGTCCACGCGTCAACGTGCCACCGACCGGGCCGCCGCGAACCGGATGCGCGTGTGGTGGGTGCTGACCACCGTGCTCAACGGCCTCGCCCTGGCGACGGGGCTGAGCTACGTGGGCCCGGCCCCGGCGTACTGGTGGCCGGCCGGGGTCGTGGTGGCCCTGCCCCTGCTTCTCGGAGCGGCCCGCGAGCGTCGGGTATGACCGAGACCCAGCACCCTCGCCACGACCTGGACGACCTGCTCAACCACCCCGTCCGGCTGTCCGTGGTCGCGGCGCTGTCCGGGGTGACCAAGGCTGAGTTCGGGCTCGTCCGCGACACCGTCGAGGTGAGCGACTCGATGCTGTCCAAGCAGGTCGCGCTCCTCGAGGCGGCCGGCTACGTCGAGGTCACCAAGGGCAGGGTCGGGCGCCGGCCACGCACCTGGCTGGCCGTCACGGGAGCCGGGCAGGCGGCGTACGCCCGCCACCTGGACGCGCTCCGGGCGATCGCCGGGCTGTGACCCGGTCCGCCTGACCGGGACCGGGCCGCCTCCTGCGGGTGGTCCCCCTTGCCGGCGGCACGAGCCTCGGAAACACTCGACCGGTGCCTTGGTTCTGCTACCACCGCGACCGCCCCGGATCGACGCCCCTGCGGAACCAGCTGGTGGAGCAGCACTGGTCGTACATGGATCAGTTCGCCGCGACGATGATCGCTCGGGGCCCGACCTTCACCGACGACGGGACGTTGACCGGCAGCGTGCACATCCTTGGTCTGCCCGGTCCCACGGCCGCCCGCGCCTTCGCCTTCGAGGAGCCCGGGTACCAGGCCGGCGCCTACCGCGACGTGCTGCTGCGCCGGTGGCACAACTCCCTGGGTCGCACGATGTGGGACTTCGGAGGGGGCCGGCCCGGCCTCAACCGCTACCTCGTCCTCGGGTTCACCGTGGCACCCGCAGCGGACGCGCCCGAGCTACCGGGTCGCGACGAGCTCATCGCCTGCGGGCCGCTCCTGTCCGACGACGGTTCCCTGGTGCTTGGCGCGGCGGTGCTGCTGGAGGCGCCCGACGCGGACCGGGCCGGTGAGGTGCTGCCCGTTGGTCGATACACCGGAGTCGAGGTGCATCGGTGGCGGTTCGGCGGGCGACCGGATCGAGACCCGGACCCGGGTCAGGTGCGCGATCGTCGCCGCGATGAGGAGGGTCCACCGGCGGTGAGGTGAGGCACACCCCCGTCCTTCGGTGAGCTGCCCAGGTGGGCTCCGCGCGGCGCTCCATGCCGGGGCGGCCCGACGCGGTGGTGCGGCCATGAGACCCTGGCAGGCATGATGGATGTCACGGAGCGGGGGGCCGGCAACCCCGGGTCAGGGGACACCGGCATCACGCAGCGGCGAGGTTCGGCACCGACGGCCGAGCATCCGCTGCTGCGGCGGATCCGCGAGTCGGTCATCGGCGAGGACCACGTCATGACGACGCCCTACGGGCAGCGCCGGGTGACCTACGCCGACTACACCGCCTCGGGCCGGGCGCTCACCTTCATCGAGGACGCGATCCGCACCGTGGTCCTGCCGAGCTACGCCAACACCCACACCGAGTCGAGCGGCACCGGCCTGCAGACGACGCGGCTGCGCGAGGACGCCCGGGAGGAGATCCGCCGGGCGGTCCACGGCGACGACGACACGGTCGTCGTCTTCACCGGCTCCGGCTGCACCGCCGCCATCGACAAGATCATCGGCATCCTCGGCCTGCGCATCGCCAGCAACCTCGAGGACACCTACCACCTCGACCAGCACATCCCCGCAGACCAACGTCCCGTCGTCTTCATCGGCCCCTACGAGCACCACTCCAACGAGATCCCCTGGCGCGAGTCGATCGCCGACGTCGTGACCATCTGCCAGGACGACGACGGCGGAGTGTGCGCCGACGACCTGGGCAAGAAGCTCCGCGAGTATGCCGCGCGCCCCCTCAAGATCGGCTCGTTCTCCGCCGCCTCCAACGTGACCGGGATCGTCTCGGACACCCACGCCATCTCTGCGCTGCTCCACGAGCACGGCGCCCTGGCCTTCTGGGACTTCGCCGCCGCCGGGCCCTATGTCGACATCGAGATGAGCGCGCCTGCAGGGGCCGACCCCGCGGCATACAAGGATGCGATCTTCCTCTCGCCGCACAAGTTCATCGGCGGTCCGTCGACCCCGGGGCTGCTCATCGCCCGGCGCCAGCTGTTCACCAACCGGGTGCCCGACGTGCCGGGCGGCGGCACCGTGGCCTACGTCAACGACGACGACCACCGGTACCTCGACGACCCCGCGCTCCGCGAGGAGGGCGGGACCCCGGCCATCGTCGAGGCGGTGCGGGCCGGGCTGGTGTTCCGGCTCAAGGACGCCGTGGGCGTCGCGACGATCCGGGCCCGGGAGGAGGAGTTCCTGCGACGGGCCGTGGACGCCTGGCGCGACGAGCCGGCGCTGGAGATCCTCGGCGACCTCGACGCGCCTCGGCTGTCGATCGTGTCGTTCGTCGTGCGAGCTCCGTCGGGGCGCTACCTGCACCACAACTTCGTCGTGGTGGTGCTCAACGACCTGTTCGGCATCCAGTCCCGAGGCGGCTGCTCCTGCGCGGGACCGTACGGCCACCGCCTGCTCGGGATCGACCTCGAGCGCTCCCACGAGTTCGAGCGCGAGATCGCCCACGGCTGCGAGGGGATCAAGCCGGGCTGGGTGCGGGTGAACTTCAACTACTTCCTCTCCGACACCGTCGCGGACTACGTCATCGAGGCGGTGCGCCTCGTCGCCCGCGACGGCTGGCGGCTGCTGGGCGACTACGTGTTCGACCCCGGGTCCGGGCGGTGGCGGCACAAGGATGGTGTCGTCGAGCCGCCGATCCGGTTGTCCGACATCGGGTATGCCGCCGACGGCACGATCACGATGCCGCAGCCCACCCCGACCGGGGCGGAGGACCTGCTGGCCCAGCACCTCGCCGACGGCGCGGCGATCCTGGCGGCGGCGACGCCTCCCGACGTCGAGGCCGGGCCGCTGCGGTCGGTCTCGGCAGACTTCGAGCACCTGCGCTGGTTCGACCTGCCCGCCGCGGCCGTGCTGAAGACCCCGGTGCCGCGGTCCTGACGGGCCGGGCGCGGCGTCAGCCGACGGTCTCAGGATGGCAGAGGCTGTTGATCATGTCGTCGAGTGCCCCGACGTCCGCGGTGGTCATCGACGCGGTGGCCCGCCCCCAGGGCCGGTCGACCCGGAGGGTGAGGGGGATGTCGGCACCGGCCGGCTGCGAGTCGTCCTGGGCTACCGGGGCGGCCACGGCGCAGTCGGCTGCCCAGTCGAAGGTCAGTGTGCCGCCCTGTCCGGGCCCGAGGGTCATGGGTCTCGTCGCGCCGTGGCTGAGCCGCAGACCCGGGTGGGTGGTTGTGACCTCGGTGACCGTCTCGGGCACCCAGCCAAGATTGCGCAGGTCCAGCGTCGCCGTCCCCGTCGGACCGGACGTCCCCGTGCCCGATGACCCGCCGGAGCCCGACAGCCGCAGGTGGGGGACGACTGCGCCCGACCACCAGACGAGTGCGTAGACCAGGGCGAGGCCTACAGCGGTGCCGAAGACCCGTCGGGTGAGCCGGCGCTCGCGCCGGTCGGTGGCCCGTACCAGGGGCTCGACGTCGTGCCACACCTCGTCGGAGACCGCGTAGTCCGCCCGAGTCATCATGGAAGGAATGTATCACTATATTGGCACATTGACACAGGGATTCTCTTGCGTCATGGTGGGGTCATGTCCTCGGTAACGGCGGTGTTCGTCCTGCTCGCGGTCGCGCTCCTCCTCGTCGTCGGGCTGGCGGTCTGGGCCCTTCAGGGGAGCGCGGTCAGTCGCAAGCGGGTGACCCGCTTTGCGGTCCGTCAGCGCGTGCACCTCACCACGGCCAACGCTCCGCTCGTCGTGCGCGCGATCGCCATCACCCATCGCTGGCGCCGGGCCGGTCTCGCGCTCGGCTTCCTCACCGGCTTCGCCGTCGCCGCGACCCAGAGCCGACTGAGCATCGACTTCGTCGCGATGTTCCTCGGCTGGTTCGCCGGTGCCGTCGTGGGCGAGTGGCGGATCAGCGGCCTTCCGGTGGAGGGCACCCGCCGCGTCGCGGCGCTGGAGATCCGGTCGCTCTCGTCGTACGTCACAGTTGCCAACCGGGTGCTCCTGGCCGTCGTGGCAGCGCTGCTCGGCCTCGGGGCGGCATACGCGGGAACGTATGCCGTCCGCGACGACGCCTACCTGCCGACCTGGCTCGGCTGGCTTGGGGTCACCCTCGGGGCGCTCGCGGCCCTGGGGCTCACGGTGCGCCGCGTCGTGGGGCGGCCGCTGGCCCACGCGACCACGGATCTTCGAGGCGCCGACGACGCCCTCCGGGGGCACGCCCTCACCGTCATCACCGGGTCGGCGATCGCGGCGGCCGGGCTGCCCCTGGCCGCGTTCCTCGCCATCGTGGGGTCTGCCTCGGTATCGGGAGCGGGATGGGACGGGGCCGGGACGCTCGCGCTGCTCGTCCTCGTGGTGCTCGGCTGGTACGTCGCCTCCCGGTCCCCCTCGGTGCGCTCCCGTCAGGGGCTGACCCGGGACACCGACCCGGTCGAGGCGTGAGCGTGGTCATCGACGTCGACACCGCCAGCGCCGTCCCCGCCTTCGAGCAGGTACGCGCCCAGATCGCCGGGATGATCGCCTCGGGCGTCCTCGTGCCGGGACATCGACTGCCGCCCATCCGCCAGCTGGCTGCAGACCTCGGGCTGGCCCCCGGGACGGTCGCCCGCGTCTACCGCGAGCTCGAGTCGGCGGGGTTGGTCAGCAGCCGCGTCCGGCACGGCACCGTCGTCGCCCCCGGGGGTCGGCAGCCGGCGGCGGAGTCCCGTGAGCAGCTGGTCGCGGCGGCTCGGGCGTACGCCGCCACCGCGCGCCGGCTGGGCCTGCCGCTCGACGAGGCCGTCACTGCGCTGCGGCGCGGCTGGGACCGGCTACCCGAGGTGTGAACCTCCGCAGGCGGGCCGCCCGGCGCAGTGTCAGGCACAGTGTCAGGCGCGCGGTGAGCGGGGGTAGTCGCGGCCGGCGACATACCGGTCGTACATGTCGGCGCTGACGCCCCGCTCGGCGATGACCTCCGCGTAGAACCGGCCGCTGTCCTTGACCGTGCGCGCCTGGGTCTCGTAGTCGAGCGCGACGAGGCCGAAGCGAGGTACCTCGCCGAGCGCCCACTCCCAGTTGTCGACGAAGCACCAGTGGTAGTAGCGCTCGAACGGCAGCGAGCTGCGCGCCACGGCCGCGAGGTGCTCGTGGAGGTAGCGCGCCCGGAACGCGTCGGTGTTGTCGCACGTGCCGTTCTCGGTGACCCAGATCGGGCCCGGATAGCGCTCGTGGAGCGCCCGGGCGACGGCGACGACGCCGTGCGGGTGGACCTCCCAGCCGAGGTCGTTGACGGCCACGTCGGGGAAGGTCCCGTCGGCCAGCCGCGAGACGGCGGTGCGCGAGTAGTAGTTGATGCCGAGGTAGTCGTAGTGCGGCCCGGGGGTGACCGACGCGGGCTGGCCGCCCAAGACCCGGGCGAACCGTCCGCCGAGCATCGCGTCGGTCAGGACATCCTGGAACAGGTAGGCACTGGTCCGGGCCAGGGCCCGGTGGGCGGGGTTGCTGCGGTGGAGGGGGTCGAACACCCGCAGGTGGTGGGCGAAACCCACCTTCGTCGCCGACCCGGGGCGCAGCTCGTGGATGAGCCGGTAGGCCCGGCAGTGCGCGATGGCAAGGTTGCGCAGCACCAGCCGCAGCATGCGGTAGCTCGTCCTCGCCGGAGGGCCGTCGCCGAAGAGGTAGCCCGAGGTGGCGTAGACGTTGGGCTCGTTGATGGTCACCCAGTCGTCGACGAGGTCGCCGAGGCCCTCGACGACGACCCGCACGTAGCGCAGGAACGTGTCGACGCTTCCCGGCGTCTCGAAGGCCCCGGCCCTCTCGAACCAGGACGGGTTCGAGAAGTGGTGCAGCGTGACGAGGGGGGTGACGCCCCGCTCGCGCAGGTAGGCGAGCTCCTCGCGGTAGTGGGCGATGGCCCCGTCGTCGAACTGGCCCCGCCGCGGCTCGATGCGGGCCCACTCGACCCCCATCCGGTAGTCCCGGATGCCCAGGCCGACCATGAGGTCGGTATCCTCGCGCCACCGATGCCAGTGGTCGCTCGCCCGCAGCGGGCTCGAGCCGTCGGCGATGTGCCCCGGCGTCCGGGCCCAGTCGTACCAGCTGTTGCCCCGGTCCCCGCCCTCGATCTGGACCGCTGCCGTCGCCACCCCGAGTCGCAGGTCATCGATGGAGAACGTGTGTGGGGCCCCCGTCATGCGAGACAGCCTGCCCGACGTGGGGCTCACGATGGGGGTTCTGTGACTATCGGCGCGCGCGAGCCCTGTCGGGCTCCTCGGGTCGGTCCCACTGGCCCTGCGTCGAGGGGTGGTCCATGGCCCACCCGATGAGCGAGGTGACGCCCCGTCCGGCACCGAGCCGCCACCGCGCCGTCACCGGGCCGCTGGACCGGCCGAGCATGTCCCTTGCCCAGGGTGGGGTGAGGGCGAGCGCCCCGGCGGCGAGGGCGGCATACGGCGCGCGGGCGGTGAGCGGCAGCGGCGGGTGGTGGAGCAGGAAGTCGGCCGCCTCGAGGGCCGCGGGGGTCGCCTCGAGCTCGGGACGGTATGCCGCGAGCGCGGTCCGGAGGCCGGCGACGGTGCTCGGCGGGTCGAGCACGCCGAGGCGGGCCGACACGGTGCCGATCTGCGCGACGTAGGTGTCGGCCTGGGCCGGGGCGAGCGGGTGGCCCGAGAGCTCCTGGAAGGCGACGAGGAAGCTCTCCGCCTCGGCGGCATGGACCCAGGCGAGCAGGTGCGGGTCGTCGGCGGCATACGGGCGGCCGTCGGGGGCCGTGCCGCGCACCCGGCGGTGGATGCCCTGCACGGTGGCGATGGCCCGCTCGGCGTCCGGGACGGTGGCGTAGGTCGTCGTCGCGATGTAGGAGCTGGTCCGCTGGAGCCGGCCCCACGGGTCGCCCTTGAAGCCGGAGTGCCCGGCGACCCCGGCCATGGCGAGCGGGTGCAGGCTCTGGACGAGCAGGGCGCGGATGCCGCCGACGAACATCGCCGGGCTGGCGTGGACCCACCAGATGGGGTCCGTGGGGCCGAACCATCGCGGCCCCACGGTGTTCCAGATCCGGTCGGCCCGCTCGAGGTAGTCATCGCCTGCGACCCGGGAGCGGAAGGCGCGCTGGACCCGAGGTCGGACCTGCCCGCGCAGCAGGGCGGCGACGGGCCGGGGAGTCATCGGGCCAGGATGCCTCAGCCGGCTGGCAGCCCCATCGACTGCCCGTTCATCTCGTCGTGGGTTGCGAAGCACCCGGCCCGCCAGCACCTCGTGAGGTCGTGACGTGGAACCGGCAACGGTCTCCGGGTCGCAGCTGGGCAGCGGCGGCCAGCGCGAGGTCCGTGAGGACCCCCACGACCGGGTAGCCGCCGGTCACCGGGTGGTCGGCGAGGAAGACGATCGGCTGGCCGCTCGGCGGGACCTGGACCGCGCCGGCCGTCAGGCCCTCGCTCGGTAGCTCGCCCTCGCGGGCCCGCTCGAGGCGGGGGCCGCCGAGCCGGACCCCGACCCGGTTGCTGTCCGGGCTCACCTCCCAGACCGCTGCGACGAGGTCGGCGAGCGCGGCGTCGGTGAGCCAGTCCTCGCGCGGGCCGAGCGTGAGGTCGAGGACCGGCTCCTCCGCGAGGTGCGGTGCGGGGACGTGGTCGACGACGGGCCGCCAGCCGCTGGGGGCAGGGCCCACGTCGAGCGTGGTGCCCGCGGCCACCGTGGCCGGGCCGATGCCCGACAGGACGTCGGTCGCCCGGGACCCCAGGACCGGCGCAGCGGCGACCCCACCGCGGACAGCCAGGTAGCTGCGCAGCCCGACAGGCGGCATCCCGACGGTGAGGGTAGCGCCGGCCGGGAGGTACACCGGGGTGCCGGCCGCGACGGCGCCCTTCTCGGTCCGGGCCGGGGCCGGTGCTCCGGTGAGAGCGACCCAGAGCGGGGCGTCCGTCGACACGACGAGGCCGCCGAGGGTGAGCTCGAGGGTGGCGGCGTTCTCGGGGTTGCCGAGCAACCGGTTGGCGAGCCGGTGGGCGGGCCGGTCGGCGGCCCCCGAGCATCCGACGCCGAGGTGGGCCAGTCCCGGGCGGCCGAGGTCCTGGACCGTGGTGAGGGGCCCCGGCCGGACGACGTGGAGCGTCACGGGCGGGTGCCGCGCACGGCCCACGCGCGGGCGGTGAGGTCGATGCTGCCGTCCCGGCGCAGCGGGAGCCGGCGGCGGAGGGCGTCGCGTAGCTCCCCCCGATCGGACTCGCTCAGCGCCGCGACGTACGTGGGTGCCGGGCCCTGCCCGCCGAGGAACGGCTCCCAGTAGTCGGCGAGGTCCGCGAAGACCATCGGCACCTCGAGTGCGACGACCTCGGCGCCCGTGAGCCCGGCGTCCCCCCACAGGGCGCGCAGGCCCTCCGGCTCGCAGAGGCCGAACCGGGTCGCCTCGTCGAGGGCGGCGGCGCCCGGGTCGCGGTCGACGGCGGCCGCCCAGAAGTGGCTGAGCATCGGCATACCGCGGGCGTAGTCCCAGACGTAGGCGGCCACGGTGCCACCGGGGCGGCATACCCGGGCGAGCTCGGTGACGCCGGCGAGGGGGTCGGCCAGGAAGTTGAGCACGAGCCCGCTGACCACGCCGTCCGCCGAGCCGTCGGCGACGGGCAGGCGAGCGGCGTCGGCGACGAGGACCTCTCTCGCACCACCCCCGCGCCCCGCGCGGGTGGTGCGGACGAACCCGGGGGAGCGGTCCAGGCTGACGAGTCGGGCCGCGGGCGAGCGGGCGGCCAGCGCCGCCGACAGGGCCCCGGCGCCACAGCCGACATCCAGCCAGGTCCCGCGCTCCGGGAGGGCGAGCCAGGCGACGAACCGGGCGGCCGCGACGGCGCTCCACCGGCCCATGTACCACTCGTAGGCGGCGCCTTCCGCCCATACCTCATCCATCCGCCGAGCATAGGGTCCCGCTGCGGGTTGCCCAGGGCGTGCAGCTCAGGTGTGGTCGCCAGGGGCCTCGACGACGTGGACCCGGTCACCCGGGCGCAGCAGCGACGGCGGGTCGCGGTCGAGGTCCCACAGGGCCAGGTCGGTGTGTCCGACGATCCGCCAGCCGCCGGGGGACTCGGCGGGGTACACGGCGGTGTAGGGCCCGGCCACCGCGACCGACCCGGCGGGGACCCGGGTGCGCGGGGTCTCTCGTCGCGGCAGCTGCAGCGCCGGGTCGAGGCCGGTGAGGTACGCGAACCCGGGCGCGAACCCGATGAACCCGACGGTGTACGTCGTGTCGCGGTGCCGAGCGACGACATCCTCCTCGGTGAGCCCGGCCAGGGATGCGACCTCGGCGAGGTCAGGCCCGTCGTAGCTCACCGGGATCTCGACCGAGCGAGGCTCGTGCCTCGCCATGGTGGTGAGGGGCCGGTGGGCGAGGTCCGCCGCGGCGGCGGTCCGGGAGGGGCGGTCGAAGGTGACCAGGACTGTCCGGGCCGCGGGCACGAGGTCGACGACGCCGGGCAGGGGGTCGTCCCTCAGGCTCGCGTAGAGCGCGAGGGCCTCGGCGGTGTCGGCCACCTCGACGAGGACGGCGCGGTCGCCGCACGGCAGGACGTGCACGGACCCAGTGTGGCGCAGGATCGTAGGCTCGGCGCCATGACCCAACGTGTCCGCGAGGCGGCGCCCGCCGACCTGCCTGACGTCCTGCGGCTCGTCCGTGGGCTGGCGGCCTACGAGAAGGAGCCCGACAAGGTCGAGGCCACCGAAGAGCACTTCGCCGAGGCGCTCTTCCCACCGGAGGGGGCGCCGACGGCCTTCTGTCACGTCGCCGAGCACGACGGGCGGGTCGTCGGGCTCGCCGTGTGGTTCCTGTCCTTCTCGACCTGGACCGGGGTGAACGGCATCTGGCTCGAGGACCTGTTCGTCGAGCCCGAGCACCGCGGGAGCGGCCTGGGCCAGGAGCTGCTGCGGACCCTGGCCCGGGTGTGCCTCGACCGGGGCTACCGGCGCCTGGAGTGGTGGGTCCTGGACTGGAACACCCCGAGCATCGGCTTCTACGAGAGCCTCGGCGCCGTCGGCCAGGACGAGTGGACGACGTTCCGCCTCGACGGCGACGCCCTCACCCGGCTCGGCGCGGTCGTCTAGCCGGCCGGGACGTTCGCCTCGAGCTCGGCGAGCCACGCCGCGGGGGAGGCGTCGGACGGCATCCGCCAGTCACCGCGCGGCGACAGCGAGCCGCCCGCGCTCACCTTCGGCCCGTTGGGTATGGCCGAGCGCTTGAACTGGGTGGCGAAGAAGCGGCGGATGAAGACCGCCTCCCAGCGGGTGATCGTCGCCAGGTCGTATGCCGTCCGCTCGCCCTCCGGGTAGCCCGCCGGCCACGCACCGGCACCGGCGTCGGCCCAGGCCCTCTCGGCGAGGAAGGCGATGCGGCTCGGCCGGGCGCCGCGGCGCAACACATGGAAGAGCGTGAAGTCGTGCAGCGCGTAAGGCCCGATCGTGTCCTGCGTCGACTGCGGCTTCTCGCCCGCGGCGACCGGTACGAGCTCGGGGCTGATCTCGGTGTCGAGGATCGAGCGCAGCGTGGCGTTGACGGCGTCGTCGAACTGGCCGTCGCCGATGACCCAGCGGATGAGGTGCTGGATGAGGGTCTTCGGGACGCCCGTGTTGACGGCGTAGTGCGACATCTGGTCGCCGACGCCGTAGGTGCACCAGCCGAGCGCGAGCTCGGAGAGGTCGCCGGTGCCGAGGACGATGCCGCCGCGCTGGTTGGCCGCGCGGAACAGCAGGTCGGTGCGGATGCCCGCCTGGACGTTCTCGTAGGTCACGTCGTATGCCGCCTCGCCGTCCGCGGCCGCGTGGCCGAGGTCGCTCAGCAGCTGGGTGGCGAGCGGCCGGATGTCGACCACCTCGAACGTCACCCCCAGTGCCTGGGCGAGCGCCGCGGCATTGCCCTTGGTGTGTTCACTCGTGGCGAAGCCGGGCAGGGTGAAGGCGAGGATGTCGCTGCGCGGTCGGCCGAGCCGGTCCATCGCGCGGGCCGCCACGATGAGGGCGTGGGTGGAGTCGAGCCCGCCCGAGACGCCGATGACCACCGTGGGGGAGCCGATGGCCCGCATCCGCTGCTCGAGCCCGGTGACCTGGATGTTGTACGCCTCGAAGCAGTCCTGGGCGAGCCGGGCCGGGTCGTCGGGGACGAAGGGGAAGCGGGGGACCGTCCGCCGCAGCCCCAGGTCTCCGGCGGGCGGGGTGAGGGTGAAGCCGGCGATCCAGAACCGGTCACCGTCGGCGGTGTTGATCCACTCCTCGCGTCGGTTGTCGTCGAAGCTGCCCTGCCGCAGCCGTTCCTGGCGCAGCCGGTCGAGGTCGACGTCGACGACCGTGCGGCGCGGCCCGTCAGGGAACCTCTCGCTCTCGCCGAGCAGGTCGCCCATCTCGTAGACCATCGTCATCCCGTCCCACGACAGGTCCGTCGACGACTCGGTGCTCGAGGCGGCGGCATACACGTATGCCGCGTTGCACCGCGCGGACGCGGACCGGGCCATGAGGTGCCGGTCGTCGGCCCGGCCGATGGTGATGGGGGAGGCCGAGAGGTTGAGCAGGACCGTGGCGCCGGCCAGGGCCGCCTTGTGCGAGGGCGGAACGGGGACCCACATGTCCTCGCACACCTCGACGTGGAGGGCCAGGCCCGGTACGTCACCGGCCTCGAAGATGATCTGCGTGCCGAAAGGGATGTCGCCCTGCTCGTCCGCGCCGGGCCAGGAGGGGCGGTCGAGGTAGTCCCGATCGACCCCGTCCGCCGAGGCGAACCAGCGCTTCTCGTAGAACTCGCGGTAGGTCGGCAGGTAGGTCTTCGGGGCGACGCCGAGGACCTTCCCCCGGTGGATGACGACGCCGCAGTTGAAGAGCCGGTTCTTGGTGCGCAGCGGCGCGCCGACGACGATCACGGGCAGCAGGTCCGCGCTCGCCTCCGCGATCCGGACGACGGCCGCGTCGACGGCGTCGAGGAGGACGTCCTGGAGGAACAGGTCGTCGATCGCGTAGCCGGACAGCGACAGCTCGGGGAAGACGGTGACCGCGACGCCGTCGTCGTGACAGGCCCGGACCTGCTCGAGGACGCGCTCGGCGTTGGTCGCGGGGTCGGCCATGGCCACGGGGAAGGTGCACGCCGCCACCCGGGCGAACCCGTGCGCGTAGGCGTTGCGGAAGTCCATGCCCCGAGCCTAGAGGTCCGGCCCTCGCCGAGCCGTGCGGTCCTTCGGTCGGCTGTGGTGCTCAGCGTGCTCGCCCGCTCGGGCGGGGTGGTGCCGGTGTGCGCGCTGTCGGTTGCTCCAGGATGTGGGGCAGCCGGCGGGGCCGGGGAGGGTGGCGCCGAGGACGTCGGTGGGTCTTGGGGGTGCGCGGTGGCGGCTGTCGGTTGCTCCAGGATGTGGGGCAGCCGACAGGGCCGGGGAGGGTGGCGCCGAGGACGTCGGTGGGTCTGGGGGTGCGCGGTGGCGGCTGTCGGCTGGCCCAGCATGTGGAGCAACCGACGGGGCCGGGGAGGGTGGCGCCGAGGACGTCGGTGGGTCTGGGGGTGCGCGGTGGCGGCTGTCGGTTGCTCCAGGATGTGGGGCAGCCGACAGGGCCGGGGAGGGTGGCGCCGAGGACGTCGGTGGGTCTGGGGGTGCGCGGTGGCGGCTGTCGGCTGGCCCAGCATGTGGAGCAACCGACAGGGCCGGGAGCGACGGTCCTGGGCACGGGTGACAGTGGCGCGGATGGTGATGGTGGCGCGGATGGTGCGGTGGGTGCACATGGTCGCCTGGCCGAGCGACCGGGCGGGGGGCGGCGTCGATGTCACGGGGCGCGGGTCAGCGCCCGGTCAGCAGGGGATCAGCGGGGATCAGCGGGGATCGGCGCGGGATCGGCGCGGGATCAGCCCGAGATCAGCGCGGGATCAGCGCGGGATCAGCAGCACCTTGCCCACCGCGCGGCGCTCGTCGATGGCGGCCAGGGCCTCGCCGGCCCGCTCCAGCGGGTAGGTCGCGAGCAACGGCGGGTCGAGCTTCCCAGCCGTCATCAGCGGGAGCAGGGCCTGCCACTGCTCCTGGAGGAACGGCATCCGGGTCTGCCAGTAAGCGCCCCAGCCCACGCCGACCACGTCGATGTTGTTCAGCAGCAGCCGGTTGACCCGCACCTCGGGGATCGACCCGCCGGTGAAGCCGATGACGAGCAGCCGACCGAGGGTGGCGAGCGAGCGGAGGGAGTCGGTGAACCGGTCGCCGCCCACCGGGTCGACGACGATGTCGACGCCGCGGCCGCCGGTCAGCTCGAGCACCGCGTCCTTGAACCCCTCAGCGAGCACGACCTCGGCGGCCCCTGCCCTGCGGGCGACCGGCGCCTTGTCCGTCGTCGAGACCACGGCGATGACCCGGGCTCCGTATGCCGCGGCCAGCTGGGTCGCGGCCGTCCCGATCCCGCCCGCGGCCCCGTGCACGAGCACCGTCTCGCCGGGCTCGAGCCGCCCGCGGGTGACGAGCGCGAAGTGGCAGGTCAGGTAGTTCATCGGCAGGGCCGCGCCCACCTCGAACGAGACGGTGTCAGGCAGCGGGAAGACCAGGGCCGGGTCGGTCGACACGAGCTCGGCGAACCCCCCGAACAGCGGGAACGCCGCCACCTTGTCGCCCTCGGCGAGTCCGCTCCCGGCCGGGGCCGAGCGCACCACACCGGCGACCTCCGACCCCGGCACGAACGGCAGGTCGGGCTTGAGCTGGTAGCGCCCCCGGGAGAGCAGCACGTCGGGGAAGGCCACCCCCGCGGCCGCCACCTCGACGAGCACCCGGCCCTCTGCGGGCGCCGGCTCGGGCACCTCGACGACCTCCACCGCAGCCGGTCCGTCGAGCCGGGTGATCTGTACTGCGCGCACGGCGTGCCCTCCTCGAGGCGAGTGATCCGCCCCGACGCTACCTCGACCGCATAGGCTCGACGCATGCCGAGCACCGTCACCACGACCGTCGCCGACGGCGTCGCGCAGGTCCGGCTCAACCGGCCGGACAAGCTCAACGCGCTCACCCTCGACACCCTCGACGCGCTCGTCGCCACCGCCCACGACCTCGCCCGGGACACGTCCCTTCGCGGGGTCGTCATCGGCGGCGAGGGACGCTCGTTCTGCGCCGGGCTCGACTTCGCAACCGTGTTCCGGACGCCCGCCCGGGTCGCCACGGCGTTCGTTCCCCGGCCGTGGCGCGGCACGAACACCTTCCAGGAGGCCTGCTGGGCCTGGCGGCGCATCCCCGTCCCGGTCGTCGCGGCCGTCCAGGGCCACTGTTATGGCGGTGGCCTGCAGATCGCCCTGGGGGCCGACTTCCGCTTCACGACCGCGGATGCCCGGTGGGCCGTCCTGGAGGCCAAATGGGGTCTCATCCCCGACATGAGCGGCATCCAGGCCCTCTCGCAGCAGGTCGGCATGGACGTCGCCAAGCGCCTGACGATGACGGGCGAGGTGGTGAGCGGCGAGCGTGCCGTCGAGCTCGGACTGGCCACCGAGGTGGCCGAGGACCCGTACGCCGCCGCCGCCGACCTCATCGCCACCATCGCCACCCGCTCGCCGGACTCGGTCGCGGCGACGAAGCGGATCTTCAACCGGACCTGGTCCTCGGGCGACCGGCGCACCTTCGCGCGGGAGCGGTTCGAGCAGGCCTGGCTCCTGGCGGGGGCCAACACCAAGATCGCCCGGGAGGCCGCCATGGCCAAGGTCCCCGCGGCATACCGTTCGCGAGGGAGGTGAGCCGCGATGGAGCCGAGCGAGCTGCGCTACATCACCTGCACGCTGTGCGAGGCGAGCTGCGGGCTCGAGGTGCGCCTGGTCGACGATGAGGTCGCCTGGGTCCGAGGGCACGCCGAGGATCCCCTCTCCCGAGGGCATATCTGCCCGAAGGCCGTTGCGTTGCAGGATGTCCAGGCGGACCCGGACCGACTGCGCAAGCCGGTCCGCAAGATCGACGGCGAGTGGCACGAGATCGACTGGGACGAGGCCATTGACGTCGTCGCGCGCAACCTGGTCCAGGTGCAGCACGACCACGGCCCCGACGCGCTCGCGATCTACCTCGGCAACCCCAACGTCCACAGTCTCGGCGCGCTGACCCATGGGGTGAACCTCGTCCGGCTGCTCCGCACCAAGAACACCTACAGCGCGACCTCGGTCGACCAGCTGCCGCACCAGCTCATGGCCTGGGCGCTCTACGGTCACCAGTTCCTCCTGCCGGTCCCCGACATCGACCGCACCGACCTGCTGGTCCTCGTCGGCTCGAACCCGATGGCCTCCAACGGCTCGCTCATGACGGTGCCGGACTTCCCCGGTCGGGCACGGGAGCTGCGCGCCCGCGGCGGCCGGCTCGTCGTCCTGGACCCCCGGCGCACCGAGACGGCGAGGATCGCCGACGAGCACCACTTCGTCCGGCCCGGGACCGACGCCTGGGTGTTGCTTGCGCTCGTTCGCGAGCTGCTCGCGTCGGGGTCGGCCGAGCCCGCGGCCTACGTCGACGGCGTGGAGCCCGTGCGGGAGGCGGTGGCCGGGTTCACGCCGGAGCTGGCTCAGGAGCACAGCGGTATGCCGGCCGAGGCGATCCGTGGCCTGGCGCGGGACCTCACCGGGGCCGGGTCCGCGGCGGTGCACGGCCGGATGGGGGTGTCCACCCAGGCGCACGGGGTGGTGTGCCAGTGGGCGATCCAGGTCATCAACATCCTCACCGGGAACCTCGACGCGGTGGGCGGGACCATGTTCACCTCGCCCGCGGTCGACATGGTCGGGAAGGGGCTGCTCGGCAGGGGCCACCTCGGGCGCTGGCACTCGCGGGTGCGGGGGCTCCCGGAGTTCGGGGGTGAGCTGCCGGTGTCGGTGCTCGCCGAGGAGATCGCGACGCCGGGACAGGGCCAGGTCAAGGCGCTGCTGACGATCGCGGGGAACCCGGTCTCGTCCACCCCCGGTGGACACCGGCTCGCCCACGCGCTCGACGGCCTGGAGTTCATGGCGGCCATCGACTTCTACATCAACGAGACGACATCGCACGCCGACGTCATCCTGCCGCCGACCGGGCCGCTGGAGCGCGAGCACTACGACCTCATCTTCCACCTGCTGGCGGTGCGCAACACGGCGCGGTTCTCGGCCCCGCTGCTCCGGCGCGAGGAGGGCGCGTTGCACGACTGGGAGATCGCCCGCGACCTGGCGCTGCGGGTCATGGCGCTGCGCCCCGAGATCGCCGACCCGCCGGAAAGGTTGCGGGACAGGGCCTCTCGCATCGCCCACGCCGCCAAGGACCTGCCGCAGACCGTCGAGGCGCAGGCGCGCTTCCGGACCCCGCCGCGTCAGCAGCTCGACCTGCTACTGCGCACGGGGGCCGAGCACCTGTCGGTGTCCAAGCTCGAGGCGACGCCCGGCGGAGTCGACCTCGGCCCGCTGCGCGAGGGCCAGCTACCGGAGCGGCTCGGCAACCAGGAGAAGCGGATCGACCTGTGGCCCGAGGTCGTCCGGCCCGGGTTGGCGGCCCTGGCCGACGCCGGCGGTGAAGGGACGCCCGACGGCGGCCTGCTCCTCATCGGACGGCGCCACCAGCGCGACAACAACTCGTGGCTGCACAACAGCCCCCGGCTCACCAAGGGCCGTGCCCGCCACCAGCTGCTGATGAACCCCGAGGACCTCGCGGCCCGTGGGATCGCCGACCGCGCCCGGGTGCGCGTGACCTCGGCCGTCGGCGAGGTCGAGGTCGAGGTCCTGGCGACCGAGGACATGATGCGCGGTGTGGTCAGCCTGCCGCACGGCTACGGGCAGGGCCGGGTCGCCGGGGTGCGCCTGTCCGAGGCGGCCCGCCTGCCGGGGGTGTCGATGAACGACCTCACCGACCCTGGCCGGGTCGAGACGGTGGCTGCCAACGCGGTGCTCAACGGCATCCCCGTGCAGGTCGAGGCAGTCGACGGAACGTGACCCGGGGGCGGCGACGGTGTGCCACGCTGAGGTGTGCCCATCGACGCGACGGAGATCACCGCTCCCCTCTCGCTCACCCTCCCCGACGGCAGGCTCGACCCGCGGGCCGTCGGATGGACCCGTAGGCCGCTGCATCGCACCGATCGCGTGGGCAGGGTGCGGCGCCGGTTCGGCCGGGCCAAGCGCTGGGAGTACTGGTGCGTGATCACCCCCGAGCATGTCGTCGCGCTCACCGTCTCGTCCCTCGACTACGCCGGTCTGTCGCAGGTGTGGGTCCTGGACCGGGCGAGCGGGACCGAGATCGACGCCGTCGCCGTGGTCCCCCTGGCACTGGGGACCCGGCTGCCGGGAACCCTCGGGGAGGGACCGGCCGTGGCGAGCCGCGGCGGGGTGTCCATCAGGGTCGACGAGGGCGCGGACGGCACCCGGCTCAGCGCCCGCACGAGGCGGCTGGTCGTCGACCTGTTCGTGCCGCTGCCGGAGGGCCACGAGCGGCTCGGCGTCGTCGTGCCCTGGAGCGACCGGGTCTACCAGTACACCGTCAAGGACGTCGCCCGCCCGGTCAGTGGCGTCATCGAGGTCGACGGTCGGGAGTACCCGGTGGGGGAGGGCGCATGGGCGACGCTCGACCACGGTCGGGGCTACTGGCCGCGCGAGGTCGTGTGGAACTGGGGCTTCGGCGCGGGGGTCGTCGACGGTCACCAGGTGGGCCTGCAGGTCGGCGGGCGGTGGACCGACGGGACCGGGTCGACGGAGAACTCGTTCGTCGTCGACGGCCGTCTCCACAAGATCCGCGAGGAGCTGGAGTGGTCGTGGACCCCCGGCTCGGGGACGGCCCCGTGGCGGGTGCAGGGTGCGCGTGTCGACCTGACGTTCAGCCCGTGGCACCAGCGGGTGGACCGGACGGACCTGTGGGTCGTCCGCTCGCAGACCCAGCAGTGCTTCGGGACCTGGTCGGGCTGGGTGGCCGGGGATGACGACGCGCCGCAGCGGGTGGACGGCCTCGTCGGGTCGGCGGAGGACGTCGCCCAGCGGTGGTGACGCGGCGGTGGTGACGCGGCGGTGGTGACGCGGCTCGGACGCCGCGAGCGTCAGGACCGGGAGGTCGCCGGGACGGGGCAGGCCCGCTCGCCGTCGAGGCGGGCCTTCAGAGCCCAGGCGAGGATGCCGAGGGCGGCGACCCCCAGGTAGGGCTGGATCGGCGCGAACCACTGCAGGGCGCCGGCCGAGCCGAGCGCGATGAGGGCGATCTTGTTGCAGACCGGGCAGCCGACGGCGAGGTAGGTGAGGAACCCGCCGACGACGCCCTTCCTGTCCAGGTGGGCCTCGGCGTCCTCGGTGGCCGGGGCATCGCCGGGCTGGCGGACGTAGGTGGCGAAGAGCAGCCCGCTCATGGCCGCGGTGACGACGAGGACCGGCCAGGACCACCAGGTCGGGGGGATCTCCCGGCCGAAGACCGGCGTCGGGATCATCGCGGTGGGCACGGCGATGACGAGGACGGTCGCGGCGGCGGTCGCCGCGGCGGCATACCAGCGCCGGGCGCTCCACATCGTCATCGTCTCCCACATGGCGGGCAAGCATACCCCGGGAGGTATAGAGCCGGTTACCTCGCCGCCGGGGGCGCCGCCTGGGCTTCCACCAGGAGGTGGAGGGCGGCGACGCAGTGGTCGACGAGGGCGGCAAGTGGCTGCGTGGTCCCGGGCTCCGCGGCGGGATCCGGGGGTGCCGACCACTGCAGAGCCCGGTCCTCGACGTAGGCCACCCATCCGTGAGCCGCCGGCATCGACGCCGCAGGAAGGCCGAGCGAGGCCGCCGCGAGTCGCGCCACCTCCTCGCGCAGCGTCCCGGCCGTGTCGCCCGATCCGTCGAGGCTCGACCCGATCGAGATCGGCGCCTGGCCGTAGACCAGTGCGAGGTAGGAGTCGCGCCGTCGTGCCACCTGGGCGACGAACCGCTCGACCACCTGCACCACCCCCGCGTCGCCCTCGGCCCCCTCGTCCGGCCGGACATTGCGCAGCACCCGGCGCCCCGCCGCCTCGACGACGGCCAGGTGGAAGTCGGTCTTGGTCGGGAAGTAGTGGAAGAGCAGCCCCCGCGACACCCCGGCCTCCGCCGCGACCGAGTCCAGTGACAGGTCCTGCACGGGCTGCTCGACGAACTTGCGCAGCCCGATCCCGACGAGCTGGCGGCGCCGGTCGGCCGGCGACATCCGGACCCGGTTGCCCGCGGCCGCCGAGCGGCCGACCGGCACCACACCCGGCCCCGGGACGGCGGGGCCGGGCGTGGAGCGAGCCGGCGGCATACTGTTGAGCATTGCTCAATACCGGTCTAGGGTCAACCCATGGACTTCTCGCTCTCCCCCCGCGCCGCCGACCTCGCCGGCCGCGTCCGCACCTTCGTCGACAACGAGATCGCCCCGGTCGAGGGCGAGGTGTTCCGCGACATCGCCGACCGGCGGGCCCGCGGCGAGGACCCGTGGCCGCCGCACCCGGTCTTCGAGGAGCTCAAGGCCGCCGCCCGCGCGCAGGGCCTGTGGAACCTGTTCCTCCCGGCCGGCCACGAGGGCCCGTATGCCGCGAAGTTCGGCACCGACGGTGGCACGGGCCTCACGAACGCCGACTACGCCCCCGCGGCCGAGCAGATGGGGCGCTCCCTGATCGCGCCGCTCGTCTTCAACTGCAACGCTCCCGACACGGGCAACGCCGAGGTGATCCTCAAGTACGGCTCGCAGGACCAGAAGGACACCTGGCTCGAACCCATCCTCGACGGCCGCATCCGCAGCGCCTTCCTCATGACCGAGCCGGGCGTCGCGTCGTCCGACGCGACGAACATGCAGGCCACGGCCCGCATCGAGGGCGACCAGGTCGTTCTCAACGGCCGCAAGTGGTGGTCGACGGGCGCCGGCCACCCCGACTGCAAGGTCGGCATCTTCATGGGCCTCAGCGATGAGGGCGCCGACAAGCACCACCGCCACTCGATGGTCCTGGTCCCCATGGACGCCCCGGGCGTCGAGGTCGTCCGCACCGTCACCTCGCTCGGCCAGTACGACGAGCCCCTCGGCCACGGCGAGGTGTCGCTCACCGACGTCCGCCTTCCCGCGAGCAGCATCGTCGCCGGCCCGGGCAAGGCGTTCGAGATCGCCCAGGGCAGGCTCGGCCCCGGCCGGGTCCACCACTGCATGCGGCTCATCGGCCTGGCCGAGCGGTCCCTCGAGATGGCCTGCGGGCGGGGGGTCTCCCGGGTCGCCTTCGGCAAGCCCATCGTCAACCTCGGCGGCAACCGGGAGCGGCTGGCCCAGGCCCGGATCGCCATCAACCAGGCGCGACTGCTGGTCCACCATGCCGCCTGGAAGCTCGACACGTTTGGCACGATGGGAGCCCTGTCCGAGGTGAGCGAGATCAAGGCGGCCGTCCCGAGGATGGCCGCGGAGGTGATCGACATGGCGATCCAGCTGCACGGCGGCGGCGGGATGAGCGAGGACTACCCCCTCGCAGCGGCGTATGCCGGGGCGCGCTCGCTGCGCCTGGCCGACGGCCCCGACGAGGTGCACCTCGGCGTCGTCGCCCGGATCCTGCTGAAGCCCTACCTCGCCGCGGCGGCCACCACATGAGCGCCCGCGTCCTGGTCACCGGGGGAGCCTCGGGTCTCGGCCGCGCCCTCGCCGCCCGGTTCCTCGACCGGGGCGACCAGGTGGTCGTCGGCGACCTCGCACAGGACCCGCCTGCCGACCTGCCCGACGGCGCCGACTACCTCCGGCTCGACGTCACCGACCAGGCCGACTGGGACCGGGCTCGGGCGTGGGTGGACCAGCACTGGGGCGGGCTCGACATCCTCGTCAACAACGCGGGCATCGCCACGGGCGGCCGCATCGACGTCGAGAGCCTGGAGGACTGGCGCCGGGTCGTCGACATCAACCTGCTCGGCGTCGTCCGGGGCTGTCGCACGTTCACCCCGATGCTCAAGGGGCAGCGCTCCGGGCACATCGTCAACATCGCCTCGCTCGCCGGGCTCGTCCACGGCCCGGGGATGGCGTCGTACAACTCGGTCAAGGCCGGCGTCGTCGCCCTCTCCGAGACCCTGTCCTTCGAGCTCGAGCCGTGGGGCGTCGTGACCTCGGTGGTCTGCCCGGCGTTCTTCCGGACCAACCTGCACTCCTCGCTGCGCGGCACCGACGTCGAGATGGAGAAGACCGCCGAGCGGCTCATCACCGGGGCGACCGCATCGGCCGCCGACATCGCCGAGGTGGTGCTCAAGGGGGTCGACGCCCAACGCCACCTCATCCTCACCGACTCGCTCGGCCGCCGCGCCTACTGGGCCAAGCGCCTTGCCCGGCCCGCCTACGACCGCTTCTTCCGGGCCGGGGCCGCGCGGCTGGCCCGCCGCAGCGACGTGCAGCCGGAGGAGGGCGACGCGTGAGCGAGGTCGCGGGGGCCGGGCCGGTCCGTGACGAGGACGCGTTCGACGTCCCCGCGGTCGCCGCGTGGCTGCGCACGCACGCCGCCGACGCGTCCGGGCTCGACGGCATACCCGAGGTGCAGCAGTTCTCCGGCGGCGCGTCCAACCTGACCTACCTGCTGCGGTATGCCGCGTCGCCCGGTGCCGCGGACGGTCGCGACCTCGTCCTGCGCCGGCCCCCCACGGGGACCAAGGCGCGCGGCGCCCACGACATGGGCCGTGAGCACGGCATCCTCAGGTCGCTGGCCCCCGTCTTCCCTCAGGTCCCCAGGACCGTGGCCCACTGCGCCGACGAGTCGGTCATCGGCTCCGAGTTCTACGTCATGGACCGGATCGTCGGGACCATCCTGCGCCGCGACGTCCCGCCGAGCTGGGGCTGGACCGGGCGGGCGTGCGCCGGCTGTGCACCGCAGCGTTGGAGACCCTCGTCGAGCTGCACCAGGTCGATGTCGACTCCGCCGGGCTGGCCGCCCTCGGCAAGGGCCCGGGGTATGTCGCGCGCCAGGTCGGGGGCTGGTCGGAGCGCTACCGACGGGCGCGCACCGACGACGTCGGGGACTTCGAGCAGGTCATGACCTGGCTCGACGCCCACCAGCCCGAGGACGTCGGCGAGGTCCTCATCCACAACGACTTCCGGTTCGACAACCTCGTCCTCGCCCCCGAGGACCCGACCCGGGTCGTCGGCGTGCTCGACTGGGAGATGGCGACGGTCGGGGACCCCCTCATGGACCTGGGCGGCGCCATGGCGTACTGGGTGCAGGCGGACGACGACGAGCCGTTCCGCCGGTACCGCCTCCAGCCGACCCACGAGCCGGGGATGCTGACCCGGGCGGAGGCCGTCGCCTACTACACCGACCGGATGGGCCTCACGCTCGACCCGGGGGGCTGGGCGTTCTACGAGGTGTTCGGCCTGTTCCGCCTCGCCGCGATCGGTCAGCAGATCTACTACCGCTTCCACCGCGGGCAGACGACCAACCCGGCGTACGGACGCTTCTTCGACGTCGTCGTCTACCTTGAGGAGCAGGTGCCGCCGGCTCATCGCGGCCGCCGCACCGTCACCGCAGACCGACCACCGCACTGCGACCGCGACACCCGCGCAGGAAGGCACGACGTGAGCAGGATCCTTCTCGTCCGGCACGGGCAGGCGTCCTGGGGGAAGAAGGACTACGACGTCCTGTCCGACCTCGGGGCCCGCCAGGCCACCATCACCGGCGAGGCGCTCAAGCAGCGGGGGGTCCACCCCGACGTCGTCGTCGTCGGCGCCCTGCGCCGCCAGCAGCTGACCGCCACGGCGCTCGTCGAGGCCGCCGGGTGGGACCGCGGCCCCGAGATCGACGCCGGCTGGGACGAGTACGACCACATGGCGATCATCACCGGCCACAAGCCGTCCTACCGCTCGATGACCCTCATGAAGGCCGACCTCGCCCGGACCTTCCGGCCCTACCGGGCCTTCATGATGATGTTCGAGAAGGCGATGGTCCGCTGGGCGGAGGGCGAGCACGACGAGGACTACCCGGAGCCGTTCTCCGTGTTCTGCCACCGCGTCGAGGAGGCCTTCGAGCGGCTCATGGCGCGGCTCGGGCCGAGCGAGACCGCCGTCGTGTGCTCCTCGGCGGGGGCCATCACCTGGGCGCTGACCACCGTCCTCGACGGCGACCCCTACCTGTGGGGCCGGCTGCAGCGGGTCATGATGAACGCCTCGGTCTCGACCGTCACCGTCGACACCTCCGGGCCGCTCATGCTGACCTTCAACGACCACAGCCACCTCGAGACGGCCGGGCCCGGCATGCTCTCCTCGCGCTGAGGGCCCGCAGATGCCGACCACGCTCATCACCGGGGCGAGCTCCGGTCTCGGGGCCGAGATGGCCCGCCAGCTCGCAGCGCGCGGCCACGACCTGGCGCTGGTGGCCCGCCGCCTGGACCGCCTCGAGGCGCTGCGGGCGGAGATCGCCGCGGCCCACCCCGATCGGCGCGTCGAGGTGCAGACGCTGGACGTCACCGACGACGTCGCCGTGTTCGAGGTCGTCCACGGGTTCGCCGAGGCGTTCGGCGGCCTGGACCGGGTCGTCGTCAACGCCGGACTGGGCAAGGGCGCCCCGCTCGGCACGGGCCGCCACGACGCCAACCGGGCGACGGCGATGACGAACTTCGTCGGAGCGCTCGCCCAGATCGAGGCGGCGATGGAGGTCTTCCGGGCCCAGCAGCGCGGGCACCTTGTCGTCATCTCGTCGATGTCGGCCATGCGCGGGATGCCGAGGTCGGTGACGACCTATGCCGCGACGAAGGCCGGCGTGGCCGCCCTCGCCGAGGGGCTGCGTGCCGAGCTGCCTCACCGCGCCCGACCTCGACATCACCGTGACGACGATCTATCCGGGCTACATCCGCTCCGAGATGAACGAGCGGGTCGCCCACGCGCCGTTCATCGTCGACACCGTCCCCGGCGTGGCCGCGATCGTCGAGGCGATCGAGAGGGGCGGTGCCCAGGCGCGGGTCCCCGCCTGGCCGTGGCGCCCCCTCGGCACGCTCATGCGGCACGCCCCGCTGTCGGTGGTTCGTCGCCTGACCTGAGGCAGGGACCGGCAGGGCCGTGCCTGCCGGGCCTGCCGGACGAGGTCGCTCAGATGTCGTGGTGCGGGATCATGTGCGTCCACGGCCGGGACAGCTGGAACCGGCGGCCACTGACCTCGTCGGGCTCGACGGCCACGACGGTGAACTTCGCCGTGTCGACCCACGGCCGCAGCGGCAGGGAGTCGGTGGCGGCGGCCTCGCGGCCCTCGAGCACCCGCGCCCGGCCGTGCACGATGACACTGCGCGCCAGGTCCTCGCCGAACTCGTCGATCTCGAAGGCGACGTCGGCGTTGATCGTCAGGCCGAGGAGCTTGCTGCCCTCGGCGGTGCGGAACACCAGTCGCCGGTGCTCATCGACCGCATAGTTCATCGGGACGATGTGGACCTCGTCGACGAGATGGAAAGCGAGACGACCGAACTCGTTCTCGTGCAGCATCTCCCAGCACTCAGCGTCGGACATGACGCTGACGGGCTCGTGGTCGGTCATCGGTCCTCCTCGTCGAGACTCCTGTCGTCTCCGACCCTATTCCTCCCCGCAGCGGCCGTGGCGCAGGGGCCCACGTGTCGCGGGGGCGTCGTGCCGGCCGTCGGCCCGCGATGCGGGCATGCCATGCCGGTCAGCGGCGGGTGGTCTCGAGGGTGAACCCCTGCGCACGCAGGCGCTCGACGAGCGGCATGCCGAGCCCGGTCGCGGGGGTCAGCACCCCGGCCCGGTCGGGCAGCCGGGCTTCGTCCAGGGCGAGGGCCAGCGCGCTCTGGCCCAGCATGACGGCCGTCCCGGAGTAGCCGGGGTCCTTCTCGGCCGCGACCCTGGTGCGGTAGCGGGCGCCGGTGGTCGTCTCGGCCTCGATGTCCATGACGAACCGTCCGGCGGCCATCGCCTCCTGGCTCGGTCCCTCGCCCGGCTTCGGCAGCACCCGGTCGAGCACCGACCGGGCCGGGCCGAACGCCATACCGCCCGCCACCGCCCCCAGCCCGATGGAGAGGCCGGCCGCGGACACCGCGCCCATGATCCCGGAGCCGGTGTCGGTGACCTCGCGGTAGCGGAGCTCGCGGCCGTAGGACCAGCCGGTGAGCGCGTTGCTGCGGCGCACGATGCGGGTGTTGTACGCGGCCATCACGAACGGCGCCGTGAACCGGCCGGAACCGGGGGCGCGGCCCACCTGGAGCATCCCGGTGATCCGGTCGAGCGGACCGGGCGGGGTGCTCGGCCGGTTGCGTGCGGGCGGCTCCGCGGCCCGGTCGGGGCTGAGCGCGTAGGAGTCGTTGATGACCCTGCGGGCCTCGGGCGAACCGCCGGCCTCGATCGCCTGCCGCCGCATCGAGTCGATGGTGCCGCCGCTGAACCCGCCCTTCATCGAGCGCACATAGAGGGTGGTCTCGGCGAGGGTGCCCTCGCCGTCGGCCGCCGCGGCATCGGCCGTGAGCATGACCCCGAGGTCGGACGGGATCGAGTCGAAGCCGCAGCGAGTGGACGATCCGCGACCCCGACTCGCGCGCGGTCGGCATCGTTGTCGTCGATGCTGCGCCGGGCGAAGAGCACCTCGCCGGTGAGGTCGCAGTAGTGGGTGCCCGCGCGGGCACAGGCCGCCACCAGCGGGCCGCCGTACGCGGCGTAGGGACCGACCGTCGTGACGACCACCCGGGTGCGGGCGGCGAGGGCGGCGACGGCGCTGTCGTCCCCCGCGTCGACGACCAGCAGCGGCCAGGCCGCCGCCCGCGGGCCGAGCTCGACGCGCACGGTCTCCAGAGCGCTGGACCGAGCGCCCGGCCAGGCCGATCCGCACCCCGTCCGGGGCGTGCTCGGCGAGATAGGCCGCGGTCAGCCGACCGACGAACCCGGTCGCGCCGAACAGGACGATGTCGAGCTCACGGCCGGCCTCGGTGCTCATCCCCCGAATCTAGGCGATGTCGTGGCCCCCGGTGGCGCCGGGCCGTGCGCCGCCTGTGGGTCTCAGCCGACCCAGGCCTGGGCCTGGGCCGCGGCATACCGCCGGTCGGCGGCGTCCACGCTGGCCCTGCTGTTGACGTCCACCCCGGCCTTCTTCGCCGCGGCGAGCGCCCGCGGACTGTGCAGGTCCGGCAGGACCATGTCCTGGGGAAGGATCGCGGCGTCGGCGGCGGCGTAGCGCCGGTCCCGGCGGGCGATCGCGGTCGCCGACCTCGCGGCCCTGGTCACGACGGCGGCCGTCGCGACGACGGTGGAGCCGGTCAGGTAGGGGCTGACGGTCGGGGTGTAGCCGGAGGCGTGCCCCGTCCGGTTGGGGTGGTAGGACTCGGTGATCGGCCAGGACAGCCCGTTGATCCACTCCGGCGACCCACAGACGGCGTGGCCGATGAAGCGGGAGGTCGGGTTGGCGAAGCTGAAGCCTGCGGCGCCCGCCGCAGTGGCGGTGACGGAGTTCATCAGGTCCGCGGTGGCGTTGAGCTTGGACTCCTCGGTCGACGAGAACCACGTGAAGGCGTTGCAGTCCTTCCCGTTGAACAGCCGCGGGTAGCCCACCACGGTCACCCGGGCGTGCGGTGCCCGCGACCGGATCTGGGCATAGAGCGTCGCCAGCCGTCCGGGCAGGGTGTTGCGGATGACGCTCTGGGCACCGTTGACGGCCCCGTTGCAGTTGCTCATCCACGAGGGGAGCGCGCACTCGGTGAGGACGCTGGCGAAGCCGGCGTCGTTGCCGCCCACCGAGATCGAGACGTATGCCGTGCTGCTGCTCAGCGCGGACAGCTGGGTGCTCGTGACGTCGGCGACCGTCGCGCCGGAGCAGGCCCGGAAGACCAGGGCGTAGCCCTTGGCGGCGGAGATGAGGGAGGGATAGGCGTAGACCGAGCGTTCGCAGCTCGTCCCGTCGCTGATGTAGCTGCGGGTCCCCGTGCCCGAGGAGTAGCTGTCGCCGAGGGCGACATACGACGCCGGCGCCGCGGCTGCCGGCAGGGCGCCCACGAGGAGCGCCAGGAGGACCCCGGCCGCCGCAGCGGCTCGGGCCCGGTGGGACATCGCCATTGATGCCTCCTGGTGAGGAAGAAGGGTGCGCACGGAGTGTGGCGCTGGTCACACTAAAGGTGGGCTCGGTGAGGCGCACGCCGAACCGGTACGCAGGCGTTGCAACGAAGCGGAGTTCTCCCGGACACAATTTGGTCACGAACCTGGCCGGAGGGCCCGCGGAGCATTATGTTCGGGGCGGCAACATAATGGCCCGATCGGCTACCGGGCCACACACTCACCTTCAGGAGAGCGCATGACAACGAAGTTCTTGCGTACGGCAGCGGTGGCGGTCACCGGCACACTCGCCCTCGCAGCCTGCGGATCCAGCAGCAGCGGCGGCGGCGGTGGTTCGAGCAGCTCGCGCCGCCGGCGTCCAGGTCGGGGTCATCCTCCCCGACACCCAGTCCTCGGCCCGGTGGGAGTCGTTCGACAAGCCCTACCTCCAGCAGGCGTTCGACGCGGCCGGCATCAAGTCCGACATCCAGAACGCCCTCGGTGACACGAGCAAGATGGCGTCGATCGCCGACTCGATGATCCAGGAGGGCGTCAAGGTCCTCATCATCGTCAACCTCGACAGCGCCTCCGGTGCCCAGATCGAGACCAAGGCGCAGAACGCCGGCATCAAGACGATCGACTACGACCGGCTGACCCTCGGCGGCAGCGCCGACTACTACGTCTCGTTCAACAACGTCACCGTCGGTGAGCTCCAGGGCAAGGGCCTCGTCGACTGCATGAAGGCCGCGGGCACCTACGGCAAGGCCAACCCCGTCATCGAGATCAACGGCTCGCCGACCGACAACAACGCGACCCTGTTCAAGCAGGGCTACGACTCGGTCCTCGACCCGCTGTACAAGTCCGGCGCAGCTGAAGAAGGTCGGCGACCAGTCCGTGCCGAACTGGGACAACGCCAAGGCGGGCACGATCTTCCAGCAGCTGCTCACCGCGGCCGGCAACAAGGTCGACGGTGTCATCGGCTCCAACGACGGCATGGCCCAGTCGATCATCACCCGGCTCAAGGCCGTTGGCATCAAGGCCCCGGTGACCGGTCAGGACGCCACTCCCGACGGCCTGCGCAGCGTCCTCCTCGGCGACCAGTGCATGACCGTCTACAAGGCCGTCAAGGCCGAGGCCAAGGCCGCCGCTGACGCCGCGGTCGCGCTGATCAACGGCCACGTCGGTCACCACGACCGACACCACGAAGGACAGCCAGTCCGGTCGCGACGTCCCGTCGGTGCTCCTCACCCCGGTCGCGATCACGGCCGACACGGTCAAGGACGTCGTGGCTGACGGCTTCGTCAAGGCAGCGGACATCTGCACCACCGCCGCCGCCCAGGCCGCGTGCACGAAGTACGGGGTTCAGTAAGACCCCACGGGTCGGTGACCGGACAGTAGGGTCGCTGACGTACAGAGGAGGGCCGCCCCGGTACGGCTGACGCGCCTACCGGGGCGGGCCCACCTGTCCCACGACTGAGTCATCGTGCCGGTCCGTCGGGCCCGGGCATCGGTGGAGGAAGTGAGTGGTCTTGTCGGAGAACCCCATCCTGAGTCTTGACCGGGATCAACAAGAGCTTCGGCCCCGTCCAAGTGCTCCATGACATCGACTTCGCCGTCTATCCGGGTGAGGTCACCGCGCTGGTGGGCGACAACGGTGCCGGCAAGACGACGCTGATCAAGTGCGTCGCCGGCATCTACGCCATCGACAGCGGGCAGATCACCTTCGAGAACGAGCCGGTCTCCATCCACGGACCGCGGGCCGCCTCCGCCCTCGGCATCGAGGTCGTCTACCAGGACCTCGCCCTGTGCGACAACCTCGACGTCGTCCAGAACATGTTCCTCGGCCGCGAGCTGCGCAAGACCGGGGTCCTCGACGAGGGGGCCATGGAGAGCCGCTCCCGGGACGTGCTCGCCAGCCTGAAGGTGCGGACGGTCAAGAGCGTCCGCCAGGTCGTCGCCAGCCTCTCCGGTGGCCAGCGCCAGACGGTGGCCATCGCCAAGTCGGTGCTGTGGAACAGCAAGGTCGTCATCCTCGACGAGCCGACGGCCGCGCTCGGGCGTCGCCCAGACCGAGCAGGTGCTCCACCTCGTCCGCCGGCTGGCGGACCAGGGGCTCGGCGTGGTGCTCATCTCCCACAACATGAACGACGTCCTCCAGGTCTCGGACCGGATCGCCGACCCTCTACCTCGGCCGGCTCGTCGCCGAGGTCAAGGCCAAGGACGTCACCCACGCGCAGGTCGTCGAGCTCATCACGGCCGGCCGTTCGGGCGACATCGGCCTGCCCGCCGCTGACGCCGCCGAGACGTCGATCTGAGAGGACCGGTTCATGACAACTGACCAGACCCCCCCTCGGCCGACGTCCTCCGGGCAGACCACGCCCGACGACGCGGAGCCCACAGGCGCCGAGGTCGCCGCCAGCCTCGCGGATTCCGACTTCTCCCGCGATGCGGGTTCGCACGGACCTCGCGGGGCTTCGTCACCGACTACGTCAGCCGCGTGCGCGGCGGTGAGGTCGGCGCGCTGCCGGCCGTCCTGGGCCTCGTCGTCCTCGGGGTCGTCTTCTCCCAGGCCAGCGACCGCTTCCTGACGGTCGCCAACCTCGCCAACCTGGTCAGCCAGTCCGGCATCACCGTGCTCATCGCGATGGGCCTGGTCTTCGTCCTGCTCCTCGGCGAGATCGACCTGGCCGCCGGGACGGCGAGTGGAGCGACCGCGGCCATCATGGGTCTCGCGCTGACCCAGCACGGCGACATGCGCCAGGCCTTCGGGACCGGCACGTTCGTCGTCGTGCTGGCCTTCATGGTCGTCGCGGTGGTCATCGCGGCGCTCAGCCGGCTGTGGATCCCGGTCGGGATCGTCGTCCTCGGCATGCTCATGATGGTGACCAGCATCGGGACGAACACCCAGCTCGGCGCCATCTACCTCGCCGTGGCCGCCGGCGTCTCCATCGGCCTGATCACCGGGATCCTCGTCGCCCGCGTCGGCATCCCGTCGTTCGTCGTCACCCTGGCCCTGTTCCTCGGGTGGCAGGGTGTGCTGCTCCAGTTCATCGGCACCGGCGCCGCGATCTCGACCAGCAGCTTCAAGCTCGTCAACTCCATCTCCAACGGCAACCTCCCGCCGCTCTACGGATGGATCTTCTTCGTCGTCGTCGTCGGCGGGTACCTGCTCTACACGGTCAGGCGCTCGATCAGCCGGAAGGCACAGGGGCTGTCGTCGGAGCCGATGGCGCTGGTGCTGCTCCGGGTCGGGTCCCTGGCCGTGATCGGCGGAGTGGCGCTGGCGCTGCTCAACCAGGAGCGCTCGCCGAACCCCGGCCACGAACTCGATCAAGGGTGCGCCGTACGTCCTGCCGCTCATCATCGTCCTCATGCTGGTCTGGACGCTCGTGCTGTCCAAGACCCCGTTCGGGCGCTACATCTACGCCGTCGGCGGCAACGCGGAGGCGGCTCGTCGAGCGGGTATCGACCTGCGGCGCATGCGGATCGCGGCCTTCGCGATCGGCTCGGGCATGGCGGCGATCGCCGGCGTCGTCCAGGCGTCCAGACTCGGCTCGGTCCCGTCCGACGCGGGTGGCGGCAACACCCTGCTGTATGCCGTGGCCGCGGCGGTCATCGGTGGCACGTCGCTGTTCGGTGGACGCGGCAGAGCCCGCGACGCGGTCATCGGCGGCCTCGTCATCGCGATGATCCCCAACGGGCTGGGCCTGCTGCCCAACCTGCCGTCCTCGGCGAACTTCATCATCACGATGCTGGTCCTCATGCTTGCCGCGAGCGTCGATGCGATATCGCGCAAGCGGGCCGACGTCTCGGCCCGCTGACCGGGGCCCGGTGCTCACGGCGAATGCTGCGTGACACCGAGTCGCTCCCGGCAGCGCGGCGGTCGGGAGCGACTCAGGACGAGGTCCGTCGACACAACCTCAGCACCCTCCTGCGCGCCGTTCACGAGACGGGGCCGCTGAGCCGCGGCCGAGCTCACCGCGCACATGGGGTCGAGCCGGAGCACGATCAAGGGTCTGGTCGCCGAGCTCGCGGCGTTGGGCCTGGTGAGCGAGGAGAGCCCGGACGGGGCACGCGCAGGGGCCGGGACGTCCGTCCCTCGTCGTGCGCCCCCGGACGGACCGGATCCAGGTGCTCGCCGCGGACGTCGGCGTGGACCGCGTCGACGTGGCGCTCGTCGGGCTGGGTGGGCAGGTGGTCGCCCGTCGTCACGCCACGTTCGGACCGACCCGGCCCGCTCCGGGCGACGTCGTCGCCGCCATCGGCGCCATCGTCGACGAGCTGGTGGCCGACCCGGCCGTGGCCGACCGCGTGCTGGCGCTCGGGGTGTCCGTCCCCGGCGTCGTCCGACGCGCCGACGGCATGGTCCGGTTCGCCCCGAACCTCGGCTGGGTCGACGAGCCGTTCGGCAGGCTGCTGACCCTGGGGCTCGCCGGCCATGCAGGTCCAGGTCGGCAACGACGCCAACCTCGGCGCCCTGGCCGAGCATCGGCGCGGGGTGTCCCGCGGATGTGACGACGTCGTCTTCCTGGCCGGTGAGGTCGGCGTGGGCGCCGGCCTGATCGTCAACGGGCTGCCCATGCTGGGGGCCGCCGGCTACGCCGGCGAGGTCGGCCACCTCGTGGTCCGTCCCGAGGGGCGGCCCTGCCGGTGCGGGGCGCGGGGATGCTGGGAGACCGAGATCGGCTCCCAGGCGATCGCCCGGGCGCTGGGGATGGCCGACGCCACCAGCGACGAGCTGGTCCCGGCCATCCGCGCCGCGGGCAGGTCGGGCAGCCACGAGCTCGACGAGGTCGGGCGCTACCTCGGTCTGGGGCTGGCGAGCATCGTCAACGCGTTCGACCCACGGCTGGTCGTGCTCGGCGGGCCTGCTGCGGGAGGTCCTGCGCGCGACGCCCGAGGTGACCAGGGCGAGCCTCGACGCGGCCGCGCTGGCCGCGACCGCCGAGGAGGTCAACCTGGCCGCGCCCTCGCTCGAGGGCGACGCGGTGCTCATCGGTGCCGCCGAGATGGCGTGGGAGGACCTGCTCGCCGACCCGGTCGCGCTCCTGCGCAGCGAGATGGGCCTTCACCCGGCCTGACGGGACGCCCCGGCGTCCTGCCTCCGGCGGGACACCCGGGTCACCCGGCTGGGCCAGGGGGGCTGTCGATCCACCGGGCGGGGTCGGCGATGACCCGCTCGAGCTCGCGGTAGGCGGCGCCGAGAGCGCCGGGCGTGGGGTCGGACCCGGGCCGTCTGGATCGTCGGAGGGACCCACCCGGCGGAGATGACCCGCTCGCGCAGCGTCGCCTCCAGGCGCGGACGAAGCAGGGAGGCGACCTCGCGCAGGTGGCCGCCGAGGACGACGACCGGGACGTCGACGATGTTGATCGCGCCGCCGACGGCCCAACCCAGGGCCCACGCGGCCCGGTCGACGGCGCCCGCCGCTCGGTCGTCCCCGCCACGGACCCGTTCGGCCAGTGCGGTCGTGGGCGCGTCGGCGTCCAGTCCCGGCCGCGGTGAGCATGGCCCGCTTGCCGGCGTACTGCTCGAGACACCCCGTCGAGCCGCACGAGCAGGGGGGGCCCGACGGGTCCACGGCGACGTGGCCGATCTCACCGGCCCACCCGTGGCGGCCGGGCAGGGGGAGCCCGTCGATGACGACGGCGCCGCCGATGCCGGTCTCACCGGAGACGTAGATGAAGTCGCGCAGCGCGACCGGGGCGTCCCGGGGAGGCCAGCGACACCGTGCGTGAGGCGAGGTCCGCCTCGTTGGCCACGGTCAGGGGCACGCCGATGCGTGACGTGTCGATCAGTGACGGGACGTCGAGGTCGGACCAGCCGAGGTTGGGCGCTCGCAGCAGCATGCCCGTCGTCGTCGAGACGATGCCCGGCAGCGCCAGCCCGGCCCCCACGACCTCCAGGCCGGGCGGGAGGTCGGCGATCACGGCCTCGGCCTCGGCGGCCAGGCGCTCGAGGACCACGGCCGGGCCCGAACCGCGCAGGTCCTCGGTCACCAGGCGGCGAGCTGCGGATGCCGCCCGCGAGGTCGACGACGAGCACTGCCAGGTAGCCGACGTTGACCTGCAGCCCGAGCGCAGCGAACCGTCCCGCCTCCGGGACGAGCGGGGTCCCCGGACGGCCGGGTCCCGACCTTGGCCACCGGGTCCAGCTCGGCGACCACCCGACCGTCGACGAGGTCGTCGACGAGGCGGGAGACGGTCGAGCGGGTCATCGACGTCGCCGCTGCGACGTCGGCGCGGGTCGGCGCGGGGTCGGCGGCGATACACCGTCCGGGCCACGAGGGCGAGGTTGGCGGCCCGCGCGCGGGCCTGGTCGACCCGCGACGCGGGCGCGTGGTGATGCGGCGTCGCGGGCGGCGCGCCGCTGATGCCGCTCGAGGGCCGGCGGCGATGTCGGCACGCCTTGACAGTAGCGCCTCCTGCGCATTAGTTTTGTGACACAACAAATTGAGGAGCCGACCATGTCTGATCGCCACGCGCACCCCGATCCCGCAGGACAAGTTCTCGTTCGGACTGTGGACGGTGGGGTGGACCGGAGCCGACCCGTTCGGCATGGCGACCCGGCCGGCGCTGGACCCGTGGGAGTACTCCGACAGGCTGGCCGAGCTCGGTGCGTGGGGGATCACCTTCCACGACAACGACGTCTTCCCCTTCGACGCCGACGAGGCGACCCGGCACGCCCGGCTGTCCCAGCTCAAGGACGCCACGACCAAGGCGGGCCTGGTCATCGAGATGGTGACGACGAACACCTTCAGCCACCCGGTGTTCAAGGACGGCGGGCTGACGAGCAACGACCGCGGCGTGCGCCGGTTCGGTCTGCGCAAGGTGCTCCACGCCGTCGACATGGCCGCCGACATGGGGGCGAGCACCTTCGTCATGTGGGGTGGCCGCGAGGGCAGCGAGTACGACGGCTCCAAGGACCTGTACGCCGCGTTCGAGCGCTACAAGGAGGGTCTGGACACCGTCGCGGGCTACATCAAGGAGCAGGGGTACGACCTGCGGATCGGCCTGGAGCCCAAGCCCAACGAGCCGCGCGGCGACATCTTCCTGCCGACCGTCGGGCACGCCCTCGGCCTGATCGCCCAGCTCGAGCACGGCGACATCGTCGGGGTCAACCCCGAGACCGGTCACGAGCAGATGTCGAACCTCAACTACACCCACGCCCTCGGCCAGGCCCTGTGGAGCGGCAAGCTGTTCCACATCGACCTCAACGGCCAGCACGGGCCGAAGTTCGACCAGGACCTCGTCTTCGGGCACGGAGACCTGATGTCGGCGTTCTTCACCGTCGACCTCATCGAGAACGGCTTCCCCGGCTACCCCGACGGCCCGCGCTACACCGGCCCGCGGCACTTCGACTACAAGCCGTCGCGCACCGACGAACATGGACGGCGTCTGGGCCTCCGCGGCCGCGAACATGTCGACCTACCTGCTGCTCGCCGAGAAGGCGAAGGCCTTCCGTGCCGACCCGCGGGTCGGGGAGGCGATGGCGGATGCCGGAGTGCTCGACCTGGCGACCCCGACCCTGGACGAGGGGGAGACCATCGACGCGTTCCTCAAGGACGACGACGGGTTCGACCCCGAGGCGGCCGCGGCAGCGGGACTTCGGCTTCGTGCGACTCAACCAGCTCGCCGTCGAGCACCTCATCTCCTGAGGCCGACGATGACGCTGGTGGCGGGCGTCGACTCGTCGACGCAGTCCTGCAAGGTCGTTGTCCACGACGCGGAGACCGGCCGGCTGGTCCGGTCGGGCTCGGCCAAGCATCCCTCGGGCACCGAGGTCGACCCCGAGGCCTGGTGGTCCGCGCTGCTCCAGGCGGTCGACGCCGCCGGTGGCCTCGACGACGTGTCGGCGCTCTCGGTGGGGGGTCAGCAGCACGGCATGGTGTGCCTCGACGCCGATGGCCGCGTCATCCGGCCGGCGTTGCTGTGGAACGACACCCGCTCGGCGCCCGACGCCGCCGACCTCGTCCGCGAGCTCGGCGACGGCGACCCCGAGGTGGGAGCCCTCCGGTGGGCCCAGGCCGTGGGCAGCGTCCCCGTCGCCTCCATCACCGTGAGCAAGCTCCGCTGGCTGGCCCGCAACGAGCCCGAGAACGCCGCCAAGGTGGCGGCCGTCGCGCTCCCGCACGACTGGCTGACCTGGCGGCTCTCCGGGGCGACGTCGATGGAGACCCTGGCGACCGACCGGTCCGATGCCTCCGGTACCGGGTACTTCGACGCCGTCACGAACGCCTACCGGCGCGACCTGCTCGCCCTCGGCCTCCTGCGCGCCGAGGCGGAGGTCGCGTCCATCGTCCTGCCCCGGGTGGCCGGACCGGCGGAGGCCGTGGGCCACGGTGACCCGCAGCGGGGCTGGGGTGACATCGTCCTGGGTCCTGGGTGCGGCGACAACGCCGGGGCCGCGCTGGGGCTCGGGCTCGGGGTCGACGGCGCCTGCCTGTCCATCGGGACCTCCGGCGTGATCTCGTCGGTCTCGCAGACCCCGACCGCCGACGACTCCGGCCTGGTCACCGGGTTCGCCGACGCCACCGGCCGGTTCCTGCCGCTCGCCTGCACGCTCAACGGCTCCCGGGTCCTCGACGCCGTCGGTGCCGTTCTCGGCGTCGACCACGACGAGCTGAGTGCGCTGGCCCTGTCGGCCGAACCCGGATCCGGCGGTCTGACGCTCGTCCCCTACCTCGAGGGTGAGCGCACCCCCAACCTCCCCACGGCCACCGGCTCGCTCCTCGGGCTGACGCTGGACGGCATGTCCCGTGCCAACCTGGCCCGCGCCGCGGTCGAGGGGGTCCTCGGCCTGATGGCCGGCTGTCTGGACGCCATGGCCGCCCAGGGCGTGCGCATCGACCGGGTGGCCCTCGTCGGCGGCGGCGCGCGCTCCGAGGCGGTCCGCGTTCTGGCTCCGTCGCTGCTCGGCGTGCCGGTCGACGTCCCGGACCCCGGTGAGTGGGTCGCCGTCGGCGCGGCACGCCAGGCGGCCTGGGTCCTCTCCTCGCTCGCGGAGCCGCCGGCCTGGGAGCACCGGTCGGCGACCTTCGAGCCCCAGCCGGACGGGCAGGCGCGGGCGCGCTACCGCGTGGCGGCGGTGGCGGTGGCCAAGGGGCTGACCCTGGGCTCCTCCTGACCCGACCCGCCCGCCTCGACGGCTGTCCGGATGGCCTCCCCTGCCACCATCTGGGCAGGCACGGCGCCACCCCTGCCGCGACGTAGATCGGGCGGGTGACCGACGACGCATCTCGCTGCTCGACCGCGGCGCGCAACCGCGGCGAGCCGATGGCGGGCAGCGCGCCCGTCGCCCGCCGATGGCTGCTCGTCGAGCACCCCGGCCCGTGGGGCCGGGACCCGGTGGCCACCGCCCCGCTCGCGGGCCCGGTCGGCGACCGGCTCGCGGCCGCGGCGGCGGCGGCCGAAGGTCGTATCCTCCTTCTCCGGCGGGGCGAGCGCCGACCCATGGCGCGCCGGGCCTGGTATGCCGTGGACGTCACCGCCCGCACCTGGGTCACCGGCACGTGGGCCGAGCCCGAGGACCTGCTCGAGGCCGCCGACGCGCTGGGCGACCCCCTCGACTCCAGCACCGAGCCGGCGCGACCGCTCGTCCTCGTCTGCACGCACGGGTCCCGGGACGCGTGCTGCGCCCTGCGCGGACGTCCGATCTTCGCCGAGCTCGCGCAGGAGTGGCCCGACGAGGTGTGGGAGTGCACCCATCTCGGCGGCCACCGGTTCTCCGGGACGTTGTTGTCCCTGCCCGACGGCGCCTGCCTCGGTGGGCTCGACGCCGGTGCCGCGGTCGAGGCGGTCCGCGCGCATCGGGCCGGACGCACCCCGACCGAGCACCTGCGCGGGTCGACCGCGCTGCCCCCGGCGGCCCAGGCCGCCCAGGCCTGGCTGCTGCGGGAGCACGGGCCGGGGCCGCTGGACGCCGTCGAGGTCCGGCTCCGCCGTCGACCTCGGCGACGGGGTGAGCCGTATCGAGCTCACCTGGGCCGGGACGGCGCCCGGCGCGAACCCTCGTGACGGTCGTTCGCGAGGAGCTGCCGCCCGCGCCGCTCAGCTGTGGCGCGTCGCCGGGCGAGCACGCGGCATACACCGTCGCCCCGGTCTGACGCCCGGCTCCACGGACGGGGATGTCTGGTGGGGCTGGGCTGCCGGTGCCAGAGTGGGGGGATGACGGCGACGGAGCGCTATCGGGAGGCCCGCGACCACCTCCTCGCCCTGCGGGGGAACCACGAGGTCGCGGTCCGCGAGTTCACCTGGCCGGACGTCGGCGAGACGTTCAACTGGGCCGTCGACTGGTTCGACGAGATCGCCCGGGGCAACCACGAGCCGGCGCTCGATCATCGTCGAGGAGGACGGCGACGAGCACCGAGATCCACTTCGACGCGATGGCCGCTCGCTCCGACCGGGTCGCGCACTGGCTCGCCGAGCGGGGCGTCGGCAAGGGGGACCCCGTCATCCTCATGCTCGGCAACCAGGTCGAGCTGTGGGACACCATGCTCGCCGTCATGAAGCTCGGCGCCGTCATCATGCCGACGACGACCGCCGTCGGCCCGGCCGACCTCGTCGACCGGATCGCAGCGCGGCGGGCGCCCGGCACGTCATCGCCAACGCCGCCGACACCGGCAAGTTCGCCGACGTGCCCGGCGACTACACCCGCATCTCGGTGGGCCGCGCCGACGGCTGGCACGACCTCGCGGACGGCCTACACCCTCGATGTCGGTCCGGTGCCGCACCCGGGGACCGCGCCGCCGGACCCGCTGCTGCTCTACTTCACCTCGGGGACGACGAGCCGGCCCAAGCTCGTCGAGCACACCCAGGTGTCCTACCCGGTCGGCCACCTGTCGACGATGTACTGGCTCGGGCCTGCGGCCCGGCGACGTCCACCTCAACATCTCCAGCCCGGGATGGGCCAAGCACGCCTGGTCGTGCTTCTTCGCGCCGTGGATCGCCGAGTCGACGGTCTTCGTCTACAACTACACGCGCTTCGACGCCGGCCGGCTGCTCGACGGTGCTGCGCGAGCTGGGAGGTGACCACGTTCTGTGCGCCGCCGACCGTGTGGCGAATGCTCATCAACGCCGACCTCTCCGGGTGGGCCGGGGTCGCTGCGAGAGGTCGTCGGCGCCGGGGAGCCGCTCAACCCCGAGGTCATCGCGCAGGTCGACCGGGCCTGGGGGCTGACGCTGCGCGACGGGTACGGCCAGACCGAGACGACGGCCTCGGTGGGCAACACGCCGGGGTCGGTCGTCAAGCCCGGCTCGATGGGCCGGCCGCTGCCCGGGATGCCGGTCGTCCTCGTCGACACCGCTCACCGGCGCGGCCGGTGACCGGCGAGGGTGAGGCGGTGGGAGATCTGCCTCGACCTCTCCGAGCGCCCGCTCGCGCTGATGACCGGCTACCAGGGCGACGACGCCCGCAACGCCGAGGCCATGAGCGGCGGCTGGTACCACACCGGCGACGTCGCGACCCTCGACGCCGACGGCTACATCACCTACGTCGGGCGCACCGACGACGTCTTCAAGGCGAGCGACTACAAGATCAGCCCGTTCGAGGTCGAGTCGGTGCTCATCGAGCACCCCGCCGTGGCCGAGGCGGCGGTCGTCCCGGCCCCGGACGAGGTGCGGCTCGCCATCCCCAAGGCGTATGTCGTTCTCGCGCCCGGACTTCGAGCCCGACGAGGAGACGGCGCGCTCGATCCTCGCCTACGCCCGAGAGCATCTGGCGCCCTGGCAGCGGGTGCGGCGGCTCGAGTTCGCCGAGCTGCCCAAGACCATCTCGGGCAAGATCCGCCGGGTCGAGCTGCGCGCCCGGGAGGAGCAGCTCGCCGCCGGCGCGCTCGCCGGCGTCGGCCGTCGAGTGGCGTGAGGACGAGTTCCCCGAGCTGCGCAGGCTGAGTCGGGCCCGGTGGCCGGTCGCTCGCCGCGGACCCGTCAGGGAACGGCCGCGACCGACTGGACGCTGAGGCTGGCGTCGCGAGAGCGCAATGTCGGCTCAGGGTCGGCCGCGCGGGTGTCGATGCGGGTGCCGTTGACGAGCGAGACGTCGTCGTAGGCCGGCCTGCCCTCGACGATGTTGTGGAACCTGAACCGGGTCAGCGAGGTGAGCCGGCAGTCCGTCCCGTAGGTGACGATGTCGAACGCGGAGGGCTGGCCGACGAGCTCGGAGCCGTCGCCGGCGGCGATGTAGTGGCTGAACGGGCCGCCGCCGGTGAACGTCCCGACCTGGATGCGGTTGCCCTCGAGGTCCGGGGCGTGCATGTGCCCGTTGGCGACGACCGCGCCGAGGTCGAGCCCCTCGACGGCCCAGGGCTCGTGGCTGACGACGAGGTCGAGGGGGCCCGCGGCCGGCAACGCCTTCTGGAAGGCGTCCTTGGCGGGCTGCTCCTTCTCGCGCGGTGTTCTTGCCGTCGTCCCCGAACCATCGGGGGTCGTTGAACCCGGCGATCCGCACGCCGTGCAGCGTGACCTCGGTGTAGCTGTCGGCGGTGGGCTGCAGGAGGACGACGTTGGTGATCCTGGCGCATCCGGTCGAGCAGCGCGGTGTCGGTCGGTGACGACGCGTCGTGGTTGCCGCGGACGAAGAGTAGGGGACGCCGAGCGAGGCGATGCCGCTGAACATGCCGGCGGCCTCGGCCTCCTGCGCGGTGCCGAAGTCGACGAGGTCGCCGAAGTCGACGACGGCGTCGATCTTCTCGTCGTCGACGATCGTCTTCATCAGCGAGTACTGGTTGCCGTCGTGGAGGTCCGCGACGAAGAGCAGGCGCAGGGCCACGGGCTGGTCGAGAGCCGTCGGCGCGTAGTTCTGCTGGAGCGCGGTGGAGAGGGCGATGAGGTTGCGCAGGTAGGGGTCGACCTGCGACGACCGGGCCTCGACGTCGGAGAGCAGGGACCGGGTTCTGCTGGACGATGCCGAGGACGCCGGTGCCGGTGAACGACGCGTGACGGGCCGGCCGGTACGTCTGGGTGATGGCCGTCGCCATGACGAGGGCGGCGACCGACCACGCCACGGTGGACAGGGCGACGAGCCGGAACCACGGGCGGCGGCGCAGCGACCGCGGCAGCCAGCCGAGGGCGCCGAGCAGCGCCACGAGCCCCGGCCCGACGGCGAAGCGCAGCCCGAGCCCCACTGCGGCGGTGCGGATGGCCGCGCTCGAGCTCTGCCGTGGAGGGCTGGAGCGAGCTGAGCGCGACGTCCGGCTTGGTCGAGCAGCGGTGGCGATGTCGGCCTTGACCTGGGGGGCGACGTCGATGCCGGGGGCCACGCCCCGAGAACCCCACCTCGATGTTCCCGAACACCGTCGCTCGCCTGCAGCGCGGGAGTGGTCGAGCACGTTGGGGCTGAGGCTGAGCGAGGCCTGGTAGTACGTGCGTGTGGGTCGTCACCGGCGCGACGGTCGTGGCAAGCGACACCGCCGGCCGAGGCACGCCAGGGTGAGCCCCAGGACCCCGAGCGTGCGGCGCGCCCACGGGGGGCCCACGGTCATGGCCCGCGGCATACCAGACCTCGACCGCGACGAGCACCGGCCAGAGCACCAGCGCCGCCGCGACCAGCCTCTCGAGCAGGCCCGAATCGGGACCATCCGGTGGCCATGGCGAGCGGCAGGGTCAGGACGGCCAGCCCGAGGACGACCGAGGCGGCGCGGCCGGCGCGGGGCCGCAGCGGCGGGGCGGCGTCGTGGCTGGGCTGCGAACCAGGGCCACGCCGCCAGGAGGGCGAACGGGATCCCGGCGGCGGCGACATGGGCGGTCGAGGACTCGACCCGGGACGGCTGGGGCAGGGCCGCCGCCCCGAGCGTCGCCACGCCGGCGAGCGCGAGCAGCCGCCGCCCCCACGGCCGTGCCGCCGTCGCCGAGCGCCCAGGCGGTGACGAGGTGGGCCAGGCCGGTGATGACGAGGGCGGTGGTCATGGCGCCGCGGTGCGGCATACCGGTCGAGGCCAGCGTGCTGATCGAGTCGCGGGTCGGGTCGAAGCCCGCGGGTTGCAGGCCGGCGGCCAGCGTCCACCCGCCGATGAGCGCCACGGCGGCGACCGTGGCGCTCACCGGGGCGAGGCGCGCCGACCCCGCGACAGCTCGGCCCATGCCCTCCACCATAGGCTTCCCGTATGTCGTCCCCCGGCACCTCCCCCCTCGCCGGTCTGCGCTTCGACGCGGTGCTCTTCGACATGGACGGCACCCTCATCGACTCGATCCCGGCGGTGGAGCGCAGCTGGCTGACCTGGTGCGCGGAATATGGCGTCGACCCGGTGCGGCTCCTTGGCTTCCACGGCGTCCCGGCTGCCGCCGTGATCGCCGGGCTGCTCCCGGAGCACCAGCGCGCGGCCGCCCACCTGCGGATACGCGAGCTCGAGATCGCCGACACCGACGGTATCCGCGTCCTGCCGGGCGCTGCCGAGCTGCTGGCCGGCCTCGAGGCGGCCGGGGCGCCGTGCGCCATCGTCACGTCCTGCACCGACGACCTCGCCGCGGCGCGGATCGCCGCCACCGGGCTGCGCGTGCCGCAGGTCGTTCGTGACCGCCAGCCAGGTCGCCGTGGGCAAGCCCTCGCCCGACCCCTATCTCGAGGGCGCCCGCCGGCTCGGCGTCGACCCGGCCCGGTGCCTCGTCGTGGAGGACGCCGGCGCCGGGATCGCTCGGCGCGGGCGGCGGGCTGCGCGGCGGTGCTGGCCGTGACGTCGACGACGCCGGCGAGCCGAGCTCGAAGGGTCGGCGGACGTGGTCGTCGACGGGCTGGACCAGGTGTCGGCAGTGGTGCGCCCGGACGGCATCCAGGTGACGGTCACCGGTTGAGCCGTCGCGGCTCCGCTGCGTCGAGCAGGCGGGTGACCCGCCGGTCGGGACGGCAGGCTCAGAGGTACTGGCCGGTGCCTTCGGTCGGGCGGGGGGCGCCGGGCCCAGGCAGGTGTCCCCCGGGGCGCATCCCGGAGGCGTCCGGGCCCGGGTGGACCGCTCCCGGCGGCAGCGCGCGCATCTGCTGGAGCTGGGCCTGGGCCGCCATCTGCTGGGCGACCAGGGCGGTCTGGATCCCGTGGAACAGGCCCTCCAGCCAGCCGACCAGCTGAGCCTGGGCGATCCGCAGCTCGGCGTCGCTCGGGGCGTCGTCGGAGAACGGCAGGGCGATGCGCTCGAGCTCGTGGACGAGCTCGGGGGCCAGGCCGTCCTTGAGCTCGGCGATCGAGCGCTCGTGGATCTCGGCCAGCCGGGCCCGGCCCTTCTCGTCGAGCGGTGCGCTGCGGACCTCCTCGAGGAGCTGCTTGATCATCGAGCCGATCCGCATGACCTTGGCGGGCTGCTCGACCAGGTCGGCCGGGTTGGCGGGCTCCCCGTCGTCGCTCTGCGGGTCGACGACGCCCATCCCCTCGGGGGTCACGACGACGATCCGGTCGCTGCCGGAGCGGTCTGCGGCCTCGCCCTCCCGGTCGTCGACCTCGTGCGGGTGCTCGCTCGGTCCGTCGGTCATGGGCCCATCCTGCCGCATGCGTGAGGGGGCGGAGAGGCCGACGTCGCAGCGGTGAGGTCGGGGCAGTGGTGCGGGTGTGGGCGCTTCGGTCAGCGGGCCGCGAGGACCGCGGCGAGCGCGAGCGCGCCCGGAAGGGCCTGGACGAGCAGGATGCGCCGGCTCACCGTTGCGGCCCCGAACAGTCCGGCGACGACGACGCAGGAGAGGAAGAACACCCGCACCGGGACCTGGACCGGGTCGCTCGCGACCAGGCCCCAGACCAGGCCGGCGACGAGGAACCCGTTGTAGAGGCCCTGGTTGGCGGCGAGCGCCCCGCTCTGCTCGGCGAAGTGCGGCTCGGTGCCGAAGACCCGGTAGCCGACGGGGGTCATCCACAGGAACATCTCGAGCACGACGAAGCCGACGTGCAGCGCAGCCACGAGGGCGACGAGGAGGGCGGCGAGGGTCGACACCGCCTCAGTGTCGCACCCGCCCCCCAGGTCTCAGCTTTTCCGCCCCATCAGGCAAACCCCCACTGCGCAAGGGAAGTCTTCCCATGCCAAGCAGGGGTTTCCCGTGTGAAGCGAGCCCGCACCGGTGGCGCCCGGGTCAGGTGGTCAGCAGGATCTTGCCGACCGGCGTGCCGGCCTCGAGCTCGGCGTGCGCGCTGGCGGCGTCGGCGAGCCGGTAGCGCGCGTGGACGACCGGCAGGACATCGCCACTCTCGACGAGCGGCCACACGTGCTCGCGCACGGCCGCGACGATCGTGGCCTTCTCGGCGAGCGGGCGGCCCCGCAGGTTCGTCGCGACGACGGCCCCGCGCTTGCGCAGCAGCGCGCCGATGTCGAGCTCGGCCTTGGTGCCGCCCTGCATGCCGATGATGACGAGCCGGCCATTGGTCGCCAGCGCAGAGACGTTGCGGGACAGGTACTTCGCGCCCATGATGTCGAGGATGACGTTGGCCCCCGCGCCGTCGGTCTCGGCGAGGAGCCGGTCGACGAAGTCCTCGTCGCGGTAGTTGACCAGGATCGCGGCGCCGAGCTCGCGGCATACGTCGAGCTTGCCCGCCGACCCGGCCGTGACCGCGACCCGGGCACCCAGCTCGCGCCCGAGCTGGATCGCCATCGTCCCGATCCCGGAGCCCCCGCCGTGCACGAGCAGGGTCTCACCGCGCTGGAGGTTCGCTGTGAGGAAGACGTTGGACCACACGGTGCAGACGACCTCGGGAAGCGCGGCCGCGTCGACGAGGGAGATCCCGCGCGGGGCGGGCAGCGCCTGGACGTCGGGCACGCAGACCTTCTCGGCATACCCGCCACCCGCGAGCAGGGCGCAGACCTCGTCCCCGACGGCCCAGGCGGTGACGCCGTCGCCGACCGCGTCGACGGTCCCGCTCACCTCCATGCCGAGGATCTCGGACTCGCCGGGCGGCGGCGGGTACAGGCCCTGGCGCTGGAGGAGGTCGGCCCTGTTGACGCCGGCCGCCGCGACGGCGATGCGGACCTGCCCGGGGCCGGGCTCGGGGTCGGGCACGTCGGCGAGGACGAGGGCGTCGAGGCCGCCGAACTCGGGGAGGGTGATGGCCTGCATGGGTCCAACCTAGGTGGAAGGAGACCATCGCTGGGCACGGCGGGGGCCGCGGATGACCGGATCGCGAGACGTATCTCCATGCCGATTGATGATCGTTTCGATAATGCTGCATTATGTCTCGCATGAGTCGCCCACGCCGCACCAGTCCTCCCGGGCCCGCCCACCCGGGGCGAGCGTCGACGCGAATGTGCGGTGCGGGTCTGCCCTGCTGTCGTCGCTGACCAGACGCCGACCAGAGGCTGACCCGCCGTCGACCGGCCGCCACCTCAGGCGCCGGACGCCACCGCATCGCACTCATCCCGACCGACCACCTCGCCGCACCCGCCGGGCCGGAACGCCGCCCGCCGGCGAGTGCCGCCCGACGCCCTGTCGACCACCCAGGACCCGAGGACCACCACCATGACCACCACCGCACGGCACAGCCATACCTCCCACGCCGAGGTGCGCCCGCCCGCCGAGGGCCGCTCCAACGGCCAGTGGGCGATCGACGGCCGCACCCCGCTCAACGCCGCCGAGGCGGTCAAGGCCGAGGAGAACGGCCTGAGCGTCCGCGCCCGGATCGAGGAGGTGTACTCCGTCCAGGGCTTCGACTCGATCGCCGAGGACGACCTGCGGGGCCGGTTCCGCTGGTGGGGCCTGTACACCCAGCGCCGTCCCGGGATCGACGGCGGGCGAACGGCCCAGCTCGAGCCGCATGAGCTCGAGGACCGCCACTTCATGCTCCGGGTCCGCATCGACGGGGGGGCCCTGTCCACCGAGCAGCTGCGGACGGTCGCAGCCATCTCCACGGAGTTCGCGCGCGGGACCGCGGACCTCACCGACCGGCAGAACGTCCAGTACCACTGGGTCCGGATCGAGGACGTGCCGGAGATCTGGCGGCGCCTGGAGTCGGTCGGCCTGAGCACGACCGAGGCCTGCGGCGACACCCCCCGCGTCGTCCTCGGCTCACCCGTCGCCGGCGTCAGCGCGGAGGAGCTCATCGACCCGACACCGGTCATCGACGAGATCACCCGCCGGTTCGTCGGCGACCCCGAGCTGGCCAACCTGCCGCGCAAGCTCAAGACGGCCATCACGGGGCACCCCAGCCTCGACGTCGTCCATGAGATCAACGACATCTCCTTCATCGGCGTCGAGCACCCCGAGCTCGGGATCGGGTACGACCTGTGGGTCGGTGGCGGGCTGTCGACGGCGCCACGGCTCGCCGAGCGGCTGGGGGTGTTCGTCCGGCCCGACGAGGCCGCCGAGGTCTGGCAGGCCGTCGTGCTCCTCTTCCGCGACCACGGGTTCCGGCGGCTGCGCACCAAGGCCCGGCTGAAGTTCCTGGTGGCCCAGCTCGGGGCCGAGCGGTTCCGCCACCTCCTGGAGAGCGACTACCTCGGTCGCCGGCTGCCCGACGGCCCCCCGCCGGCTCCGGCGCGGGGCTCGGCCGACCACGTCGGGGTCCACCCGCAGAAGGACGGCCGCCTGTATGTCGGTGTCGCCCCCACCGTAGGCCGGCTCAGCGGGCCCACCCTCCAGCGGGTCGCCGAGCTCGCCGAGGCCGCCGGCTCGGCCCGGGTCCGCCTCACGCCCCACCAGAAGCTCCTCGTCCTCGACGTCCGGCCGGAGGCCGCCGACGTCCTCGTGGCCGGGCTGGGTGAGCTGGGGCTGCGCGCGAGCCCCAGTGCGTTCCGCCGCTCGACGATCGCCTGCACGGGGATCGAGTACTGCAAGCTCGCCATCGTCGAGACCAAGGGCGCGGCGGCCCGGGCCGTCGACTCCCTCGAAGATCGGCTCGGCGACGTCGTACTCGACCGGCCGATCAGCCTGCACGTCAACGGGTGCCCCAACTCGTGCGCCCGCATCCAGACCGCCGACATCGGACTCAAGGGACAGATCATCACCACCGACGACGGCGAGCAGGTGCCGGGGTTCCAGGTCCACCTCGGCGGCGGCCTGGCCAGCAGCGAGCGGGACGAGCCCGGCCTGGGCCGGACCGTTCGGGGCCTGCGGGTCAGCGCCGACGAGATCGCCGAGTATGCCGAGCGCGTCGTCCGTCGCTATCTCGCCACCCGCGAGGACGGCGAGACCTTCGCGACGTGGGCACACCGCGTGGTCGAGGAGGAGCTGCGATGACCAGCCGCGACGCCGCCACCCTGCGTGGACTCGCCCGGTGGGCCGCCGACGCCTTCGCCGACGCCGACACCGACGCCGTGCTGGCCTGGGCGGCCGCCGAGTTCGGCCCCCGTCTCGCCGTGACGAGCAGCATGGCCGACGGCGTGCTCCCGCACCTCGTCTCCCAGCACCTGCCCGGCGTCGACGTCCTCTTCCTCGACACCGGCTACCACTTCGCCGAGACCATCGGCACCCGCGACCGGGTGGCCTGGGAGCTCGACGTCCGCGTCGTCAACGTCACGCCGAGCCGCAGCGTCGAGGACCAGGACGCCTTCCTCGGCCCCCGGCTCCACGACCACGACCCCGCCACCTGCTGCCGCCTGCGCAAGGTGGAGCCGCTGGCACGGGCGCTCGCGGCATACGAGGCATGGGTGACCGGCGTGCGGCGCGACGAGACGACGCACCGCGCCGGCACCCCACTGCTCTCGTGGGACGAGCGCAACCAGGTCGTCAAGATCGCCCCGCTGGCGGCCTGGTCCGAGGACGATGTCCTCGACTATGCCGAGCGCCACCAGGTCCCCGCGAACCCCCTTCTCGCGGAGGGCTACCCGAGCATCGGCTGCGCTCCGTGCACCCGGCCGGTCGCGCCCGGCCACGACCCGAGGTCCGGCCGCTGGGCGGGGTTCGCCAAGACCGAGTGCGGGCTGCACCTATGAGCGCGCCCACTCTCCTCGGCCTGCGCCTCGCCGGTCGGCTGGTCGTCGCCGTCGGCGGCGGCGTCGTCACGGGCCGCCGCGTCACCGACCTCGTGGCGGAGGGCGCCGTCGTTCACGTCGTCTCGCCGCACCTGTGCGAGGACCTCGTCGACCTCGTCGCCGCCGGCACGGTCACCTGGGTGGACCGGGACTACCTCGGCCCGGAGGATCTCGAGGGCGCCTGGCTCGTGCACACGGCCACGGGCGACGGCCTCGTCGACGCCCGGGTCAGCCGCGACGCCGAGGCGCTGCGGGTCTGGTGCGTCGACGCCACCGACGCCGGGCGGGCCAGCGCCGAGGTTCCGGCCCGCGCTCGCGTGGCGACCCCGGACGGCCCGGTGAGCCTGGCCGTGCACGCCGGTGGCGACCCCCGCCGCGCCGTCGCGATCCGCTCGGAGCTGGTGTCCCGGGTCGAGAGCGGCACCATCGACCTGCGTGCTCGCCGCCCCCGTGGCGGCCCGGGCTGGGTGGCGCTTGTCGGCGGCGGTCCGGGGGCGCCCGACCTGGTCACCGCCCGGGGGCGCACCCTGCTGGCGGCGGCGGACGTCGTCGTCGCCGACCGGCTCGGCCCCACGGCCCTGCTCGGCGACCTGCATCCCGAGGTGCGGGTCGTCCACGTCGGCAAGGCTCCGGGTCACCACCTCGCCACCCAGGACGAGATCAACGCGATCCTCGTCGAGGAGGCCCAGCGGGGCCACGGCGTCGTCCGCCTCAAGGGCGGCGACCCCTACGTCCTCGGCCGAGGTGGCGAGGAGCGGCTCGCGTGCGAGGCGGCCGGCGTCGCGGTCGAGGTGGTGCCGGGCGTGAGCAGCGCGACCTCGGTCCCGGCCGCGGCCGGCATCCCGCTCACCCACCGCGGGCTGGCCCGCGGCTTCACTGTCGTCACCGGGCACGACGAGATCACCGCCCTGCCCGACGGGAACGACCACACCGTCGTGGTCCTCATGGGCGTGGCGTCGCTGCGGCGGACCGCGGCCCTCCTCGTCCAGCACGGCCGAGACCCGCGGTGCCCCGCTGCCGTCGTCGAGCGGGGGTATGCCGCGGACCAGCGCGTGACCACTGCGGCGCTCGAGGACCTGGCCGAGGCGGCCGAGGCGGCCGGGGTCTGCTCCCCGGCGGTCGTGGTCATCGGCGACGTCGTCACGCTGAGCCCGCAGTGGCGGCCGTGAGCGGGCGCGGGCCGGCCCCGCCGCTCGTCATCGCGGCCCACGGGACGGCCGACACCGGTGGACGCCGGGTGCTGCAGTCGGTGCGCCACGCGGTGGCGGCGGCGCTGCCCGAGGTGGCCGTACGGCTCGGCTACCTCGAACACGCCGAGCCGGCGCTCGAGGAGGCCGTGCCACCGGGGGAGCGCGCCATCGTGGTCCCGCTGTTCCTCGCGAGCGGCTACCACGTCCGCAGCGACCTGCCCGAGCGACTGGCCCGGCACGCGCCCGACGCCCGGGCGACGGACGCGCTCGGCTCCGGCGAGGAGGTCCGCGACGCCCTCGCCGCGCGCCTGGCGGAGCAGGGTGCGCTGGCGCCGGGAGTCGGTGTCGTGCTGGCGTCCGCCGGCTCGGCGGACCCCCGGGCCCGGGGCGAGGTCCTCGACCTCGCCGCGGCCCTGGAGGAGGCGCTCCGCCGGCCGGTGCGCACCGCACTCCTGGGCGCCGCCGCCCCCGGGCTCCCCGACGCCGTGACGCGGCTGCGCGCGCTGTCCTGCCATCGGATCGTCGCGGCGGCGCACCTCATCGCACCCGGACTCTTCTGGGACAGGCTGCGGGCGTCGCTGTCCCAGAACGGGATCGACACCACGACGCCCCCGCTCGGGCCGGACCCCCGGCTCGTCGACGCGCTGGTGTCCCGCTACTGCGCCGTCGCCTGAGCGCGGCTCAGGGGGCCGCCTCCCGGCGGAGGCGGTCGAGGTCCTCGCGCGTGTCGACGTCGGCCGACTGGTGTGGGCCGACGAGGACCCGGTCGTGGTGGAGGTTGAGCAGCGTGCGGGCGGCGAGGCCGCGCGGGTCCGGCGGGATCGCCGCCCGCAGGGAGTCGGTGCGGTATGCCGCGAGCAGCGCGTTGGCGTATCCCTCGTGGTCGGTCCCGACGACGGCCGCGACCTCAGGAGCGGCCGTCTCGAGCGCGGCGGCCAGGCGCAGGAGGGAGGGTCCGGCGAACGGCATGTCTCCGGCGACGACGACGGTGAGGTGTGTCGCGACGTCGGCCAGGCCCGCCGCGACGGCTGCGAGCGGGCCGGCGCCGGCCGGTCGCTCGCGTGTCCACGACACGGCTCGTGGGGTCTCCCGGTGCGGACCGACGCAGACGACGGGCCAGCTCGCCGGCATCCCGATGAGCAGCAGGTCCAGAACGGTCCGTCCGGCGATGGAGGCGCCGAGCTTGTCACCCCCGAACCGCTGGGACGACCCACCGCAGAGGACCACGGCGGTCACCTCGCTGCTCATGCCCGCCCCTTCAGTCGACGCGTGAGATCCCCGGCGGCAAGGGTCACCGCCTCGACGAGGGCGGCGACCTCGTCCGGGCCGACGCTCGCACCCGGGTAGGTCACCGCGACCCCGGCAGCAGGGTATCCGTTGTGGTCCAGAACCGCCGCCGCTACCGAGTTCAGGCCCGGGGTCACCAGGCCGTCCTCGACGGCATACCCGCGCTGGCGCACCGCCGAGAGCTCGCGGCGCAGCGCCCCGACGCTGGCAGGGCCGCGGCCGTCGCGCAGGACGAGGGCGTCGCGCCCCGGGAACAGCGCGCGGACCTGAGCCGGCGGGAGCTCGGCGAGCATGGCGAGCCCGGTCGCCGTGAGGGGGGCGGGCAGGCGCACCCCCACGTCGGTGACGAGCAGCGGCCGCCGCGGCGCGCGCTGTTCGATGACGTAGAGGACGTCCCGGCCATGGAGGACCGCGAGGTGCGCGTTGTGGCCGGTCGTGTCGACGAGGCGGTCGACGGTGCCCCGGGACAGCCGCTGCAGGGGCGCCTGCCGCTGGTAGGCGCTGCCCAGCTCGTACGCCGCCATGCCCAGCCCGTAACGCCGATCCTCGGGGAGGTGGCGCGCGTAGCCGCGGTCGACGAGCACCCCGAGCAGGTGGTAGACGCTCGAGCGCGGCAGCCCCAGCTGGCGGGCGATCGCGGCGGCCGGGACGGGCTCGCCGTGCCGGGCCAGCACGCCGAGGATGTCGAGAGCGTGCCCCGCGGCGGGCGCGGCCCCCGGCCGTCGCCGCAGGTCAGAGGCGGATGTCATGGGCGTCACACTACGGTCCCGCCTGGGGGCGCCTCATCCGTTTGGCCCATGCCGGTGAGGCGAGGTCTTCCTTAGCGTGGACTCATGCCGCGATCCCCTCGTCGCTGGCCGCTGGTCGTCGCTGGTGCGCTGGCCCTGGTGCTGGTCCCCGTCTCGGCGGGGGCGAGCCCCCGCGCACCACGACCGCACATCCCCGCCGTCGCGGCCGCAGCACAGGGCTCCGTCCGGCTCGGCACGTCCCGGACCTCGCAGGCCGAGGACCTCGCGCCCTCCACCTCTGCGCTGCCGAGGGTCGCCGTGGTCACCCCGATCCCCACCCCCGTGCCCGTGCCGGGGCAGTACCGGCCGTACTACCCGTGGTTCATCAAGGGCAACCTCACCGACCGCGGCCACGACCCCCGCCTGGGGCGCAGCTACAGCGCGGAGGTCATCGACTCCAGCGGGTCGGTCATCTGGTCCCGCTGGCCGCACGTCGCCTACATGCCGGCCTCGACGAACAAGCTCATCACGGCATACGTCGCCCTGAAGTCCCTCGGCGGCAGCTACCGGATCGACACGACGACGCTCCAGGACCCCGCGGCCCCGTGGTACGTCTACCTCAAGGGCGGGGGCGACCCGAGCCTCACCTCGACCCGGCTGCGCGCTCTTGCCGCATCGACCGCGACGGCGGTCAAGGCCGAGGGCCGCACCGCGATCACCCTGCGCTTCGACGACACCCTCTTCCCGGCGCCGACGAGCTCGGCAGGCTGGAAGTCGGACTACGTGCCCAGCGAGGTCGCCCCGGTCCGCCCGCTCGTCGTCGACAGCCACAACGTCACGGACACCGCGAAGGACGCGGCGAGGGCGTTCGCGTCGATGCTGACGGCGCAGGGCATCACGGTCCGCTCGACCTACCGGACCGCCGCCCCCTCGACGGCCGCGGTCCTCGCCACGACATCCTCGGACAAGCTCCAGGTGATCGTCGGCCAGATGCTCAACGTCAGCCAGAACGACTATGCGGAGATCCTCTTCCGCTTGGCCGCCCACGCCCGAGGGCTGGCGACGAGCTGGACGGGCGCGCGACAGAACGCCCACGAGGTCATCGACGCCAACGGCATCCCGAGCACCGGCTGGGTCGTCGAGGACGGCTCCGGGCTCTCGCGCTCGGACCGGGTCCCAGCCGACATGCTCGTCCGCCTGCTCCGGACGATCGACAACGACCCGACCGTCCAGGGCACGTTCTTCGGCAGCAGCTCACTGCCGGTCGCCGGGGTGTCGGGCACCCTCTCCACACGGTTCCGTACGGCGCCCACCGGCTGCGCCCGCGGCATCGTCCACGCCAAGACGGGCAGTCTCGGTGACGCGACGGCGCTCGCCGGGCTGGCGATCGGGCTCGACGGCCGGCGGCGCTACTTCGCCGTCGTCGACAACTACACCCCCAACACCTCATCGGTGCGCACGGCGATCGACGTCATCGCGGCGACGTCGACCGGCTGCTTCTGACGTCCCGCTCGGGCGAGGGGGCCGGGCGGGCTCAGGAGCGGGGGGGGGTGCACCCCGAGCCGGGGTCGTAGGTGGCATGTCTGGGATACCAGACGGTATGCCGCGCACCGGATGTCCGCGGGGCGGTCACCGGGGGTCCAATGGAGGGCATGACAGAGCCCAGGGTCACCGTCGGCATCGGGCCGCTGACCATCGAGCAGGTTGTGGCCGTCGCCCGTCGAGGCGCTCAGGTCGTCCTCGCGGCGGAGTCGCTCGCCGAGGTGCGGCGCACCCGGGCCGTCATCGAGGCGCTCGCCGACGACACCGTGGCCCACTACGGCGTCTCGACCGGGTTCGGGGCGCTGGCCACCACGCACATCCCGGTGGAGCGGCGCACCCAGCTCCAGCGCAGCCTCATCCGCTCCCACGCCGCCGGCGCCGGGCCCGAGGTCGAGCGTGAGGTCGTCCGAGCGCTCATGCTGCTGCGGATCTCGACGCTGGCCACCGGTCGCACCGGGATCCGGGAGGAGACGCTCACGGCCTACGTCGCCATGCTCAACGCCGGGATCGCCCCGGTCGTGCACGAGTACGGCTCGCTCGGCTGCTCCGGCGACCTCGCCCCTCTCGCGCACTGCGCGCTCGCCCTCATGGGGGAGGGCTCGGTACGCGACCGGGACGGCCACCTCCTGGCCACCGCCGACGCCCTCGCCGCGGCAGGTCTGGCTCCGGTCGAGCTGCACGAGAAGGAGGGGCTGGCCCTCATCAACGGCACCGACGGGATGCTCGGGATGCTGTGCCTGGCCATCCACGACCTGCGGACGCTCGTCACGACCGCCGACATCACGGCCGCCATGAGCATCGAGGGGCTGCTCGGGACCGACGACGTCCTCGCCGCCGACCTGCTGGCGCTCAGGCCCCAGCCGGGCCAGGCGCTGTCCGCCGCCAACATGCGGATCGTACTGCGGGACAGCCCTATCCGTGAGTCTCATCGCGACCCGGAGGCGTGCACCCGGGTCCAGGACGCCTACTCCCTGCGCTGCGCGCCCCAGGTCGCCGGGGCGGTGCGCGACACCGTCGACCACGCGGCGCGGGTCGCGGGGTACGAGCTGGCCTCGGCGGTCGACAACCCCGTCGTCACTCCCGACGGGCGGGTCGAGTCCAACGGGAACTTCCACGGCGCACCGGTCGCCTACGTCCTGGACTTCCTCGCCATCGCGGCAGCCGACCTCGCGTCCATCGCCGAACGGCGCACCGACCGCTTCCTCGACGTCGCCCGCAACCACGGGCTGCCGCCGTTCCTCGCCGACGACCCCGGCGTGGACTCCGGGCTGATGATCGCCCAGTACACCCAGGCGGCGATGGTCTCGGAGATGAAGCGCCTGGCGGCTCCGGCGTCGGTCGACTCCATCCCCAGCAGCGCCATGCAGGAGGACCACGTCTCGATGGGCTGGTCGGCCGCGCGCAAGCTGCGCCGCTCGGTCGACGCCCTCGCCCACGTCCTCGCCATCGAGCTCGTCGTCGCCGCCCGCGGCATCCAGCTGCGGGCTCCCCTCGACCCCTCACCGGTCAGCGCCGCCGTCATCGCGGGGCTCGGCTCGGTGGCGGACATCCATCCCGGGCCGGACCGGTTCGTCGCACCCGACCTGCGCGCGGCATACCTCGCCGTTCATGCCGAGCAGGTCGTGGCGTATGCCGAGTCGGTCGCCGGACCGCTGCACTGACCGCCCAGCCCCAGCCACCCACTCCCGAAGGAGACCCGACATGGACGGCGCCCGCCCCGTTCGCGCCCCCCGCGGCACCACCCTCACCGCCCGCCAGTGGTCCACCGAGGCGCCGCTGCGGATGTTGATGAACAACCTCGACCCCGAGGTGGCCGAGCGCCCCGACGACCTCGTCGTCTACGGCGGCACCGGCCGGGCCGCCCGGGACTGGCGCTCCTTCGACGCGATGGTGCGCACCCTCACCGACCTGCGGGCCGACGAGACGATGCTCGTCCAGTCGGGGCGCCCGGTGGGCGTCATGCGCACCCACGAGTGGGCGCCGCGGGTGCTCATCGCCAACTCCAACCTCGTCGGCGACTGGGCCACCTGGCCCGAGTTCCGGCGCCTCGAGCATCTCGGCCTGACGATGTACGGCCAGATGACCGCCGGCTCGTGGATCTACATCGGCACCCAGGGCATCGTGCAGGGGACCTATGAGACCTTCGCCGCGGTGGCCGAGAAGCGTTTCGGCGGAACGCTCGCGGGCACGGTCACCCTCACCGGCGGCTGCGGCGGGATGGGCGGGGCGCAGCCGCTCGCCGTCACCCTCAACGAGGGCGTGTGCCTCATCGTCGACGTCGACCCGGCCCGTCTGCACCGGCGGGTCGAGCACCGCTACCTCGACGAGGTGGCCGACAGTCTCGACGCGGCCGTCGAGATCGCGCTGCGTGCCAAGGCCGAGCGGCGCGCCTGGTCGGTCGGCGTCGTCGGCAACGCGGCGACCGTCTTCCCCGAGCTGCTGCGCCGAGGCGTGCCGATCGACATCGTCACCGACCAGACCTCGGCCCATGACCCGCTGTCGTACCTGCCCGAGGGGGTCGACCTGGCCGACTGGCCGGAGTATGCGGAGAAGAAGCCCGAGGAGTTCACCGACCGGGCCCGGGCCTCGATGGCCACGCACGTCCAGGCGATGGTCGAGTTCCAGGACGGGGGCGCCGAGGTCTTCGACTACGGCAACTCGATCCGCGACGAGGCCCGGCTCGGGGGGTACGACCGCGCCTTCGACTTCCCCGGCTTCGTGCCGGCCTACATCCGCCCGCTCTTCTGCGAGGGCAAGGGCCCGTTCCGCTGGGCGGCCCTGTCGGGCGACCCGAAGGACATCGAGGCCACCGACCGCGCCGTGCTGGACCTGTTCCCCGACAACGACCGGCTCCAGAAGTGGATGCGCGGGGCGAAGGAGAAGATCGCCTTCCAGGGCCTGCCCGCCCGGATCTGCTGGCTCGGCTACGGCGAGCGCGACAGGGCGGGGCTGGCCTTCAACGACCTCGTCGCGAGCGGTGAGGTGAGCGCGCCCATCGTCATCGGGCGTGACCACCTGGACGCGGGCTCGGTGGCGAGCCCCTACCGCGAGACCGAGTCGATGCTCGACGGCTCGGACGCCATCGCTGACTGGCCGCTGCTCAACGCCCTGGTCAACGCCTCCTCGGGCGCGACCTGGGTCTCGATCCATCACGGCGGCGGCGTCGGCATCGGCCGCTCGATCCACGCCGGCCAGGTGTCGGTGGCCGACGGGACGCCGCTCGCCGCCGAGAAGCTCGCCCGCGTCCTGTCCAACGACCCCGGGATGGGCGTCATCCGGCATGTCGACGCCGGCTACGAGATCGCCGAGCAGGTCGCCGCCGAGCGTGGCGTCCGGGTGCCGATGCGGGAGGGCTGAGCCCGTCGCTCCCCCGTCCCTGGCGCCGAAGGGTGGCGATCGGCCCCATCAGGTGAGCTGATGGGGCCGATCGCCACCCTTCGTGCGACCTGGACCACGGAGTCCCGGCGTACACCCAGCCGTGGCTCTTCTCAGACACACCCGGGCGGCCTACTCTCCTCATCAAGGAGTCGCCATGGCAGAGCAGCCCACTCTCATCAACTCGGTCGTGCGCGCCCTCACCCTGCTCGACACGGTGGGAGCCCAGCCGGGCCCGGTCACGGCCAAGCGCCTCGCCCGGCTCGTCGACCTCCCCCTCGCCACGACCTACCACCTCCTGCGCACGCTCGTCCACGAGGGCTACCTCGACCGGGAGGAGGGTGGCTACGTCCTGGGCGACCGGGTGAGCACCCTGGCCGTGCGCCGGCTGGGTGCCGACCCCGGTGGTCGGACGCACCGCGTGCTGCGCGGGCTGCACGACGAGCTGGGGGCCGCGGCCTACCTCTCGGTCCTCGACGACGGGTGCATCCGGCTCGTCGACGTCGCCGACAGCCCCGAGGCGCCGCGCACCGACATGTGGGTGGGGTTCCAGGACGCCGCGCACGCGACGGCGCTCGGCAAGGCGGTCCTGGCGGCCCTGCCGGACGACTCGCGCCGGGACTACCTGTCGAGCCATCCCCTCGTCGACCTCACCCCGCGGACCCAGACCAGCAGCCGGCTCCTGCTCGAGGAGCTGGCCCACAGCCCCGAGCTCACCGTCGACCGCGAGGAGTATGCCGTCGGCACCGCCTGTCTCGCCGTACCCGTCCCGTCGCGCACGCTGACCGCGGCCGTGGCGATCTCGGTGCCCGTGGCCAAGGCGGGCCGGGTGTCCGGAAGCGGCCAGGCACTGCGGCGCGCGGCCCGGCTCATCGCGTTGTCCACCGACGCCTGAGCAGGCAGCGGCCCCCGCAGCCGGCGGGTGCTCGCCACCGGCCGACCGAGGGGATGCCGGGTTGTCACCATCTGAAATCCAGCCGTGGCCCGGGTCACACCCGCGGCCCGAGAGTGGAGGCGTCACCCAACGAAGGGAGCCTCGATGTCGACCGACGGGACGGGCCTGGGCGCCGAGGTGCGCCGCGGGCTGTACGAGACGATGGTCCTCAGCCGGACCTACGAGGAGGCGATCCTGCGGGAGTACCACGCCGACAAGGGACCGGGCTTCGACATCGGCAAGGGCCTGGTGCCCGGCGAGATGCACCTCTCGGCCGGCCAGGAGCCGGTGGCGGCCGGGGTGTGCGCCCACCTCACCAGCGACGACGCGGTGACGGCGACCCACCGCCCGCACCACTTCGCCATCGCCCACGGCATGGACCTGAACCCGATGACCGCCGAGATCTTCGGCCGCGTCGACGGCCTCGGCAAGGGCCGCGGGGGCCACATGCACCTGTTCGACCCGGCGACCCACTTCTCCTGCTCCGGCATCATCGCCGAGGGCTACCCACCGGCGCTCGGCGCGGCCTTCGCCTTCCAGCGGCGCGGCACCGACCGGATCGCCGTCGCTGTGACCGGCGAGGGCGCCGCCAACCAGGGTGCCTTCCACGAGTCGCTCAACCTCGCGGCGTTGTGGAAGCTGCCCGTCGTCTTCGTCGTCGAGGACAACGACTGGGGCATCTCGGTGCCCCGCGACAGGTCGACGGCGATCCCGTCCAACGCGGACCGCGCGGCGGCATACGGCATGCCCGGGGAGCGGGTCGAGGACAACGACGTCGAGGCCGTCTATGCCGCGGCCGGGCGGGCGGTTGCCCGCGCCCGGTCCGGCGACGGGCCGAGCCTGGTCGAGGTGCACACGCTGCGGATGTGGGGCCACTTCGAGGGCGACGCGCAGGGCTACCGGCCGGAGCTGGCCGAGGTGTCCGAGCACGACCCGATCCCGCGCTACGCGACGCTGCTGAGCGACGCGGGCATCCTCGACGACGCCGCCATCGAGCAGACCAGGAAGCTCGCGAGCGAGCGCGTCGAGGCGGCGGTCGTGTTCGCCAAGGCCAGCGCCCTTCCCGACCCGGCCGACGCCACGGCGTACGCCTTCGCGTGACCCCGTGACGAGGACAGAGGAGCACTGACATGACCATCACCGACGCACCGGCCCCCCAGGCCACCCGCCGCCTCAACACCTCCAAGGCCATGGTCGAGGCCATCGCCTTGGAGATGGAGGCCAACCCCGAGGTGATCTACCTCGGCGAGGACGTGGGCGCCTACGGAGGCATCTTCTCCTCGACGACCGGGCTGCTCGACCAGTTCGGGCCCACCCGGGTGATCGACACCCCGATCTCCGAGACGGCGTTCATCGGGCTGGCGATCGGCGCGGCGACCGAGGGGATGCGCCCCATCGCCGAGCTGATGTTCGCCGACTTCATGGGCGTCTGCTTCGACCAGATCTACAACCACATGGCCAAGATCCACTTCGAGTCCGGCGGCAACGTCAAGGTCCCGATGGTGCTGACGACGGCGGTCGGCGGTGGGTACTCCGACGGGGCCCAGCACTCCCAGACGCTGTGGGGCACGTTCGCCCACGTGCCGGGGATGAAGGTCGTCGTACCGTCCTCGCCGGCGGACGCCAAGGGGCTGATGACCTCGGCGATCCGCGACGACTCCCCGGTGGTCTACATGTTCCACAAGGGCGTCATGGGCCTGCCCTGGATGGTGAAGAACCCGCGGACGATCGACGTCGTCCCCGAGGGCGAGTACGTCGTCCCGATCGGCAAGGCCAGGGTGGCCCGCGAGGGCTCCGACGTCTCGGTCGTCACGCTCTCGCTGTCGGTCCATCACGCGCTCGACGTCGCCGAGAAGCTCGAGGGCGAGGGTGTCTCGGTCGAGGTCCTCGACCTGCGCTCCCTCGTACCGCTCGACCGCGAGGCGATCCTCGCCTCGGTCGCCAAGACCGGGCGGCTCGTCGTCGTCGACGAGGACTACCTGTCCTTCGGCGTGTCCGGCGAGGTCGTCGCGACGGTCGCCGCCGAGGACCCCGGGCTGTTCGCGGCGCCGCCCATCCGGGTCGCCGTGCCCGACGTCCCGATCCCCTACGCCAGGACCCTGGAGTATGCCGTCCTGCCGCGACAGGACCGGATCGAGGCCGCCGTCCGCGGGGTGCTCGGGTGACGGAGGTCCCCTTCCCGACGATGAGCGAGTCGGACCCGTCGGCCGTCGGCGTCCTGGCCACCTGGTACGTCAAGGACGGCGAGGCCGTCGCGCCCGGCCAGCTCCTCGCCGAGGTGCAGATGGACAAGGTCGACATGGAGGTGCTCGCACCCGCGGGCGGCGCCATCGCGCTGGCCGCCGCCGAGGGCGCCGAGGTCGCGCAAGGCACGGTGATCGCGTACATCGGCTAGCGCGGTGAGGCGCTCGGCCCCGCCGCATCCGTGCGACGGTCAGGCGTCCAGGAAGTCCGTGAGGTGCGCGAGGAAGCGCCTCGGCTCGGTGGCGTGGACCTCGTGGCCCGCGTCGACCGTCACCGACCGTCCGTCGGGAAGGAGGCCGACGAGCTCCGCGATGTGCGCCCCAGGGACGAAGCTGCTCGGCCCCCCGGCGAGCACGAGGGTCGGGACCGTGACGGATGCGATGACGAGCGGCCAGTCCGCGGCCGGCTCGTCGATCTCCGGGCGCACCTGCTCGACGACCGCCCAGTCGAACGCGAGCTCGACCGCTGGCCGTGCCGGTGGTGTCGCGGGGCGCGGGTGCGGCAGGCCGACGTCCTCGAGGACGAGCCGGCGGACGCCGCGGCCCCTGGCAGCCACACCGAGCGCGACGAGCCCGCCGAGCGAGTGGCCGACGAGGTCGACCGAGGGCTCGGACAGCCGGGGGAGCAGGCCCGTCACGTCGTCGGTCATCAGCGCGATCGAGTAGGTCCCGGGCCGGTCGCTGCCGCCGTGGCCGCGCAGGTCAACGGCATACACCGTGCGGGAGGCCGACAGCGGTGCCGCGACGGTGTCCCAGTCCCCGGCGGTCGCGCCGGTGCCGGGCAGGAGGACGACCGCGGTCGCCGTCGGGGTGGCGCACCGCCACACCCGCAGCGCGAGGGTGACGTCCGCGACGGTGACGCGCAGGCGGTCGGGCACCCGACGAGCCTCGCCCCAGGTGGGTGCCGGGGCCAAGGTGTTTCGCCGACGGCGCAGCCGCGCGACGATGTCGGTGGCCCTGTTGACCCTCACACGGTGTCAGCCCCTAGACCGGAACCGTCGGATCACACCACATACCCGGAGACGTCATGTTGAGCATCGGTGAGTTCGCCCGGTACCTCGGGGTCAGCGTGCGCATGCTGCGTCACTACGACGCGCTGGGGCTGCTCGTCCCTGCGCGTGTCGACCCGCACTCGGGCTACCGCTCCTACACGGCGGCGCAGCTCGACCGGGGAAATCGGCTCATCGCCTTCAAGGAGCTGGGCTTCGGCCTGGACCAGATCGGACCGGTGCTGGATGCACAGCTCTCGCCGGCCGAGCTGCGGGCGATGTTGACCTTGCGCCGGGCCCAGGTCGCGGCCGAGATCGCCGCCGACCAGGCCAGGATCGCCGAGATCGAACGACGCCTCCGGTCGATCGAAGGAGGAACGATGTCCCAGCTCGAGTTCGTCGAGAAGGCGCTGCCGGCGATGCGGGTCGCCCAGATCACCGGGACGGTCGAGGACCAGACCCAGATCGGAGCGACGATCGGCCCGATGTTCGAGCGGCTCGCGAGCGCCCTCGGCGGCAGCGGCATCGCGCTCGACCGGCCGGCCCTGGCCTGGTACCTGCCCGTCGGTGACGGGATGGAGTTCGCGGCGGCATTCCCGGTCGGGCTCACCGAGCCCACCGCGCAGCTCGACGCGGCCGGGGTCACCATCGCCACCCTCGACGCCGCCGAGCGAGCCGTGACCGTCCTGCACCACGGTGGGATGGAGTCGATCGGGCAGACCTGGCAGGCGCTCGTCCGGCACATCGAGGAGGCCGGCTACCGGCTGACCGGGATGGCTCGGGAGGTCTACCTCGACATGCCGATGGACGGCGACCCGGCCGAGTGGGTCACCGAGCTGGAGCAGCCCGTCGAGTAGCGGCTGCCCCGTGCTCCGCTCGGGCGGGCCTGTCGCGATCGCCCGAGGGAGCCGCACACCCCCTCCCCCTGACCTCTGCCGGCTGTACTGAGGTTGCGTGACGAGGCAGAGGGTGGCACCCGCTGCTCGGTCCCCTGACCTCTACCGGCAGAGGTCAGGGGTCGACGGGACGAGACGGGGTGACCGGGTCGGTGACGTCGGCGACCTCGGCGGTGAGCACGCGGCATACGTCGTCGCCGTCCACCGTCACCGCGACGCCGTGCGCACCGGCCCCCATCGACACCCGGCGGCCGAGGACCGTCGCGTCGGCGACGACGGGCCATGGCGTGGTCGACCCGAACGGGGTGATCGTCCCGCGCTCGTAGCCCGTGACGTCCTTGGCCGTCGCCGCGTCGGGCATCGAGATCCGGTTGACGCCGAGGTGGGCCCGCAGCTTGGGCCAGGAGATCTCGCGGTCGCCGGGGACGAGCACGAAGAGGAAGTCGCCCTCGCCACGCCGCACGACGAGGGTCTTGACGATGTCGCCGGGCCGCACCCCGCGCAGCGCGGCGGCCTCGGCCAGTGACGCGACGCGTCCGTGCCGGGTGACCGCGTGGTCGATGCCGTATGCCGCGACCGCCGCGAGCGCGCGATCCTCGCCCGACTGCCCGCTCACCGACCCGCCCCGCTCTCCCCTCGCGTCTCCCACACCGGCCCCCTCACCCTCCCGCCCGTCACCTAACCTCTGCTAGCAGAGGTTAGGTGACGGAGCAGAGGGTGCAACCTGTGCTTGGTCACCCAAGCTCTGCTAGCAGAGGTTAGGGAAGCGGGTGGGCCGTGTAGGGAAGCGGGGTGGGCCGTGGGGGGGGGCGGGGGAAGGGTGGGCCGTGGGGCGGGGGAAGGGTGGGCCGTGGGGCGGGGGAAGGGTGTCTGGGATCCGAGACGGGGAGGCGGGCGGTTGATGCGTCCTCTTGCCCGGCGATGGGGTCCAATGGTGGGGTGCGTACCGTGAGCCCCGACACCCGGACCTCGTTCCGTACCCGCTGGGCGGCCCTGGCTCCGGTCGGGCGCGACCCGGACACCGGCGGCTACCGGCGGTTCGCCTGGACCGCCGAGGACCGGATGCTGCGTGAGTGGTTCGCCGCGGAGTGCGCCGCCCTCGGGCTCGACCTCACCGAGGACGGGGTGGGCAACCAGTGGGCCTGGTGGGGCGACCCCGACGCCGCGGTGGCCGCGGGCGACCCGGGCGTCGTCGTCGGCTCGCACCTCGACTCCGTCCCCGACGGTGGGGCCTTCGACGGGCCGCTGGGGGTCGTCAGTGCCCTGGCGGCGGTGGAGGCGTTGCGGCGCAACGGCTTCCAGCCGGCTCGGCCCATCGGTGTGGTCAACTTCGTCGACGAGGAGGGCGCCCGTTTCGGTGTCGCCTGCGCCGGCTCGCGCGTCATCACCGGGGCGATGACGCCCGACCGGGCCCGGTCGCTCACCGATGCCGACGGAACCTCGATGGCCGCGGCGATGCGGGAGGCCGGGCACGATCCCGAGGGCATCGGCCGCGACGACCGGGTCCTCGCCCGGGTCGGGGCCTACGTCGAGCTGCACATCGAGCAGGGCCGGGCGCTGGTCGACATCGCCGGCGACCACGCCGTCGCCGTCGGAAGCGACATCTGGCCGCACGGCCGCTGGCGCGTCGACGTGCCCGGCGAGGCCAACCACGCGGGCACCACCCGCCTGGCGGACCGGCACGACGCCATGCTCGGCGCGGCTGCCGTCGTCATCGCCGCCCGCCGAGCGGCCGAGGCCCGCGGCTGCGTCTCCACGGTCGGCAAGGTCGCCGTCACCCCCGGCGGCGTCAACGCCGTCCCGAGCGCGACCACCGCCTGGCTCGACGCGCGTGGCCCCGACGAGGAGGCCGTCCGGGCCGTCGTCGCCGACGTGACCGAGGTGGCCGGGGAGTTCGGCGCCGCCGTCGCCGAGGAGTCGTGGACCCCCCGGACCCCGTTCGACCCGACGCTGGTGGCACGTCTGGCGACCCTGCTCGGCGGCATACCGGTCCTCGGCACCGGAGCCGGGCACGACGCAGGCATCCTCGCCAACGCCGGCGTTCCGGTCGCGATGCTGTTCGTCCGCAACCGCACCGGCGTCTCGCACTCGCCCGCCGAGCTCGCCGACGAGGCCGACTGCGTCGCCGGGATCGAGGCCCTGACGGCCGTCGTCGCCGATCTCGCCGGGCCGCGGTGACGGCGATGACCGAGGCGGTCACGACGAGGTACTGGTGCGAGCACGCCCAGCTGCCCACCGGCCTCCAGGCGGCGGTCCGCCTCACCGTCAGGGGCGACCGGATCATCGCCGTCGAGCCGCGCGCCAAGGAGCAGGCCACCGACGTGCGGCTGACCGGCGTCGTCCTGCCCGGCTTCGCCAACGGGCACAGCCACGTCTTCCACCGCGCCCTGCGCGGTCGCACCCAGGGCGACGGCGGCAACTTCTGGACGTGGCGAGAGCACATGTATGCCGTGACCGAGCGCCTCACGCCGGACAGCTACCTCGCGCTGGCGCGGGCGGTCTTCGCGGAGATGGTCCTGGCCGGCTACACCGCCGTCGGGGAGTTCCACTACCTCCACCACGGACCGGGCGGGCACCGCTACGCCGACCCGAACGCCATGGGCCGGGCCCTGGTCCAGGCGGCGCAGGAGGCGGGGATCCGGCTCACCCTGCTCGACACCCTCTATCTCGCGGGCGGTCTCGCGGGCGACGGGCACCTGCCGCTCTCCGCGGTCCAGCGACGCTTCGGCGACGGATCGGTCGACGCCTGGGCGGCCCGGCACGAGCTCCTGGAGGACGGCCCGGGCCTGCGTATCGGGGCGGCGGCCCACTCCGTGCGTGCCGTGCCGCGCGACTGCCTCGCCCATCTGGCCAAGCTCGTCGACGACCGTCCGGTCCATGTGCACGTGTCCGAGCAGATGGCCGAGAACGTTGCGGCACAGGCGTTCTATGGCATGACTCCCACCGAGCTGCTGGCCGAGGCCGGTCTGCTGCGGCCGACGGCGACGACCGTCCACTCGACCCATCTCGTCGACACCGACATCGAGACGATGGCGCGGTCGGGGGCGAGCGCCTGCATCTGCTCGACGACCGAACGCGACCTGGCCGACGGGATCGGCCCGTCCCGAGCACTGCACGACCACGGCGTCCCGCTGTGCGTGGGCTCGGACCAGCACGTGGTCATCGACCCCTTCGTCGAGGTGCGGGCCGTCGAGGAGGGCGAGCGGGTGACCACGAACGAGCGCGGCCGCTTCTCGCTGCGCGAGCTCGGGGCGTTCGGCGGCGTCAACGGCTACCGGGCGCTCGGCTGGGAGCACGGCGGCGTCCTCGAGCCGGGCTCGCTCGCCGACCTCGTCGCCGTGCGGCTCGACAGCGTGCGGACGGTGGGGGTGCGACCCGACCAGGTCGTCTTCGCCGCGGGTGCGGGCGACGTGAGCGACGTCGTCGTCGGCGGGGTGGCGGTGGTCCGTGAGGGCCGGCACCGGCTGGGCCCCGTCGGGCGCCTGCTCGGCGACGCGCTGCGCCCGCTGCGGGAGCCGCGATGACCGACCAGTGGCCCACGACGACGACGGCGCCCGCCACCCTCGTCACGGGGATCGGTGAGCTGGCCACCTGCCTGCCCGAGGGCGAGGACCTGTTGGGGCTGCGGCATGACCAGGCCCTCGTCGTCGAGAACGGCCGGTTCGCCTGGGTGGGTCCGGCCGCCGAGGCGCCCGCGGCCGATGAGCGGTTCGACCTGGGCGGCCGGGCGGTGCTGCCGGGGTTCGTCGACAGCCACTCCCACCTGGTGTATGCCGGCGACCGGGCCGCCGAGTTCGCGGCCCGGATGTCGGGCGAGGCCTACGACGGGGGCGGGATCGGCGTCACCGTGACGGCGACCCGCGCGGCCTCCGACGACGAGCTGCGCGAGCTGCTGGCCCTGCGGGTGGCCGAGATGCGGGCTCAGGGCACGACGACCGTCGAGGTCAAGAGCGGCTACGGCCTCACGGTCGACCAGGAGGAGCGGCTGCTGCGCCTGGCCCGTGAGGTCACCGACGAGACGACGTACCTCGGCGCCCACGTGGTGCCGGCCGACGCCGACGGCGACCGCGCGGCATACCTCGACCTCGTGACCGGGCCCATGCTCCGGGCCTGCGCGCCGCACGCGCGCTGGGTCGACGTCTTCTGCGAGCCGGCGTCGCCGCACGCGTTCACCGAGGACGAGGCGCGGGCCGTCCTGCTTGCCGGACGCGGCGCCGGGCTCGGGCTACGCGTGCACGGCAACCAGCTCGACCACGGCCCGGGGGTGCGGCTGGCCGTCGAGCTCGGCGCGGCCAGTGTCGACCACTGCACCTACCTCGACGACGCCGACGTCGACGCGCTCGCCGGCGGTGACACGGTGGCGACGCTGCTGCCGGCGGTCGAGTTCTCGACGCGCTCGCCCTACCCGGACGCGCGGCGGCTCATCGGGGCGGGGGTCACCCTGGCGCTCGCCACCGACTGCAACCCCGGCACCTCCAACACGACCTCGATGCCGTTCGTCGTCGCGCTGGCGGTGCGTGAGATGCGGATGACCCCGGCCGAGGCGGTGTATGCCGCGACGGCCGGCTCGGCGCGGTCGCTGCGGCGCGACGACGTCGGCCGCGTCGCGGTGGGGGCGCGCGCCCACCTCTGCGTCCTCGACGCGCCCTCGCACCTGCACCTGGCCTACCGGCCCGGAGTCCCGATCGCCCGGAGCGTCCGGCTCGGCCAGGACTGACCGCCGCCGCCACGTCGCGGCGCCGCGCCGGCCGTCAGGCGTCGGTGTCGGTGACGGCGTCGCTGTCGGTGAGCTCCTTGGGCAGGTGCCCGGCCGACCTGGCGTAGTACGCCGCGGCCCTGCGGGTCGCCAGGGTGCGGGCGGCACCGGCGGCGAGGCCCGAGATCGTCACATACGACAGGGCCTTGACGAGGGGGGTCTCGGGGTTCTTGGGGTCCAGGGTCGTGTCCTGTCCGGCTCGCTGCCAGATCCGGTCGACGAGCTTGGTGGCCAGGCCGGCGGCCACGGCGGCCGAGCCCGTGCCGAGGATCTTCCACACCATCTTGCCCATCGTCGCTCCCGGTTCGGTTGGTCGCGCCCCGTGGCTGGTGCGCGGTCGGTCTGCCCCATCACCGCCCATCATGCCGCTGCGGTACTCTCGATGGGCAACGACAGGGGAGCGCTCTGGCGCTGAGAGTGCGGTATCGCCCGCAGACCCTCGAACCTGATCCGGTTAGCACCGGCGAAGGAAGTCGGGATCTCAGGTGAGGTTCGCGGCATACGTCTTGGCGTATGCCGGGGGCTCGCCTCCCCGAGGTATCCATCGGAGACCACGGGAGATGTTCGTCATGGCCAACACGGCAACCATCGCGTCGGGGACCGCCCGTCGCAGCATCCGCGCCACCGCACCGCTCGCGCACTGGCGCACCGTCGACCTGCTGACCGTCGCCTTCCTCGGCGCGGCGTTCGGCATCGCCTTCTGGGGCTGGGGGATCTTCTACAACGGCCCCATCACCGCCCTGCAGATCGGCTTCGCCCCGGCGATGGGGCTCTTCGTCGGCCCCTGGCTCATCGCCGGCGTCGTCGGCGGGCTGGTCGTCCGCCGGCCGGGCGCGGCCCTGCTCACCGAGGTCGTCGCCGCGCTCGTCTCGATGGTCCCGGGCACCCAGTGGGGCGCCACCGTCCTGGTCTCGGGCATCCTGCAGGGGCTCGGCGCCGAGCTGGCGTTCGCCCTGTTCGCGTACGGCGCCTTCGGGGTCGGCGCCGCTGCACTCGCAGGCGTGCTGTCGGCCCCGCTGGAGTGGGCCTTCGAGACCTTCCAGGTGCCCGCCTGGTTCGCCCACGTGCCGGGCCTGTCGGTCATGGTCGGGGGCGCGGCGTGGTACGCCGACTGGAGCACGGGCTGGAAGCTGGTCTACCTCGCCACGATGGCGCTCTCCGGGCTCGTCGTCGCCGGTGTCGTGGGGTGGCTGCTCACCCGCGCGCTCGCCAGGGCCGGTGCCTTGAGGGCGTTCCCGCCGGGGCAGGAGCTGCGGGAGTCACGTCCTGTCTGACCGGTTCGCGACGACGACGTCGGTGGAGTCCCCGGCTGGACCGGCCACGGAGGCAGCGCGCCCCCGTGGCGGTCAGGTCGTCGTGCGCGGGCTCACCTGGCGGCCCTTCGGACGCCGCGAGCCGGTGCTGCTCGACCTCGACCTCACCATCCCCGCGGGGGAGCGGGTGCTGCTCGCCGGCCCGAGCGGCTCGGGCAAGTCGACGCTCCTGCGTGCGCTCGCCGGGCTGCTCGAGACGGCCGACGCGGGTGAGATCAGCGGCTCGGTCACCGTTGACGGCGTGCCGCCCGGACAGCGGGCCGGCGAGGTCGGGATGGTCCTTCAGGAGCCCGGAGCGGGCGTGGTGGCGGCGACGGTCGGGCGCGACGTGGCGTTCGGCATGGAGAACGTCGGTATGCCGCGCGCGGCCATGTCCACGAGGGTCGCCTCATCCCTCGCCTCGGTCGGGCTGCGGATGCCGCAGGACACTCCGACCGGTGCGCTGTCCGGTGGCGAGACGCAGCGCCTGGCCCTCGCCGGTGCGCTGGCCCTGGAGCCGAGCGTCCTGCTTCTCGACGAGCCGACGGCGATGCTCGACCCGGCCAGCGCCGCGGCGGTCCGACGGTCCGTGGCCGAGGTCCTGGCCGCCCACCCACTGACGACGGTCGTCGTCGAGCACGTGCTCGGTCCCTGGGTCGACCTCGTCGAGCGGCTCATCGTCCTCGACGAGCGTGGCCGGGTCGTTGCTGACGGGCCGGTGCTCGACGTGCTCGCCCGTGAGCGGGACCGGCTGCTCGAGATGGGGATCTGGGTGCCGGGTGCGCCGCCCCCGGTGCCGGTGGCAGTTCCGGCCGACCTGCTGCCCGGGCCCGCCGTGGCCGCAGGCGGCCCCGCGCATCCCCCGGTGACCGCATCGGCCCTGCGGGTGGACCGGACGGTCCGGCTGCTCGACGGGGCGACCCGGACGGTGCCGGCCCTGGTCACGACCACTCCCCTCGCGCCGGAGCCCGGGTCGACCACCGCGGTCGTCGGGCCCAGCGGCTCGGGCAAGTCCACCCTGCTGCTCGCCCTGGCGGGGTTCCTCGACCCCGCCGACGGGTCCGTGACGGCCGGGGCGAACGGTGTGCCCGTCGCGTCGCTGACCTCCAGGGCACTGGCGGCGTCCGTCGCCTGGGTCCCGCAGTGGTCGAGCTCGACGATCATGACGCGCACGGTGCTCGACGAGGTGCTGCTCACGGGGCGCTCGCTCGGCCGTCCCGCTGACGACGCCCTGGCGCAGGCGCAGGGCCTCCTCGACGCCCTCGGGCTGAGCCACCTCGCCGGCGCCGACCCCCGCGAGCTGTCCGGCGGCGAGCAGCGTCGCCTCGCCCTCGCCGCCGCCGTCCTCCACGGTCCCGCGCTGCTCCTCGCCGACGAGCCGACGGTCGGCCAGGACCGGCATACCTGGGCGGCGGTGCAGGGCATCATCGCCGCCCACCGGGCCGCGGGCGGCGCCGCCGTCGTGGCCACCCACGACCCGGACGCGATCGCCGCGGCCGACCGGCGGCTCGACATCACCCCGGCCGCCCAGCTCGTCGAGCCGGTCCGCCGCCGTCCGCTGGCAGCCCGCGCCGGGCCGCTGTCGCTGCTGCTCGGTGCGCTGCTGGCGTTGCCCGCCGGGGTGTTGGCGCCGCACTGGCAGACCTCGGTGTGGGTCCTGGCGGTGCAGGCGCTCCTCGTCGTGGTCGCCCTGACGGCGCCCGGCCGCGGCCCCGGTCCGCGCGGGCGGGCCCGCCGGCTGGCGGTCCGGCTCGCGCCGGGGCTGCTGGGCGCCCTGTCGGTGGGCTGGTCGACGTGGCTCCTGGCCGGCCACGACGTCGCGACGGCGGCGACCGTCGCCCTGCGGGTCGTCATCATCGTGCTTCCGTCGGCGGCGCTCGTCCCGCTCGTCGACCCGGACGAGCTGGGCGACCAGCTGGGGCAACGGCTGCACCTGCCGCCTCGGCCGGTCGTCGCCGTCGCCGCCGCGCTGCAGCGGGTGCACACGATGGGCGAGATCTGGGCCGAGATCGCCCGGGCCCGCCGGGTCCGCGGCATCGCCGTCGACCGACGCCATCCCCGCACCGTCCTCGCCCATCTCTCGGCCCTCACCCTCGGGCTGCTCGTGCGCTCGCTGGCGTCGGCGGCCCAGCTGGCGGTGGCGATGGACGCGCGCGGCTTCGCCACGGCACACCGGCGGACCTGGTATGCCCCGGCCCCCTGGCGGGTCGCGGACTGGGCGCTCGTCCTCGGCTCGCTCATCCCGCTCGCCGTGGCGCTGACGGTCCGCTGACCGCGCCGGCCCGCCAAGGTGACCTAGGCGTCGTGGCCCGCTCGGTCATGACCCGGGAGCTGCGGTCGCTGTCCCGAGGGGTGCCGGACGAGTCGTGGTGAGGAAGTGGGGACCATGGCAGCTGTCAACCTCCGTGCCGCAGCGGAGATCCCTGGGCCGACAACCGCCGACCTGGGGATGGGCAGCGCCGTGAGCAGGGTGGGGAAGATCGAGGTCACGTCGGGCGGGGTCGGGAAGGACCGCGTGGGGTTCCACGCGCGGTCCGACTACGACCGCGGGCTCGACTGGACCGTCCAGGTCTACGTCGTCCCGCAGGAGCACGTCGCCTTCACCGGCGAGGCGGCCGGCGCTCGCACCTAGGCGGCCTCGTCGTGGCGGTCCTTGGGGTGGGTCGTGTGGCTCCGGCCGTTGGGAGCCGTCCACACGGCCGACCCGTCGGGCTCGAGCCGTAGCCGCCAGCCGGCATGGTGCTTGAACCCGTGGTGGGTCGTGCAGAGGCAGAGCAGGTTGTCCTCGCAGGTGGGGCCGCCGGGGAACGGGCGCACGTGGTCGAGCTCGCACCGGCGAGCGGGTGTGGCGCACCCCGGGAACCGGCACGTGCCGTCGCGCCGCCGCACCCGGTCGGCGAGGGCGGCCCCGGGACGGTAGCGGCGCCGCGCCCCCGGTGGGCCGTCGGCCGAGCCCGGTGGCCCACCGCTCACCCGGACCCGCACATCGGGGTCGGCGAGCAGTCGAGCCAGGTGGTCGGGGAGCAGCACGCCGTGCCGGGGGTCGTGGGCCGCCCCAGGGACGAACCAGACCTCCCCTCGCGCGTCGCGCTCGAGATGCGGGTTGCGGTCGACCCGGCGGGCGGCTCCCGCCGTGAACGCCAGCTCCCACTCGAGGTCGCTCGCTGCTGCCGTGCGGGCAGTCCACTCGCCAGCCAGCATCGACTCGACGACGGGGTCCGCCGGCGGCGCGTGCTCCACCACCGGTGCGCCCGGCCGGTCGTGGGCCGCTGACCCGGTGGGCAGGACGAGCTCGACGCTCGTCTCGACGCGGGCCTGCGCCAGCACGAGGTCACCGAGCGCGTCGGCGCGAGCGGTGTCGACGGTGTGTGCGGGCTCGGCCGCGAGGTACTCCTGGGCGAGGGCGTCGACGGCCGCCCACATCCGCTGGGAGACGGGCGTGGGCAGATCGACGGACCAGTGCGCCAGGCCGAGCTCCCCGGTCGCACGACGACCCGACGCCGGCGGGCGCTGTCGCGGACGGCCCCGGCCACCCCCTCGGGGTCGGCCTTGAGGGCGGCTCGGCGAGCCCGCTCGCCGAGCGCTGGACCGGTGAGCTCGAGGACGTCGTCGGCGAAGACCCGCGCCTCGAGCTCGACGAGGTGCTGGTGCCGCACCCCCGCAGACCCGCGCACGACGGCGTCGGCGCGCCACGGCTCGAGGTCGCCGGCCCAGGCGGCGGCATACGTCCTCGGGAGGTCCTCGACCAGCTCGCTCGCCCGCCGCATCCGGGTGGCCATGGTGCGCGGCGCCACCCGGAGCACGGGCGCGAGCATCGACGCGGCCACCTGGTCGGACCCGGGCACGACCACCATCCGCGGGCCGCGGCCGGTCGCGCCGGCTCGGGCATCGAGGTCGGCCTGCAGCTCGGCGTGGTGCCGCTGGACGTCGTCGTCGACCCGCCCGGCGAAGACGTCGACGGCTGCGGCCTGGCGCGCGGCCAGGGCGTTGATGGTCCGTTGGGTGGCGGCCACGACCACCTCGGCCGCGTCGGCCGACATCGCCCCGAGATCCTCCAGGGACAGGCCCGAGAGCGCGGCGGCGAGGGCGAACGGGTCCGCCTCGCGCACTGCGGCCACCGTCGGATAGGTCTCGAACATGTGTTCGAGTCTACTCCGAGGCGCCCATCGGAGCAACCCACGAGGGTGTCGAATCCTCCTGTGGGGCAACCTAACTGGCGTCACGACGTGCCCTGACGACCCTCGGGCCGGACGGCCGGGGAGCCGACCGCGCGATGCTCCGGCGCGCCCGGCGCATCCGCGCGGGTTACCGTCGGGCGATGGGACCCCCCGGGCGCGCCAGAGCCACTGTGGCGGCACTGGTCAGCGCCACCGCCCTCGTGGTGACCGCCTGCACGACGGGCGGTAGCGGGCCACCGGCGAGCTCCTCGTCCGCTCCCGCCACCTCGCCCGCCCCCACGACCGCGTCGCCCTCGCCCAGCGCCTCGCCACCGACCTCGACCCCGCAGGACTGGACGACCTACCACCGGAGCACCGACCGCACCGGGTTCGTCCCCGGGCTCGCGAAGGTCAGCCACCTCGGCCAGGGCTGGGCGGCGCGCCTCGACGCAGAGGTCTACGCCCAGCCGCTCGTCGTCGGGGACCTCGTCATCGCCGCGACCGAGGGCGACACCGTCTACGGGTTGGACCGCAGCAGCGGAACCGTGCGCTGGCGCCGGCGCCTCGGGACGCCGGTCCGCCGGGCCGACCTGCCCTGCGGCAACATCGACCCGCTCGGCATCACCGGGACCCCCGCGTACGACCCCTCGACCGGCTCGGTGTTCGTCGTCACCGAGACGACCGGCGCGCGGCACACCCTCGTCGCCCTCGATGCCGCGACGGGTGCCGAGCGCTGGCGACGCTCCCTCGACGTGACCAAGCGCGACCGGCACGCCGAACAGCAGCGCGGGGCGCTCGCCGTCGCGGGCGGCCGGGTCTACGTGCCGTTCGGCGGGCTGTACGGGGACTGCGGGAACTACGTCGGCTACGTCACGGCGACGCCCACAGGGGGGTCCGGAAGGACCACCTCGTATGCCGTCCCCACCGGCCGCGAGGGCGGGATCTGGGCGGCCTCCGGCGTCGCCGTCGGCTCCACCGGCGACATCTGGGTCGCCGTGGGCAACGGCTCGAGCACGGGTGGCGCCTACGACGGCTCGGACTCGGTGCTCCGACTGTCGGCCGACCTGTCCAAGCGGCTCGGCTACTTCGCCCCCTCGACGTGGGGGTCGCAGAACGCCCGCGACCAGGACCTCGGCAGCACCGGCCCCGTGCTCCTCGGCCGGGGCCGGGTCCTGGTGTCGGGCAAGGACTCCGAGGTCTACCTCCTCGACAGTGCCCACCTCGGGGGCATCGGCGGCCAGCTCGCGCGCCTCACCGGCTGCGCCGGCTATGGCGGGAGCGCCTGGGACGCCTCGGCCCGGGCCGCGTTCGTCCCCTGCAGCGACGGTCTGCTCCGCGTCGACGTCGGCTCCACGACGCTCACGGCACGGTGGCGCGCCCCCGCCTCGGTGACCGGGTCGCCGGTCGTGGGCGGAGGGGTCGTGTTCTCGCTCGACCCGGCGGGGGGCCGGCTGCACGTCCTCGACGAGCGGACGGGCACGGAGGTGACCTCGGCCCGGACCGGGGTGACCAGCCGGTTCGCGACGCCCGCGGTGAGCGGCGACCTGGTCCTCGTGCCGACGTTGGCCGGGATCACCGCGCTCACCCTGTCGTAGCGTCGAAGGGCCCGGCCCGGGCCGGGCCGAGGCGCGCGGCATACTCGGGTGGTCATGGCCACCACCCCCCTCGCGCCCGAGCCGCGCGCCCGGATCCCGCGGGAGATCTGGGTGCTCATCGCCGCGGCCTTCGTGATCGCGCTGGGGTTCGGGCTCATCACGCCGGTGCTGCCGCAGTTCGCCCAGAGCTTCGGCGTGGGGGCGACCGCGAGCTCGGTCGTCGTGAGCGTGTTCGCGTTCTTCCGGCTCGTCTTCGCCCCCGGCGGCGGCCGGCTCATCGCCCGGCTCGGGGAGCGTCCGGTCTACCTCCTCGGGCTGGTCATCGTCGCGATCTCGACCGGCGCCACGGCGTTCGCGCAGTCCTACTGGCAGCTGCTGGTGTTCCGGGGCCTCGGTGGGATCGGCTCGACGATGTTCACCGTCTCGGCGGTCGCCCTCATCGTCCGGCTCGCCCCGCCGACGATCCGGGGGCGGGTCTCCTCGGCCTACGGGTCGGCGTTCCTCATCGGCGGCATCGGCGGCCCGGCCGTCGGTGGCACCCTCGGCAGCCTCGGCCTGCGGGTGCCCTTCCTCGGGTATGCCGCGGCCCTCCTCCTCGCGGCCACGCTCGTCGCCGTGTTCATCCACGGCGACGCCCTTCGGCCCAAGGAGGGGGCGCCGGTCCTGCCGGTCATGACGGTGCGCGAGGCCTTGCGGGACAGCGCCTATCGGGCTGCGCTGGTCTCCGGGTTCGCGAACGGCTGGACCAACTTCGGCGTCCGCAACGCGATCCTGCCGCTCTTCGCCGCGGCCGTCATCGGCAAGCAGCCGTGGGTCGCCGGGATGGCTCTGGCCGTCTTCGCCGTCGGCAACGCGATCGGTCTCACCATCTCGGGGCGGCTGTCCGACCGGGTGGGGCGGCGGCCCTTCATCATCGGGGGGCTGGCCGTGAGCGGGGTCGCCACCGCCGTGACCGGGTTCGCGAACAGCCTGCCCACCCTGGTCGCCATCTCGGTCATCGCGGGTATCGGCGCCGGGACGCTCAACCCGGCCCAGCAGGCGACGGTCGCCGACGTCGTCGGCCGCGAGCGCAACGGTGGCCCGGCGCTCGCGGCGTTCCAGATGTCCCAGGACTCCGGCACGATCGTCGGTCCCATCCTTGCCGGCCTGCTCGTCGACCGAGGCAGCTTCCACCTCGCGTTCGGCGTCACCGGGGCGATCGGGGTGCTCGCCGCGGGCCGTTGGCTGCGGGCGCGCGAGACGCTGCAACCGTTTGGACCACCCGCTCCGGCCGATGCTCCGACCGCCGGGCACCTGGGGCTCGACCCCGACCCGACGGGCGGCACCGAGCCGCCGGTTCCCGAGGCCGGCTGAGCCGACGGCGGCTGAGCCGACGGCTCAGCCGCCGTCGGGCCCCGGGGCGGCATACCGCCCGGGGCCCGCGCACCGACGGTGCGTCAGTGCATCGCCCGCGCCCGGCGGGGGAGCAGCCACCCGATCACCCAGGCGACGGCGACCAGGGCGAGGACGAGCAGGAGGGTCTGTTCGGCCGCCGCGAGGTGGCGTCCGGCCGCGATGGCGGCGCGCGGACCGCCGTCCTCGAGCGCCAGCCGGTCGAAGAACGAGGTCGCCAGCACGGCGATCCCGAGGGAGGCCCCGAGCTGCTGCAGCGACTCGAGCAGCCCACTCGCGGAGCCGACCTCATGGTCCTCGATCTCGCCCATGATGATGCTGAACACCGGGACGAAGATCATCCCCATGCCGAGGCCGAACACCCCGAGCCCGGGAGCCAGCGTCATGGCGCCGACCTGCCCCGTCGTGGCGCGGAGCGAGATCTCGAGGACGAGAGCCCCGACCGCCATGAGCGTGAGGCCGATGTGCAGGATCGGACGCCCGACGGCCGTCGCCGCCCAGGCACCGACCCCGGCGCCGAAGAACGCGCCGACCGCCATGGAGGCGAGGTAGAGGCTGGCGCGCATCGGCGTGAAGCCCAGCCCGATCTGGAGGAACAGGCCCATCGTCAGCGAGAGGCCGACGATGCTGCCGAAGAAGACCAGCGTGAAGACGACGCCCGAGACGTAGGACCGCTTGCGGAGCACGCTCAGCTCGACGAGCGGTGGCCGGCCGGCCCGGACCCGGGCCCGCTGCTGGACGACGAAGATGCCGAGGACCGGGACCGCCGCGGCCCACACGCCGAAGACCCACGCGGGCCAGCCGAGGCTGCGGCCGTCGACGAGCGGGAGGACGAGCAGCACGCTGGCCGTCGCGAGGATCGCGGTGCCGACCCAGTCCAGGCGGGCGCCGGCGTGGGCCGGGGGACGGCTGGGCAGGACGCGCAGCCCGACGGCGAGCGCCCCGAGCCCGATCGGCAGGTTGATGAGGAAGAGCGCCCGCCAGCCGGAGCCGAGGACGTCGGCCCGCATGAGCAGGCCCGCGACGACCGGGCCGAGGACGGTCGACAGGCCGATCACCGGCCCGAACGCGGCGAACGCGGTGGAGATCCGCTGCGGCGGGAAGAGGTCGCGGATGAGGCCGAAGGTCTGCGGCACCATGACCGCCGCCATCAGGCCCTGCACCACCCGCCCGGCGATGAGCGCCGGGGCCGACCACGCGAGTGCGCAGAACGTCGAGGACGCGACGAACCCGGCCAGCCCGCCCATGAGCAGCCGCTTGCGGCCGAGCACGTCGCCCAGTCGGGCGCCGGTCATCAACCCCACGGCGAGTGCCAGGGTGTATGCCGCCGCGACCCACTCCAGGGCCGACGCGGACATCGCGAGGTCGCGCTGGATCGAGGGGGCCGCGACGTTGACGATCGTCGAGTCGAGGATGTTGAGGATCATCGCGCCGAGGACGACCCCGAACCCGACCCAGACCCGGCGCGCGGAGCCGGGGCCGGCGCTGTCCGTGGCGGCGGTGACGGGGGGCGCGGTGCCGGTCATGAGCTCCGCGGGCCGGACGACGGGGTTGCTCGGCGATGCGGTGACGGAGGTGTCGAGGGTGGTGGTCATGGGGTGCTCCTTCGTCGGTTGGTGCGTCCGACGCTACGAGCCGATCAGGAACGTTTCGTTCCGCTTGACCCAGTAGTCTCGGTGGCATGGCAGAGACCTCCGGACGGCTCCTGCGCCTCCTCTCGCTGCTCCAGACGCCGCGGGAGTGGCCCGGACCGGAGCTGGCGACCCGGCTGGGCGTGACGACCCGGACCGTCCGCAACGACGTCGAACGGCTGCGCCGGCTCGGCTACCCCGTCGAGGCCACCCGGGGTGCGGTCGGCGGCTACCGGCTGGCGGCGGGAGCGGCCATGCCACCGCTGCTCCTCGAGGACGACGAGGCCGTCGCCATCGCCGTCGCCCTCAGCACGGTGAGCGGCGGAACGGTCGAGGGTGTCGAGGAGACGGCGCTGCGGGCCCTGACCAAGCTCATGCAGGTGCTCCCGAGGCGGCTCCAGGGGCGCGTCGACGCCCTGCAGGCGCACACCGTCCGGGTGACGGGCCGACGGCGGGCTCCCTCGGTCGAGGGCGCGCTGCTCGCCCTGGTCGCCGGTGCGGCGCGGGACCGTGAGCTCGTCCGGTTCGCCTACTCCGACCACTCCGGGTCGGCGAGCGAGCGGCGGGTCGAGCCCTACCGGCTGCTCAGCTGGGGCGGTCGGTGGTACCTCGTCGCCTTCGACCTCGACCGGGAGGACTGGCGCACCTTCCGCGTCGACCGGATGGCTCACACCCGGTCCGTAGGACACCGGTTCCGGGCCCGCCCGCTGCCGGCCGACGACATCGCGGCATACGTTGCGACCAAGACGCGCCAGGCGCAGATGCGGACCAGTGCCACCGTCGTCGTCCACGCCCCCGCCGAGCGGGTCCAGCAGCGGATGGGGTCGTGGACCAGGAGCAGCATCGAGGTGCTCGGCGAGGAGCGGTGCCGGGTGCGCATCGGCGGCCGGAGCGCCGAGGACCTCGCGTTCTGGCTCGGTGCGCTCGAGGCCGACTTCGAGCGTCGAGGACTCGCCCGACCTCGCCGAGGCGGTCCGCCGGATGTCCGAGCGCTACGCACGCGCGGCCGGTCCGGCCCTCGCGAAGGGTGGCGATCCGCCCCTTCGGCCGTCCTGATGGGGCGGATCCCCACCCCTCGGTGGGCCCGGGGCACACTGGGTGGCATGACCGAGCGGGCCGCGAGCGCCACCGCTGTCCTCGTCTGTCAGGGCCGGGCGACGGCCGACGGAAGGTATGCCGTGGGCCGCTTCTCCGACCCGGTCGCCCGGGACCTGCTCGACCCGGCGGAGCTCGTGGTCGTGGAGCGCGTCCGCGCCGAGAAGGTGTCCACCGGCGCCGACCGGATGGCCCAGGAGATGGTGCGCAGGACGGGCGTGACGATGGTGCCGCGCACGGTCGCCATCGACGAGGCCGTGCGCGAGCAGGTCGCCGGGCAGGTCGTCATCCTCGGTGCCGGGCTGGACGGACGGGCCTGGCGGATGCCGGAGCTTGCGTCGGCCACCGTGTTCGAGGTCGACCACCCGGCATCGCAGCGGGACAAGCTGCGGCGGGTCGGCGACCGCACCCCGACCGCAGGCCGGGTCGTCCACGTGCCGGCCGACCTCGCCAGCCAGCCCCTGGGGCCCGCCCTGGAGGACTCGGGGTTCCACCCGCGGGCGGTGACGACCTGGGTATGGGAGGGGGTCGTGCCCTACCTGGCCGCCGGCGAGGTGCGGGCGACCGCCGCCCAGATGTCGGGGCTGTCCGCGCCCGGCAGCCGGCTGGTCGTCAACTACCAGGCGAGGTCCTGGTCCACCGCGGCCATGCGGTCCGCGATGCGCCTCGTCCTGCGCGTCTCGCGACAGCCCGACCCGCTCGCTCGTGAGCCGTGGCGCTCCCTGTGGTCCCCGGACGGTATGCGCAGGATGTTGGGCGACAGCGGTTTCGACGTCGTCTCCGACGACGACCTCCTCACCCTCGCCGAGGGTATGGACCTCCCTCGCGACAACGACGGCTCGCTGCGCAACGGTCGCGTGTCGGTCGCGGTCCGACGCTGAGGGCCTCGAGCCCGGTCAGGGGGCCGGACACCCCGGCCGGGTCAGGCCGGCCCGCGGTGGTCGGCCCACATGGTGCCGGCCCGCGTCGCGGCATCCCGGACCAGCTGCTCGATCTCGGGCCGGTCCGGGACGCGGAACGAGACGTAGCCACCGCGGCCGCCCTCGACCGGGCGCCCGTACGCCTTGGCCGCCAGATGCCCGTCCGGCAGCAGCCGCACGTTGAGGGTGTTGAGGCGGAACTCCTGGCCGCGCCGGCTGTCCGTCCACTGCAGCGCCTCGGGCACGGAGACGTTGATCGCCAGGGCGCTGACGTCGACCTCGCGCTCGTCATCGCGGCTCATGGCGGAATGCTCGCACCCGCCCGGCGCCGTTGACCAGGGCTCACCCGCCCACGACCCGCACCGGCCGGCCCGGCCGAGGGCTGCCTGGCGGACGTCCAGGGCGGCGACATACGGTGCGTGGATGAGCATCCGACTCGGCTACCAGATCCCCAACTTCAGCTACCCCGGCGGCGACCCGGCGGGGATCGTCCCCGCCGTCGTCCGACAGGCCCGAGAGGCCGACGCGGCCGGCTACGACGCCGTCTTCGTGATGGACCACTTCTACCAGCTGCCCGGGATCGGCGACCCGGACCAGCCGATGCTCGAGGCCTACACCCTGCTCGGAGCGCTGGCGACCGCGACCGAGCGGGTCCAGCTCTCGACCCTGGTCACCGGCAACACCTACCGCAACCCCACGCTCCTCGCGAAGGCCGTGACGACCCTCGACATGGTGAGCGGCGGCCGGGCCGTCCTCGGCCTCGGCGCGGGCTGGTTCGAGCTGGAGCACGCCCAGCTGGGCTTCGAGTTCGGGACGTTCACCGACCGCTTCAACCGGCTGGACGAGGCGCTGCAGATCATCGTCCCGATGCTGCGCGGCGAGCGTCCGACCTTCTCGGGGGACTGGTACCGCACCGAGGGCGCGATGAACGAGCCCCGGCTGCGCGACGACCTGCCGGTGCTCATCGGCGGCGGCGGGGAGCGGAAGACGTTCAAGTACGCGGCCCGCTATGCCGCCCACCTCAACCTCATCTGCAACGCCACCGACATCCCGCAGAAGATGGACGCCCTGGCGCAGCGCTGTGCGGAGGAGGGCCGCGACCGGTCGAGCCTGGAGACGAGCTTCCTCGCCTTCGTCATGATGGACGAGGACGGCGACAGGGCCCGGGCGATGCACAAGGACTTCCTCCTCTCCCGCGGCATCGACCTGGACGCCCTCGACGACGACACACGCCGCCTGGCGACCGACCGCCAGTTCGTCGGTACCCCCGAGCAGGTCGCCGAGCAGGTACAGACCAGGGTGCTCGACGCCGGGGTCGACGGGATCATCTTCAACATGATCGGCAACGGCCACCAGGTCGGGGTCGTCGAGATGGCCGCGGCGGCCATCGGCCCGCTGGTCGGCAGGGGCTGACCCTCGAGGTGACCCACGCCACCTCCACCGCAGGTGGCGTCGCGGCGTCCGGTGCGCAATACTTCAACTGTGGTTGAATCAATCGTCATTGAGGAACTGAGCCCGCCGGAGGCCGCCGAGGCGGTGTCGCTCCTCTCCGTCGTCGCCGACCCGGTGCGGCACCGCATCGTCACCCGGCTCGCCGCCGAGGGGACGCTGTGCGTCTGCAACCTCCAGGGCGACCCCGACGTCGCCGGCAACCTGCTCAGCTACCACCTCAAGGTGCTGCGCCAGAACGCGCTGGTCACCACGGCCCGCCGCGGGCGCTGGGTCGACTACAGCCTGGCCCCCGACGCCATCGCCCGGCTCCGCGACGCACTCCCGGCGGGCCCGAGGTGACCCTGGCCGGGCCGACCCACGACCGGCCGCACACGGCATACCGGCTCTGGGGCCGGCTGGCCGCCGCCGCCGTGCTCTGGGTCGCCGCGTATGCCGTCAACCAGCCGCTGTGGGACTGGCTCGTCGGCGATGTGTCCGGGTTGGACCTCACCTCGCGGCTGGGCTCGGGCATCCACTTCTTCGTCTACGACACGGTCAAGATCGTCCTGCTGCTCGCCGGGATCATCTTCGTCGTCACCGTGCTGCGCTCGTTCATGAGCGTCGAGCGCACCCGGGCGCTGCTGGGCGGCCGCCGCGAGGGCGTCGGCAACGTCCTCGCCGCCTCGCTCGGGGTCGTCACGCCGTTCTGCTCGTGCAGCGCGGTGCCCGCCTTCATCGGCTTCGTCGCCTCGGGGGTGCCGCTCGGGGTGACGATGAGCTTCCTCATCGCCAGCCCGATGGTCAACGAGGTGGCCATCGGGCTGCTGCTCGGCATGTTCGGGGTCGGGCCTACGGCGCTCTACATCGGCGCGGGGCTGCTCATCGCCGTCGTCGCCGGCTTCGTCATCGGCCGCCTGCACCTCGAGCGGTGGGTCGAGCCGTTCGTCTTCGAGACCCGGCTCGGGGGGCAGCTCATCGACCCGGCCCTCGGCCTCACCTCGACCCAGCGGGTCCAGATGGGCGTCGAGGAGGTCCGCTCGATCCTGCGCCGGATCTGGCCGTACCTGCTCGTCGGCATCGGGATCGGCGCCGTCATCCACGGATGGGCGCCGGAGGACCTCTTCACCCGGTATGCCGGGTCCGGCAACCCCTTCGCCGTGCTCTTCGCCGTCCTGCTCGGCGTCCCGCTCTACTCCAACGCCGCCGGCGTCATGCCGCTCGTCCAGGCCCTGCACGACAAGGGCCTGCCGATGGGCACCCTCCTCGCCTTCATGATGGCGGTCGTCGCGCTGAGCCTGCCCGAGATGATCCTGCTCCGCCGGGTGCTCAAGCCCCAGCTCATCGTCACCTTCGCCCTCGTCGTCGGCGCCGGAATCGTCGGCGTCGGCTACCTGTTCAACGCGGTCCTCACCACCTGAGGGCAACCCCACCGAAAGGCACCCGCCATGCACGTCAAGATCCTCGGCTCCGGCTGCGCCAACTGCGTCAACCTCGAGAAGAACACCCGCGCGGCCCTGGCCACCCTCGGCCTCGAGGCCGAGATCACCAAGGTCACCGACTTCGGTGACATCGCGGCCTACGGTGTCATGCGCACCCCCGGCCTCGTCGTCGACGAGAAGGTGCTGGTCTCCGGCCGGGTGCCCAAGGCCGACGAGATCGAGGGGCTGCTCGGCGCGCTGGCCTGACCGCGGCGCCCTCGGCCGCCCGACCTCGGGGCGCCGCCCCGACGGCCACCTGCGTCCGGCCCGGCACCTTCGCGTCGACCGGGTCCTCGTCCCACCCGTCGCTGACGGGTCTTTGGGGAACCGTCCAGCCTGCCCTCCTACAGTGCCGCCGTGCGACGTTCCTGGATGCTCCTGGCCGCGGCCACCGTCCTGTCGACGCTCGCGGCGTGCTCGTCGGCCGTCGGGGCCTCCTCCGGTCCGGCTGCTCCGTCGGCGCACCCCCACCTCCGGGACCTCGGTCGACATGGCCCTCCCCGCGGCGCTCGGGTCGGTCTCCTTCACCGACGAGGACGGCAGGCAGGTGACCCTCGGCTCGCTCGCCGGGACTCGACCCTGGTCATCGCGGACTTCATGACCGAATGCCAGGAGGTCTGCCCGATGACGAGCGTCAACATGCGCGACGCCGCCGCGGCCGCGGCCAAGGCGGGCCTGGGGAAGAAGGTCCGTCTTCCTCGAGATCACCATCGACCCGCAGCGGGACACCGTCTCCCGGCTCGCGGCATACCAGAAGCTCTATCGGCGCCGAGCCGAACTGGGAGTTCCTCACCGCCTCCGCCGCGGACATCGCGACGGTGTGGAAGACGTTCGGCGTCTTCATGCAGAAGGTGCCGGCCGGCGACCCCGCCACGCGAAGGACTGGCTCACCGGCGCGACGCTCACCTACGACGTCCAGCACCAGGACGTCGTCATCATCGTCGACGGCCAGGGTCATGAGCGCTGGCTCGAGGCAGGGCACCCCGGCGACCGGCGGCGCCCAGCCGCCGCCGACGCTCAAGCACTACCTCAGCGCCCAGGGCCGGGCGAACCTCGCCTCACCGCCGCCCAGGGCCCGGTCTGGACGGTCGCCGACATCGCCGGCGCCCTGACACTGGCTGACGGGGGCGACCATCCCGGGCTGACCGGGCCGCGCTCGCGCCGCCGCCGGGGCCGGGTGCCGAGGCGACCGCGCTCAGGCGCAGAACTCGTTGCCCTCGGGGTCGCGCATGACGACCCAGTGCACCCCGAGCTCGGTGTGCTCCTCGACCCGGGTCGCGCCGAGCGACTCGAGCCGGGCGACCGCGGAGGCGACGCGGGCGCGCTGCTCGTCGAGAGGGACCGACGGGCCGCCACCGGCCAGCAGGTCGAGGTGGACGCGGTTCTTCACCGCCTTGGCCTCGGGGACCTTCTGGAAGAAGATCCGTGGGTGCCCCTCCGCCTCGAGCGCGGAGGCGTCGTTCCAGCGCTCGGTCGGGATGCCCTGGGCCCGGAGGAACGCCGGCCAGTCGGCGAAGCCGCCCGGTGGGCCGGGGACGGCATAGCCGCGGTCGGCGAGGGCGGCGGCCCAGAACGCGGCCTGCGCGGCGGGGTCGGCGGCGTCGATGACGACCTGGAGGGGGTGCGCGCTCGGTCCATGGCCGCAGTCTGCCGCGGAGCGCCGACACTCGCGTCACCACGCAGACGGGAGGGAACAATCCATGGAGTTGAGTCGTTGACACTCATGAATGCCGAGCGGCACATCTGCAACTGCGCTCGACGCGGCAGGTCCGAAACGGCACACCGACCCGACCAGCCCGACCGCATCACCAGCACCCAGGAGGTACACCATGGCAACCACGTTCGACCCGTTCCGCGAGATGGACCGCTTCTTCTCCGCGGCGACCCGCACTCCCGCGTCCACGGCGATGCCGATGGACCTCTTCCGCGACGGCGAGCATTCGTCGCCTGCATCGACCTGCCCGGGCGTCGACCCGAGCACGATCGACGTCGACGTCGAGGACCGCACCATGACGTGCGCGCCGAGCGGCGCACCGAGCGGGAAAGCGACGTCCAGTGGCTCTCGCACGAGCGGCCGAGCGGCACCTTCGCCCGCCAGCTGACCCTCGGCTACGGCGTCGCGCTCGACAAGATCGAGGCCGAGTATGCCGACGGCGTCCTCACCCTCACCATCCCGGTCGCCGAGGAGGCCAAGCCCCGCAAGATCTCCGTCGAGCCACGGCGCCGACCGCCAGAGCATCGAGTCGACGGTCTGCGCCTGATCGCGCCGTCGGCGAGGCCGGCTCGCAGGGGTGCCGGCCGCCGACGCCGACCCGACGGCCCCGGACGCTGGCCCGTCCGGGGCCGTCGCCCATCCGGTCCGCCACGGCTGCGGCAGGTCGTCCCACGGCGGCGGACCTGGCCGCGGGGTCACTCGTAGTCGGGCCCGGTGGCCAGGTCGTGCGGCTCGTCCTCGCCGTCGTCCTCGCCGAGGTCCTGGCGCTGTTCCACGACGTCGGCCTCGTCGGCCTCCGACGGGAACGCCATGAGGTCCTCGGGCAGGGCGGCGGCCTCGGTGTCGGCCTCGCCGACCCGGGCCTCCTCGGCCCGCTGGAAGGTCCCCGCGTCGGTCCAGTCATCGGGGTCCTGATGCGCCGCGTCGCCGGGGCGACCGGAGTCGGGTGTCGTCGTTCGCATCTGTCGAACCTCCTCGATCCGCACTGCAGCTCGAAGATCTCCTGGTCCGTCGACTGTACCCGCGGACCGGGGACGCCCGCCTCCTCCACGCACCGGTCCCGCAGGGGCACTGGGGGCCGGACCGTGCCGCCCAGTCCGGGACGGCCGTCCGCACACCGGCGTGGGCTAGCCTGCGCCGCATGCCCTCGGGTCACTCGCACGCCGCAGCGCAGGTGAGCGACGACGCGGCCCACGTCTCGTGGCGGAGCGGGCCCAGCCTGGTCCTCCTCGGGCTGCTCGGGGCCGCCCTCATCGCGACCGTCGTCGCCGTCGTCGTGCTGTGGCCCTCGTCCGACCAGGTCCGCCACAGCGCCCAGGGGACCGCCTATGCCGCACCGGGCGTCACCTTCCCCCACGGCCGGGTGTCCACGGTCCACCCCGCCTGCCCGACGACGACGAGCGACTCCGGGACCGGCCTGTCGGGGGGCGCGCAGACGAGCCAGCCCGCCGGCTGCGGAACCATCGACGTGACCCTGACACGGGCGCCCAGACCGGTACCCCGGCCAGCGTCGACGTCCCGCCCGGGGTGACGGCCTCCGGCCTACGGGCCGGTGACGTCGTCGAGCTCGTCGCCACCCCCGCGACCTCCTCGACGCCGGCCGGCTACACCTTCCTCGGGGTGGAGCGGGCCCTGCCGGTCGCCCTGCTCGCCCTCCTCTTCGCCGTCGTCCTCGTCGCGGTCGCCCGGTGCGCGGACTGCTGTCCCTTGTCGGCCTCGCCGTCGGTGCGGGGGTCGTCGTGTGTCTTCGTCCTGCCGGCGCTCATCGTCGGTCACTCCGGCGTCGCGGTCGCGCTCGCCGGGTCCGCGGCCATCATGTTCGTCGTCCTCTACACCACCCACGGCGTCTCGCTGCGCACGAGCGCGGCGCTCGCCGGCACCGTCGCCGGGCTGCTGGTCACCGCCGCCGTCGGGTCGCTCGCCGTGGGGGCGACCCGGCTGAGCGGGGTCGGCGACGACGACAGCGCCACCTTGTCCGTGCTCACCGGCAACATCGACATGCACGCCCTGTTCGCGGCGGCGGTCATCATCGCCGGCCTCGGCGTCCTCAACGACGTGACGATCACCCAGGCCTCGGCCGTCTGGGAGCTCCGGGCGCTCGTCCCCGACCTCCCGCGCCGCCACCTGTTCGCCCGGGCCATGCGGATCGGGCGCGACCACATCGCCTCGACCGTCTACACCATCGTCTTCGTGTATGCCGGCGGGGCGCTGCCCGTCCTGCTGCTCATCACGCTCTACGACCGGACCGGTGCGGAGCTGCTCAGCAGCGAGTCGATCGGCGAGGAGGTCGTGCGGACCCTGGCCTCGAGCATCGGGCTCGTCCTCGCGGTCCCGCTGACCACGCTCATCGCGACCCTCGTATCCGCCCCGACGGCCGAGGCTCCCGACCGTGCCGGTGGCCGAGGGGGCGGACGGCACGGGCACGGAAGAGTCCACCCGAGCCCCGGCTGAGCCGCCCGGACATGCGTCACACTGTGGTCCACGGCATACCGGCTCGGGCCCTCGCGGTGGAAGGATCGCGGGGGAGAGAGAGGTGCGGCCATGAGGACCACCAAGGACGCGGCGAGGGAGTTCCTGGCCAGCCGGAGGATCGCGGTGACGGGGGTGTCCCACGCGCCGAAGGGGCACGGGAGCAACGCGGTCTACACGTTCCTGCGCACCAACGGCTACGAGGTGTTCGCCGTCAACCCGAGCGTCGAGACCGTCGAGGGCGACCCGACCTACGCCGACCTGCACTCCATCCCCGGCGGGGTCGACGCGGTCGTCATCGGGACCGCGCCGCAGCACGCCGAGGCCACGATGCAGGAGGCCGCCGAGCTCGGCATCGACAAGGTGTGGATGCACCGGTCGTTCGGTGGCGGGAGCGTCTCGGCGACCGCGACGGCCTGGGGGCGCGAGCGCGGCATCACCGTCATCGACGGCGGCTGCCCGCTGATGTTCGCCGAGGCGGGCGACATGGGCCACAAGGTGATGTGCCGCGTCCTCACCTGGACCGGGAAGGTGCCCCGCACCGTCTGAGGCGCCGAGCCCTCCGCATACGAGGGGTGGCAATCCGCCCCTTCGGGGCGGCTGATGGGGCGGAAACCCACCCGTGACGGGTCAGCGCCCTGCGATGCGCGCCGGGACGGGCTCAGTCGGTCGGCTCCTCCGGGTCGACCACCCACGCCGAGAACACCGGTATGCCGTCCCAGGGGTCCGGCTCGTGGGCCCGGGGGGCGACCGGGCGGGCGACGGCGACGACGGCATACGGGTGGGGGAAGCGCAGGTGCCCGACGCGCACGCTGACCTCGTGCTGCTCGATGACGGCCGCCATCCGCCCCGCGATCGCGGTGACCGCCGCCGCCTCGAACCCCACCCGGTGGTAGCGCGCCACGGCCGACTGCTTGGCGTCGACGGCCAGCTCGGGCTGGTCGACCAGCCGGGCGAGCACGTCGCCGGCGGCAGCGAACCCCAGGCCGGGATCGGCCGTCAGGTCGAGCTCGCTGCGGGCGGACCAGGCCGGCAGTGTCACGTCGACGATCCGGCCATCGCGGACCTCGCGGGGCGTGGCGACGTCGACGACCTCGCCGATGGTCCACGCCGGGGAGTCGCCCAGGGGCAGGTCGCGCAGCGGAACGCGCACCGGGGGCGCGGACGCGAGCTCGTGGGCGGCGGCGACCACGTCGGCGGCCGGCACGTCGGCGTCGGCGACGACGGAGAGCACGTCGAGTCCCTCGGCCCGCGCGACGTGGACGGCGACCCGGCCCACCGGCGAGTCGGCGACCCAGGCATCGTGGCCCGGCCCGGGGAGGCCTGCAGGGCGCGCGCCATCGAGCTCCGGAACGGTCCGGGCCCGAGCCGGTCCGCGCCGGTGACCCGGAACGGCACCCGCCAGCCCACCGTGCAGGCCAGGGCGTTGGCGAGGGTGACGAGCAGGGTGGGGTCGTCGAGCCGCACCGGGTAGGTCCCGATGAGCCCGAGGGTGCGGCTGCGCGCCCACTCGTCGGCCTCGGCCTGGGTGGGCAGGGGGCCCGAGGCCACCTCGCCCGGGAGGGCCGCGACGAAGGCCCGGACCCGTTCGGAGAGCCGGTCCTCGCGGAACCACGCGGCGACGGCGCTCAGGACGACAGGGTGAGGTGAGGCGGCCAGCGCGTCGGCCAGCGCCAGGGCCTCGTGGCGCGGCATGCCCAGGTACTCGTCGAGCTCGTGGGCGGTGTCCTCACCGGATGCCGCGTGGGCGACGGTGGCGAGCAGCAGCCACACCCCGAGCGGCGAGGTCACCCGGTGCGGGTCGCCGGGCAGCCCGTGCAGGAGCCGTGCCGCGGCGGTCACGGCTCGGTGCAGGTCTGGTGTCACGTCACTCATCGCCCCCGCGCAGGAGCCGGCCCGTCGACAGGAAGTGGTTCATCGACCTCTCCCACCAGCGCATGTCCTGCTCGAAACTGGCGGGTGCCCAGCGGTCGACCACCTGTGGTGCGGCATCGGCCGAGAGGGGGACCACGGCATAGCGGACGTGCACGTCGCTTGCGCCGGACGCGTTCTCGGACACCACGATCCGCAACGTCGTGGCGTCCACGTCGGGCGTCACGCGGGCGAACTCGACCACTGCCGCCTCCGGGTCGTGCGCCGTGATGACCCACGTCGTCACCGGGCGGTCGGGGTGGTGGGTCCGGAACACACAGCCCGGCTCGGCCACGCCGGACCGGGAGTACACCATCTCGCAGCCCTCGGCCCAGCCGTCGAGCCACTCGCCCTCGCGGACGGGGCAGAGCAGGGGGAAGACGGCGGCGGGCGCGGCGTCGATGTGCTGGGTGTACTCGCGGATGAGCGCCATGGTGCCGGCCGTCACGGCAGGTCCGCCAGACCGGGCAGGGCGTCGCCGCCGGGCGGGCTCGCGACGACGCCGTGCATGGCGAGGGCGCCGACGACGGCGTCGACATCGTGGACGGGGAACACCCACAGGCCGCTCGGCTCGAGGGCGACCGGGTTGGCGAGGAGCCGGCCCGTCGGCGGACGACGACGAGGCGGCGGGAAGGCGACCCGAGCCTGGTCGACCGCGAGCACGAGGTGGCCGGGGGCCGTGGGCGAGGGGTAGAAGCCCCAGGCGAAGCTCACCTGCCCGTACCGGCCGCCGGGGGTGGTCGCCCGCCGTACCAGCTCGCGGCGGGTCGCGTCCGCCGTGACGACCCAGGCCTGGCGGATCGCGGGGTAGGGGGCGAACAGGGGCACCCGGGTGGCCCGGCCGACGCTACCGGGGTCGTTGCCGACCTCGTCGGGGCTCGCGCCGCGCGCGCCGAAGCGGACACCCGACTCGTCGACGAGGAGGTCGACCTTCCACCAGTGCAGCAGCGGCTTGCCGACGCCGACGACGAGCAGGAGCACCCCGACCACGCCCACGACGACCCACAGCGCGGCGGGCCCCGTGCCCGTCGGCCCGAGGGCGAGGGCGAGGGCGAGCGCGACCACCGCGACCGTGGCGCGCAGGGCGACCGACGAGGTATGGAGTCCGGGGCTGCGTTGGTGCAGGACCGAGCCGGGGACCGTCGTCATCGGCCGGCCAGCTCCGCCGCGGCGGCGATCTCGTCGGCGAGGACCGCGGCGAGGGTGTGGGCGGTGACCGGCTGCGCGGTCGCGGCGGCCGAGTCGGCGCGCTCGACCCGCGCGATGAGGGAGTCGGCCGATGAGGCGCCGCTCAGGACGACCTGGGTGAGCAGCCCGCCGCGAGGTCGGCGATGCCCGACCAGGGTCACGACGGCCTCGACCTGCGGCCCGGTGCGGGGGTGCACCGCCTCGACCGCCCAGGTCGCCAGCCCTCCGGCAGCCCGGCCGAGGGAGGTGAGCCGGTAGTCGTGCCGGGCGCCGCCGCGGAGCTCGACGACGAGGCCGCGGAGCCCGCCGACCTCGTCGATGACGGCGTACGCGAGCGGCCGGACGACGGGCTGGATGTCGGACCCGTCGTCCGCGCGCCGCAGGGACGTCGACAGGACGAGTCCGCCCTGGCGGCGGGCGAGGTCGACGACGGACAGCTCGACGCCGAGAACGGCGCCCTCGGGGACGCCCTGGGGTCCGGCGGCCCCGACGACGGCCTGCCCAGCCCGGACCAGCGCGGCCACGGCTGCCTCAGCGCGCCGCCGCCGCTCGCCCTCGGGGAGGGCCAGCCACGCGTGGAGCACCGCGGCGTCGCCGAGGCCCCACGCCTGCTGTCCGAGCGCCATCTCCTGGTCGTCGGTGAGGACGCCGAGGGGGATCGACGGATGCTCGCCGAGGGAGCGGAACAGGGACTCGGCGCGGCCGGTCCGCTCGCGCTGGGTGGCGTCGTCCATGGTCCTCACGATGTCAGAACCAGCCGCTGACGGTGTCCCAGGCGCCCTTGACGCCGTCGGCGACGTCGCCCGCCACCGACGACACCGCGTCGCTCGTGGCGTCCCACGCGGTCGAGACGCCGTTGCCGATGTCGTCGCAGACGTCGTGGAAGGGGGTCCAGTGGTCGTAGAGCCAGTCGCCGGCGAGGTAGAGCCCGGTGCCGACCATGACGACCTCGCCCACGACGGGGATCTCGTCGAGCAGCAGGTTCGCCGCGATGAGCCCGCCGTTGACGGCAGCGGCTGTGCGCTCGGCGGTGCCGCGGGCCCCGTCGTGGGCCGGGTCGACGACCGTCCAGGCATCGCCGAAGATCGCGAGCACGCCGGCGCCGGTCCTGAGCACGCCGAGGGCCCCGCTGGCGTCGGTCGCGGCCGTCGCCATCCGGGACGCCGACGGGATCGCCGACTCGATCCGCTCGGTCTCGCTGAGCAGGGCGGCCAGCTCGGCGTCGTCGCCCGCTGTGGTCCGGCCGAGGGACTTGAGCACGTCGAGCGCCGACGCCTTGCTCGACAGGATCGAGGCCTGGCTGCGCAGCCCTGCGACATACTCCGGCCACCCGCTGGCCGCCAGCCGCTTGACGAGGGCGTCGACGACGAAGTCGCCCTGGGCCAGCACCCAGACCGAGCCGAACGCGTCGTTCCACCCGCGGGCCTGCTCGGCCGGCCCGGTCCTCTCCTCCAGGGCCGCACCCGCCGGGTCACCGGCGACCTCGCCGGCCGCGGCGTGCGCCTGTGAGACGACGTCGGCGCGCACCGAGTCGAAGGTGTCCCAGGCGGTGGACGCGTCGTCGACGCACTGCTGCGCCCGTCTGTCGGCGGCGTCGATCTCGGCCTGCGCCACGGCGACGTCGGCCTCGGTCCGGTTCGGATCGGAGCCGGTCCGGGTCGAGATCTGGTTGATGAGCGCGATCTCGTGGTGGTAGCGGGCCGCGGCGTCCGTCACCCCCCGCTGCGCCGTCTCGAGGGCCGAGGCGTAGGTCGTGAGGAGCCGCGACATGGTCGAGGCCGGGCCGGGGAGGGCTCCGCACAGGCTGCTGAGCTGCCCGGCGAACCCCCCGAAGGCGTCCGCCGCGGTACCGGTCCAGCTCCGTCCGACGAGGTCGTCGCGGCTCGCCCTGGCGGTCGAGCCGAGCGCCGAGATGTCTGGTCCGAGGCCCGAGATCCTGCTCGCCGCCGCGTGGATGGCCGACGGGGAGCCGAGGGGCGGGGTCAGGACGGAGGCGGCGCCACCGCCCGGTGCCTCAGCCGGCATCGAGCCGCCCCAGCCTGGCGGCAGAGGTGCTGTCGGTGTGCAGGTATGCCGTGGCCGACCCCTGCAGCTCGGCGGCGGCATAGTCGAAGGCCCCGCCGGCCACCCCGAGCTGGTGCAGCAGGGCGACCTCGAGCGCGCCGATCGCCTCGCCCACGGGCGCGTCGCGGATGCCGCCCTGGGCGGACGAGCCCGCGGAGGCGAGCGCTTGGGCGGCCGCAACCGTGTCGCGGCTGGCCGCCGCCATGGTCGCCGACGTCGTGTTGATGGCCCCGGTATCCGCGTAGAACCCCATGGCGGACCAGGGTAGTTCCGGGACGTGGGCGACGGCGCGCCGGTCCGGGCCTGACGCGCCGTGACGGCCCCGGCCCGGTCCCCCCGTGCCGCCCGAGGCGGCAGCCGGCCCGCCCCGGTCGACGCACCCGGCCGCCCGCCCGCCGAGCGGGCACGTGCGAACCGGTGGCCCCGGTCAGGCGGGGCTGGCACACTTCCGGCGTGCCCCGGACCAGCGCTCGCCTCGAACGGCGGGTCCGTGCCGACTTCGGCCCCGGCGCCCAGCCGCTCGTCGAGGCCCTCGCGGCGGCGCCGCACCCCGAGCGGGTCCAGGCGGCGGCCGCCTTGTGGGCCGATGGCGACGTCCGCCGGTTGCGGCACGCGTTGGACCTCTCCGACGTCGACCGGCGCGACACCCTGATGCTCACCCATGGGACGGCGACCGACCTCGCCGACGAGGGCTGGCAGGAGCGGCTCGACGCCGTTCTCGGCCCGGGGCGTCCGGTCGTGCTGTGGCGTCCGACCGGGCCGGAGGAGCTGGCCTTCGTCAAGGAGTCGGGCTGGCAGGCGTGGCCGCCGCGGCTGCCGGAGCAGCCGATCTTCTACCCGGTGCTCACCGAGGACTACGCAACCCGGATCGCCCGCGACTGGAACGTCCCGGCGAGCGGGGCCGGGTTCGTCACCCGGTTCGAGGTCGAGGCCGAGTTCATGAGCCGGTATGCCGTGCACCAGGCCGGCGGGGAGGCGATCCTCGAGTACTGGGTCCCGGCCGTGGACCTGCCCGAGCTCAACGCCAACATCGTCGGCCGCATCGAGGTCGTCTCGTCCTTCGGCGGCTGAGCGCCGACGGCCTCGGACGGGCGGGAACATCGAGCCCCTCCCAAGAGTTGAGCCAAGTGAACGCAAGTTTGCCCACGCCGGTTTGCTCACGCCATTCGGTCACCGCTAACTTGAGTCCCAACAACTCAACCCCGGCCCGAGTGTCGGACCCCGAACCACAAGGAGACACCCACCATGGCACGTGCGGTCGGAATCGACCTCGGTACCACCAACTCGGCCGTCGCCGTCCTCGAGGGCGGCGAGCCGACCATCATCGCGAACGCCGAGGGCGGGCGCACGACGCCGTCCGTCGTCGCGTTCTCCAAGGGTGGTGAGGTCCTCGTCGGCGAGATCGCCAAGCGCCAGGCCGTCACCAACGCCGACCGGACGATCCGGTCGGTCAAGCGGCACATGGGCACCGGCTGGAAGTCCGAGGACATCGACGGCAAGCACTACAACGCCCAGGAGATCAGCGCCCGCATCCTGCAGAAGCTCAAGCGCGACGCGGAGGCCTACCTCGGCGAGAGCGTCACCGACGCCGTCATCACCGTGCCGGCGTACTTCGACGACCACGAGCGGCAGGCCACCAAGGAGGCCGGCGAGATCGCGGGCCTCAACGTCCTGCGGATCATCAACGAGCCGACCGCGGCCGCCCTCGCCTACGGGCTCGACAAGGGCAAGGAGGACGAGCTCATCCTCGTCTTCGACCTCGGCGGCGGTACCTTCGACGTCTCCCTCCTCGAGGTCGGCAAGGACCCCGATGACGGGTTCTCGACGATCCAGGTCAAGGCGACGAGCGGCGACAACAAGCTCGGCGGTGACGACTGGGACGACCGGATCGTCCAGCATCTGCTGACGATGGTGAAGAACTCCTCCGGCATCGACCTGGCCAAGGACAAGATCGCCATGCAGCGGCTGCGGGACGCCTCGGAGCAGGCGAAGAAGGAGCTCTCCGGCGCGTCGAGCACGAACATCTCGCTGCAGTACCTCTCGATGTCCGAGAACGGCCCGATCCACCTCGACGAGACGCTCTCGCGCGCCCAGTTCGAGCAGATGACCCAGGACCTGCTCGACCGGACCCGGCAGCCCTTCCAGACCGTGATCAAGGATGCGGGGATCGCGCTCGCCGACATCTCGCACGTCGTCCTCGTGGGCGGCTCGACCCGGATGCCCGCCGTCTCCGAGCTCGTCAAGGAGCTCACCGGCGGGCAGGAGCCCAACAAGGGCGTCAACCCCGACGAGGTCGTCGCGCTCGGCGCGTCCCTGCAGGCCGGGGTCCTCAAGGGCGAGCGCAAGGACGTCCTGCTCATCGACGTCACGCCGCTCAGCCTCGGCATCGAGACCAAGGGCGGGCTGTTCACCAAGCTCATCGAGCGCAACACGGCCATCCCGACCAAGCGCTCCGAGGTGTTCTCGACCGCCGAGGACAACCAGCCGTCCGTCCTCATCCAGGTGTTCCAGGGTGAGCGCGAGATCGCCCAGCAGAACAAGCCCCTCGGCACGTTCGAGCTGGCGGGCATCGCGCCGGCACCCCGCGGCATTCCGCAGGTCGAGGTGACCTTCGACATCGACGCCAACGGCATCGTCCACGTCACCGCCAAGGACCGCGGCACCGGCAAGGAGCAGAAGATCACCATCTCCGGCGGCTCCGCCCTGTCCAAGGACGAGATCGAGAAGATGGTCAAGGACGCCGAGGCGCACGCCGAGGAGGACCGCGTGCGGCGCGAGGAGACCGAGGCCCGCAACATGGGCGAGGGTCTGGTCTTCTCGACCGAGAAGTTCCTCGACGAGAACAAGGACAAGATCTCCGAGGAGTCCCGGGGGCCGGTCGACGAGGCGCTCGCCGCCCTCAAGGAGGCCGTCAAGGCCGACTCCGGCGCCGGCACCGAGGACATCAACGCCAAGATCAAGAAGCTCAACGACGAGTCCCAGAAGATGGGTGCCGCGATGTATGCCGCGGCCGGCGACGCCGCGTCCAGCGGCGCCTCCGACGACGCCGCCGGGTCCGGCGGTGATGGCTCGTCGTCCGCGGGTGGCGACGACGACGTCGTCGACGCCGAGGTCGTCGACGACGACGAGGAGAGCAAGTGACCGACACCCCTCGCGACGACGCGTCTGCCGAGCCGGCACCGCCGTCGACGCCGAGGTCGTCGAGGCTCAGGCCGACCGGCCGGCGCGGACGACGCGGTGAACACCGAGGCGGTCAACGACGAGCCCGGCACTCCCGAGGCGGCGGCTGCTCCGGCAGCCCGCCCCCTGGGAGCGCCCCGGCGCAGCCGAACCCCGACGCCGTGCTCGCCGCCGAGCGGCTCGCCGACCTCCAGCGGCTCCAGGCCGAGTACGTCAACTACAAGCGCCGGGTCGACCGGGACCGGGGCGCCATGCAGGAGCGCGCCGTCCGCGACGTCCTCGAGTCGGTGCTCCCCGTCCTCGACGACATCCAGGCCGCGCGCGACCACGGTGACCTCGCCGACGGGCCGTTCGCCGCCATCGCCGACAAGCTCGAGGCCACCTCGGGCCGGTTCGGCCTGGCGCGCTACGGCGCCATCGGGGAGGTGTTCGACCCGATGGAGCACGAGGCGCTCATGCACGTGCCGTGGGACCAGTCCCACCGTGACAGCCCCGACCTGCCCGACGACGCCGGTGCGACGCTCGTCGTCCTGGTCCTTCAGCCCGGCTACCGAGCCGGCGACCAGGTGCTCCGGCCCGCGCGGGTCGCCGTCGCCGACCCCGAGTGAGCGCACACTGACAGCACACCCGACCACGCCGCGCCCCACGGCATACGACCAGGACGTCTGAGAGGAGGACGCCGATGGCCCAGCAGGACTGGTTCGAGAAGGACTTCTACGCGATCCTCGGCGTCCCCAAGGACGCCGACCAGGCCGCCATCAAGAAGGCCTACCGCAGGCTCGCCCGCAAGCACCACCCGGACCAGAACGCCGGGGACGCCACGGCGGAGCAGAGGTTCAAGGACATCGGCGAGGCCCACGCCGTCCTGGCCGACCCCAAGCAGCGCGAGGAGTACGACGCCATCCGCCAGATGGCCCGCGGCGGCGCCCGTTTCACCGCGGGCGGGCCGGGTGGCGGCGGCGGCTTCGAGGACCTGTTCGGTGCGTTCGGCGGGGGTGGCTGGCCAGCGGGTGCGGTTCAGCACCGGCGGCGGCCCGGGCTTCGGCGGAGCGGGCCCCGGGGCGGGAGAGGCCGACATCAACGACCTGCTGGCCCAGATGTTCGGGGGCGGCGGGGCCCCCGGCGGTGGCGGCTTCGGCGCGCCTCGCGGCCCGCGCGCCGGCCAGGACGTCCAGGCCCGGACCACGCTGTCGCTTCCGCGACGCCGTCGAGGGCTCGACCGTCACCCTGACCACCGCCGACGGCAAGCGGGTCACGACCCGGATCCCGGCGGGCGTGCGCGACGGACAGAAGATCCGGCTGCGCGGCAAGGGCGCCTCCGGCGACGCCGGGGCCGGGCCCGGGCGACCTCATCCTCACCGTGGCCGTCGAGAAGCACCCGGTCTTCGGCCGCGACGGCAACAACCTCACCGTCGACCTGCCGGTGACCTTCGCCGAGGCCGCCCTCGGCGCGACCGTCCCCGTGCCGACCCTCGACGGCGGCACCGTCAAGGTCAAGGTCGCGCCCGGGCACGCCGAGCGGCCGGGTGCTGCGGGTCAAGGGCCGCGGCGTCAAGACCAAGACCGGCCACGGCGACCTCCTCGCCAAGGTCGTCGTCGTCGTGCCGCAGCGGCTCAGCGACGCCGCGCGCGAGGCCGTCGAGGCGCTCCAGGCCGAGGAGACGGCCACGACCCGCGGGCCGAGCTGTTCGCCCGGGCCACGTGAACGACGCAGCCGGAAGGAGCTGACGGACATGGCCGGGAATGCCGGAGCGTCCGCGCGTCGCGCGTGGAGTTCGGCCCCGACGACGACACCCCGGTGTTCGTCATCTCGGTCGCCGCCGAGCTCGCGGGGATGCACGCCCAGACCCTGCGCCAGTACGACCGGCTCGGGCTGGTCACCCCGTCGCGCACCCGCGGCGGCGGGCGGCGCTACTCCGCCCGCGACGTCGCGCTGCTGCGCGAGGTCCAGCGCCTCTCCCAGGAGGAGGGCGTCAGCCTCGCCGGGCATCGCCCGGATCCTCGAGCTCGAGGACCAGGTGCGCGCTCTGCAGGCCCGGGTGGTCGACCTGCTCGCCGAGCTCGAGCGGGTGCGGCCCTCGAGCGGACTCGGCGCGCGCATGTTCTCGGTGACGCCGAGCGGTGACGTATTCGCCGGGCGGCTGGGGGAGCGCCCCGGTATGCGGGTCGCAGGCCCTGGTCATCTGGCGCCCCCGGCGCTGACCCGGCGACCCGGCCGACCTCGCGCCCCGGCCGTGCTCGGCGCCCTCGCCGCCCCCGGGGCGCCGGTCCAGGACGCCGTGTCACGCTGACCCCGTGAACGACGAGCCCGGCCGCCCACCCGGCACGTCGTGGTCATGGGTGTGTCCGGCAGCGGCAAGACGACCGTCGCGCGCGGGATCGCCGGGCGGACGGGCCTGCTCTTCGCCGAGGCCGACGACTTCCACAGCCCCGCCAACGTCGCCAAGATGCGGTCCGGCATACCCCTGAGCGACGAGGACCGGTGGCCCTGGCTGCGGGCGCTCGCCCAGTGGATGGGCGAGCAGGCCGCGGCCGGGCACTGCACCGTCATCGCCTGCTCGGCCCTGCGCCGGGCCTACCGCGACGTCCTGCGGTCCGGGCCGGCCCATGGGGTCGACCTCGTGCTCCTCGACGGACCTCCCGAGCTCATCCGCCGGCGGCTGCTCGCCCGCCGTGGCCACTACATGCCGCCGAGCCTGCTCGACTCCCAGCTCGCCACCCTCGAGCCGCTGGGGCCGGACGAGCACGGCGTCGTCCTCGACCTCCGGCTCAGCCCGGACGAGCTCGTCGACCGGGCGGTCACCTGGCTCGACCTGCCCGGCTGAGTGGCCCACCGGCCCGCGGTGGCCGGTGGGCCACCGGACGTCCACGCAACGTTCATCACGCTCGACTCGCCGTGTCCCAGCAGCCTCAGTACCATCGACGTGGGGCCACGCTGGTCGCGGCGCGGCCTCCAACCCCAAGCACCACCGGTGGCCGATGCGCCCAACGACGGACGCGGATGAGGTGAGCGCCATGCGCGGTCTCATGCTCAAGCAGTGGCGGTCCGAGCCCGAGCTCGTCGAGCCTGCAGACCCCGAACCCCGCCCCGGAGAGGTCGTCCTCAAGGTCGGTGGAAGCGGTTGCTGCCAGACCGACGTCCATCTCTACCGTGAGTACCAGGGCGGCGTGCTGCCGTGGGACCCGCCGTTCGTCCTGGGCCACGAGGTGGCCGGCTGGGCCGTCGCCGTGGGGCCGGACGTCACCGATGTCGAGCTGGGCGCGGCATACCTCGTCTACCACCCCATCGGCTGCGGCACCTGCCCGTCCTGTGTCGCCGGGTTCGTGCCCTACTGCGAGCGGCGCACCGGGGTGGCGACCGCGATCGGGCTGGGACGGCATGGCGGGATGGCCGACTACGTCCTCGTGCCCGCGCGTCACCTCGTCCCGCTCGGCCACTTCGAGCCCGCCGCTGCAGCGCCGCTCGCCGACGCCGGGCTGACGCCCTACCACGCCGTCAAGCGGGTGCTGCCCTCACTGGACTGCGGCAGCCACGCGCTCGTCATCGGTCTGGGGGGGCTGGGGTGCACCGCCGTGCAGATCCTCAAGGCCATCACCGGCGCCGTTGTCATCGGCGTCGACAACCAGATCGAGCCGCTGGCCGTCGCCCGGGCCGCCGGAGCCGACCACGTCCTGCGGCTGGGCCCCGGCACGGTCGAGGCGGTGCGCGACCTCACCCATGGGCGCGGCTGCGAGGCCGTGTTCGACATGGTGGGCTCGGCGGACACGATGGCGCTGGGGCTCGCCTGCGGCAGGCCGCGCGCCAGCCTGACCCTCGTCGGGATCACCGCGGAGACCCTGCCCTGGGGCTTCGGCGCGGCGCCCTACGAGATGGCCCTCACCTCGACGATGTGGGGCAGCCTCCCCGAGCTACGGGAGGTGCTCGACCTGGCTCGCTGCGGCGCCATCCGCCCGGCCATCGAGCGCTACACCCTCGACGGGGCCATGGACGCGTACAAGCGGCTCGAGCACGGGGAGCTCACCGCGCGCGCCGTCGTCGTCCCCTGAGCGGGCCGGATGGGCCGGGCGGGGTCGGTCCAGGCTAGCCGGGCCGCCCCGCGAACAGCTCGGGGTATGCCGCGCGCAGGCTCGCGCGCACCGCGTCGTCGACCGGCCGGGGCGTCAGCCCCAGGGCCGTCCCATTGGTCTCGGTGTCGAGGAAGAGGCTCCGAGCGAGGAGGTCGTGGGCCACCCGGGCCGGGTCCAGGCCGTAGGCCCGGCCGCGCCGTCGGAGGGCGAGCCTCTCGGGCGGCCCCCCGAGGTCCCAGACCCGCCCCGGAAGGTGCACCGTCGCGGTGCGCCGCCCGAGCTCGGTCGAGATGATCCTGGCGAGCCGGCGATGGGTGAGGTTGTCGGTGGCGATGGGGTGGCGGCCGGGGCTGACCGATCCGTCGACGAGCCCCGCTGCGGCCTCCGCGACGTCCTCGTGGGTCACCGTCGCGCTCCCACCGGCCGAGGTCATGGCGAGCGGCCCGCGACGAAGCGCCGCGTCGAAGAGCCGGCGGTGGGGGGCCTCGGCCCCGGGCAGCGCCCCGTAGACGGACGGGATCTCGAGCACCGACACGGCCGTGCCCGACCCGGCGGCGGCATCCATGGCGCGGCGGGCCTGGTCGACCCGGGCCTGGATGTAGGGGTGGTGAGCGGCGAGCCGCCACTGGGGGTGCATCCGGTCGAAGGTCGCGTAGGCCGACCCCAGCACGACGACATGGCCGACCCCCTGGCGCATGGCGGCGCGCACGAGCCGGACGGTCGGCTCGATGACGAGCCGCTGGTAGTGGGCGAGGGCCGGGGCCGGAGGACGGTCCTCGACGTCGGGGCCGAGCGTGTGGACCACCGCACCGGACCCGTGCAGAAGGGCGTCGAGGTCGGTCGCGGTCGCGCCGGTCACGTCCATCGACTGGGAGCGGGTCAGCCCCTCGACCGGCACGGCAGGGTCGGGCCGGGCGCGGGGGCCGCCCCCGCGCCCCTCGGCACCTGCGCCGTCGGCCGCAGCGCCCGGCGCCAGGGCAGACAGGGCTCCCGACGGACGGACACCCACGACCTCGTGGCCCCGCGCTGCGAGCTCGGCCGTGACGGCGCGGCCGAGCAGACCGGTCACACCGAGGACGACGACCCGCATCCTTCCCCTTCCCATGCTTGGGTCCAGAGTAGGACGCGTCTCCGGGTGTCGCGGCGGCGGTCCCTCCCGGAGCGCGCTGCCGCGTGCATCATGGTTTGCGTGCCGACCGCCCCGCCTGCCGCCCAGCAGCGCCCCGCCCCCCGGGCGGCTCGGCTGCAGCGGGCCGCGCGGCGGCGCCGGCGGTTCTACCTCCTCACCGGGCTGAGCACCGTCATACCCGGGGCCGGGCTGCTGCTCACGCGGTCGCGCGCGCTGGGGATCCTGCTCGCGGTGCCGACCGTGCTGGGCGTGCTGACCCTGCTGTCCCTGTGGGTGCGCGGCGGCCTCGTCAAGGCCGGTCTCGACCTTGCGGTCAGCCCCGGGCTGCTCACCCTGGTCATCCTCGGGGCGGTGGTGCTCACCCTCGTCTGGTCGGGGGCCATCCTCCTCACGGCCGGCCAGACCCGCCCGAGCGACGGACAGGGCCGGGTGGTGCGTCCGGTGTTCGTCCTCGGCTGCTGCGCCGCTGTCGTGGTGCCCGTCGGCATCGCCACCCGCGACCTCACCGTCCAGCGATCCGTCGTCACGACGATCTTCCCGTCGGTCGTCGCGGTAGGGGCCACACCGATCGCCACGGGACCGAGCGAGGACCCCTGGGCCGGCACCCCTCGGGTCAACCTGCTGCTCCTCGGCTCCGACGCGGGCCCGGACCGGATCGGCGTGCGGACCGACTCCATGATGGTCGCCAGCATCAACACCAAGACCGGCGACACCGTCCTGTTCGGGCTGCCCCGCAACCTCGAGAACGCCCCCATCCCCAAGAGCAACCCCCTCTCTGCCCTCTACCCCAACGGCTACAACTGCGGCGACCAATGCCTTCTCAACGGCATCTGGACCCTCGCCACGGACCACAAGGACCTGTTCCCCAAGGACCGCAACCCGGGGCTCACCTCGACCCGCGAGGTGATCTCCGAGATCCTCGGCCAGCCGATCCAGCGCACCGTCGTCATCGACCTGCGCGGCTTCGAGGACCTCGTCAACGCCATGGGCGGGGTCGACATCAACGTCCAGGAGCGGGTCTGCGCCGGCTGCCGGTCCAACGGCTACGGCGGAGTCATCTGGTCCGGTGGCAAGGTGCAGTGGATCGAGAAGGGCAAGCAGCACCTGACGGGCTACCAGGCCCTGTGGTACGCCCGGTCCCGCGCCACGAGCGACGACTTCAGCCGGATGCGGCGCCAGCGGTGCGTGGCGGGCGCCCTGGCCGGCCAGGTCGACGCCGCGACGATGGTGGCCCACTACCCTGCTCTCGCGGCGGCGCTCAAGCACAACCTGTCGACCGACATCACCCAGGACGAGCTTGCGGCGTGGGTCGAGCTCGTCAGCCGGATCCAGCACGGGACGATCCGCAGCCTGCCGATCACCGACAAGGTCGTCACGGTCGGCAACCCCGACTACGCGAAGATCCACTCGCTCGTCAAGGACGCACTGAGCGCCAAGAAGGCGAGGGCGAGCACCAGCCAGGTCGCGGCGGCGCCCTCCTCCGGCGGCGCGACGCCGAGTGCGGCGCCGACCGCCGCCGACACGCTGACCAGCCTGACCGCCAGCTGCTGAGGTCCGGCCGGCAGGCGGCGTGGCCGCGCAATGTTGAGCGGAATACGCTCAACTTCGTGGCAGTTGTACCTCGTGCCGGCTCCCGGACCCGGACCGTCCCGGGTCGGTCGGCACCCTCCGTTCCCCCTTCCGGTCCAGCCAAGGAGCCTTCATGGAGCTGCAGCCCACCGCAAAGGTGGCTGAGGCGCTGGCCGTCGCCCAGCGCGCCGCGCAGAGCGCCGGCCACGCCGAGATCACGCCGGCGCACCTGCTGCTCGCCCTGGCCGAGCAGTCGGGTACGACGACCCCCGCTCTGCTCGCTGCCGGTGGGACCACCGCCGACGCGGTCGCCGCGGCAGCCAGGGCCCGCCTGAACGCTCTGCCGTCCAGCTCCGGCTCGACCGTGGCGACCCCGGGCCTGGGCCAGGCAGCTCTCGCGGTGCTCCAGCACGCCACCACCTTGATGACCGCGCGCGGTGACACCCATCTCTCGACCGACATCCTCCTGCTCGCCCTCGTCGAGAAGCACGCGCTCGCCGGTGCCGGCCAGGTCGACGCCCGGGCCGTGGAGGCTCAGATCGACCACCTGCGCGCCGGGGAGAAGGTCACGACCGAGCACCCGGAGGCGACGAGCGAGGCCCTCGAGAAGTACGGCGCCGACCTCACCCAGGCCGCCCGCGACGGCAAGCTCGACCCGGTGATCGGCCGGGACACCGAGATCCGCCGGGTCATCCAGGTCCTGTCGCGCCGGACCAAGAACAACCCCGTGCTGATCGGCGAGCCGGGCGTCGGCAAGACCGCCGTCGTCGAGGGCCTCGCGCAGCGCATCGTCGACGGCGACGTGCCGGAGTCGCTGCGGGACAAGCGGCTGGTGTCGCTCGACCTGGCGGCGATGGTGGCGGGCGCGAAGTACCGTGGCGAGTTCGAGGAGCGGCTCAAGGCCGTCCTCGAGGAGATCAAGGCCTCGGAGGGCCAGATCATCACCTTCATCGACGAGCTGCATACCGTGGTGGGCGCCGGTGCGACCGGCGACTCCTCGATGGACGCGGGCAACATGCTCAAGCCGATGCTGGCCCGCGGCGAGCTGCGCCTCGTCGGCGCGACGACGCTCGACGAGTTCCGTGAGCACATCGAGAAGGACCCGGCGCTGGAGCGTCGCTTCCAGCAGGTGTTCGTCGGCGAGCCGAGCGTCGAGGACACCATCGCGATCCTGCGCGGGCTCAAGGAGCGGTACGAGGCGCACCACAAGGTCGAGATCGAGGACAGCGCGCTCGTCGCCGCCGCCACCCTGTCCGACCGGTACATCAGCGGGCGCCGGCTGCCCGACAAGGCCATCGACCTCGTCGACGAGGCCGCGTCCCGGCTGCGGATGGAGATCGACTCCAGCCCGGTCGAGGTCGACGAGCTCCGCCGCGTCGTCGACCGTCTCAAGATGGAGGAGCTCCACCTCGCCAAGGAGACCGACGAGGCCTCGATCGAGCGGCTGGCCAGGCTGCGGGCCGACCTCGCCGACAAGACCGAGGCACTGACCGCCCTCACCGCCCGGTGGGAGTCGGAGAAGTCCGGCCTGAACAAGGTCGGCGACCTCAAGGCCCGGCTCGACGACCTGCGCACGCAGGCCGACCGCCTGCAGCGTGAGGGCGACTACGAGAAGGCCTCCCGGCTGCTCTACGGCGACATTCCCGCTCTCGAGAAGGAGCTCGCCGCCGCCTCCGCGGTGGAGCAGTCCACCGCTCCGGCCGACCTCATGGTCAAGGAGCGGGTCGGCGCCGACGACATCGCCGAGGTCATCTCGGCGTGGACCGGCATACCCGCCGGGCGCCTCCTGCAAGGTGAGACCGAGAAGCTGCTGTCGATGGAGTCGATCATCGGCTCCCGGCTCATCGGCCAGGCCGACGCGGTGCGGGCCGTCTCCGACGCCGTGCGCCGGGCGCGGGCCGGGCTGTCCGACCCCGACCGACCGACCGGGTCGTTCCTGTTCCTCGGCCCCACCGGCGTCGGCAAGACCGAGCTCGCCAAGGCGCTCGCCGACTTCCTCTTCGACGACGAGCGGGCCATGGTCCGCATCGACATGAGCGAGTACTCCGAGCGGCACGCGGTGGCCCGGCTCATCGGCGCTCCTCCGGGGTACGTGGGGTATGAGGAGGGTGGGCAGCTCACCGAGGCCGTGCGCCGGCGGCCCTACTCGGTCATCCTCCTCGACGAGGTCGAGAAGGCCCATCCCGAGACCTTCGACATCCTTCTGCAGGTGCTCGACGACGGCCGGCTCACCGACGGGCAGGGCCGCACGGTCGACTTCCGCAACGTCATCCTCGTCATGACCTCCAACCTGGGCTCGCAGTACCTCATCGACCCCTCGATGGCGGCGACGGCCAAGAAGCAGGCCGTCCTCGCGACGGTGCGCGAGGCGTTCAAGCCCGAGTTCCTCAACCGGCTCGACGAGGTCGTCGTGTTCGACGCTCTGACGACCGCCGAGCTGAGCCAGATCGTCGACCTGCAGGTCCGGGCCCTCGCGACGCGGCTGCACGAGCGGCGCATCACGCTGTCGGTGACCGACGCCGCCCGGGAGTGGCTCGCCATCACCGGCTACGACCCGGCATACGGCGCCCGGCCGCTGCGCCGCCTCGTCCAGCGCGAGATCGGCGACCGGCTGGCCAGGGCCCTGCTTGGCGGCGAGGTCCGCGACGGCGACACCGTCGTCGTCGACCAGGACACCGACGCCGACGCCCTCGTCCTGCACTGAGCGGCGTCCCGGGGTTGCGCACGTTCGCTTCGCAAGGGAAACCCGAGGTTCGCAGGGGTTATCAACCCCGGCGAACCTCGGGTTTCCCTGATGGGGCGGAAAAGTTGAGAAGGCGGGCTGAGGCGTTGAGGCGCGCGGGGCGGGGGTGGGCTCTCAGCAGGGCGAGGGCATGGCAGCGGTTAAGGTGTCGCCCATGCGTCGTGCCCTCTCCGCGGCCGTGGCTGTGGCGGCCGCGGCCCTGCTCGGCACGGCCGGCTGCTCAGGGGGCTCGACAGCGGCGCCGCAGGTCCCACCCACCGAGCGGCTCGCCGCCGCCAAACGGGTGCTCGACGACGCGAGGTACGTCCAGCTCACTCTCTCGAGCAAGGACGTCCCCGCCGACGTCAACGGCGTGACCGGGGCGACCGGCGTCGGTGTCATCAGCTCGACCGAGCCGAGGTTCAAGGGCAGCATCACCGGGACCGTCCAGGGCATCGCGGGCACCGTCGACCTCATCTGCATCGGCGAGACGGCCTACATGAAGTTCTTCACCCCGGACTACGTCGAGACCGACCTCGCGACCCTGGGCGCCCCCAACCCGTCGGTGTTCTTCAACCCCGACAAGGGCGTCTCGACCCTGCTGACCGACGTGTCCGACCCGGCCAAGGGGCAGCAGATCCGCTCGGGCGACGAGGTGCTCGACCGCTACACCGGCACCCTGCCGGGGTCGCGGATCAAGCAGCTGTTCATGCTCGGCGACGGCACCGGGACGTTCACCGTGACGTTCGGGATCACCGCGAAGGACCAGCTGCGCACGGCCATCATGACCGGGCCCTTCTTCGACACGACGACGGCGACCTACACGCTGCGGCTCACGAGCTACGGGACCGCTGTTGAGATCACCCGCCCCTAGGGCGCTGCTCGCCACGGCGGCCGTCGCCGTCGCCCTCGCGGCCGCCGACACCTATGTCGTCGTCCTCGCCCTCACCGACATGATGCGCGGCGTCGGCGTCGGCATCGACGCGCTGCAGCAGGCCACGCCCATCATCTCCGGGTTCCTCCTCGGGTATGTCGCCGTGCTCCCGCTCATCGGCCGGCTCGCCGACCTCGTGGAGCGCCAGCGGGTGCTGCTCGGCTGCCTCACGGTGTTCGTCGTCGGCTCGGCGGTCACCGCGCTGGCCGTCGAGCTGCCCGTCCTGGTCACCGGCCGCATCGTCCAGGGGATCGGCGGCGGAGGACTGGTCCCCGCCACCCTCGCGATGGTCGCCGACCTCTGGCCACCCGCCCGCCGCGGGACCCCCCTCGGCGTCGTCGGAGCCGTCCAGGAGCTGGGTTCGGTGCTCGGCCCCCTCCTCGGCGCGGTCATCCTCGCGGTCTCCGGCTGGCGGACCATCTTCTGGGTCAACGCCACCCTGGGGGTGCTGCTGGCGGTGGGGGTCGTCCTCGCCGGGGGAGGGATGCCGCGACGCCCGCGGCTCGTGCCGCTGGTTCTCGGCGCGCTCGCGGCACTCACCGGGTGGCTCGCCCTGGCAGCCCCGGAGCGGCTGGCGACCGACGTCACGCTGGGCGTCCCGTTCGTGCCGTTCGGGGACGCCACCTCACGGGTGGCCACGCCGGTCGGGGCGGTCGCCGTGGTGCTCGCGGTGGCGGCGCTGGGCCTGTGGGGCCACGCGTCCTGGGCGACCCTGCGGCGGGCGGACCTGCTGGGGGCGGCGCTCGTGGGTGGCGCCCTCGGCGCCGTCGTGCTCACCTTCGCGTCGGCCGACCCGGCCACCGAGATCGTCGGACCCTCGGGGTACGTCCTCCTGCCGGTCGCCGCGATGTGCGCGGTGCTCTACCTCGTCCACCACCGCCGCACGGCCGCTCCGCTCGTCCCCCGCGGGGTGGTCAGAGGGCGCGCCGGGTGGGCCCTCGGCGTCAGCCTGCTCGTCGGGGTGGCGCTGGTCGCGGTGGTCGTCGACGTCCCGCTCCTCGCCCGGCTGGTGCTCACCCGTTCCGAGACCGGGGCCGCGCTCGTCCTGGTGCGGTTCCTGCTCGCCGTCCCGGTCGGGGCGCTGCTCGGCGGCTGGTCGCTGCGCCGGCTCGGCGACGGCCTGGTCAGCGGAGCCGGTCTCGCCCTCGCCGCCGCCGGCCTCGTCGCGATGTCCACCTGGGGTCGTGGCTCTCTCGAGCGTCCCGCCGCCACGGTCGTCCTCGCCCTCGTCGGGCTGGGCGTCGGGCTGGCCCTCGCACCGGTCAACAACGCCGCCCTCGCCGACTCGCCCCACGACGCCCACGGGAGTGCCAGCGCCCTCGTCGTCGTCGCCCGGATGGTCGGCATGGTCGTCGGGCTGGCCCTGCTCACCGCGATCGGCCTGCACCAGTACTACGCCGCCGTGGCCGCGCTGCCCGACCACACCGACACCGGTGCCCTCCTCGACGCCGCGATCGTGCAGGTGCGGTGGGTCTTCCGCGGGGCGGCCGTGGCCGCCGGGCTGGGGGCCCTCGCCTCGGCGGCCCTCGGCCTGCGCCGGGTGGCCGGCACCGAGCCGCACGAGCCCACCTTCGGCCTCTGAGCGACGCCCCGCCGGCGCGGGCCCGCGCCGGGTGCGACGTCAGCCCAGATCCATCACCAGACGTGGCGCCGGGCCACCCGGGGTCTGCGCCACCGCGACCCCTGCGAACCCGACCGAGGCGTAGAACTCGCTCGCGTGGGGGTTCGCGGTCACCTCGAGCCGCTGGACGCCCCGGTCGCGCAGCACGCCGGTCAGGTGCTCCATGAGCTCCGTCGCGATACCCCGGCGCGTCCACGGCGGGTCGACGAACAGGTCCTCGAGCTCGACGGTCCCGTCCACCTCCGCCCAGGTCGCGAAGCCGACGACGATGCCGTCGCGCTCGGCGACATACGTCCTGCCCTCGGCCAGTCCCTCCGGCCGCAGGACGAGGTACTCCGGGTGCGCGAACAGCAGGTCGCGGTCGCCGGGGTTGCCGAGGGACGCCCGGCGGAAGACCCCGGTCACGGCCGCGAGGTCGCCGGGCGCGCCCGGCCGGATGGTCGCCATGGCGCCGGTCCCTCCCGGTCAGCCGGCGGCGGTGCCCAGCTCGGAGCCGGCGGCCATGCAGCCGTCGACCATGGCGACCAGGGCGTCGGTGATGACGTCGCTCGCCTCGTAGGTGAGCATGTGGCCCAGCCCCTCGAGGACGGTCAGCTGTGACCCGGCGATCTCGTCATGGAGCACCCGCGACCAGCTGGCCGGGGTCAGCCGGTCCTGCGAGCCGACGACGATATGGGTCGGAACCGTGTCGAGGTGGGCGAGCGAGGCGAGCTCGTTGTGAGCCGACAGGGCCGTGAAGTAGCGGCCGATCGTCGGCATCGGTGTCCGCTGGATCTGCCGCACCGCCGCCTTGACATCCTCGGGCCGGGGGTCCTTCCCGAACGACAGCCGGCGCTGTGCGGCGAGCGGGACGAGCGGGCCGGGGGCGATGTCGGGGGCGTGCGAGCACACGCGCATGACGAGCCCCTCGAACGGGATCGGCTTGCGGCCCTCGATCGACGCCGCCGTCGAGGCCAGGACCACCCCGCGGACCCGGGCCCGCAGCTCGTCGGGGTGCTGACCGGCATACGCCATCACCGCCATGCCGCCCATGGAGTGGCCGGCCAGGACGAGCGGTCCGGTGGGTACCAGGGCCGACAGCACGGTGGCGAGGTCCTCGCCGAGCATCCGGACCGTGGGGTCGGCGTCGCCCATGCTCGACGCGCCGTGGCCGCGCTGGTCGTAGGTGACGACCCGCACCGATCGCTGGGCCAGCAGGGCCTCGACGACCAGGGACCAGCTGGCCCGGGTGAGGGTCCACCCGTGGGCGAGCACGACGACGGGCGCTCCGCGCTCGATCCAGCCGGGCGGGAGGTGCTCCTCGACGCGGAGCAGCGCACCATCCGATGCGGGGACGCTGAGCCTGCGGCTCGTCATGGCTCTCACTCCTTCGTGAGGCCCGGCCTGTGGTGGCCGGGTCGGTCACTCCTCCAGCTCGACGACGACGGGGGCGTGGTCGCTGGCACCCTTGCCCTTGCGCTCCTCGCGGTCGATGACCGCGCCCGTCACCTTGGCCGCGAGGGCCGGGGAGCCGAGAACGAAGTCGATGCGCATCCCCTCCTTCTTGGGGAAGCGGAGCCGCTGGTAGTCCCAGTAGGTGTAGACGCCCGGACCGGGAGCGTGCGGCCGCACGACGTCGACGAACCCGGCGTCGAGGAACGCCGTGAAGGCCGCCCGCTCGGGCGGTGAGACGTGGCTCTTGTCGGCGTAGAACTCCATCGACCAGACGTCCTCGTCCTGGGGGGCGATGTTCCAGTCGCCGCACAGGGCCACGGGTGTCCCGTCGGCCGCCCACCCCGTCGCCCGGTCCTTGAGCTCGCCGAGCCAGCGCAGCTTGTAGGCCATGTGCGGGTCGTCGATCTGCCGGCCGTTGGGGACGTAGACCGACCAGACCCGGATGCCGCCGCACGTCGCGCCGATGGCCCGCGCCTCCGCGGCGGGTGGCTCGCCCCAGCCCGGGTCGCCGGCGAACCCCACCTGCACGTCGTCGAGCCCCACCCGGGAGAGCAGGGCCACCCCGTTCCACTGGTTGAGGCCGTGGTGGGCGACCTCGTAGCCCAGCGCCTCGAGCCGGTCGAACGGGAACTGGTCGTCGCGGGCCTTGGTCTCCTGGACGGCGAGGATGTCGGGCTCCGCGCGCTGGAGCCAGGCGTGCACCCGGTCGATCCGGGAGCGGATCGAGTTGACGTTCCACGTGGCCAGTCGCACGCCTGTCACCCTACTTCCCGGTAGCCATTGTTGCCGCCGCCGTTATCGTGACCGCATGACTGTCGCCATGATCACGGGGGCCACCTCCGGCATCGGCCGCGAGTTCGCCGAGCAGCTCGCCGCCGGTGGTCACGACCTCGTCATCGTGGCACGAGACTCCGACCGCCTGTCCGCCGTCGCGGGCGAGATCGAGGGCGGCACGGGGTCCGGGTCGAGGTGCTGGCGGCCGACCTCGCCGAGCGGGCGTCGCTGGAGCGGGTCGTCGCGCGGGTTGCGGCCACCGAGCGGCCGGTGGAGGTCCTGGTCAACAACGCGGGCTACGGGCTGGGCCGGGCCTTCCTCGACAACGACATCGCGGCGGAGGAGGCGATGCTCGAGGTCCTCACCCGGGCGGTGCTCGTCCTCTCGCACGCGGCCGGCCGGGCCATGCGCGAGCGGGGGAGCGGGACGATCATCAACGTCTCGTCGGTCGCGGGATGGATCGCCGGTGGGACCTACTCGGCGGCCAAGTCGTGGGTGACGACGTTCACCGAGGGCCTGGCTGGCGACCTTGCGGGGACGGGTGTCCACGTGACCGCCCTGTGTCCGGGGTTCGTCCGCACCGAGTTCCAGCAGCGCGCGGGGCACGACGCCACCAAGATCCCCGGCCCGCTGTGGCTCGAGGCCGGCCCGCTCGTCGAGGCCTGCCTGCGCGACGCCGAGCGGGGGCGGGTCGTCTCGGTGCCGAGCCTGCGCTACAAGATCCTGGGGACCGGGGCCCGTCTGGCTCCCCGTCGGCTCGTTCGCAGTGGCGGGTTCGTCAGTCGGCACCGCCGCTGACCTCCCCGGGCGTGGGCGGCCGGACGTAGCATCGACAGGGTGACCGAGCCGATGCTCGCGAGGACGGAGGCGGCGGAGCCCGAGGTGCTGCGCCACTACCGCCACGTCCTGCGCACGGCTCCCGCCGACTGGCAGGAGGTCGCTCATCGGCACGCGCTGGGTCGCCTCGGCCGGGCCGACCGCGCGGCCGTGCTCGAGGAGGTCCGCCGGCTGCTCGTCACGGCCACCCGCCTCGCACCCGACGACGTCGCCGACCTGGCCCGGATCATCGTCCTGGCCGAGCGACGCACCCCCCGCGTCCTCCTCGACGGAATGCCGGGTGCCTTGCTCCTCCGCCTGGCGACCGCCGTGGTCGCCAGCCCCACCGGTCGGCTGCTCGAGCTGGGCTACGACATCTGGGACGGCACCGACCCGCCGCGCCCGCCCGCCCCGGAGCTACCCCGGGACGAGCACCTGCGCTGGCAGGGCTTCCGGACCGTCAACGGCATACCCCGCGGGACCAACTGGTACGAGCTGGGCGTCCTCTGAGCCTGGTACCGGTCGGACGTCGTCCGAGCGCGGCCACCACGCGCGCCCCACCCGTCACAGCCTCTCCGCCCCACGGAGGGGACGCCCTTGGCAGGGGAAACCCGAGGTTCGCCGGGGTAGTCAACCCATGCGAACCTTCGGTTTCCCCGATGGGGCGGAAAAGTTGTGACGGGCGGGGAGAGGCGCTGGGCCGGGGGAGGGCGGGCGGCATACCGTATGTCGCGTGACCCACCTCGCCGCCGACCGAGCCAGGCTGCTCGACATCATCCGGGACAAGGCCATCGTCCACGGCCGGGTGACCCTCAGCTCGGGCAGGAGGCCGACTACTACGTCGACCTGCGCCGGATCACCCTCGACGGCGAGGCCGCGCCGCTCGTCGGACGGGTCATGCTGGACCTCGTCGCCGACCTGGAGTTCGACGCCGTCGGTGGGCTCACCCTCGGCGCCGACCCCGTCGCGACGTCGATGCTCCACGCCGCTGCAGCAGCCGACCGCCGCCTCGACGCCTTCGTCGTCCGCAAGGCCGGCAAGGCCCACGGCCTCCAGCAGCGGATCGAGGGCCCGTCGATCGAGGGGCGGCGCGTCCTCGTCGTCGAGGACACCTCGACGACCGGGGCCTCGCCGCTCGAGGCGGCCACCGCCGCCCGCGAGGCCGGCGCCGAGGTGGTCGCCGTCGCGACGATCGCCGACCGCGCGACGGGGGCGGCGGAGCGGTTCGCCGAGGCCGGGCTGGAGTACCGGCACGTCTACGGCCTCGCCGAGCTCGGCCTCGCCTGAGCGCACCGGCACCACCCGCGGGCCGCCGAGGACGCGGCGCCCGCGGCCGAACCCGCTCGACATCGGCTCGGGGACCCCTAGGATCGCCGGTGACAGTCCTCAACAGGGTGGAGTGGGCATGATCTACGCGGTCATCATCATCGTCGTCGTCCTCCTCGCGCTGGTCGGGTGGGCCGTCGGCGTCTACAACGGCCTCATCAAGCTGCGCAACCTCGTCCAGGAGGCGTGGCGCCAGATCGACGTCGAGCTGACCCGCCGCCACGACCTCATCGGCAACCTCGTCGAGACGGTCAAGGGGTATGCCGCGCACGAGCGGGGCACCCTCGAGGACGTCGTCAGGGCCCGTGGCGCGGCCATGGCCCCCGGCCAGTCGCCGGCCCAGCAGGCCGCGAGCGAGAACGTCCTCAGCCAGGCCCTCGGCCGCCTCATCGCGGTCGCCGAGGCCTACCCCGACCTCAAGGCGAACCAGAACTTCATGGCCCTGCAGACCGAGCTGACCAACACCGAGGACCGGATCGCCTCGGCCCGGCGCTACTACAACGCCAACGTCCGCGAGCTCAACACCCGGGTCGAGACGGTCCCGAGCAACATCATCGCCGGGATGTTCGGCATCAACCGCGCCGAGTACTTCGAGGCCGAGGGGGAGGAGCGCGAGGCGGTCAGGGTCGACTTCGGCCAGCGCGACGCGACGATCCCGCCGCCCGGGTCGTATGCCGGGTCCGAGCCCGCCGCCCCGCCGCGCGCCCGCCCGCCGGACCGCGGCCCCGCCGCAGGCGGCGCCGGCCGAGGCGCCCGAGGTGCCGCCGAGCGGCGGCGCCGAGCCCCCGCTGGCCTGAGCCGCGCCCCCGTCGGCACCGGACGCCCGTGGCCCCGAGACCCACCTCCAGACCAGCAGCGCCCGGAAGGTAGCCCATGAGCACAGACGACGGCCTCGCGCCCGCCCCGCTCGCCCCGCCCGGACCAGACCCTCACCCTCACCGCGCCCGATGCCCCCGCACCGGTCGTCGCGACCCAGGCGCCGAGGATGGCGCCGCAGGTCAAGCCCGACGCGGTCCCCGGCCTCGACGCCAAGGTCGACTCCTTCATGTGACGCGCTGACGACCGCGGCCCCGCGCAGCCCCGAGCTCGCCCAGCAGGCCGACAGCGTCCGCACGATGGGCGACGCCGACATCCGCAAGGCGGCGGAGACCTCCAACCGGCTCCTCCAGCAGCCGGTCCAGGCCCTGCAAGGAGGGCGGCCTCTCCGAGGGCTCGACGGTCGGGACGGACCCTGCTCGAGCTGCGCCGGACCGTCGAGGACCTCGACCCGAGCCAGGTCACCGGCGGCCGCAAGATCCTCGGGTTCATCCCCTGGGGCGACAAGGTCGTCGACTACTTCCGGCGCTACCAGAGCGCGCAGTCCCAGCTCAACGCCATCCTGCACAGCCTGCGCAGCGGCCAGGACGAGCTGACCCGCGACAACGTCGCCCTCGACCTGGAGAAGACCAACCTGTGGTCGACGATGGGCCGGCTCAACCAGTACGTCTACATCGCCGAGCGGCTCGACGAGAAGGTCGCGGCCCGGGTCGCCGAGCTCGAGCTGTGCGACCCCGAGGGTGCCGAAGTCGCTGTCCCAGGACGTCCTGTTCTACGTCCGGCAGAAGCACCAGGACCTGCTCACCCAGCTCGCGGTCTCGATCCAGAGCTACCTCGCCATCGACGTCATCATCAAGAACAACGTCGAGCTCATCAAGGGCGTCGACCGGGCCTCGACGACGACCGTCGGCGCGCTGCGGACCGCCGTCATCGTCGCCCAGGCCCTGGGCAACCAGAAGCTCGTCCTCGACCAGATCACCGCCCTCAACCCGACGACCTCGGGGCTGATCCAGCGCACGTCCGAGATGCTCCGCGACAACTCGGCGGCGATCCAGGAGCAGGCCGCCTCGGCGACCCTCGGGATGCCCGAGCTGCAGGCGGCCTTCCCGAACATCTACGCGACGATGGACTCGATCGACGAGTTCAAGATCAAGGCGCTGGACACGATGGCGGCGACGATCGGCGTCCTCGAGACCGAGGTCGACAAGTCCAAGGAGTACCTCGCCCGCGTCCAGGCCCAGGACCAGCGAGGCGCCCAGACCCTCGACCTGGGGAACCCCTCCCAGCAGTAGCTGGCTTCCGTGGGCCTTCGGGACTGGTTGGCGCAGCGGGCGAGCGGGGAGACGGCGGCGTCGCTGCCCGCCCCGCCGGGCGAGGCCGACATCGTCGCCTCCCTCGACCGGGTCGAGACGATGCTCGTCGAGGGTCACGCACCGGCCCTGGTCCGGGCCCGCGTCGACCGGGTCGACGGGCTGATCCGGGCGATCCTGCCGCGGCTGCCCGACCTCGGCGTCGGCAGCGCCGACGGGTATGCCGTGGTCGCGACGGCGACCGACTACCTCCCCGAGACGGTCGGCGGCTACCTGCGGCTGCCCCGTGGGTGGGCCGACACCCGGCCCATCGAGGGCGGCCGCACGGCGCTCATGGTCCTCGTCGACCAGCTCGAGCTCCTCGCCGCGACGATGGCCCGGATGCTCGACGCAGCCGTGCACGCCGACGCCCAGGCGCTCGTCGCGCACGGTCTGTTCCTCGAGAGCCGGTTCGGGACGATCGCCTCCGGTGGGTCCCTCGACGTCGGTGGCGGCGTCGGGACCCTTCCGCCGCCGCCGGCCGTCCCGGCGCCCGAGACACCGGTCGTCCCGACTCCCGAGACGCACCCCGGGGCAGGAAACCGGGGGTCGCGCCGCCCGTCCCACCTGGCCCGCCCAACCCTCTCGACCTGGAGCCGTGATGACCACCGTCCCCGACGCCCCGCTCGCGGGCGCCCTCGCCGCGCTCGCCGCCAGCGCCCAGCGCGGTGGCGCCGACCCGGCGACGGCCCGCGCCGAGGGGGAGGCGCTGGCCGCGACGGTCGCCGAGTCCGCGCGCGGCGCCTGGGTCGACTGGTCGGAGCAGACCGGCGGCGGCCGGGGGGCCGAGGACTTCACCCGGGCGGCGTCCCGCGGCCGCCGTTGGCGCGGCGCCCCGACGCCGACGCTCACCCGGCTCGCCGGCTCGGGCCACCCGAGGCCGTGGAGTACGCCCGGGCGCTCGCCCAGGTGTGCACCGCCGCGACGACCCTCGGCGAGGCGGCACCCCGGGTCATCGGCAACGCCGCCACCGCGACGAGCGCCCAGCTCAGCGTCTTCGGCCTCGGGCCGTCCGCCCCGCCCGCGTCCGCACCCGAGGCCGCCGCCGCCCGCCGACCGGCTGCTCGGGGTGTGGGGCGAGGTGATGGGCGAGCTGGCCCGGGTGCGCTCCGGTATGCCGCCCCGGCCGGCCACCCCGGCACTGGACCTCGGCGACGTCGACCCCTGGGGCCCGGGCGCCTTCCCCGGGCTGGGCTCGGCGCGGCCCGAGCGACCCGGCCCGCCCGGCCCGTCGACGCCGGCGAGGGCGCCAGGACCGCCGCCGCTCCGACTGCAGACGCCCCCGCCGCCGCGCCCGCCGCCGCCCCGCCCCCGGCCAAGAGCCTCGACGAGCTGCTCGCCGAGCTCGACGGGCTCATCGGCCTGGCCGCGGTCAAGGCCGAGATCCACCGCCAGGTGGCGGTCCTGCGGATCGAGGCCAAGCGGGAGACGGCCGGCCTGCGCACCCCGTCGATCACCCGGCACCTCGTCTTCACGGGCAACCCGGGCACGGGCAAGACGACGGTGGCCCGGCTCGTCGCGGGCATCTACCAGGCGCTGGGGCTGCTGTCGTCGGGGCAGCTCGTCGAGGTCGACCGCTCCGAGCTCGTCGCGGGCTACCTCGGGCAGACGGCGATCAAGACCGCCGAGGTCGTCGCCACGGCCGCCGGCGGCGTGCTCTTCATCGACGAGGCCTACTCCCTCGCCGGGGACCAGTACGGCACCGAGGCCATCGACACCCTCGTCAAGGAGATGGAGGACCGGCGCGACGACCTCGTCGTCGTCGTCGCGGGCTACCCCGTCCCGATGGAGATCTTCGTGGCCCAGAACCCGGGGCTGGCCAGCCGGTTCCGGACCACGATCGAGTTCGCCGACTACACCGACGACGAGCTGGTCGCCATCTTCCGCTCGCTCGCCACCGCCGTCGACTACGACGTCAGCGACGCCGTCGAGGAGCGGTTCCGCGCCCTGCTCGCCGATGTCGTGCGCGGCTCGACCTTCGGCAACGGCCGGTTCGCCCGCAACGTCCTCGAGGCGGCGGTCGGCCGGCACGCGTGGCGGTTGCGCGACGTCGAGGCCCCGACGCTCGAGCAGCTCCGTGCCCTCGAGCCCGAGGACCTCGTGGCGGGGGACGACGTCGACCCGGCGGCACCGCCCGAGGCCCTCGCCCCGCGGGCCGAGGCGGGTCCTCCCGACCTCCGTGACCCGGCCGTCCCGGCCGACACCCCCGACCCCTCGAGGTCACCCGAGCAGGAGGGCACATGACCCAGGCCACCGCCCCCGGCCGCCCGGCCGCGCCGGTCCAGAGGCCGCCGACCGCACCCGCGAGCACCGGACGTGCCGTCCCCGTCATCGCCGGTCGCTCGATCCCGGCGACCCTCGTCCGGCTCCGCGCCGCCACCGCGGCGCTGTGCGCCCTGGTGGCGGCCCTGGCCGCCGTGCTGCTCGTCCTCGGCTGGCAGGCCAACCGGGCCGCGGCCGCCGACACCGAGCAGCTCATCCGCGCCCAGGGCATCGAGACGAACCTGCTCGCCGCCGACGCCCTCGCCACCAACGCCTTCCTCGTCGGGGGGCTCGAGCCGCCCGAGCACCGGGCGGCCTACGACGCCGCGGTCGACGCGGCCGCCCGCGAGCATCGCCGACGCCGCCGAGGCCCAGCCCGCCGACCGCCAGGTGCTCGCCGAGCTCAACACCGTGGTCCTGCGCTACGCCTCGACGATGGAGCTCGCCCGGGCCAACAACCGCCTAGGGCTGCCGGTCGGCGCGGCATACCTCCAGTCGGCGAGCAAGGACCTGCGGGCCACCGCGCTCCCGCTCGTCGAGGCGCTCGTCACGGCCAACGCCGGCCCGGGCCGAGGCCTCGATGGGCGGCCAGCACCCCTGGCTCATCCTCCTGCGCGGCGCTGCTCGTCCTGGTCGTCCTCGGCCTGGTCAACCAGTGGGTCGCCCGCCGGTTCCGGCGGCGGGTCAACCTCGGTCTGGCCGGTGCCGCGGCCGCCGTGGTGCTGCTCGCCGCGGGCGGGGTGGCGACGGCCGCGTCGGTCGCCGGCAGCAACACGACGGTGCGGACCACCTCGTACGCCACGGTCGTCGAACGGGGCCGCGGTCCGGACGGCGGCCAACGACGCCAAGTCCGACGAGAGCCTGCGGCTCATCGCCCGCGGCTCCGGCAAGGCGTTCGAGGACGCCTGGGCCGCCGCCGCCAAAGTCGTCGACCAGCGCCTGCCGCTGCTGCGAAGCGCCTCCACGGCGGACCTCGAGCAGGCCTGGGGTGCGTACGTGCGCGGACCACAAGTCGATCGTCGCGCTCGACGACGGCGGCAAGTGGGACAAGGCCGTGACCGCCGCGACCGAGACCGGCGACCAGTCGGCGTCAGCGCACTTCGCCGCCTTCGACACCGCCGTGACCAGGGTCGTCGACGACGCCGGCGCCGCGGCGACCGACTCGCTGCGCGGCGGCACCACCGTCCTGCTCCTCGTCGCCGGGCTCGCCGCGCTCCTCGGAGCCGCGGCGGCGGCCGCCGCCTGGCGAGGACTGAGCACCCGGCTGGAGGAGTACGCATGAGACCCGTCCGGTATGCCGCGGCCCTCGCCCTCGTCGCGGCCCTCGCCACCGCGTGCGGCTACGCCCCGACCCCGCTGCCGACGACCGCCGCCGGGCCGGCCCGGCCACGACGACGGCCGCCGGCCGGCGAGCCCGCCGCCGTGCCGCGACGCCCTGCAGTCCTACGCCCCGCAGGGAGCGCTGCCCGGCCCCGGCGGCGCTCCCGCCCGGGTCGACCATGGCACGCCATCACGGGAGCGTGGCCGGCTCATCGCGGGCGTCTCCGCCGACACCTACCTGTTCGCCGCCCGCAACCCGCTGACGGGCACCATCGAGGGCTTCGACATCGACATCGTCAACGCGATCGCGCGCGGCGATCTTCGGCGAGGCCGAAGGGCCACGTCCAGCTGCGGGTCATCACCGCCGCCGACCGGATCCCCCTGCTGCAGAAGCACGAGGTCGACGTCGTCGTCCGGGCGATGACGATCACCTGCGACCGGTGGACGAGCATCGCCTTCTCGAGCGGAGTACTACCAGCGCCGGGCAGAAGATCCTCGTCCGCAAGGGGTCGGACATCACCGGTACTGTCCGCCCTCGCCGGCAAGAAGGTCTGCGCCCCGGCGCGGCACCTCGAGCATGGACAACCTCGTCCGGCTCGCCCCGACGGCGATCCCGGTCGCCCGCGGCCAACCACACCGGGCTGCCTCGTGCTGTTCCAGGAGGGGCCAGGTCGACGCCATCACCGGCGACGACACGGTCCTCGCGGGGCTGGCCGCCCAGGACCCCTACGCCGTCGTGCTGCCCGGCCAGGCGTTCACCGACGAGCCGTACGGCGTCGGCATCCCGGCGGACCAGGTCGACCTGGTCCGCTTCGTCAACGGCGTGCTCCAGCAGATGCGCTCCGACGGGGCGTGGCTCGCGAGCGTACAACCACTGGCTGGCGCCGACGCTCGGGCCGGGCGCCCACCCCGCCGACCCCGCGTACGGCCGGACGCCATGACCGCCCTGACCGCCCCCGACCGCCCGGGCCGGCTCGGTGAGGCGCTCGACCCGGCGGCCGTGCAGACCTACCTCGCCGCCCTCGAGTCCTGGCTGCGCGGACGCCGGGCCGAGCTCGACGACCTCGACGCGGCGGCGCAGCGGGCCGCCCGCACCGACCAGCTCACCGCCGACCTCACCTTGTCGATGGCCCTGTGGAAGGCCGCCTCCGACCGGTACCAGCTCCTGTTCGCCACCTGGGACGGCGGGCGGGTGGGCCGCACCGAGCGCGAGCGGCTCTCGGCCCTGGTCTGGGGGCGGCTCGACGCCACGCTCGACCGGTCCGCGCTCCCGGCCGGGCCAGGCGCCCGGGGCCGGCGAGCGGACTCGCCCTCTCGCTGCCCGAGGCCTGCCGGCTCTCCGACGCCCTCGCCGGCCAGCTGCGGACCCGCCTCGCAGCCTCGACCCGGCGGCCGACGAGTACGCCCGCCGCGTCGAGGACCTGCGGGCCCAGCTCGAGCGGCTGCGCGACCAGGTCGGCCTGGAGCCGCGGGAGACCCGCGCCGGCGCCGAGCGGACCCTGACGGGCTCGTCACCCGCACCGACGACATCGCGGCGCGCGCCGAGCGCGGCGGCGACGTCGGCGGCCTGCTCGGCCCCCTCGAGAACGACGCGGCCAGCTTCGAGCGGGACCTCATCGTCGGGAACGCCCAGCGCCGGGACACCCGCGACAAGGCGGCGGCCGCCGAGGAGCTCCGGGCCGACCTCGTCGCCCGCGAGGGAGCGCTGACCCAGCTGGCCGCCGGGCCGTCCGGACCGTCTCGCCCGCCCCGCGCAACGCCGTTCCCGACGTCTCCGCGCTGGGACCGGTGCCGTCACGGAGGCCGAGCTGGCGGCATACCTGCAGCGGCTCGACCGGGTCGCCGCGGCGATGAGCCTCGCCCAGGGCCGCTACGCCGCCGCCATCGCCGAGCGGGAGGAGCTCGTCGCAGCGGGTCGACGCGTACGCCGCGAAGGCGGCGGCCGTCGGGGTCGCGGGCTGTCCCCGACGTCGTCGCCGCCGAGGCGCTGGCCCGCGACGTGCTGACCCGCGAGCCGGCCCCCATCCCGGTCGCCCATCACCTCGTCGACGCCTTCTCGGCCTGGATCGACTGGTCGGCCGAGCGAGTCCGCCCCGGCGGCGCCGACCGGTGCCGCACCCCCTGTCCGCGGCGAGGAGCCGACATGAGCAGCTGTACGCAGCCCGGGTGCGCCGGCACGGTCGTCGACGGCTACTGCGACGTCTGCGGGATGCCGGCCGCACCCTCGACGGCTCCGAGCGCCCCCGAGCCGGCCGCCACGGCCACGGCGGCACCGGTCGCCGGACCCCCTGCCGTCAACGGCACGCCGTGCGCCCAGCCCGGGTGCACCGGCCACCTCCTCGACGGCTACTGCGACGTGTGCGGGCGCCCGCGCCGGCCGGGCCGGCGGCGACCGGCGGCGCCGTGCCGTCCGCCACGGCGGCGCCCGCCCGGCGGGCGTCGACGCCCCCGGCTCGGTCGCGACCTCCTCGCACCGGCTCGGGTCGGCGGCGATCGGCTCGAGGCGGGCCGGGACCTCGGCGACCCAACGCACCCGCACCGGCAGCACCCGGACCCGCACCGCCCGGCTCGGCGCGGGGCTCACCGTCATCCCCACGGCACCCCCCGTCGACCCGGCCGGGGCGGTCCTCACCGACCCGCAGGTGCCCGAGGACAAGCGCAGCTGCGCGCAGTGCGGCGGCGCGGTCGGCCGCTCCCACGGCGAGGAGCCGGGGCGGCCCGAGGGGTTCTGCCCCGCGTGCGGCACGGCATACTCCTTCACCCCCAAGCTCAAGGCCGGCGACCTCGTCGCGGGCCAGTACCTCGTCGCCGGAGCGCTCGCCCACGGCGGCCTCGGCTGGATCTACCTCGCCCGCGACCGCAACGTCTCCGACCGCTGGGTCGTCCTCAAGGGCCTGCTCAACTCCGGAGACCCCGATGCGCTCGCGGCCGCCATCGCCGAGCAGCGCTTCCTCGCCCAGGTCGAGCACCCGCTCATCGTCGAGATCTTCAACTTCGTCACGCACGACAACGCCGGCTACATCGTCATGGAGTACGTCGGCGGCACCTCGCTCAAGCAGGTGCTCAAGGAGCGGATGCGCGCCCACGGCGGGGTCTACGACCCGCTGCCGGTCGACCAGGCCCTCGCCTACGTCATCGAGATCCTGCCGGCCTTCCAGTACCTCCACGACCTCGGCCTCGTCTACTGCGACTTCAAGCCCGACAACCTCATCCAGGTCGGCGACGCGGTCAAGCTCATCGACCTCGGCGGCGTCCGGCGGGTCGACGACGAGGACTCGGCGATCTACGGGACCGTCGGCTACCAGGCTCCCGAGGTCGCCCAGCCCGGGCCGAGCGTCGCCTCGGACCTCTACACCGTCGGCCGGACCCTCGTCGTGCTCCTCATGGAGTTCCGGGGCTACCAGAGCACCTACCTCACCACCCTGCCCGACCCGGCGACGACGCCGGTGTTCCGGGCCCACGACTCGCTGTACTGGCTCATCGCCAAGTGCTGCGCGCCCGACCCGGCCGACCGGTTCGTCTCCGCCGACGAGCTGCGCGGCCAGGCGCTCGGCGTGCTGCGCGAGATCGTCGCGACGACGACCGAGGGCACCTCGCTCACCTCGTCGGCGTCGACGTTCTTCGCCGCCGCCGCCGTCTCGACCTCCCAGCTCGACTGGTCCCAGCTGCCGGCCCTGCAGCGCGACACCTCGGACCCGCAGCTGTCCTGGCTGCTCAGCCTCGGGCCGGGCGAGCCGCAGGAGCGCCTCGCCCAGCTCGCGCAGGCCCCCGAGGCGAGCGCCGAGGTCTGGCTCGCCCGGGCGGCGGAGTCGCTGCGCGCGGGTGACCCGGCGGGGGTCGCGGCGGCCAGCGCCGCGCTCCTGCAGGCCGACCCGTGGGACTGGCGGGCGCTGTGGGTGTCCGGCCTGTCAGCGCTGCGCGCGGGGGACTGGACCGGGGCGCAGTCGGCGTTCAACGCCGTCTACCAGCAGGTCCCGGGCGAGCTCGCCCCCAAGGTCGCCCTCGCCCTGGCCTGCGAGCGCGGTGGGCAGCTCGACATCGCCGAGGGCCTCTACGCGACGTGCGCCGCCACCGACGCGGCATACGTCGCGCCGGCGGCGTTCGGCATGGCCCGGGTCCGTCGCGCGCGCGGTGACGAGCGGGGCGCCGTCGAGGCCCTCGACCTCGTGCCCTCGACGAGCAGCGGCTACGTCGAGTCCCGCCGGCTGCGCGCCGAGGCGCTGCTGGGCGCCCCCTCCGGCGGGCTCGCCGCCCTCGACGACGCGATGCGCAGCGTCGAGAGCGTCCGGATGCTCGCGGCCGACCGTGAGGCGATCAGCACCCGGATCCTCGAGCAGGCCCTCGACGTGGTCAGGCACGGCGGCGCGTCGCCGTCGGGGAAGGTCGGGACGTATGCCGCGACCGAGCCGGCCCTGCGCAGCGCGCTCGAGAGTCATCTGCGGGCGATGGCCAAGGCGGAGCAGGACACCGACAAGCGGGTCGCCCTGGTCAACCGGGCCAACGAGATCAGGAACTGGACGCTGACGTGAGTGACGATCTGGCCGCCCCGGCCACCTGCGCGTCGTGCGCGCCCCACTCGCCGCGGGGGCGCGCTTCTGCGAGGCGTGCGGCGTGCCCGTCGCCTCCCCGGCCAGGTGGCGGCCGGTCGCGTCGGCCGGCGCCGTCGACGACCGCGCCCCGATCAGCACCCCCACGCTGCGCCGCCGCCCCACGCCCGCCCCCCACGTCCGCCTCCCGTGCGCCCAGTGCGGCGGCGAGGTGGGCGAGGACCTCTACTGCCTCACCTGCGGGACCAAGGCGCCGAGCGAGCGCGACCACTTCCGCGAGTCGCCCTCCTCGTGGGTCGCCGGCGTCTGCGACCGGGGGATCCGACACTCCCGCAACGAGGACGCCATGGCCCTGCTCGCCGACGAGGCCCCCGGCGGGCGCGCGGTGCTCGTCGTGTGCGACGGGGTGTCGTCCTCGACCGACTCCGACCGGGCGGCGATGGCGGCCGCCCGCGCCACCGTCGAGGTCCTCGAGCCGCCGCTGCCCCAGGGGCTGCGCGTGGCCGAGAGCGTCGACGCGGCGGCGACCCGGGTGCTGGCTCAGGCGGCGGCGGCCGCGAACGCCGCCGTCATCGCCCACACCGACCCGGCCTCGCCCAGCCCCGCGTCGTGCACGTGGGCGACCGCCGTCGTCGAGGGCAGCCGGGTGCGGTACGCCGGGATCGGCGACTCCCGGGTCTACCTCCTGCCCGACGGCGGCGAGGGGGTCCAGCTGACGGTCGACGACTCGATGGCCCAGGCGCTCATCGCCGCGGGCACCCCCAGGGCCGAGGCCGAGGCCAACCCCGGCGCGCACGCCATCACCCGGTGGCTCGGGCTCGACGCCCCCGACGTCGTCCCCGCCACCGGGACCGTCGAGACGACCGGCCCGGGCTGGGTGCTCGTCTGCTCCGACGGGCTGTGGAACTACGCCTCCGAGGCCGCCGCCCTGCGCGCCCGGGTCGACGCCGTGGGGTCGCAGGACCCGGCCGTCGTCGCCCTCGCCCTCGTCGACTGGGCGAAGTCGCAGGGCGGGCACGACAACATCACCGCTGCCCTGGCCCGGCTGGGGAAGAATGCCATCGACACCGATGCGAGGGAGCGACATGGCTGAGTTCACCGCCGCCGTCTACCAGAACGAGTTCCTGCGCGACGGCGGGACCGACGTCAACGCCATCGTGTCGGTGACCTGCTCCGGTGCGGGGACGGCCGGCCAGGCGGGCGCGGGAGACGCCGGCGAGATCATCATCATCGACACCTCCGGCTCGATGGGCGTTGCGCCCATGGAGGCCGCGAAGCAGGCCGCGACGGCCGCCGTCGAGCAGATCGTCGACGGGACCTACTTCGCCGTCGTCTCCGGCAACGGCGCGGCCTTCCTCGCCTACCCCCACGTCCGCTCCGGCCCGGGAATGGTCCAGATGGACGCGCGGACCCGGGCCGAGGCGGCCACGGCCATCCGGGCGCTGCGCTCGGGCGGCGGGACGGTCATCTCCACCTGGCTCGACCTGGCCGGGGTCCTCTTCCAGTCCGTGCCGTCGGTCGTCCAGCGGCACGCGATCCTGCTCACCGACGGAGAGAACAACGAGCCCGCGCCGGTCCTGGACCAGGCGATCGGCCGGGCCACCGGCTTCTACCAGTGCGACTGCCGCGGCGTGGGCGTGGACTGGAAGGTGAGCGAGCTCCGCCGGGTCTCCCAGGCCCTGCTCGGGACGGTGGACATCATCCCCGCCCCCGCGCTCATGGCGGCGGAGTTCGAGGCGATGATGCGCACCTCGATGGCGCGTGGGGTCTCCGACGCCCAGCTGCGGGTGTGGGCGCCGCTCGGGGCGCAGGTCGTCTTCGTCCGTCAGGTCTCGCCGACGGTGGAGGACCTCACCGCCCGCCGGGCCCCCGTCAACGACCTCACCGGCGACTACCCGACGGGGGCCTGGGCCGACGAGACCCGGGACTACCACGTCAGCGTGCGCCTGAGCGCCAAGGACATCGGCCAGGAGCAGCTCGCCGCGCGCGTCCAGGTCGTCGTCGCCGGCGCGAGCGCCGCGCAGGGCCTGGTCAAGGCGAAGTGGTCCGACGACTCGGCCCTCACGGCGCGCATCGACGAGCAGGTCGCGCACTACACCGGGCAGACCGAGCTGGCCCAGGTCATCCAGGAGGGCCTTGCGGCGCGCGCGGTGGGCGACGAGGAGACGGCGACGACCAAGCTCGGCCGCGCGGTCCAGCTGGCCGCCGAGACGGGCAACGACGAGGCGACCTCCAAGCTGCGCAAGGTCGTCGACATCGACGACGAGGAGACCGGGACCGTGCGGCTCAGGCGAGCCGTCGACAAGGCCGACGAGATGGCCCTCGACACGGCCTCGACGAAGACGACCCGGGTGCGCCGGTGAGTCGCTGCCCAGCTGGTCACGACAGCGCCGCCACGGACTACTGCGACGTCTGCGGCGTGGCGATGCCACCCGTCTCCGAGCAGACCCCCGACCCCACCCCCGCGGCCCCGGCCGCCGAAGCGGGCGACCAGCCCTGTCCCAACTGCGGCGCTCCCAACGCCCCGGACGCGCTGTTCTGCGAGGCCTGCGGCTACGACCACACGACGGGTGCCATGCCCCGCCGGAGCGTCGCTCCGGCCGTCTCCGCGGGGGAGAGCCCCGCCCCGGCCCTCACCCCGGGCTGGGTGGCCGAGGTCTGGGTCGACCCGCAGTGGTATGCCGGCCAGGAGAGTCCCGACCCGCTGCCCTCGCCCGGGCCACCCCGGGTCGTGCCCCTGCGGCATACCTCGCTCCTCGTCGGCCGGGTCTCGCGCAGCCGCAACATCGCCCCCGACGTCGACTGCGGTGCCGACAACGGCGTGAGCCGCCGGCAGGCGCAGCTGACGACCGACGGCACCCGGTGGTGGGTCGAGGATCTCGACTCCTCCAACGGCACCTTCATCGGGGACGCCGTCGGGGACCTGCCGACCCGGCCCATCGCGCCCGGCGCCAAGCACGAGGTCGGCCCGGACGACCGGATCTACGTCGGCTCGTGGACGCGGCTGGTCATCCGGCCGGCGGTGGAGGGCGAGGTCGACCCCTGACCTCGGCTGCGCGAGCCGGCCGGCCCGTCCACCGGTCGGTGGACCGCGCATCCACCGCCCGGGCGTCGCCGTCGGGGGCCCCGGTGGGCCAGGCTGGACACATGACCACAGCCATCACGATCGAGGGCCTGACCAAGGCCTATGGCACCAAGCGGGCCGTCGACGGTCTCGACCTGACCGTCGAGGCGGGCGAGGTCTTCGCCCTCCTCGGCCCGAACGGCGCCGGGAAGACGACCACCGTCGAGATCCTCGAGGGGTTCCGCAAGCGCGACGCCGGGCACGTCAGCGTCCTCGGCGACGACCCGCACCAGGCGAACCTGCACTGGCGCAACCGGATCGGCATCGTCCTGCAGAGCTCGAGCGGGCTCGACCTGCTCACCCCCCGCGAGACGGTCGCCAGCACCGCCCGCGCCTACCGCAACCCGCGCCCGGTCGACGAGGTCCTCGGATCAGTGGGTCTGGATGACAAGGCCGACAACCGGATCGCCGGCCTGAGCGGCGGCCAGCGGCGGCGGCTCGACGTCGCCCTCGGGATCGTCGGCCGACCCGAGCTGCTCTTCCTCGACGAGCCGACGACCGGGTTCGACCCCCAGGCCCGGCGCGACTTCTGGGAGCTCATCCGCTCCCTCGCGACCGAGGGCACGACGATCCTGCTCACCACGCACTACCTCGACGAGGCGGAGCAGCTGGCCGACCGGGTCGGCGTCATCGCGGCCGGGCCGGATGCTCGCCATCGACACGCCCGGCAACCTCGACGGCCGCTCGTCCCAGGAGGCGAGCGTCACCTGGGAGGAGGGCGGCGAGCGGCATACCGTGCGCACGCCCACCCCGACTGCCGAGGTGACCCGGCTGGCCCAGCGCTTCGGCGGCGAGGTCCCCGCGCTCGCAGTGCACCGTCCGTCCCTCGAGGACACCTACCTCTCGCTCATCGGGCCACACCTCCACGCCGATGCCGACGGCGGGACCACCGAGCCGGCCGGCCGACGACCTCGGCGCGACCGGAGGAAGGGGAGCGACCCGATGACCCACGCGCTGGCTCTCGGCTGGGACCGCACGGTCCTCGAGCTGAAGATGTACTCCCGCGAGAAGGAGTCGGTCTTCTTCTCGTTCCTCTTCCCGATCATGCTGCTCGCGCTGTTCGCGACGATCTTCGCCGACCAGTTCGACAACCTCGGCTCCCAGGGCCAGGGCATGACCGCCGGGCTGTTACTTCCTCCCGGGGATGATCTCGGCCGGTGTGCTGCTGACCAGCTTCCAGACGATGGCGCTGTCCGTGGCGACCGAGCGCGACGACGGCACTCTCAAGCGGCTGCGGAGCACCCCGATGCCGCCGGTGGCCTACTTCCTCGGCAAGGTCGGCCTCGTCGCACTCACGTCCCTCGCCCAGATGGTCGTCCTCCTCCTCGTCGCCAGGTTCGGCTTCGGCGTCGACCTGCCGAGCGAGGCGAGCCGGTGGCTGGCGTTCGCCTGGGTGTTCGTCCTGGGCGTCTTCGCCGGAACGGTCCTCGGGGTCGCCTACTCCTCGCTCGCCTCGGCCCGCTCCGCCGGTGCGGTCGTCATCGGCCCGATCCTCGTCCTGCAGTTCATCTCCGGGGTCTACCTCAACTTCAGTGAGATCCCGACCTGGCTGCAGCAGATCGCGTCGGTGTTCCCGCTGAAGTGGATCGCTCAGGGCATGCGGTCGGTGTTCTTCCCCGCCCAGCTGGCCTCCGATGAGATGGCCGGGACGTGGGAGCACGGCCGGATCGCCCTCGTGCTCGCGCTGTGGGCCGTCGGCGGGCTCGTCCTGTGCATCCGGACCTTCCGCTGGTACAAGCGTGGGACGACCTGAGCCGACCGGCCATGATGGGCATCATGAGCGCCGCCGCCACCTCCTCGCGGGAGGACCTCTCGCGGATGTGGCGGAGCCAGCTCGTGTTCTGGCACCTCGTCTTCGCGGTCGTCTGGGGAACGGCGATCGTCATCGTTCTGGTCGAGCCGCCGGGCCGGCACGGCCGCGGCGTCGAGGTGGCCTGCCTGGTCGGAGTCGTCCTCGCGTATGCCGTGCTGGCCCTGCGTGGCCTGGTCCAGAACGCGGTCGGCTGGGGCACGGCATACCTGGCGGTCGCCTGGGGGCTCGTCCTCACGGTGCAGTGGCTCAACCCCGACACCGAGACGTGGGTCCTCTTCTTCATCCTCTTCCCGCAGATGTGGGCCATGCTGGGGCGTCGGCTCGCCATCCGGGGCACCTTCGTCGTCGTCGGGGCCCTCGCCCTCATCAAGTGGCTCACCTCGGATCGGACGTCGGGCATGGCGACGTCCATCATCATCAGCTCGGTCATCTCGATCGGCCTCTCTCTTGCGCTGGGCCTGTTCATCCACCGGATCATCACCGAGGCCGAGTCGCGGGCCGAGACGATCGACGAGCTGCGCCGGACCCAGGACCTGCTGGCCGCCGCCGAGCGCGACCGGGGCGTTCACGAGGAGCGCGAGCGGCTCGCCCGGGAGATCCACGACACCCTCGCCCAGGGGTTCACGTCGGTGCTCGCCCTGGCCCGAGCGGCCGATGCCGCACTGGCCCGCGACGACGTCCGCACCGCCCGGGAACGGCTCGCCCTTGTCGAGAGCACCGCGGCGGACAACCTGCGCGAGGCCCGGCTCATCGTCGCCGAGCTGACCCCCGGCCACCTGCAGTCCCGGACGCTCGCCGAGGCTCTCGACCGGCTGGTCACGGCCGTGGCGGCCGAGACCGGCATCGACTCGCGGCTCGTCGTGACCGGCGAGCCGGTCGTGCTCGGCGCCAACGCCGATGTCGTCCTGCTCCGCACCGCACAGGAGGCGCTGTCCAACGTGCGGCGGCATGCCGCGGCGGCGGCCGTCACCATCGAGCTCTCCTACGCCGACCCCCACCGGGTCTGCCTCGAGGTGGCCGACGACGGGGCGGGCTTCGACATCTCGGCGGCCCGGCCGGGCTTCGGTCTCGACGGGGTGACGGCCCGGGTGGCCGAGCTCGGTGGTGAGGTCCGGGTCACCAGCGCCCCCGGCGAAGGGACCCGCGTGCTCCTCGAGGTGCCCAGGTGAGCATCCGGCTCCTCATCGTCGACGACCACCCCGTGGTGCGGGCGGGGATGGTCGCCATGCTCTCCGAGGAGGCGGACTTCGAGATCGTCGGCGAGGCCGGCAACGGGGCCGAGTGCTTGGCCGTCGCCGCCCGGGAGCACCCGGACCTCATCCTCATGGACCTACGCATGCCGGTGCTCGACGGCGCCGAGGCCACCGCCCGGCTCAGGGCCGAGCCGGGCGCGCCCGAGGTGCTCGTCCTCACGACCTACGACACCGACGCCGACATCGTCCGGGCCGTCGAGGCCGGGGCCCGGGGCTACCTGCTCAAGGACGCACCGCCGGCGGTCCTGGCCGACGCCATCCGCCGGGCGGCGCGTGGCGAGACGGTGCTCGCGCCGCCGGTGGCTGCCCGGCTGGCCGACCGGCTCCGCACCCCGGCCGGCCCCGAGCTCACCTCGCGGGAGCTCGAGGTGCTCCGGCTCGTGGCGCGGGGGATGTCCAACCCCGAGATCGGGCGCGAGCTGTTCATCGGGGAGGCGACCGTGAAGACCCACCTGCTGCGGACCTTCTCCAAGCTCGGGGTGGCCGACCGTACGGCGGCCGTCACCGCGGCATACGCCAAGGGCCTGATCGAGCTCGGCTGACCCAGGGCTGGGCCGGTCCGGGAGTCAGCCGGCGTTGCGCGCCGACGCCCTCCGGTGCCGGAGGTACTCGACCACCATCGGGATGACCGAGACGACGACGATGAGCAGCAGCGCCGCCTCGATGTTGTTCCGGATGAGCGAGACCCCGCCGAGGAAGTAGCCGAGGACCGTCACCCCGCTGGCCCACAGGACGGCGCCCACAGCGCTCCACGTGAAGAACCGGGTCCGGTCCATCTTGCCGACACCCGCGACAAGGGTGATGAAGGTCCGCACGATCGGGACGAACCGCCCGAGCACGAGTGCCTTGTTCCCGTACTTCTCGAAGAACTCGTGTGTCTTGTCGACATACTCCCGCTTGAGGATGCGCCCGTCCCGCTCGAAGATCGGCGGTCCGGCTGCCCGGCCGATCTCGTAGCCCGCCACGTTCCCGGCGAAGGCCGCGACGCTGAACAGCAGGCAGGCGAGGCCGAGGTTGATGTCGAGGTGCAGCGTCGGGTCCGCAGACGCGATGAACACCCCGATGGTGAACAGCAGCGAGTCGCCCGGGAGGAAGGGGAAGAGCAGCCCGCACTCGATGAAGACGACGACCAGGGCGAACCAGATCCCGTACTGCTGCAGGAGGGTCTCCGGATTCAGCCAGTCCGGTCCGAGCGTATGCATCACGGGCCCAGGGTATGCGGTCCGGCACGGCGTCCCCGGCTGTGTCCCCGTGCTGACGCTGGGAGGTTCCTGGGAATGCCGGCTCCGCGGAGCCTAGTCTGGACGGATGCCGGACCTCGCTCGCAGCCGCGCCCAACGCATCAGCGACACCCTGGACCACCTCGAGCGCGACGTCGACGCGTGGTTCGCGACGACCGACGGTGAGCGCCCCTGGCTCGTCCCGCTGTGCTTCTGCTGGTACGCCGGCCGCATCGTCGCGGCCACCGAGTCGCGGTCGCGGACCGTCCGCAACGTCACCGACCGCCCCGACGTGCGGGTCAGCCTCGGCGGCACCCGCGACGTCGTCATGGTCCAGGGCCGGGCCGAGCTGACCACCCCGGGGGAGCTGGAGCCCGCCGAGCTCGCGCTGCTCACGGCCAAGCTCGAGTCCGACCCCGCGGGGTGGGCCGACGCAGTGCTGCGGGTCGTGCCTGACCGGGTCCAGGCCTGGCGGGAGGAGAACGAGCTGGCCGACCGGCTCATCATGCGCGACGGGCGCTGGCTCGAGGTCGAGGACGGCGTCAGCGCCGGCGGTGGCCGGTGAGCGGGCGTGGCGTCCGCCAGCTGCGCCTCGTTGTCCACGCGGCGGACTACGAGGAGTCGCTGCGGTTCTACCGGGATGTCCTCGGGATGGCGGAGCAGGAGGCGTATGCCGGTCCCGGCGGGGCGCTGGTCACCGTCCTCGACGCGGGGCGGGCCACCCTCGAGCTGGCCAACACCGCGCAGGTCGGGCTGATCGACGCCGTCGAGGTCGGGCGCCGGGTGGCCCCCCACCTGCGGGTCGCCCTCGAGGTCGACGACGCCGAGGCGAGCACCCAGGTGGCCGTCGAGGCCGGGGCCGCGCTGCTCGCCCCTCCCACCGAGACGCCCTGGCGCTCGCTCAACGCCCGGATGGAGGCGCCCGGGGCGCTGCAGCTCACGCTCTTCGAGGAGCTCGACCCGCCGGCCGCACCCTGAGCCGGCGCCGGACCTGTGGTGGGATCGGGTCGTGAGCGACGACGAGAGCGTGGGGGTGGGTCCCTGGCCCGGCCCCTGGCCGCAGGGCGAGCGGTGGGACCAGGACCTGCTCGAGCACGGTGACCGCCGCAACGTGCTCGACCGCTACCGCTACTGGACCCGCGAGGCGATCGTCGCCGACCTCGACACGCGCCGGCACCCGTTCCACATCGCCGTCGAGAACTGGGGGCACGACTTCAACATCGGCTCGGTCATCCGCACGGCCAACGCCATGGGGGCCGCTGCGTTCCACATCGTCGGGCGCCGCCGCTGGAACCGCCGGGGAGCGATGGTGACCGACCGCTACCAGCACGAGCACCACCATCCCACCGTGGACGACCTCGTCGGGTGGGCCGCAACGGCGGGGACGAGCGGGGGCGGCATACCGCTCATCGGCATCGACAACCTGCCCGGTTCGGTCGCGTTGGAGACCTACGACCTGCCGCGCGAGTGCGTCCTCGTGCTCGGCCAGGAGGGCCCGGGACTCAGTGAGGAGATGCGGGCAGCCTGCGACGTCGTCCTGCACATCACCCAGTACGGCTCGACCCGCTCCCTCAACGCCGGGGCCGCGGCGGCCGTGGCCATGCACGCCTGGGTGCGGCGGCACGCGTTCGGCCAGGGCCCCTGAGGGCTCGGGTCACTCGGCTGCCGGACGGCGCCGGGCGTAGGCCCCGACCGGTACGACCCCCAGCCCCAGGACGCCGACGGCGGGGACGAGCGGCCACATCCAGTGCACACCCTCGGCAGAGACGACCCCCTGCCCGGCCATGAGGCCGAGGCCACCGCAGGCGAGCACCGTCGCGAGGGCCGGACGCCACGCCGGCGGGGTCGGACGGGTCTCCCGCTCCGGGTCCTCGAACCTGCCGACGGCCGCGACGAGGGCCGACGTCGCGAGGACGAGCACCGCATACCAGATCGGCCGGGTCACCCACCAGGCACCCGACAGCGGCACCGCCCGTAGGCCGAACCCGCCGAGCAGCAGCGACCCGCCGATGACGAACACCATCGCGGTGAGGTGCCACAGGTAGATGCTCATGATCCGGGCGTTGACCGCCACGGTCGCGGTCCACGCCCGCCGCCCCTCCAGCCGGCGGGCGAGGAACGGCTCGGCCAGCAGGACCAGCCCGGCCTGGGCCAGGCCGAGGAAGCCGAGGGTGACCCGGGTCGGGTAGGAGTTGTTGAGCACCGCCCCGTCGACGCCGATCATCGACACCGGGTACGGCCCCGCCCACACGAGGGCGAGGAGGCCGACCGCTCCGACGGCGGCGAGAGCAACCCGACGGCGCGCCCCCTGAAGCGCGCCGTCGAGCCACGCGTAGCCCACCTGGTGCACGCTCGCCCACACCAGGAGGTAGTTGAGGAACCCGACCCACGGCACGGCCAGGCCGATGCTCGCCGCGTCGACGAGACCGCCCGCCGCCAGCCCGCCCGCCACGCTCCACCAGCCCCAGCGCTCCCACAGCAGCAGCGTCGCCGGCGCGACCGCGACGACGAGCACGTAGGCCGCGAGGAACCACGTCGGAACCAGGGCGACCTGGGAGGCGACCCGCAGGGTCGAGCCGGGGATGCCGGCGGCATACCCCACCGACGCGATGACGAGCCAGAGCAGCAGCAGCGGGACGACGGGCGTCATCAGCCGCCGTAGCCGGGCCCGGAGCCAGCCGGCGTATGCCGTGCCGGCCCGCCGGGCGGAGCGCCAGGACAGGGCGTTGGCGTAGCCACCGACGAGGAAGAACAGCGGCATGACCTGGAAGACCCAGGTGAGCGGGTGGCTCCAGCCGGCGATGTCGAGGACGGCGTTGGGGACGAGGCGGCCCTCGCGGACCATGACGGCCGCCATGAGCCAGTGGCCGAGGACCACGACGGTGATGGCGAGCGCCCGCAGGAGGTCGACGACCCGGTTGCGGGTGGTCGGCGTGGCGGTCGTCAGCTCGCGGATCGTGGTCGGCATGCGCTCACCCTGGCCGAGCGCCGGGGATATCGGATGAGTAGCCGTACCCAGCTGGTGTTGACTTCTCGCCATGACGGTCCCGCCCACGCCCGAGCAGCTGCTCGCGGCCTTCCACACCCAGATCCGGCTCACCCAGCTCGACGCGGCACCGGGCACGGTGGTGGAGCGGGACGGGCCGGTGTACCGGAGCTATCCCGAGGACCCGACGATGCGAGGGGCGATGATCGAGTGCCCGGAGGGACTCGGCGACGACCCGGACCACTGGGTCGCCCGTCAGGTCGAGTTCTTCTTGGGCCGGGGCCAGCGGGTGGAGTGGAAGACGTACTCGACCGATGTCCCCGCCGACCTGCCCCGGCGCCTTTCGGCCGCGGGGTTCGTGTCCGAGGCCCTCGAGGCCCTCGTGCTGGGCTCGTGTGCCGACCTCGTCCACGACGCTCCGCTGCCGAAGGGGGTGCGGATCCGCGAGATCGGCTGCGACGACGACGACGCCTGGGGCCGGGTGGCCGCTCTCATGGACCGGGTCTGGGGTGAGGAGACCGGCTGGGTCAACGACCATCTGCGGGTGGAGCAGCGTGCGCGGCCGGACCTCCTGCGCGCCTTCGTCATCGAGCAGGGCGACCCGACGGACCTGCGGTCGGCACCGACCGGCGGGGTGCTGTCCTACAACCTGCTCCGGCTCACGCAGGGCTCGCAGTTCTGCGGCTTCTGGGGCGGCACGACGGACGCCGACTGGCGGGGGCGCGGCCTGTACCGGGCCGGGGTCGTCCACCGAGCACGACTGGCGCTCGCAGCGGGCTACCCGTGGGTCCGGGTCGACTGCTCACCGGACAGCCGGCCGATCCTCGTGCGTCTCGGGCTGCATGCCGTCGCGACGACGACACCCCACATCCTGGAGGCGTGAGCGCCGGTCAGCGGGCGCCCGGGTTGGCCGCCGGGCGGGAGCGGATGGCCGTCAGTCGCCGCCACTGGGCAGACAGCCCCTCTCGTAGCGACAGGAAGTCACCGAACAGCTCGTCGTACGCCGCCCTGCGGACCGGGTCCGGCTCGAACCGGTCGCGCAGGGTGACGGTCCGCTCGACGGCGTCCGTCATGTCCTCGCCGGTCACCGTGGTCACGGCCGTGAGGAAGGCGCCCTTCGCGCCGATCTCGGTGTCCATGGAGCGAGCGGTGGGCACACCCGTCACGTCGGCGAGCAGCTGGCACCAGAAGGCGCTGTTGGCTCCCCCGCCGCACAGCCGCAGCTCGGACACCGAGTCCGAGCCGAACCGCAGACAGTCGCGGACGACGTAACTGAGGCCCTCAAGGGTGGCCCGGGCGATGTCGGAGCGGGTGTGCTCGAAGGACAGCCCGACCATCGACCCGCGGGCGTGGGTGTCGCGGAACGGGGCGCGCTCGCCGGCGGGCGAGAGGTAGGGATGGATGAACAACCCCCGTGCCCCCGGGACCGACGAGGCGGCCAGGTCGGACAGCCAGTTGGGGTTGTCGAGCCCGATGCAGCTGCATCGCCCAGGTGACGACGCCCACGCCGGCCATGGCAGGTATGGACCTGGTGTAGGTATCGCCGACGCCGATGGGCAGGGTCATGCCGGCGACCACCCCCGAGGTGTCGGCGCCGGTGACGGACACCTGCGTGGACAGGGTCGTGCCGAGGATGGAGTTCGCCGACCCGGGGGAAACGGCGCCGATGCCGATGGCGGTGGCCGGGATGTCGAACGGGGCCATGACCACCGACGTGCCCGCGGGCAGCCGGAGCTCGGTGGCCGGCTGGTCCAGGAGGGCGTCGACCCGGCTGGGACCGGACAGGACCTCGGGGAGGAGCCGCTGCGCCCAGGGCATGTCGAACATCTCCAGGATGGCGGGGGAGTAGGACCGGGCGGCGAGGTCGAGGAACGGGGAGGCAGCGTCGGACTCCTCGACGGCGAACTGCCCGGTGAGGCGGTGGAACAGCCATCCATCGCAGTAGAGCGCCTTGTGCGAGCGCTCCAGGCGCTCGGGGTCATGCCGGTGCAGCCACGTGAGGATGGCGCTCTGCGTGCCCGCGAACGCGAGGTTGCCGTTGATGCGGAAGGCCTCGGTAAGTGCGCCCGAGGCGCCCCAGGCGTCAACGATCTCGGCCGCCCGGCCGTCGTTCCACAAGATGGCTGGACCGGTGGGGCGACCCTCCTCACCGACGAGCCAGCAGCCGTCGCCCTGCCCCGTGACGGCGACCGTCGACACCTCCACCTCGCCGCCGTGGACGACCTGGCGCACGGTGTGAACGACGGCGTCCCACACCGAGTACATGTCCTGCTCGCTCCACCCGGCTTTCGGGGTGGTGACGACGGTGCCCTGCCGGGCGACCTTGACCTCGCGGCCGTCGTCGTCGAACAGCACCGACTTGACCATCGTCGTCCCCGCGTCGATGCACAGCACGCCCATGTGCGTCAGTCTCCTCGCCGGCTCCCTCTCACGACTGCGGGTACGCCGCTCAGCAGGTACCGGAGAACTCGTAGTCGCTGATGACCTGGACCTTCTCGTGGGACGGCGAGGAGCTGTCGAACGTATAACCCAGCCACTCCCTGGCGAGGCGGCGGGCCAGCTCGAGGCCGATGACGCGCTGCCCCATGGTCAGGACCTGGCAGTCGTTTGAGAGGATCGAGCGCTCGACGCTGTAGGAGTCGGACGCCACTGTGGCCCGGATGCCGGCGACCTTGTTGGCGGCTATGGCCACGCCGATCCCGGTGCCGCAGATGAAGATGCCGCGGTCGGCTGCGCCGTCCCGGATGCGCTCGGCACCCCGGAGGGCGACCGAGCCGTAGGACTCCTTGTGACGGTCCTCGGCGAAGACCCCCATGTCCTCGACGCTCGCGACCCGCCCGTCCCTCTCGAGGTCGGCCTTGATGGCCTCCTTGTAGTCAAAGCCGGCAATGTCGCTGCCGATGACGAGTCGCAGCTGGTCAGCCATGGTGGGCGCTCCTCGGGGATCGTGGTGGACGGGTCGGGGGGGTACGGGTGCGGGGTCAGTGGATCGACAGGTCGGTCGGCTGGGGCCACACGGACAGGGCGGCGGCGAGCTCGGGGTGCTCGGCGGCGGCGTCCTTGAGGGGCCGCCCAGCCACCGCGGCGTCGACGGCCTGCCGCATCGCCCGCACGCCGGCGGCTGCGCCGTCGGGATGGCCCTGCACCGAGCCCCCGGCTGCCAGCATGATGTCGGTGCCGAGCTCGCTGACGTACGTGGCGACGATCCCGGGGTGAACGCCGCCGCCGATGATCGGCAGGACCGGGCGGAGGTGTGGGCGGGTGGCGGCGAGCTGCAGGGCGGTGAGCACGTACTGGTGGTGGCTCATCGGGTAGCCGCCGTAGGGAGTGTTGAGCATGACGAGGTCGGCCCCGGCCAGGCGCGGGAGCACACCGAGGGCGATGGTCGAGGACATCCCGCTGCAGGGCCCCTCGTAGAACATCCCAGCCGACGCGTGGTGCCCGAGGATCGGCACGCCGACCGACTCCGCGAGGGCCTCGAGCGCGCCGTACCCGACTGCTGCGAAGTTGACCATGACGACGCGCGCCCCGGCGTCGACCGCGCGCCTCGCGTTGTCGAGCAGGCGGTCGGGCCGGGTGGTCACATTGGGGGCGTAGACGGTCTCGACGCCGGTCTCCTGAGCCGCCTCTTTCGCCGCGGCGCTGTAGGCCCGGACCCGCTCGTCGACTGGTGAGAAGTCGGGCGAGCCGAGCAGCTCGTCGTCCTTGATCATGTCGATCCCACCGAGCGCGGTCTCCCGGAAGATGGCCGCGCCCTCGGCCGGGCTCAGCCCGGTGCACGGCTTGATCATGTTGAGCAGCAGCGGGCGGTCCTGGACTCCGAGCAGCTCACGCAGCCCGGCGATCCCGAACTGTGGCCCAGGGAAGCCGGCCACGAACGGGTCCGGCAGCTCGAGGTCGACGAGCTTGGCCTGCACCGAGGTCGACGCGTCGTTGCCGAGCAGGGTCGTGAGCATCATCGCCAGGTCGTCACCGAAGTTCACTGTCGGGAGAGCGATCTGGATGGTGAACGACCGGGTGTCACCGCTCTGCTGGGTGGACAGGTCGACCGGCGGCATGGCCTGCACGCGCACGATCTTGCCCCGGTGGAGGCGGGTCATCTCCTCGGTGACCCCGGGGACCTCGACCCAGGTGCCGAGGGTCTGCCCCACGGCGAAGCCGACGGCTTTGGCGAGGATGTCGACCGAAGGGTCGAGCTCGAGGTAGTACGTGGCGAGCACGTAGTCCTGGGCCCGAACCTCCTCGACGGTCGCGAAGACCTCTCGCGTGGTCGTCATCGACCTCGTCCCTCCGTTCATGCTCCGGAGATGTCCCTCGGAGCCCGAATCGTGAATCTGAGGTCATTTATACCATTCAAAATGTTACATGTCACTTGATTTTTGGAGAAGATTGGGCCACTCTCACACTTGAGACTGAAGTAGAACATAGCGAAGGAGCCGGTGACGATGGCGGCCAGGGTGGTCGGGATCAGCCTGAAGATGTACTTCACCCATGCCCGGACCAGGGCCTATGCCGCCGCCCTGCGCGAGATCGCGGCCGCCGACGAGGGCGTGCGTACGGGTGCGACCGAGCTCGTTCTGCTGCCGACGTTCCTGTCGATCCCTGCCGTGCTCGACGATCTCGCCGGCTCCGCGGTCAGGGTCGGCGCCCAGGACCTCTGCAGCGAGGACGTCGGCGCGTTCACGGGCGAGGTCTCCGGAGCCGAGATAGCCGAGCTCGGGTGCACCCACGTCGAGGTCGGGCACTCCGAGCGGCGCACCCTGTTCGGCGAGAGCGACGCCGTGGTGACCGCGAAGACCGCGGCCGCGTGGCGCAACGGGCTCACCCCGCTTCTGTGCGTCGGTGAGCGCACCGAGTCCGACCCCGAGAGCGCGGCCGCCGTGGTCGTCGACGAGGTGCGCTCCGCCCTTGCCGGCGCGCGCGCCGCTGGGCTCTCCGGGCGCCTCATCGTCGCCTATGAGCCGCACTGGGCTATCGGGCAGCCGAGGCCCGCCTCCGCTGCGTACGTCGCGGAGGTGTGCCGGTCGGTCCGCGGGCCGCTGGCTGGCGACCTCGCCGACCTCGCCATCGTCTATGGCGGCAGCGCAGGACCCGGGCTGCTGACCGAGCTCGGTGAGAGCGTCGACGGGCTCTTCCTTGGGCGGTTCGCCCACGACCCCGAGATGGTCCGGTCCGTGCTTGCCGAGGCCGCTCGCTGATTGCCGTCGGGCAGGCTCAGACGACTTCGTAGGGCGCCCCGAGCGAGTCCAGTTCGCTGAGGACGGCCGGGTCGACGCCCGCGTCGGTGATCACCAGGTCGAACTCCTTGAGTGGGCTGAGCCGATGCAGAGCCACCTTGTTGAACTTGGAGTTGTCGATGAGCAGATAGCGCTTGGTGCAGACTCGGATCATCGCCCGCTTGACCGAGACAATCCGGTCCTCCTGGTGGAAGGCGATCCCCGTCGACACCGCAGAGGTCGACATGAACAGCGCGTCTGCCCGCATCGCCTCGATCTGCTCGACACAGCGGATGCCGACGAAGGAGTCGTGGGCAGCGTCGTAGTCGCCGCCCAGTCCGATGATCCGCAGCCCGTCGTGCTCGTTGAGGTCCGCAAGCTGGCGCAGCCCGGCCATGCACGTCGTCGCGACGTGGAGCGGGGCGAGCTCGACCAGGCCGGGGATCATCTTGAGGACCGTCGTCGAGTCGTCCAAGATGATCGACATCCCCGGTTCGACATGTCTCAGGGCGGCGGCGGCGATCGCGGTCTTCTGGGCGTCGTTGGCGTGCATCCGGTACGACATCTGGGACTCGAACACGGCCGACGGCTGCGCCGTGACCCCGCCGTGGAACTTGCGGACGGCCCCGCGACGCTCCAGCTCGTCGAGGTCCCGATGGATCGTCATGATCGACACGGCGAACTCGGCAGCCAGCTCCTGTGCGGTGCAGGACCCCGAGGCGATGACCTTGTCGAGGAGGAGGCGCTGGCGGTTGATCGTCTTCCGGGCACGCGGTTTCGGGGGCACGCGACCATAGTTCCCAACAATGGGGTTCGCTGTCACTGTTCCTCGAGATGTGTCGCGACCACTCTCGGGTCCAAGACCTCGTCGCGAACCTTGGCTGCGGAGACATCGTCGGGCAGCTTCTCGGACTCGCGCTCCACGCGTACCCGCTCGCGGTAGTGCTCGACCTCTGCCGCAGTGCGGGCCCGGTCCCAGCCCAGCTCGCCGGCGATCAGGGCGCCGACCACCTCGACCGAGTCGAGCCCGCGGTGATGGGTGTCGATGGCGATATGGGTTCGCCTGGTCAGGACGTCGTCGATGTGGAGGGCACCCTCGTGCGTCACGGCATACACGATCTCAGCACGCAGGTAAGCCTCCGCCGCGGGTACCGGAGCGGCGAGGTCGGGTCGGTCGTGGACGAGGTCGAGGATGTCGGCGACCATCGACCCGTAGCGGCGGAGCAGGTGCTCGACGTGGGCGTCGTCGATGCCGAGCCCAGATGCCTCGCGGCGCAGCCGGTTGGTGGCCGCCTCGAGGCCGATGGCGCCGATCATCCGGACGGTCGCGGTCGTGCAGGGAGTCTTCGTTCCCAAGGACTTGGCGGCCTCGTCGATGACGTCTTTGGCCATGACCCGGTAGGTGGTGTACTTGCCGCCTGCGACCGTGATGAGTCCGTGCGGAGAGGTCTCGACGGCATGCTCGCGAGAGAGCTTGCTGTTGACGGACTTGTCGGCGGTGACCAGTGGTCGCAGCCCGGAGAAGACGCCGTCGATGTCATCGGTGGTGAGCTTGGTCTTGAGGACGCGGTTGACGTTGCGCAGGAGGTACTCGACGTCGGTGGCCGTGGCTGCGGGGTGGTCCAGGCTCTCCTTCCACGTCGTATCCGTGGTCCCGATGAGCCAGTGGTCGCCCCAGATCCGGACGAAGAGGACGCTGTCCTCGGCGCGGACGAAGAGCGAGATGGTCGAGTCGATCCGGTCCCTCGGCACCATGAGGTGGATGCCCTTGGACGCTCGCACGCTGAAGGGGGGCCTGCCCGGCGCCATCTCACGGATGCGGTCGCTCCACACGCCCGTGGCATTGACGACGACCCTGGCGCGGATCGCGGTCTCGGTGCCGGTCTCGGCATCGATGACTTTCGCCCCCACGACCGCGCCGTCCTCGACGACAAGGTCCTTGACGGCGACGGCGGACGCCACATCCGCCCCGCGTGAGGCGGCCGTCCGGACCAGCTCCATGGTGTGCCGTGCGTCGTCAATCTGGACATCGAAGAAGGTGAGCCCGCCGATGAGCTGGCCGTCGTCGAGACCCGGAGCGATCCGGCGGATCGTGGAGAGGGTGACGTGGCCGTGGTGGGGAACGGCCCCTGCGCCCCCCATGGTGTCGTAGAGCATGACTCCGGAGCCCATGTAGGCGCGCTCCCATACCCGATGCTTGAGCGGGTAGAGGAACTGGAGGGGAACGGCCAGGTGGGGCGCGAGCGTCTTGAGGATGAGGCGACGCTCCCTGAGCGCCTCCCGGACCAGGCCGAAGTTGAGCTGCTCGAGGTAGCGAAGACCGCCGTGGATGAGCTTGCCGGACCGGCTCGAGGTGCCCGAGGCCCAGTCGCGCTTCTCGACCAGGGCGACCGAAAGGCCACGCGTCGCGGCGTCCAGGGCCACGCCTGCCCCGGTCACCCCGCCCCCGATGACGAGCACGTCGTACTCCGTCGCGGCGAGCCGCTCGAGCACCCTCGTGCGAGTCTTCGGGTTGAGCTTCGAGGTGGACATAGGACAGACCTCCTGTGCGTGTGTCTACGGGGCCGTGGCGGATTGCAGGCCCGAGGTGTCCGAGCCTGCTCTGGCCGCCGGAGGTCGCCGGCGGCCAGAGGGCCTGACTCAGCTCAGCGGAACGAAGTTGTTGAAGTTGTCCGCGTTGTCCTTGGTGATGAGAACGCAGTCGAGCGCTTGCTTCTCCGTTGCCACACCGGTCTTGCCGGTCTTGAGGTAGGTGTCCGCCTGGTCCACGGCGAGCGTCGTGCCGTGCACGATGGGCTGCAGGACGGTGGCGACCATCTCGCCGGCCTTGACCGCGTCGACCGCGTCCTGGTTGCCGTCGAAGCCGAGAACCTTGACCTGGCTCAGCTTGTTGGCATCCTTGAGCGCGGCGATGGCACCAAGGGCCATCTCGTCGTTACCGGAGATGACACCGGTGATGTCCGGGTGCGCCCGAAGCATGATCTCCATCTTGGCCTTGCCTTGCTGGCGGTCCCAGTTCGCCGTCTCCGTCTGGAGCAGCTTCAGGTCCGGGAACTGCGAGAGGACTGCCTTGTAGCCGTCCGAGCGGACCCGGGCGTTGTTGTCGGTCGGGTTGCCGAAGAGCTCGACGTACGTGCCCTTGCCACCCGTCTGCTTGGCCCATTCCTGGGCGCCGAGGGTCGCGCCTTGGGCGTTGTTGGAGACGATCTGGCTCTTGGCGATGCCCTGCTGGCTGATCTCGGCGTTGACGAGGAACACCGGGATGCCCGCGTCGGTGGCCTTCTTCACCGCGCCCACGCTCTCGTCGGCACCGGCCGGGTCGAGGATGATGGCCTTGACCTTCTTGCTGATGGCGCCGTCAATGAACTGGTTCTGCTTGTCGGGGTCGTTCTGGTGAGCGTCGACTGTGGTCTCGTAGCCGAGCTTCGTGGCCTCCTTCTGTGCCGTGTCGACCTCGGCCTTCCAGTACGGGTTGGCGATGTCCACGGTGATGATGGCGATGGTGCCGCCACCGCCGCCGCCGCCGCCCGAGGATGACGCCCCCGAGCCGCCGGAACTGCTGCTGCCGCAGGCGGCCAGCGAGAACGCCACAGCCCCCGTTGCGACGAGCGCGCCGATCTTGTTGCGCATCATGTGAGTACCTTTCGGGTTCTCGCGGTCACCGGCTGGAGGTTCCGGCCGGCGTCTTGCCCGACGGCGTGCTGCCTCGGGAAGCGTGTGTGGCAGCCGCCGCGCGACGTACCGCGGAGCGTGCCTGGAGGCGCTGCTGGCCCTGGTCGAGGGCGACGGCGAGGATGATGACTGCTCCCTTGATGACCTGCTGCCAGAAGACCGAGACGCCGACGAGGACCAGCCCGTCGACGAGGAAGCCGATGACGAAGGCGCCCATGAGCGTGCCTCGGATGGTGCCGCGGCCACCTGCCAGGGCCGCGCCGCCGATGACGACGGCCGCGATGGCGTTGAGCTCGTATCCCTCACCGGCTCGAGGCGTGGCGGCCGGAAGGTCCGCGGTGAGCAGGAGGCCGACGGTGGCGGCGCAGATGCCGGCGATGACGTAGATCCGCGTCTCGACCTTGGTGGTCGGCACGCCGGAGAGCTGTGCGGCGCGGATGTTGCCGCCCATGGCGTAGAGCCAGCGGCCGAACGGGGTCCGGGTGAGGACCACCGAGAAGATGATGGCGAACATGACCATCATCCACACCGGCATCGGGATGCCGAGCGGAGACCCCGCGAGCACCGTGATGAAGCCCGTGTTGCCGAAGCTCGAGACGCCGCTGAGCTTGGTGAAGGTCTCGCCGTTGGTGATGAGCAGCGCGATGCCGCGCGCGACATAGAGCATGCCGAGGGTGGCGATGAACGGCGCCACCCGGAACCTCGTGACGATGACCCCGTTCAGCCACCCGACGAGTGCTCCGACGAGCAGAGAGACGACGACGACGACCCACACGGCCGGGTAGGCGACCAGGTCCGAGAAGGGGACGTGCATGCCCTTGAGGAGGTAGCCGGCGACGACGCCCGAGAGTCCGACGGTCGAACCGACCGACAGGTCGATGCCTCCGTTGAGGATGACGAGCAGCATGCCGATCGCCAGGATCGCGTTCATCGCGACGTGCCGGGTCATCAGCAGCAGGTTCTCGTACTGGAGGAACTTGTCCGACATCACCGAGAAGATGACGATGATGAGGGCGAGGGCCATGAGCGCCCTCCCCTCCATGAAGACGGCGTTCCAGTTGACCTTGCGCCCGTTGGCCCCGTTTGCGGTCGACGCCGTCCTCTCAGCCACGGGTTGCTCCCTCATCGTTGATGTCGAGGACGGCTTCGCCCGAGGCCGCCATGATTTCTTCGCGGGTCGCCGTGCGGGGGTCGAACTCGCGGACGATCTTTCCCTTGTTCATGACGATGACCCGGTGGGAGGCGGTGATCGCCTCTGCGACCTCCGAGGTCACATAGAGGACCGCGAGGCCCTGCTTGGCCTGCTCGAACAACAGGCTGAAGATCTCGCCCTTGGCTCCGACGTCGATGCCGCGAGTGGGTTCGTCGAGGAGGATCACCTTGGGCTCGGCCATGAGGATCTTCCCGATGACGACCTTCTGCTGGTTGCCGCCGGACAGCGAGCCGATGGGCATGTGTGCACCCTCGGTCTTGACGCGGACCTCGCCGACCTTCCGCGTCACGCCGGTCTTCTCAAGGCCGCGGGAGATGAAGGAGCCCTTGCGAAGGCGGAGCAGGCTGGCAAGCGAGAGGTTCTCGCCCACCGTCATCATCTGGACCAGACCGTCGCGCTGGCGGTCCTCGGGGACCAGGCCGAGGCCGGCGGCTATGCGCTCCTGGATGCTCATCGAGACCACGCTGCGGCCCTCGACACGGACGTCCCCCGAGGCGATGTCGTCGCGTCCGGACAGCGCCTCCATCAGCTCGGTGCGGCCGGCGCCCATCAACCCGTAGAGGCTGACGATCTCGCCGTGACGGACGTTGATCGAGACGTTGTTCACCGCGACCTTGCCGCCGCCCTCGGGGCTGATGACGGTGACCTTGTCGATCTCCAGGGCGACCTCCCCGTAGGTGCGCTCGGCGTCCCGGAAGTCGTACTCGGCGCCGTGGCCGACCATCTTGGAGACCACCCAGGGCAGGTCGATCGACTTGGCCTCCTCGGCGGCGATGAGGCTGCCGTCGCGGAAAACCACTGCGTAGTCCGAGATCTCGATGGCCTCTTCGAGATGGTGGGAGATGTAGACGATGGCCACGCCGTGCGCCGTCAGCTCCCGGATCACCTTGAACAGCACCTCGACCTCGGAGGCGCTGAGCGCAGAGGTCGGCTCGTCCATGATGAGGATGCGCGCATCGGCGACGAGCGCCCGGGCGATCTCGACGATCTGCTGCTGGCCCAGCCGCAGCGCGGCCACGAGTGTGTTGGGGTCCAGAGTCTCCTCGAGCCACTCCATCACCTCGGTGACGGCGGTCCGCTCGCCGGCGAAGTCGACCCCACCGAACATGGTTCGAAGCTCGCGGCCGACGAAGATGTTGTCGCGGATGCTCAGGTTCGGGCAGAGGTTCATCTCTTGGTGGATGATCGCGATGCCCTTGTCGACGGCGTCAGTGGTCGAGTTCAGCTCGACCGGCTCGCCGTCGAGGAACAGCTCGCCCGAGGTGGGCCGCTCGACGCCAGCGATGATCTTCATCAGCGTGGACTTGCCGGCGCCATTCTCCCCGAAGAGTGTGGTGACCTTGCCGCGACGGACCTCGAAGTTGACGCCCCTCAGGGCGCGGGTCGCTCCGTACGTCTTGGTGATGTCCACAGCCCGCAGGACCACCGAACCGACGTCGCCGAGGTCCTCGGGTTCGGGGGTCGCGCCGCCCGTCGGCGGCGTCTCGTCGGGCATCACTGCACCTCGAGCTTCACCGGCTGGATGATGAACGTGTTCGGAGCCCCACCACTGCTCCAGGCGCCTACGACCGAGACGGTCTTGCCCTCCAGCGCCGCAGCGTTGGCCGGGCCGAGGACGGTTCTCTGGATGAGGAGCTTGAACTCGTTGGCGACGGACTGGAAGTCGGTCTGGTCGACGAAGTCGCCGAAGGTGATGTCCCCCAGTGCGTCGCGGACCGGAGTGCCGCTGACTGCGACGCCGCGCGGGATGAGCACCCGGACGCCCTTGACGGGCGACTGGAGCGTGACGAAGTTCTCGTCGACGCCGGTGACCGTGGCGATGATCTTGACCGGGAAGGTGTAGTTGCCGCTCCCGGAGTCGACGCCGTACTGCGCGCCGGCGGCCTTGAGGTCGGCGCCCGCCGCGGGGATGAGCGTGCCCAGGTCGACAGCCTTCTCCTCGATCTTCGCCGCCTGCTTGGGGAACTCGGCCGCGGCGTACGTCGCACCGTTGAACGGCGGAGGGTTGAGCTTCGCCTCCTCGGCGGGCGAGACGATCTTCGTGCTGAAGTACATCGCCACCAAGACGACAACCAGGCCAAGCGCCGTGACCACCCTCCTGGTCGGTCGCGAGCTCAGCACGGGAGTCCTCTGCGTCGCGGCTGCTGCCATCGTTGGCGCCCCTTCGTACGGTCAGTCCTCGATGACTGTCGAAGCATTGATATCAGTCTGAATGAGAGATCCGCAAGTCTTTGTGAGAAACTAACGACTGTGCTCACACTACGGACGTGCTTAGATGTGAATATTGGGCACGATCGTACCCGAATTGTTATCTTCGGAACTTTGCCGGGATCGCCGCGCCCTGGAGCGGCCGAAGGTCAGCGCGGCTGAGCCCAGAACGGGACGAGCGCTTCGACGAGCGCCCTGAACCGCCCGTACGCCGCGTCCAAGTCGTCCTCGCGCTGGCCCGGCCGGTAGCTGTCGCGGACCTGGACCGTGGCGGCGACGGCAGACCCGACGTCGGTCCACACGCCGGCCGCGACGCCGGCGAGCAGGCAGACGCCGAGGGCCCCGGCCTCCTCACTCGCGGTGATCTCGACCCGGCGGTGCAGCACGTCGGCGAAGGTCTGGGTCCAACGGGGGCTGCGTGTCGCCCCGCCGGTCAGCCGGGCAACCGTCGTGGGGAAGGCGCGGTCGAGGGCGTCGACATGCCATCGGTGCGTGAACGCCACCCCCTCCTGGACGGCGCGCAGGAGGTGCCCGCGCGTGTGCCAACCCCGCAGGCCGAGGAACCCGCCGGACGCGTCGCCCTCAAGGGGCGAGCCGTAGAGGAAGGGGAGGTAGACAAGCTCCGACCGGTCGCCCGCCACGTCGGCGACCTCGCGGTCGACGAACCCGAACGGGTCTCCGCCCACGGCCCCCGCCGCGAGGTCGGCGGCACAGAGCCGAGTCGTGAACCACTCGAGGTTGGTCGAGCTCGTCGGGCTGATCGCCATGTTGAGCCAGGACCCGGGCAGAACGAAGGTGCGGGCGCACCAGTCGGCGTCGGTCGTCGGGCTGGTGGACACCGCTTGGTTGATGTTGAACGACCCCGCGATGACCGACAGTGTCCCCGGGGCGACCACCCCGGTGCCGACGGCCCCGCAGTCGACGTCGTGGGCACTGCCGGCGACGGGGGTCCCGGGCAGCAGGCCTAGGGTCTGCGCAGCGTCGGCAGTGAGCCCGGCCGGGGCCTCGGTACAGCCGACGATGGGTGCACGCATCGCTCCGAGCGCCTCCAGACCGAAGAGCTCGAGCACGTCGTCGTCATAGTCCTGGGTCGATACGTTGGTGAAGGACAGGCTGGCCTCGGTGGGCTCGGTCGCCACTAGCCCGGTGAGCCGGAACCGGATGGTGTCCTTGGCCGGCAGGGCCCAGCGGCTGGCCGCCACGACGTCGGGTTCGTGGACGGCGAGCCAGGACAGCAGGGCGGCCGGCGCGGACGGCCACGGTCGCTGGCCCGTGAGCGCGAGAGCCCGGTCCCCCACCTCGGAGGCGTTCCACGCCCGCGCGACCTCGCGGGCACGCGTATCGAGCGACATGATTCCGGGTCGGGTGGGCCGGCCCTGGGCGTCGACGAGGTACACACCGTCGCCGTGCGAGGTCACCCCGATCGCCAGGACGTCGGCCGCCCGGCAGCCCGAGGCGGCCATGGCGTCGCGCACGGTCTCTACGACGCTCGCCCATACGGCGTCCTGGTCGCGCTCCACGTGGTGGGGGGCGGGGTAGGAGAGCGGCACCCGCCGCGAGCCGCGGCCGACCTCACGTCCGCGCAGGTCGAACAGGACCGACTTGGTGACCGTGGTTCCGGCATCGATGCCGAGGAGGAGCTCCACGTTCACTCCGCGGCGACCGGCTGCCATGGCGGCTCGAAGCGGCGCAGGTAGGCCTCGTATGCCGCATGCTCGGCGGCGATGTCCTCCTCGGACCACCCGAGCTCGGAAGCCATGATTCGGGCCGTCGCCTCGGCGACGGAGCGGCCCAAGTCGGAGTGCAGGCCGGCCATGGTTCGCCTCGCCAGGACGTCGGCGAGATGCAGGGCCTCCTCGTCCCGGACGGCAAGGAGGACCTCAGCGGCGACCGGCTGACCGTCGGCGGGCGCAGGAAGCCCGGCGGGCGCGTCGCCGAGCGGCGTGAGGAGGGCGGACTCTCCGGCGGCGAGCTCGACGACGCGGTCTGCCCGGGACCCGTAGATCCGGGTCAACCGGGCCTGTAGGCGGGGATCGAGGTCAGCGGGCGGCCGCGCCACTCCGTCCGCGCCCGGGAAGCGCTGTTCGCCGAGCCGAGAGGGTCCGACCGGCATTCGCTTCCGCAGCAGCCTGAGCACGTGCCGCGACAGCGCCCGGAAGGTCGTGAGCTTGCCCCCCACGACGCTGTAGAGCCCGTCGAGGTCGGGTGCGTGGTCGTGGATCTCGTGGCGGCGGGAGATGTCAGCCGTGCGCTCGGCATCGACATACGGCAGGGGCCGCACGCCCGTGTAGGCGTAGAGGATCGACTCGTCGGTGAGGCCGGCGAGGGGGAAGAGCGTGTTGGTCTCCCGCAGGATGTAGGCGATCTCCTCCTCGTCGGCCGAGACCGTGTCGAGGTCTCCGCTGAACCTCTTGTCGGTGCTTCCGATGAGATACATCCCCAACCAGGGGATGACCATCATCGGCCGGCCGTCCTCGGACTCGTAGTACATCGAGTCCTTAGGAGCGCCGTCGAACGGCCCGACAACGAGGTGGGTGCCCTTCGTTCCTCCGATCCACCTGCGGGACGCGGCGCTCGTGCCGGCGACGATGTCGTCGACCCAGGCACCGGTGACGTTGAGCGTCGCGTCGGCGCGAACCCGATACCTCTCACCGGTGAGCTCGTCCACCACCGTGGCCCCCAGGACGCGGGTCCCGTCGAGGTCCAGGTGCTCCACCCGCGTGTGGTTGAGCGTCATCGCGCCGGCAGCGCGGGCACCGAGCATGAGCTCGGCGCACAGCCGCTCGGCATACTCCACCTGGGCGTCGAAGTAGCGGGCCCCACCCTTGAGCCCAACTGCGGAGATGCCCGGGAAGCGGTGCAGGATCTGCTTGCGGGAGAAGGTCTCGTGGCGCGGCACCGACTTGTCGAACGAGAGGACGTCGTAGGCGATCATCCCTAGCCGGAGCATGCCTGGGCCGTACTGGTTGCGGTCGTAGAAGGGGAGCACGAACGGCAGCGGGCTGACCAGGTGCGGTGCCCGGCGCAGGAGCCACTCCCGGTCGCGCAGGGACTCGCGGACGAGCGGGACGTCGTACCTCTCGAGATACTTCAATCCGCCGTGGATCATCCGCGAGGACCATGACGACGTGCCGCCGCCCCAGTCGCCCTTGTCGACCACGACGACCCGCAAGCCTGCCAGCGTCGCGTCCCACGCGACGGCGAGGCCGTTGACCCCGCCGCCGATGACCAAGAGGTCGACGGGCTCGGCGAGTGCGGCGAAGAAGGAGGTGCGGCGGTCGAGGGCGGGCGGATGAACAGACATGGGCAACCTCTGGTCCGGGGGGTCGGTCCCATCAAACACCCGCGGGGAGAGTGGCCGGGCACCGGCACCGGCAAGCGTGATCAGCATCGCGTCCGCACAGGCTGTCTGACCGGGCGAGCCCGTCGCGAAACATGGAAGGATTCGTGTGTACCGAACACCGACCCCCAAGGGAGAACCATCGTGCCCATCGCAACACCCGAGGTGTACGCCGACATGCTGGACCGAGCGAAGGCAGGCTCCTTCGCCTACCCCGCCATCAACGTGACGTCGTCCCAGACCTTCAACGCGGCCATCCGCGGCTTCGCCGAGGCCGGGAGCGACGGCATCATCCAGGTCTCGACCGGCGGCGCCGAGTTCTTCTCCGGCGCGAGCGTCAAGGACATGGTTGCCGGTTCCCTCGCGTTCTCCGCCTTCGCCCACGAGGTGGCCAAGAACTTCGACGTGAACATCGCCCTGCACACCGACCACTGCCCCGAGCCCAAGCTCGACGGCCTCGTCCGGCCTCTTCTGGCGGCCTCGACCGAGCGGGTCAAGACCCTCGGGACGCCGTACTTCCAGTCGCACATGTGGGACGGCTCGGCCGTGCCGCTGGGCAGGAACCTCGAGATCGCGCAGGAGCTCCTGGAGAAGGCCCAGGCCGCCCGCTGCATCCTCGAGATCGAGGTCGGCGTTGTCGGCGGCGAGGAGGACGGCATCGTCGGCGCCATTGACGACAAGCTGTACTCCACCCCTGAGGACGCCATCGCCACCGTCGATGCCCTCGGGCTCGGCGAGAAGGGCCGCTACATCACCGCGCTCACCTTCGGCAACGTCCACGGGGTCTACAAGCCGGGCAACGTCAAGCTGCGCCCCGACGTGCTCAAGGCCGCCCAGGAGGCCATCGTTCGGGCCAAGGGCCTGCCGGAGGGCTCCAAGCCGTTCGACCTCGTCTTCCACGGCGGGTCAGGGTCGTTGCCCGAGGAGATCTCCGCGGCGGTCGACTACGGCGTGATCAAGATGAACATCGACACCGACACCCAGTACGCGTTCACCCGTCCGGTGGCCGGCTTCATGTTCACTCACTACGACAAGGTCCTGCGGCTCGACGGCGACATGGGTAGCAAGAAGCACTACGACCCGCGGGCGTGGGGCAAGGAGGCCGAGGTCCACATGGCGGCTCGGGTCGTCGAGGCCTGCCAGAACCTCCGCTCGGCGGGGACCCACACCGACTGAGCGAGCCCGAGGCGGCCCGTCAGGGCACGAGAGAGGGGCCCGGACCTTGGTCCGGGCCCCTCTCGGCCCCTGCCAGGGAGCCTGCGCCATGCGGCGCACTCGGTCGCGGTATCGGCGCCCCTGCCGCCACAACCACGTACGAACATCATGCACTTTGTCACCCCCCCGTCGCGACCCTAAAGTGCCAATGGCACTAAGATGCCACCATTCACAGCCACGGCGTCACCCCAGCCCAGGAGCCCGCGATGGCCGGTCCCACCCGCCGCCCTCGGCGGCCCCACGCGGCCGCCGAGTCCCCGCTGAGCGTCCTCGAGCAGCACCTCGAGCGGGAGGCGGCTCGTCTCGACGAGCGCAGGCTCGAGCTCGCGGGTGTCACCGAGGCGCTGAGCGCGATCGGCCTGCGTGCCGACGGCGCGGTACCCTCCCGGCCGATCGAGCCGATCCGGGCCGACCTGGCCCCCAGCGTCGTCTCTCGCCTGCTCCACGAGACGACCGGGATGACCCGCAACTTCGTCATGGTCGTCGACGACGGGCCGGCCCTCGACGAGGGGACGATGCGCGACAACCAGGCCCGGATCCGCGACGGACTGGTCCAGCGAGCGCTCTACCCCGTCGCCGCACTGGGGACCCCACACGGCCGGCGCTGGATCCAGGCCTGGGGCGCCATCGGCGAGGAGCAGCGCGTCGTCCCCGAGACGGTGACCGAGTTCGCCGTGTTCGGGTCCGAGGCCGTCGTCAGCCTTGCCCGGTGGGGCGAGATGTCCCGGGTTCGTGCTGACCCGTGACCCGCTCGTCGTCGCGGCCTTCTCGGCGTACTTCGACCTCGCCTGGAGCCGCGCCCTCCCCGTGCCGACCGCCCCGGAGGACGAGGACATCGACGACCGGCTCGTCGACCTGCTGGGATGGGGCTCAAGGACGAGGCGATCGCGCGATACCTCGGCATCGGGCTGCGGACCGTTCGCCGCCGGGTCTCGCGACTGATGGCGGTGCACGGCGTCGAGACCCGCTTCCAGCTGGGCGCGGCCGTCGAGCGCGCACGCGGTGGCCGGCGAGCAGACCGTTAGCATGTGGGGCGCCGGGGCCACGCCACGGTCACATCGACCCCCCGGCGCGTCACCGGCGGTGCCGTGCCGGGCAGCGGCGGGGCGCGGCCCGTGCCAGCCACAGCGGACGGAAGGAGCCGGGTATGCCGGCAGTCGTGCTCGTCGGTGCCCAGTGGGGCGACGAGGGCAAGGGCAAGGCGACCGACCTCATGGGCGGCGACGTCGACTTCGTCGTCAAGTTCAACGGGGGCAACAACGCCGGCCACACCGTCGTCATCGAGGGCGCGGCGGGACCTCGCAGAAGTACGCCCTCCACCTGCTGCCGTCCGGCATCCTCACCCCGACGTGCACGCCGGTCATCGGCAACGGGGTCGTCATCGACCTCGAGGTCCTCTTCGCCGAGATCGACGGCCTCGCAGGCCCGCGGCATCGACACCTCGCGGCTGCTCGTCAGCGCCAACGCGCACGTCATCCCGCCGTACAACCGCACCCTGGACAAGGTGACCGAGCGGTTCCTCGGCGCCCGCAAGATCGGCACGACCGGCCGGGGGATCGGCCCGACCTACGCCGACAAGATGTCGAGGGTCGGGATCCGGGTCCAGGACCTCTTCGACGAACACATCCTCCGGCAGAAGGTCGAGGCGGCCCTGCGGCTCAAGAACCAGGTGCTCGTCAAGATCTACAACACCCGGGCCGCCGACGCGGACCTCGTCGTCGAGGAGCTGCTCGGGTATGCCGAGCGGCTGCGGCCGATGGTGGCCGACACCTCGCTCGTCCTCGACGGGGCCCTGACGGAGGGGCGGACCGTCCTGCTCGAGGCCGGCCAGGCGACGCTGCTCGACGTCGACCACGGGACCTACCCGTTCGTCACCTCCTCGAGCGCGACCGCGGGCGGAGCCTGCACCGGGTCGGGCATCGCTCCCACCCGGGTCTCGCGGGTCATCGCGGTGTTCAAGGCGTACACGACCCGGGTCGGCGAGGGGCCGTTCCCGACCGAGCTGCTCGACGACATGGGCGAGCACCTGCGCACGGCCGGCGGCGAGTACGGCACGACGACGGGACGGCCGCGTCGGTGCGGCTGGGCCGACGCCGTCGATCGGCCGCTACGCCACCCGGATCAACGGCGTGACGGACTTCGTCCTCACCAAGCTCGACGTCCTCACCGGGCTGGACACCGTCCCGATCTGCGTGGCCTACGACGTCGACGGGCGGCGGCGTCGACGACGATGCCCGTGGGCCAGAGCGACTTCCACCACGCCGGCCCGATCTACGAGGAGCTCGACGGCTGGACCGAGGACATCACCGGCCGCCCGGACCTTCGACGAGCTCCCGGCCAACGCCCGGGCCTACGTCCTGCGGCTCGAGGAGCTCATCGGAGCGCGCATCTCGGCGATCGGCGTCGGGCCGGGCCGGCACGAGATCATCGAGCGGTCTCCCCCTGCTCGGCTGAGCGGCGTCCCCGCCGAGCACGGGGGACGGCGCCGTCAGGCGGGCCGCAGGACGCTCATCCGGTGGGCGGCCCGGGTGAGGACGACATAGAGGACCCGCACCCCGCCCGGCGACTCCTCGATGATCGCCGCGGGGTCGAGGACGAGGGTGGCGTCCCACTCCAGGCCCTTCGTGGAGAGCGGGTCGATGACCCGGACCCGCCCCTCGGCGGCATCCGTCGAGGTGGGCGACCCGGTCGGCCCACCGACGCGGGGCCACCACGGCGACGACCCGTCGACGGCGTCGAGGAGGTCCTCGAGGCGCGGACTCGGCGGCGTCGGCGACGGACCCGTCGACGGCTCAGGTCGAGCGGGTCGACGCCGGTCTCGCGCACCGCCGTCGGGATGTCGGCATCCGGCACCCAGGGCAGGATGACGTCGCGGGCGTAGTCGAAGATCTCGCGGGCGTTGCGGTAGTTCGTGTCGAGATGGAACGCCTGGCGCGGCTGCCCGGCGAAGGCGTCGTCGCGCGCCCGGGCGGCCTCGTCCGTCGTCGGCCCACGACGCCTGGGCCGCGTCGCCGACGATCGTCCACGAGGCGGTCCGACCTCGGCGGCCGAGCATCCGCCACTGCATCGGGCGAGAGGTCCTGGGCCTCGTCGACGAGGACGTGGGCATAGCCCTGGGGCCGGCCGATGGCGCCCAGCGAGCAGCCGCTCCCGCGCGGTCTCGGGCGTGAGCGATCGCGGCGGCCGACTCGGTGGCGTCGGTCCAGCCGCGGGCGCTCGACGCCCGAACCCGGCGCGCGCCGTAGGCGGACAGGTCGTCGAGCTCCTCGATGTCGTAGAACCCGACCTCCTCGTCCTGCTCGGCCTGGATCGGACCGAGGCGGGTGCCGAGGTCGTCGATGAGCGCGATGTCGGCGACCGACCAGGTGCCGATCGAGAGGGCCTCGCGCATCGAGTAGGCGAGCGGCGGCGGCCTCCTCGTGGTCGAGGACGCCGCGGGAGACGGCATAGGCATGGTCGGTGTCGGCGAGCGTCAGCAGCACCTCGCGCGGGTCGACCTGGCGCCACCAGGCGCCCATGAACTCGTCGACGTCGCGGGAGGACTCGAACGCGTCGAGGAAGACGTCGCGCTCGCCGGAGCGCACCGTCCGCCAGGCCGCCTCGGCCAGCGCAGTACGGGCCGCCGTCGATGCCGAGGTTGTGCTGGTGGTTGCGCAGCACCTGCCTGGCGGACCCGGCGCAGGTCGGGCTCGTCGAGCCGCACCGCGTGGCCCGCGACGAAGGCCCGGAACGTATCGGGCGCGCCCTCGGGTGGCTCGCGCGGCGGCGTGCGAGAGGACCCGCCGGATCCTCAACGACCCCTTGATCGCGGCGACCTCCGGCTCGTCGAGCGCAGGGCGGTGACCCCGTCGACGAGGTCACCGAGGGCCCGCAGCGAGACCGACTCCTCACCGAGCGAGGGCAGCACCCGTTCGATGTAGGCCGTGTAGGCCGCCGACGGGCCCGACGACGAGGACCCCGCCGGCCTCGAACCGGCGCCGCTCGGAGTAGAGCAGGTAGGCGGCCCGGTGCAGCGCGACGACCGTCTTGCCCGTGCCGGGGCCGCCGGTGATCTCGGTGACGCCGCGTGACGATGCCCGGATCGCCTCGTCCTGGTGGGCCTGGATCGTCGCGACGATGTCGCGCATCTGGCTGCCTCGGCTCCGGGTGAGGGCTGCGATGAGCGCTCCGTCGCCGACGACGACGAGGTCGTCGGGGGCCTCGGGGACCATGAGGTCGTCCTCGACGCCGACGACCCGGGAGCCGCGGCAGCGGAGCACCCGGCGGCGGATGACGCCCAGCGGGTCGACGGGGGTCGCCCGGTAGAACGGCGCGGCGGCGGGGGCGCGCCAGTCGACCACGAGCGGCTCGTAGTCGTCGTCGCGTACCCCGAGCCGGCCGATGTGGCGGACCTCGCGACCGGTCGGGGTCGGCGAGGACGAGCCGCCGGAGCCGTCGCCCTCGAGGTCGAGCCGGCCGAAGACCAGTCCCTCGTACTGCCGCTCGATCGTGGAGCGGCGCCTGGCCGCGGCATACACCAGGGCGTCCCGCTCGAACAGCCCGGTGAGCTCCTCGTCGCGCACATCGCCGACCCGGTCGGTGCGTCCGCGGGCGAGCCCGTCGGCCTCGACGTGCGCGGCCCGCTCGCTCGCCTTGGCGAGCTCGGCGTAGACCCGGTCGACGTGGACCTGCTCGAGACGGATCTCGCGAGACACCTCTGCCGAGGTGTCGGGAACGCTGGTACGAGCAGTGCTCACGCGGTGGATCTCCTGGCCGGGCGGGGACCGGGCCGTCCCCGGCGCTGCTGTCCCGAAGGCCCGGTGCGGTGTGGCAGGGGCGCCGCCGAGAACACAACACTCTATCGTCTCGCCCACCGGTTCTGTCAGGCGGTTCGCCCGACTGTGGGGCACCCCTGGCGTGCGGGACGCCTCCCTGGGTCGCTCAGACCAGGCCCCGCTTGGCAGCCTGCACGCCGGCCTGGAACCGCGTCGTGGCTCCGAGCTCGTCCATGATGGCGCGCAGCCGCCGCTCGACCGTGCGCTGGGAGATGCGGACCTGACGGGCGATCATCGTGTCGGTGGCCCCGGCCGCGATGAGGACGAGGATCTGCCGGTCCCGTTCGTCGAGCCAGGGCTGCGGCGTCTCGTCCGCCGAGCTGCGCGGCATCGGCGAGGCGGCCGCGTAGATGCCCTCGCCGATCTCCCGGACGACCTCGACGAGGGGCGCGTGCCGGATGAGCATCGACCCGTAGCCCGAGATGTCCATGTTGGTGAGGTCGGCGAGGGCCGCGTCGTCGACGATGACGGCCGCGCAGGGCACCCGCTGGGAGATCCGGACGTCGACACCCGCGTCGAGGAGCCCGCCGAGGACCTCCAGACCCCCGGCGATGTCGAGGAACGCGGCGTCGAAGACCGCCCGGCGGTCGGGTACGGACGCGATGGGTCCAGGTGGCGTGGCGGCGGCGGCGAGGTCGGCCGCCTGCGCGAGGGCCGCCTGGGGGTCGCCCTGCCCGGGGACGAAGAAGACGACGAGCGTGCGGCGGGCCCGGGCGAGGACCTCGTACCGGGCACGGTCCAGGTCCTGCGCGGTCGTGATCACCCCGATGCCGACGCCCGTCGGGTCGCTCTCGAGCTGGGCGCGCGCGACCCGGTAGGCGTGCGTCAGCCCCTGGGCCGCCGAGCGGGACGTCGAGGCCTGCCGCTCGAGGGCGTCGGCGTAGCGCGTCAGCGCCACGTCGGGGGGCGGGACGTCGACGCCGTCGTGGTCCACGGTGGCGACCAGGCCGCGCTTCTGGAGCAGGCTGAGCGAGCGCTGGACCTCCTCCGCCGTGAACCCCTCGGCCAGCAGGCCGGCCTGGGAGGGCGCGGTCTGCCGGATGAGGGCGAGATAGATCCGGGCGGCCGTGTCGTTGCCGAACGAGGGCGGCCAAGCGCTGCTCAGCAGCACCTCCGCCGCGGCCAAGGTCGCCGACGCGTCGGGCGGGACCCCCCGGGCGGGGTGGGTCCCGGCGCGCATCGACCGCGTAGGCATCGTCATCTGGCCCCCAATCCCCCGACCCCCTGGCGGGTTGCCGTCAATGTCGGGGATCCGACGTGGGTCAACTGTACGCGCTCCGTCGGCCGATGGGAGAGTTGCGGCGTCGACACATGTCGATGTCTGCGATGCGCCCCGGTTCCCCCAGCCGTGCGGGCCGCGTGGGCGGGCGCGGTGGTCCCGGGGAAAACCCCCCTGCTTCTCGGGACTACCGCACCCTCACGAGACCGGGTGCCCGGCGCTGCCGCCGTGCCCCTAGGGTGGGCGCCGTGAAGGTCCTCGTCGTGGGTTCCGGGGCGCGTGAGCACGCCCTCGTCCGCAGCCTGAGCGCCGACATGAGCGTCGACGCCGTCATCGCCGCCCCGGGGAACCCCGGCATCGCGGCGCTCGCCCGGTGCGAGCCGCTGCCCGGGGGTGTCACCGACCCGCAGGGGGTGCTCGACCTGGCCCGGCGGCTGGCCGTCGACCTCGTCGTCGTCGGCCCTGAGGCCCCGCTCGTGGCCGGCGTCGCCGATGCCGTGGTCGCCGCCGGTATCCCGTGCTTCGGACCCAGCGCGGCGGCGGCTCGGCTCGAGGGCAGCAAGTCCTTCGCCAAGGAGGTGATGTCGACCGCCGACGTGCCCACGGCGATGGCTCACGTGTGCACGAACCAGGCCGAGGTCGAGGACGCCCTCGACGCGATCGGCGCACCCCATGTCGTCAAGGACGACGGGCTGGCGGCGGGCAAGGGCGTCGTGGTCACCGACGACCGGGCCGAGGCCCTCGAGCACGCCCTGTCCTGCCTCGCCAAGCCCGACGGTCGCGTCGTCGTCGAGGAGTACCTCGACGGCCCCGAGGTGTCGCTCTTCTGCATCTGCGACGGCGACCGGGTGCTGCCGCTCGCGCCCGCACAGGACTTCAAGCGGGTCGGCGACGGCGACACCGGCCCGAACACGGGCGGGATGGGCGCCTACAGCCCCCTCGACTGGGCGCCCGAGGGGCTCGTCGACGCCCTCGTCGAGCGGGTCGCCCAGCCGACGGTCGACGAGATGCACCGCCGCGGCACGCCGTTCGTCGGCGTCCTCTACCTCGGTCTGGCCCTCACCTCGCGCGGGCCGCGGGTCATCGAGTTCAACGCCCGGTTCGGCGACCCCGAGACCCAGGTCGTCCTGGCCCGGCTCCTCACCCCGCTCGGCACCGTGCTGCACGCCGCCGCCACGGGCGCGCTGGCCGACCTCGACCCGCTGCGCTGGTCGGACGAGCACGCCGTCACGGTCGTCGTCGCCGCGTCGGGCTATCCGGCGGCGCCCCGCACGGGCGACCCCATCCTCGGGCTCGAGGATCTCGCCGACGACCCGGCGGCGTACGTCCTGCACGCCGGCACCGCGCTCGACGCCGACGGGGCGCTGGCCTCGGCGGGCGGGCGGGTCCTCTCCGTCGTCGCGACCGGCGCCACCCTCGCGCAGGCGCGCGAGCGGGCGTATGCCGTGGTCGACCGGGTCCAGCTCGACGGCTCGCACCATCGACGCGACATCGCCCTGGCCGCCGAGCGGGGCGAGATCACCGTCGCCTGACCCCTCGGCCCGAGGGTCAGGGCAGCTGCGGCACAACGGTCGCCGCCACGTCGGCGAGATGGTCGAGGTCGGCGAGGTCGAGGACCTGGAGGTAGACCCGGGTCGCGCCCGCCTCCGCGTAGCGGCCCAGCGCGTCGACCACCTCGTCGGGCGACCCCGTCAGGCCGTCCTCGCGGAGCTCGCCCACCTCGCGGCCGATGGCGGCGGCGCGCCGGCGCACGGTGGCCTCGTCGCGGCCGAGGCAGAGGACCTGGGCGGCGGAGAGGACCAGGTCGCCCGGGTCGCGGTCGGCGTCGGCACAGGCCTGCCGGGCCCCGGCGAACAGGTCCGCCGTGGTCTGCACCGAGCGGAACGCAGCGTTGAACTCCGCGGCATATCGGGCCGCCAGGGCGGGGGTGCGGCGCTTGCCTCCGCCGCCGATGATGATCGGTACGCCGCCGTGCTGGACCGGCTTGGTGAGGGCCGGCGAGTCCAGGACAGGGTAGTGGGGGCCATGGTGCGAGAACGTCTCTCCCGTTGGCGTGGCCCACATCCCGGCGATGACGGCGACCTGCTCCTCGAGGCGGTCGAACCGTTCGCCGAGAGGCGGGAACGGGATGCCGTATGCTGTGTGCTCGGCCTCGAACCAGCCGGCGCCGATCCCGAGCTCGACGCGCCCGCCGCTCATCTGGTCGACCCCGGCGACCTGCACGGCGAGCGGTCCGGGCAGCCGGAACGTCGCCGAGGACACGAGGGTCCCGAGCCGGATCCTCGAGGTGTCGCGAGCCAGACCGGCAAGGGTCGTCCACGCGTCGGTCGGGCCCGGACCGCCGTCACCGCTCATGTGGAGGTAATGGTCGGAGCGGAAGAAGCCGTCGAAGCCGAGGTCCTCGGTGGCCCTGGCCACGGCGAGCAGGTCGTCGTAGGTCGCGCCCTGCTGGGGCTCGGTGAAGATGCGCAGCTGCATCCCGCCAGCCTAGGCAGTCCGCGTCCCACCGGGGTGCCCGTGTCCAGGTGCCCGCGTCGAGGTGCCCGTGTCCAGGTGCCCGCGTCGAGGTTCTCGTCGAGAGGGGGCAACACGCCTGGACGCCGAGCCGTCACTCGGCGTGTTGCCTCCTGTCAGGGGGGAGGGCCGCGGCGCCGCCCTGGGAGGATGGCGCCATGACGACCCCCCTGCCGCCGGCGCTGCCCGGGTTCGCCCACATCTACTCGGGCAAGGTGCGCGACCTCTATGCCCCGCTCGACCCGGCCACCGGCGAGACGGTCCCCGATCGGCTGCTCCTGGTCGCCTCGGACCGGATCAGCGCCTACGACTTCGTCCTCTCGACGCCCGTGCCCGACAAGGGCGAGGTGCTGACCCGGCTGTCCCTCTGGTGGTTCGACCAGCTGGCGGACCTCGTCCCCAACCACGTCGTCTCGACCGAGGTGCCCGCCGAGGTCGCCGGCCGGGCGGTGCTCGTCGAGCGGCTCGACATGCTCCCCGTCGAGTGCGTCGGCCGGGCCTACCTCACCGGCGGGGGCCTCGGGGAGTACACCGCGACCGGCGCGGTCAGCGGCATACCGCTCCCGGACGGGCTGGTCGACGGTTCCCCGCTGCCGGAGCCGATCTTCACCCCGTCGACCAAGGCGCCGATGGGCCAGCATGACGAGCCCATCGCGTATGCCGTCGTCGAGGGGATGCTCGGCCCGCTCCTTGCGGAGCAGGTCCGGGACCTCACGGTCGCGATCCTGGCCCGGGGCAACGAGATCGCGGCCGAGCGCGGCATCCTCCTCGCCGATACCAAGGTGGAGTTCGGGCTGCGGGGGGAGGTGCTGCTCCTCGCCGACGAGGTGCTCACCCCCGACTCCTCGCGGTTCTGGCCGGCAGACCAGTGGGAGCCGGGCCACCCGCAGCCCAGCTTCGACAAGCAGTACGTGCGCGACTGGCTCACCTCGCCGGCGAGCGGCTGGGACAGGGCCTCGGGCCAGGCTCCGCCGCCCCTGCCCGACGAGGTCGTGGCCGCCACCCGGTCCCGTTACGTCGAGGCCTACGAGCGGCTGACCGGCCGGTCCTTCTGACCTGGCCGCGCGGCGGCGACCGGGTTCGGGCCCGCAGGCTGCTTGAATGGCCGCTATGAGTGCGACTTCGCCCAGCTGGCAGTCCGCCGGCTACCCGATCCCGGTGACCACGGCCTTCGACTTCCCCGACTTCGACGTGGTGACGACGATCGGGGCCGTCTCGGGGGTCTACGCGACCAGTCTCGGCTTCACCCGGGGCATCACCGCCGGCTTCTCGTCGATGGCCCGCGGCGAGGTCGTCAACATGACCGAGCTCCTCGCCGAGGCTCGGCACACCGCGATGGCCCGGTGCATCGACGCCGCCGGCCGGCTGGGCGCCAACGGGCTCCTCGGGGTGCGCTTCGACTCCAACGAGGTGAGCACCGGCGGGATCATCGAGATCCACTGCTACGGGACGGCGGTGGTCGTCCGCGGTAGGTCGACCTGAGCGTGCGGGAGGTCGAGCCGGACCACCACCTGGGTGGGCCGCCTCGGTGCCCGGAGCCGCCGGTAGCCTGTGACCGACCCCGTTGCTGCCCCGAGGAGTCCCCCTGACATGGCTTCGCCGCACGGCCTCGTGCTGACCACCCTCGAAGGCGGCAACGCGCTCTCGCCGTTCAGGGCCAAGAGCCTGCTGGCCCGCCTGCGCGGCATCGCGCCCGGGCTGTCCGGGGTGTCCGCCCGCTTCGTCCACTGGGTCGCGACCGAGGCCGAGCTCGACGCCGCGACCGCGGACACCGTCGGTCGGCTGCTCACCTACGGGGACCCGTATGCCGCCCCCGCCGGTGACGCCCCCCGCAGCCTCGTCGTCGTCGGACCTCGGCTGGGGACGCTCTCGCCGTGGGCGTCCAAGGCGACCGACATCGCGCACAACTGCGGTGTCGACATCCGCCGGGTCGAGCGGGTGACCGAGTACCTCCTCGAGGGCCCGGACCTGGACCAGGACCGGTGGGCCGCGTGCGCCGGCCTCCTGCACGACCGGATGACCGAGACCGCCCTGCCGACCCGGGAGGCGGCGGCCGCACTGTTCGACGAACGTCAGGCCGAGCCGATGGCACAGGTCGACGTGCTCGCGCATGGGCGAGCCGCCCTGGCGGCCGCCAACACCGCATACGGGCTGGCCCTGTCCGAGGACGAGATGGACTACCTCGTCGAGGCGTTCGGGGAGATGGGCCGCAACCCCACCGACGTCGAGCTGATGATGTTCGCGCAGGCCAACTCCGAGCACTGTCGACACAAGATCTTCAACGCCGACTTCGTCGTCGACGGGGCGCCCCAGGAGCTGTCCCTGTTCGGGATGATCCGGCATACCGAGGACGTCGCGGGAGCCGGGACGATCATCGCCTACACGGACAACGCCTCGGTGATGCAGGGCGGGACGGTGAGCCGCTGGCTCCCCGAGGCGACCGACGGGCCGAGCCGGTATGCCGCGCGCGAGGGCGAGGTCCACGTCCTCATGAAGGTCGAGACGCACAACCACCCGACGGCGATCTCGCCCTTCCCCGGTGCCGCGACCGGGGCCGGCGGCGAGATCCGCGACGAGGGCGCGACCGGCCGCGGCTCGCAGCCCAAGGCCGGGCTCACCGGGTTCGCCGTGTCCAACCTGCATCTGCCCGGCACCGACGAGCCCTGGGAGCGCGACCCACACGGCGCCCCCGGCCACATCGCCTCGCCGCTCGACATCATGGTCGAGGGGCCGATCGGGGCCGCCGCCTTCAACAACGAGTTCGGCCGGCCGGGCCTCGGCGGGTTCTTCCGGGTGTTCGAGCAGACGGTCGGGGGGGTGCGGCGGGGGTTCCACAAGCCGATCATGAGTGCGGGCGGCCTCGGCACGATCGGCGCCGAGCAGACCGAGAAGGTCGCCTTCCCGCCGGGGACGCTGCTCGTCCAGCTCGGCGGGCCCGGCATGCGCATCGGGATGGGCGGCGGTGCCGCCTCGTCGCTGGCGGCGGGCGCAAACGCCGCCGACCTCGACTACGACTCGGTCCAGCGCGGCAACCCCGAGATCGAGCGGCGGGCCCAGGAGGTCATCAACCACTGCTGGTCGCTCGGTGCGGACAACCCGATCCTCGCCATCCACGACGTGGGGGCCGGCGGGCTCTCCAACGCCTTCCCGGAGCTCGTCGACGGGGCTGGGCTGGGCGCCCGCTTCGACCTCGCGGCGGTGCCGCTCGAGGAGTCCGGCCTGGCGCCCAAGGAGGTCTGGTGCAACGAGAGCCAGGAGCGCTACGTCGTCGCCCTGGCCCCCGAGTCGCTCGAGCGGTTCGCCGCGCTCGCCGACCGCGAGCGCTGCCCGTATGCCGTCGTCGGCACCGCCCGCGGCGACGGGCGGCTGGTCCTCGCCGAGGGGGCCGAGGACGTCCCCGGCGAGGAGCGCGCCATCGACATGCCGATGGACGTCCTGCTGGGCAAGCCGCCGAAGATGACGCGGGACGTCACCCGGGTCACCTGGGCCGAGCCGGACGTCGACCTGTCCGGGCTCTCGCTCCGCACGTCGGCCTACGCCGTGCTGCGGCACCCCACGGTGGCGAGCAAGCGTTTCCTCGTGACGATCGGTGACCGCACGGTCGGCGGGCTCTCGCATCGCGACCAACTCGTCGGTCCGTGGCAGGTGCCGGTGGCCGACGTCGCCGTCACCCTGGCCGACCACATCGGGTTCGCCGGCGAGGCCATGGCGTCCGGGGAGCGGATGCCCATCGCGTCGGTCGACGCCCCGGCATCGGGCCGGATGGCCGTCGGCGAGGCGGTCACCAACCTGCTCGCCGCTCCGATCTCGCTCTCCGCGGTCAAGCTGTCGTGCAACTGGATGGCCGCCGCCGGCGAGCCGGGCGAGGACGCCGCGCTGTTCGACACCGTCGAGGCGGTCGCGATGGAGCTGTGCCCGGCCATCGGGGTCAGCGTCCCCGTCGGTAAGGACTCGCTGTCGATGCGGACGCGGTGGACCGACGACTCGGGCGTGACCCGGCAGGTCACCTCGCCGGTCAGCCTCGTCGTCTCGGCGTTCGCGACGCTGTCCGATGTGCGGGGGACCCTCACCCCGCGGCTGCGGGGCGGGGACACCCGGCTCATCCTCGTCGACCTCGGGGCCGGCCGCTCCCGGCTCGGCGGGTCGATGCTCGCGCAGGTCCTCGGCCAGTTCGGCGGCGATGTCCCCGACCTCGACGCCCCTGGTCGCCTCGTGGCCCTCGTGGACTCCGTCAACGAGCTGCGTTCACGCGGAACGCTGCTCGCCTATCACGACCGATCCGACGGGGGCCTGTGGGCCGCGGTGTGCGAGATGGCGTTCGCGGGCGGCTGCGGGGTCGACCTCGACCTCTCGCCGTTGGTGGCGGATGCCGCCGCAGGCCCGGACGCCACCGCCCGGGCCCTGTTCACGGAGGAGCTCGGTGTCGTCGTCGAGGTCCCCACCGCGGAGGTCGACGAGGCCATGGCGACGTTCGCGGCATACGGTCTGGGCGACCTCGCCCACGTCGTCGGGCGACCCGACGACGAGCGACGCGTCGAGGTCGCCGCGGGCGGCGAGACACTGCTGTCCGAGCCGCTGCGCGACCTCGCTCAGGCCTGGGACGAGGTGTCCTGGCGGATCGCGGCGCTGCGCGACAACCCGGAGTGCGCCGACGAGGAGCACGCGGCGGTCGGTGCCGACGACGACCCCGGGCTGGAGGTGTCGACGACGTTCGACCCGGCCGACGACGTCGCCGCGTCCTATGTCTCCACCGGTGTGCGGCCTCGGGTCGCGATCCTGCGCGAGCAGGGGGTCAACTCCCACGTCGAGACGGCCTTCGCGTTCGACCGGGCCGGGTTCGACACCTACGACGTGCACATGACCGACCTGCAGACCGGGCGCGCTGACCTCGCCGACGTCGTCGGGGTGGTCGCGTGCGGCGGGTTCTCCTACGGCGACACCCTGGGCGCAGGGGAGGGCTGGGCCCGCTCCGTGCTGTTCAACCCGCGGCTCGCGGAGGCCTTCCACGACTTCTTCCACCGCGATGACACCTTCGGGCTCGGCATCTGCAACGGCGCCCAGATGTTCGGGGCGCTGGCCGAGCTCATCCCGGGCGCCGAAGCCTGGCCACGGTTCACCCGCAACCGTTCCGAGCAGTTCGAGGCCCGGCTCAGCCTCGTCGAGGTACTCGGCTCGCCGTCGATCTTCATGAGCGAGATGGCCGGCAGCCGGATCCCCATCGTGGTCTCGCACGGCGAGGGGCTGGCGGACTTCTCGGCCCAGGGCGACCCGTCCACCGTGGCCAGGGTCGCCCGGTTCGTCGACCACCAGGGCGCGCCGGCGACGGCATACCCCGCGAACCCCAACGGCAGCCCGGGTGGCCTCACCGCGGTGACGACACCCGATGGACGGTTCACGGCGATGATGCCGCACCCGGAACGGGTGCAGCGCAACGTGCAGATGTCGTGGACCTCGGGCGACCTCGCCCAGCCGAGCCCGTGGCTGCGGATGTTCCGCAACGCGCGGGTGCACGTCGGCTGACGCTCTGGACCCACCTCCCGTTCGCCGTGGGGCCGGCTCGCCGGGGCACGTGGGTCCACCCGCGTGCTTCGCAAGGGAAACCCGAGGATCGCCGGGGTAGATAACCCATGCGATCCTCGGGTTTCCCGGATGGGGCGGAAAAGTTGAGGCTGGTGGGGGTCAGCGGAGGACGGCGAGGAACACGACGACCGCCGCCGCGAGCGCACCCAGCGCCGGGACCTGCATCACGCGGGCCTCGGCGGGATGTCGCCCGGCGAGCAGCGCGACGACGATCTGGTGGTGCCGCTGCCACCCGATCAGGCCGACGACCGCGGCGACGAGGGCCAGCCCGACCGCGGCCACCGTCAGGGCGGTGGTGTGGTCGACGATGCCGGAGCGTCCCACCAGGGCGGCGTTCGCGGCAAGGGCCAGCGCCGTCCTGGCCCAGGCCAACCCGGTGCGTTCGGACTGCAGGCCCGGGTCGAGGGGCCCGTCCGCCGCACTCGGCCGCGGCGGAGGTTCGCCGTCCCCCCGGCGCCGCTGCTCACAGCGCGCCGGTGAGGACGACGACCACGACGACGACGGCGGCCAGCGCCAGGAGCCCGGAGACCCATGGCATGAGCACGGACCTGGGGAGGGTCTGCTGGCGGCGCATCGCCAGCTCGACCCCTGCCCAGTGGCGATAGGCGTTGACCGCGATGGCGAGGCCGAGCCCGGCGAGGACCACGCTGAGACCCGTGTGCAGGCCCGGGATCGAGAACTGCGGCACGAGCTGCTTGAGGGCGACGGCCCCGGCGAGCAGGGCCAGGGCAGTCCGGATCCAGGCGAGGAAGGTCCGCTCGTTGGCCAGCGAGAAGCGGTAGTCGGGGTCGACACCGTCCTCGGACCAGTGGATGCTCTTGCCGGATAGGTTCTGCCAGAAGGACACCAGCCACTCAGCCTCTCTGGCCGGCGAGCTGGGCGCCACATCGCTGGCGCACCTCACCGACACCGCCGGACCCCACGAGCGTAACGGGCGTGCCGACGGCGTCGAGCAGGCTGGCGGCGATCGCGGCCCGGTGCCCGTTGGAGCAGACGAGCCACACGGGCTCGCCCTGCGGCCCCGCCTGCACCTCGCCGATCCGGGCGGGCAGGTCGGCGACGAAGATCGTCTGGCTTCCGGCGAGCGTGCCCCAGCCCCACTCGAGCTCCTGTCGGACGTCGAGGACCCGTGGCGCCTGGCCCGCGGCGATCGCCTCGCACAGCGCCTCCGGGCCGACGGCCGGGTAGGACCTGGTCTCGCCGCCGACGGCGGACCAGGCCTCCATGCCGCCGGCGAGCAGGCCCTGCGGCGCCCGCCAGCCGATCCGGAGCAGCTGGGTGGTCGCCTCGACGGCCGACTCGTCGACCGGGTCCGGCAGGACGAGCAGCACGGGGGAGTCGAAGGGGAGCATCCAGCCGACGTAGCTCCCGAAGCCGGAGTTGAGCTCGATGTTGAGGGCCCCCGGTATGTGGCTCGCCGCGAAGGCGTCGCGGTCGCGGGCGTCGACGACCGGGACCCCGGCCTCCACGGCCGCTCGGAAGCCCTCGGCGTCGAGCGCCGGGACGTCCGGGATCCGGTGCAGCACAGGCGCACCCACCCGGTTGATGGGTGCCATCTTGGGGTAGTACGCCGGGTAGGCCATGAGCTCGCCGCTCAGCTCCTCGGCGAACTCCTCGGCGTTGCGGGCCAGCAGGAGGTCGTTGCCCTTGCGCTCGTCACCGAGGGTGCTCGTGCGGGCCGTCGACGGCATCGCGGAGACGCAGAAGCTGCCGGCGCCGTGGGTCGGCAGGAGCCGGGTCGTGTCGGGCAGCGCCGCGAACCGCTGCACGGTGGCGAACTGGGCCGCCGTCAGCGCGGGGGTGTGGTCGGGACCGAGCAGGTCGGTCCGGCCGGTGCTGCCGACGAGCAGCGAACCGCCGCTGAAGACGGCCGCCGGGATGTCGCTGTCGCCCTCGTAGACGAGCCAGGCGATGTGCTCGAACGTGTGCCCCGGGGTGTCCATCGCGACGATCCGCAGGTCGCCCACCCGCACCTCCTCGCCCTCGCGAGCCCCGCGGTGGGCGAACTCGTAGCCCCCGTCGGCGGGCAGGACGAGCTCGGCTCCGGTGACGTCGCGGACCTCGTGGGCGCCGGACACGTAGTCGTTGTGGACGTGGGTCTCGAGAACGGCCCGGATGCGCGCCTTGCGCTGGTCGGCCGCCGCGAGGAACCGCCACGCGTCGCGCTGCGGGTCGACGACCGCAGCCTCGTCGCCGGAGACGACGACGAACGTGTTGTCCCCGAGTCCGGGGGTGACGAAGACCTCGATGTCCATGCTGTGCTCCTTCGCTCGTTTGGGGCCGTCCGAGCCGCTGACGGGCGGAGTCGGGACCGGCGGCGGAGCCGGCGACCCGCCGCCGTTGGCGGGGTCGGTGACCAAAAAACTTCAATCAATCAATTGAACGAGTGAATTTCATCACATATGGTGCCGTCATGGTAGGTGTACCTAGATCGGCCTTGGGCGACGTCGCCCGGCGCTTCGCCCTCCTCGGCGACCCCACCCGTCTGCGGATCCTCGGCGAGCTTCATCGGGCGGGGGAGGCCACCGTCGGGGAGATCGCCGAGGCGTCCGAGGTCAGCATCGCCAACGCGTCCCAGCATCTCGGCCGTCTCGCCATGGGCGGCATCGTCGGTCGCCGGCCCGAGGGCCGCACCGTCGTCTACCGGATCATCGAACCGGCGATCGAGCAGCTCTGCGCCATCGTCTGCGCGAGCCTCGAGGTCGCCGTCGAGGCTCGGCCCGAGCCCGACACCGACGCCAACGTGAGCTGATGGAGGCCCCCGAGTGACCGCTACCCACCTGCCCATGCCGTCGGTCCGCCCCACGGGGACGCCGGGCCCGGGCCGCATGGTCAAGGTCGTGGACCAGACCAAGTGCATCGGCTGCCACGCCTGCACGACGGCGTGCAAGTCCGAGAACGACGTCCCGGTCGGCGTGACCCGGACCTACGTCAAGAGCGTCGACGTCGGGACCTTCCCGCAGGCCCGGCGCGCCTTCCAGGTCACCCGCTGCAACCAGTGCGAGGACGCGCCGTGCGTGGCGGCCTGCCCCACGGCGGCGATGCACATCCGGGCCGACGGGATCGTCGACTTCGACAAGGGCTCGTGCATCGGGTGCAAGGCGTGCATGGCCGCCTGCCCCTACGACGCGATCTTCATCAACCCCGAGGACCACTGCGCCGAGAAGTGCAACTTCTGCGCCCACCGCCTCGACGTCGGCCTCGAGCCGGCCTGCGTCGTCGTCTGCCCGACGGGCGCGATCATGGTCGGCGACGCCGACGACCCCGACAGCGCCGTCGCCCAGGTCATCAACCGGACCCCCGTCGCTGTCCGGCGCCCCGAGAAGGGCACCCGTCCCAAGCTGTTCTACCGCGGGGCCAGCCAGGCCACCCTCGACCCGCTCGCCGCCAGCGCCCCCGACGGCGACTCCTACGCCTGGGCCGAGAAGCCGCGCGGCGTCCACATCGTCGACCCGGGCCACCCCGACGGCCGCAACTCCAGCGCGGCCGCCATCCTCAGCTACGACGTCGCCCACCGGGCGCCGTGGGACTGGCGGGTCAGCCTCTACACCTGGACCAAGGGGATCGGCGCCGGCGCCTACCTCGTCGCCCTCCTCCTCGTCCTGCTGGGCAAGCTGGGCAGTGGCGACACCCTCTGGGTGTGGACGGCGCCGGTCGTCTCGGCCGTCTTCCTCGCCGTCACCGCGGCCGTGCTCATCTGGGACCTCGAGCACCCCGAGCGGTTCATCTACATCCTCACCCGGCCCCAGTGGCGCTCCTGGCTCGTCCGCGGCGGGGTCATCCTCAGCCTGTATGCCGCGATGCTCGGCCTGCACCTGCTCGCGGGCATCGTGGGGGCGTCGTGGCTACGGACGGCCGCGGCGTACCCGGGGCTGCCGCTCGCGGTCGGAACCGCCGTCTACACGGCATACCTCTTCGCCCAGGCCAAGGCGCGCGACCTGTGGCAGAGCCCGCTCCTGCCGCCGCACCTCGTCGTCCAGGCCGTCCTCGCCGGAGGTGGCGCGCTCATCCCGTTCGCCGCCGCCTGGTCGCCCGACGCGGTGCGCCCGCTCGCCTGGACCGTCGCCATCGCCGCCGGGGTCCACCTGCTCCTCGTCGGCGGCGAGGTGAGCGTCGCACACCCGACGGCCCACGCGAAGCTCGCGGCCCACGCCATGACCCACGGCCGGTATGCCGGGTTCTTCTGGGCGGGTGTCGCCCTCGTGGCCGTCGGCCTGCTGGCACCCGTCGCCGTGCCCGGGTCGTCCTGGCTCGCCCTCGCCGCGCTCGTCGGGCTGCTGGCCCACGAGCACGCCTACGTCCAGGCCGGCCAGTCCGTGCCCCTCGCCTGAAGGAAGCGCACATGACCAACAGCGAACGTCCATCGCTCACCGGGCTCGGCGAGCGGGTCAGTGCCGCCCGGGCCGAGACGACGGCGCGGGGCGAGACGTTCTACCCCGGCCCGAGCCGGGTCCACCTCGCCGCCCACCCGCCCAAGGAGCGGTGGGACGACTGGGTGGAGCTCGACTCGCGCGCCTGGCCGAAGCGGGTCGAGCACCGCTCGATGCTCGTGCCGACGACGTGCTTCAACTGCGAGTCCGCCTGCGGGCTGCTCGCCTACGTCGACCGCGAGACCCTCCAGGTGCGCAAGTTCGAGGGCAACCCCGAGCACCCCGGCTCGCGGGGACGCAACTGCGCCAAGGGCCCGGCGACGGTCAACCAGATCACCGACCCGGACCGGATCCTCCAGCCGATGCGCCGCGTCGGCGAGCGGGGCGAGGGCCGCTGGGAGCAGGTCGACTGGGACACCGCCCTCGACGACATCGCCGCGAGGATCCGGACCGCCATCACCGAGGCCCGCCCGAACTCGGTCATGTACCACGTGGGCCGGCCCGGCGAGGACGGCTTCACCGAGCGCGTCATGGCGTCGTGGGGCGTCGACGGCCACAACTCGCACACGAACGTCTGCTCCAGCGGCGCCCGGTCCGGCTACCACTACTGGACCGGCATCGACCGGCCCAGCCCCGACCACGCCAACGCCCGGGTCATCGTCCTGATCTCCAGCCATCTCGAGACCGGCCACTACTTCAACCCGCACGCCCAGCGGATCATGGAGGCCAAGGCCAACGGCGCCAAGCTCATCGTCCTCGACACGCGCCTGTCGAACACCGCGACCCACGCCGACCACTGGCTCTCGCCCTACCCGGGCTCCGAGGCCGCGATCATGCTCGCCGTCGCCAACAACCTCATCTCGACCAGGCGCTACAACCGCGACTTCGTCCGCCGCTGGTGGAACTGGAAGGAGTACCTGCGCTCGGTCCACCCTGGTGTGCCGGAGACGTTCGAGGCGTTCGAGGAGGTCCTCGCGACGCTGTATGCCGAGTACACGCCGCAGATGGCCGAGGCCGAGTCCGGGGTCGAGGCCGGCGTCATCGAGCAGGTCACCGAGATCATCGCCGGGGCCGGGACGGCCCTGTCGACGCACAACTGGCGGTCGGCCGCGGCGGGCAACCTCGGCGGGTGGCAGGTCTCGCGGACCATCTTCCTCCTCAACGCCCTGATGGGTGCGGTCGCCTCCCCGGGCGGAACCCACCTCAACGCGTGGAACAAGTTCGTCCCGCGGCCGATGCGCGTTCCCGGCCACCCGCACATCTGGAACGACCTCACCTGGCCGCTGGAGTTCCCCCTCGCGATGAACGAGCTGTCCTTCCTGCTCCCGCACATGATGCAGGAGGGCCGCGGCACCCTCGACGTCTACTTCACCCGGGTCTACAACCCGGTGTGGACCAACCCCGACGGCATGGTCTGGTCCGAGGTGCTGCGCGACCAGGACCTGGTCAAGATGCACGTCGCGCTGACCCCGACGTGGAACGAGACGGCGTACCTCGCCGACTACGTCCTCCCGATGGGCCTGGCCTCCGAGCGCCACGACCTGCACTCCTACGAGCAGTACGACGGCCAGTGGATCGGCTTCCGCCAGCCCGTGCTGCGCGCGGCGCGCGAGCGGCTCGGCGAGTCCGTCACCGACACCCGCCAGACCAACCCGGGCGAGGTGTGGGAGGAGAACGAGTTCTGGATGGAGCTGTCGTGGCGGATCGACCCGGACGGCTCGCTCGGCATCCGGAAGTTCTATGAGTCCGAGGACAACCCCGGCGAGAAGCTCTCCGTCGACGAGTACTACCGGTGGATCTTCGAGAACTCCGTCCCCGGGCTGCCCGAGAAGGCCAAGGAGGAGGGGCTCGACCCGCTGGCCTACATGCGCCGCTACGGGGCGTTCGAGGTGAGCAGCCACGTCGGCCCCGTCTACGAGCAGGCCGTCGACGAGGCGCTCCTCGAGGGAGCGGTCACGACCGACCTCGGCCGCGTCTACTCGGCCGTGCCGAAGCCGGCGGCGGTCAACCTCGCCCCGACGGGCGCTCCGGTGCCCGATGCGGAGGGTCGCAACCCGGTCGGCGTCGATGTCGACGGCGAGGTCCGGCGCGGGTTCCCGACCCCGAGCGGGCTGCTCGAGTTCTACTCCTCGACGGTCGCCGACTGGGGCTGGCCCGAGTACGCCATCCCGACGTACATCCACAGCCACGTCCACCCGGAGTCCCTTGCGCCCGACCAGAAGGTGCTCATCTCGACGTTCCGGCTGCCCACCCAGATCCACACCCGCGGGGCCAACTCGAAGTGGCTCAACGAGCTGGCCCAGACCAACCCGCTGTGGCTGCATCCCCAGGACGCTGCGCCGCTCGGGGTGCGCGGCGGTGACCTCGTCCGGGTCAGCACCGATATCGGCTACTTCGTCGTCAAGGCCTGGGTGACCGAGGGCATCCGGCCCGGGGTCGTGGCGTGCAGCCACCACATGGGCCGCTGGCGCCCCAAGGAGCAGCCCGAGCGCAACGGTGGGCAGACGTCGGCGACCGTCGACCTCAGCCGCGAGGGCTCGACGTGGACGATGTCCCGGATCCACGGGGTCCGCCCGTACGAGTCGAGCGACCCGGACACGGCGCGGATCTGGTGGACCGACGTGGGCGTCCACCAGAACATGACCTTCCCGGTCCACCCCGACCCGATCTCCGGCATGCACTGCTGGCACCAGGCGGTGCGCGTCACCAAGGCCGAGCCGGGTGACGCCTACGGCGACATCAGCGTCGACACCGACAAGTCGCGGGCGATCTACCGGGAGTGGCTCGAGAGAACGCGCGACGCACGGGCGGTCTCGCCCGACGGGACCCGTCGGCCGTACTGGCTCATGCGCCCGCTCAAGCCCGCGCCCGAGGTCTTCGCCCTGCCCGCGGACGGTGACGCGTGAGTGGCGTGCCCGCTCCGGCCGCCGATGGCCGCGAGGTGCTGCTCGCGCTGGCGGTGCTCTCCGAGACCCCGCACCCGGCCCACGCGCGGGTCAGTGTCGCCCTCGACCTCGGCCCCCTGCCGGATGCCGCGGAGTACACCCACGTCTTCGGGCTGAGTGTCGTCCCGTACGCCGCCGTCTACCTCGGCCCCGAGGGGATGCTCGGCGGCGAGGCGGCCGACCGGGTCGCCGGGTTCTGGCGGGCCGTCGGGCACGTCCCTCCGGCCGAGCCCGACCATCTGGCCGCCCTGCTCGGCCTCTATGCCGGGCTCGCGGACGCCGAGGCGGCCGAGGCGGACCCGGCCAGGGTGGTGCTGCGGCGCCGGGCGCGTTCGGTGCTGCTCTGGGAGCACCTGCTCAGCTGGGTCCCCGTGTACGCGCAAGCCGTGGCGGGCGCCGGATCGGCCTTCTACGCCGACTGGGCCGCGCTCCTCGTCGAGGCGCTGGTCGCCGAGACCGCCACGGTGCCGCCACCGGACACCCTGTCCCAGCACCTGCGCGAGGCGCCCGGCGTTCCCGACGAGATCGAGAGCGCACGGGACCTGGCCCAGGCACTGCTGACGCCGGTTCGCAGCGGGCTCGTCCTCACCCGTCGCGACCTCGCCAGAGCCGCCCGTGAGCAGGACCTCGGGCTCCGGGTCGGCGAACGCGCCTTCGTCCTCGCCTCGATGCTCGAGCAGGATGCCGCCGCGACCCTGGACTGGGTCGCCGCCGAGGCCGACCGCTGGGCCGAGCGGCACCGCCACGACCTCACCATCCTCGGGCCCGTCGCCGCCTTCTGGGCGGACCGGGCCGAGACCACCGCTGCCGCGTGCCGTGCGCGTCAGACCGCCCTCCTGGAGGTTCTCGCCCATGTCATCTGACGTCGTAGCAGCCCGACCCGTACTCCCCGAGGTGCCGGCCCCGCCGGTCTCGGAGGACGACGTGCGCCGGATCGTGAAGGAGGAGATGGCCTCCGCCTTCAAGAAGGACCCCGGTATGCGCCGGGCCGCCATGGTCGCCTCCAAGGGCACGCTCGACTGGGCCTACCCACCCCTCATCCTCGGCAACGCCGCGGCCGCGGTGGGGATGGAGGTCTCGCTGTTCTTCACGTTCTACGGCCTCAACATCATCCACAAGGACTTCGAGCGCAAGCTCAAGATCGACCCGGTCGGCAACCCCGCGATGCCGATGCCGGTCCCACTGCCCGACCTCGTGACCGGGATGCCGGGCATGGTGAGCATCGCGTCGAGGATGATGCGCTCGCGCTTCGCCTCGCACAACGTCTCGACCATCCGGGAGCTGCTCGACACGGCTCGCGAGATGGAGGTCCGGCTCATCGCCTGCCAGATGACGGTCGACGTCTTCGGGTACGGCCAGGACGACTTCATCGAGGGCGTCGAGTTCGGCGGGGCGGCCGCGTTCATGGCCGAAGCTCGCAAGTCGCACGTGACGATGTTCATCTGAGAGGACCACCGATGCAGCAGATCACCGAGGACGTGCTTGTCGACGCCCGAGAGCTCATGTGCCCGATGCCGGTCATGGCCGCCACCAGGGCGATCCGCCGGATGGAGACCGACCAGGTGCTCAAGGTCATGGCCACCGACCGTGGGGCGCTGAGCGACATCCCGGCCTGGGCCGAGTCGACGGGCAACGAGCTCGTCGACTCCGGCGAGGTCGACGGCGCGCTCGTGTTCTACATCCGCAAGGTCGACCAGGACTGAGACCTCCCGCTCGCCGGGGCATGGCCCGGCGAGCGGGAGGTTGTGCCCCACCGTCAGCGGATGCGCCAGCCGCCGCCCTGGGCCGCCGAGGAGGGTGGCACCGGCGAGGGGATCGGCTCCGCATCGGTGATCGGGCGCGCCCCCGGCATCTTGCGGCGCAGCTCCGCGTCGTCGAGGACCCCGGTCGGGAAGGCCGAGCGGGCGGCGTGGCGGCGGAGTTCGTCGACGTCGAGGGGCTCGCGCGCCGCGACGAGGACGCCGTTGCCGAACCGCCGCCCCTTGATGACCTCCGTCGTCGCCAGGTATGCCGTGTGCCCCAGGGCCGACCGCGCGCCGGCGGCGACGCGGGCGGCATACCGCAGGCCGGGCTCGTCGGCGACGTTGGCGAGGAGCAGGCCGCCGGGTGCCAGCACCCGCGCGCAGTCGCGCAGGAACTCGACGGTGCCGAGCTCGGGTGGGACCCGGCCGCCGGCATACGCGTCGAGGACGACCACGTCGGCCGAGGCGTCGCGCAGGGCGGCGACGCCGGAGCGGCCCTCGAGGGGCCGCACCCGGATCCGGTGCCCCCGCGGCAGTGGGAGCTCCCGGCGGACCAGGTCGGTGAGGCCGGTGTCCGGCTCGAGGACCACCTGGGGTGAGCCGGGCCGGACGTGCTGGACCCAACGGGCGAGGGTCATCCCGGCGCCGCCGACGTGGGTGACGGCCAGGCGACCCCTGGTGAGTGCGCCGAGGACCGTGGCGAAGTGCGCGACGTACTCGAACGCGAGGTCCTCGGGGTCCGCGAGGTCGACGTGCGACTGGGCGAAGCCGTCGACGACGACGACCCACCCCGCCCGTTCGTCGGCGACGAGACGCGCGTCGGCTGGCACGCCCGCAGGCTACCGCCCGGGCCGCGTGGGAGCGGCACGGCCCGAGCGTGGCACGATCGGGCCATGCCGCCGCGCCGCAGGGTTCCCGAGGAGGCCGGCCGCGCCGCCGTCGCGCGGTGGCGTGCGGACCCCGGGGTCGCGGACCGGGAGACCGTGGCCACCGCTGTGCGGTACACCGTCGAGGAGCTGTCGGTCCGGGCGCCCGGTCGCAGCGTCGAGGTGCGGGTCCCCCCGTATGCTGCTACTCAGTGCGTCGAGGGGCCTCGGCACACCCGGGGGACGCCACCCAATGTCGTCGAGACCGACCCGGTCACCTGGCTGGGTCTCGCGACGGGTCGCCTCGGCTGGACCGAGGCGGTGGTGAGCGGCCGGCTGCGGGTGAGCGGCACCCGGGCCGACCTGACGGCATACCTGCCGCTGGCAGGGGAGGGCGGGGACCGGTGACCGGGCCCCGGGACGGAGGAGGGATGCTCACCTCGAGAGACGTCGAGCGGATCACATTCACCCCGACCCAGATCCGACGGGGCTACGACGAGCGGGAGGTCGACGAGTTCCTCGAGCGGGTCCTGGCCACGCTCAAGCACTACGAGTCCGGGGGATCGGTGGTCATCCCGACTCTGGAGCCCGGCCCGACCACCCGAGAGTCGGGGTGGGCGAGGCTGCTGCGTACGCTGCGTGGGGACCCCGGCTGAACGTGCGGGTGCCGGCCCGTGCTCCGGGGTGCCGCCTCGTGTGCGCTGGGAGCGCCCCTCACCGCGGGTGGGGGGAGCCTGCCGCCATGCCTGTCGGTTGCTCCGCATGCTGGGCCGACCGGCGGTGCTGCGGGGCGCCGCCTCGTGTGCGCTGGGAGCGCCGCTTACCGCGGGTGGGGGGAGCCTGCCGCCGTGCCTGTCGGTTGCTCCGCATGCTGGGCCAACGGACCGTGCCCCCGGGCCGCCGCCTCCTGTGCGTTGGGAGCGCCGCTTACCGCGGGTGGGGGGAGCCTGCCGCCGTGCCTGTCGGTTGCTCCGCATGCTGGGCCAACGGACCGTGCCCCCGGGCCGCCGCCTCCTGTGCGTTGGGAGCACCACCCACTCCCGGTGTCCATGGCCATGAGCATCGCCCCCCCCGGGGCTCCCTCCTCACCATGTCTGCCGGCTGGCCCAGATGCGGGAGCAACCGACAGCGCTGGGAGCACCACCCGGCTCCCGGTGTCCGTGGCCATGAGAGTCGCCCCCGGGGCTACCCCCTCACCATGTCCGCCGGCCCGCCGGCCCGCCGAGAAGCCGGGACGGGGCGAACGCTACGGGCGGAGCAGGGCGTCGGCCGCACCGCGGGCGGCCGACGTGGCCACCCCGTCGACGTCGACGACCTGGGCGTGGGCGTGCGAGAGGGGGGCGGCGTACGACGCCAGGGTCGGGGCCTCGGTGTCGTCGAGGTCGACGGGGAGCTGGAGCTCGAGGACGCCCTTGCCGAGCGCACCGGCGTCGGTCGGCAGCTCGATGGGGTAGGTGCCCGTGAAGCACGCTGTGCAGAGCGCTCCGGCGTCCTGGGAGGTGGCGCCGATCATCCCCGCCTCCGAGATGTAGCCGAGGCTGTCCGCGCCGATGGAGTTGCAGACCTCCTCGACGCCGATGCCGGTGGCGATCAGCTCGGCGCGGGTGGCGAAGTCGATGCCGTAGAAGCACGGCCAGCGCACGGGCGGGGACGAGATCCGCACGTGCACCTCTGCGGCGCCGGCCTCGCGCAGCATCCGCACGAGGGCGCGTTGGGTGTTGCCGCGGACGATCGAGTCGTCGACGACGACGAGCCGCTGGCCGCGGATGACCTCGCGCAGCGGGTTGAGCTTGAGCCGGATGCCGAGCTGGCGGATCGTCTGCGAGGGCTGGATGAAGGTCCGCCCGACGTACGCGTTCTTGACCAGCCCCTGGCCGTAGGGGATGCCCGACTCCTGGGCGTAGCCGATCGCGGCGGGCGTCCCGGACTCCGGTGTCGGGATGACGAGGTCGGCCTCCACCGGGTGCTCCCGGGCCAGCGTCCGGCCCATCTGGACGCGGGCCTCGTGCACGACCCGGCCGTTGATCGTTGTGTCGGGGCGGGCGAGGTAGACGTACTCGAAGACGCACCCCGTCGGCGTTGCCGGGGCGAACCGCTGTGAGCGCAGCCCGTCGGCGTCGATGGCGACGAGCTCGCCGGGCTCGACCTCGCGGATGAACGAGGCGCCGACGATGTCGAGCCCCGCCGTCTCCGACGCGACGACCCAGCCCCGCTCGAGCCGGCCGATCACCAGGGGCCGGATGCCGTGAGTGTCCCGGGCGGCATACAGCGTCTGCTCGTCCATGAAGACGAAGCTGAACGCGCCACGCAGGCGCGGCAGCACGTCCAGGGCGGCTCCCTCGAGCGAGCGGTCGGGGTTCTCGGCCAGCAGGGCGGTGACCAGGGCCGTGTCGGTCGTGTTACCGCGGGAGAGCTCGCCGCGGTAGCCCTCCTCCGTGCGCAGGTCGGCGACGAGGTCGCGGAGCTCGGCGGAGTTGATGAGGTTCCCGTTGTGGGCCAGGGCGACGGTGCCGCCGTCGTGCCCACCGAGGGTGGGCTGGGCGTTCTCCCACGTCGACCCGCCGGTCGTGGAGTAGCGGCAGTGCCCGATGGCGAGGTGGCCCTTGAGCGAGGCCAGGGAGCGTTCGTCGAACACCTGGGAGACCAGGCCCATGTCCTTGTAGACGAGGAGGCGGTGGCCGTCGGAGGTGGCGATGCCGGCCGACTCCTGGCCACGGTGCTGCAGCGCGTAGAGGCCGTAGTAGGTGAGCTTGGCAGCCTCCTCGCCAGGGGCCCAGACACCGAAGACCCCGCAGGCATCCTGCGGGCCCTTCTCCCCTGGCAGCAGGTCGTGGGTCAGGCGTCCATCACCGCGTGGCACGTGGCCCAGTGTCCCACAGGGATCGCCGGGCCCCGTCCGAGCCGGCGGTCAGTCTCGCCGGTCGAGCAGCACGGCGAGCACGGCCGCCGCCAGAGCGAACAGCAGCGCCCCGAACAGACCGAGGTAGCCGACGGCCTGGCCCTCGCTGTAGGCGTACCCGGTCGGGTAGCCGCTGCGCCCTTCGAGCCAGCCGGTCGACGCGATGGCGCCGCCGACGACGAAGCCCAGCACGGCCCCGGTGAGGATGAACCGGACGAAGCTCGGGCTGCGCGGCGAAGATGACACGGTGCTTACGGTACGTCGACGGCGGGTGGCGGATCACCTCCGGGCCATGACAATGGGCCGATGAGCGTCGACACGACCGGCACCACCGCCGCGGCCGACCGGACCGGTCGTCGGGCCGGACGAGGCTGGCCGTATGCCGCGAGCGGGGCCCTAGCCGCGGTCACCGGGGCCGGGGTCGGACATCTCGTCGCCGCGCTCGTCTCCCCGGTCGGGTCGCCGGTCCCGGCCGTCGGGTCCGTCGTCATCGACGCCACGCCGACCCCGGTCAAGGAGTGGGCCATCTCGTGGTTCGGCACTGCGGACAAGACCGTCCTGGTCGGCTCGGTGTTGCTCGTGACGCTGCTGCTCGCCGCGGGGATCGGGCTGCTCGCTCGGCGCCGGCGCACGCTCGGGCTGGTCGCCCTCGTCGGGCTGGTCGCCCTCGCCACGGCCGCGGCCCTCAGCCGGCCGGCCGCCGGGCCGGCGGCCATCCTCCCGGGCCTGGTCACCGGGGCGGTGGGCCTGGCGACCCTCAACGCGCTGGCCGCCCTGCTCGACCGGCTGGACCACGAGCGCGGGGCGGCGCTCGCCACCGCGGGGGAGGGCGCCATACCGGCGGCGGACCGCTCGCTGGCCACCCGCCGGACCGTGCTCGCGGTCGCGTCGGGGGCGGGGGCCGCGGCGCTCGCGGGCGCTGGTGCCGGGCAGGCGCTGACCCGTCGGTCGGCGCCGACCCAGGTCTCTCTGCCGGCCCCGGCGTCACCGCTGGCCCCGCTGCCGCAGGGGCTGGAGAGCACGATCAGGGGGATCTCGCCGTTCCGGACGCCGGTCAGCGACTTCTACCGGATCGACACCGCGCTCATCGTGCCGCGGGTGAGCCCCGGCGACTGGTCGCTCACGGTCGACGGGGAGGTCGACCACCAGGTGACCCTCACCCTGGCGGACCTGCTCGCCATGCCGATGGTCGAGAAGGACATCACCTTGATGTGCGTCTCCAACGAGGTCGGCGGCGACCTCGTCGGCTCGGCCCGCTGGCTCGGCGTACGCACCAGGGACGTCCTGGCCCGGGCCGGGGTCCACGCGAGCGCCGACCAGGTGCTGAGCACCTCGGTCGACGGGATGACGATCTCGACGCCGATCCAGGCGCTGACCGACGACCGCGAGGCGCTGCTGGCCGTCGGGATGGACGGTGCGCCGCTGCCGGCCGAACACGGGTTCCCGGTGCGGCTCGTGACACCGGGGCTCTACGGGTTCGTCGGGGCGACGAAGTGGCTCGCCCGGATGACGGTGACGACGTATGCCGCGCGCCAGGCCTACTGGACCCAGCGCGACTGGGCGACCGACGCACCCTGCCTCACCGAGTCGCGCATCGACACCCCGCGCCAGGGTGCTGACGTGAAGCCCGGCGCCACCCACATCGGCGGCGTCGCCTGGGCCCAGGAGCGCGGCATCACCGCCGTCGAGGTGCGCGTCGACGACGGCCCCTGGCAGCGGGCCACGCTCGGCCCGGACGCCGGGATCGACTACTGGCGGCAGTGGTACCTGCCGTGGCAGGCGACCCCCGGGAACCACGCCCTGGCGGTGCGCGCCACCGACGGGCAGGGCGACCTGCAGACGGTCGTCGTCGCCGACCCGTTCCCCCGTGGGGCCACCGGGTGGCACACGATCGACGTCAGCGTGGGGTGAGGGCGGGGCGAGACGGCCCGCACGGCGCGATGGGTCGCCGCATACTCTGGTCCCCGTGACCGAGCAGCCCATCACGTACGCCGCGGCCGGGGTCGACGTCGAGGCCGGCGACAAGGCCGTCGAGCTGATGAAGGCGAGCGTGCGCCGGGCCACCCGGCCGGAGGTGATCGGGGACCTCGGTGGGTTCGCCGGGATGTTCGACGCCTCGAAGCTGGCCACGATGCGACGGCCCGTCCTCGCGACGAGCACCGACGGCGTCGGCACCAAGGTCGCCATCGCCCAGGCCCTCGACCGGCACGACACCATCGGCGCCGACCTCGTCGGGATGGTCGTCGACGACATCGTCGTGTGCGGCGCCGAGCCACTGTTCATGACCGACTACATCGCGACCGGGAAGGTCGTGCCGGAGCGGATCGCCGCCATCGTGTCCGGCATCGCCGCGGCCTGCGAGCAGGCGCGGGTGGCCCTGGTCGGCGGCGAGACCGCCGAGCATCCCGGGCTGCTGGAGCCCGACGAGTACGACGTCGCCGGCGCCGCCACCGGGGTGGTCGAGTATGCCGCGGTGCTCGGCCCGCACCGGGTCCAGCCCGGCGACGTGGTGCTCGCCCTGGCCTCGAGCGGTCTGCACTCCAACGGCTACTCGCTGGTCCGGCGGGTCGTCGCCGCTGCGGGCTGGGAGCTCGACCGTGACGTCCCCGAGTTCGGGCACACCCTCGGCGAGGAGCTGCTCACCCCGACCCGCGTCTACAGCGCCGACCTGCTCGACCTCGTCGGTGAGCTCGGGGGGTCGCCCGACGCAGGCGTGCACGCCCTCAGCCACGTCACCGGCGGCGGGCTGGCCGCGAACCTCGCCCGGGTGCTGCCGCCCCACGTGCACGCCCGGGTCGACCGCTCGACCTGGACCCCGCCTGCGGTCTTCTCGACGATCGCAGCGCTCGGCCAGGTCCCGGCGGCCGACCTGGAGCGGACGCTCAACATGGGCGTCGGCTTCGTCGCCGTCGTCCCGGCGCGCAGCGTCGAGCCCGCCATCGCCCATCTCGGCGGCCGCGGCATCGCGACCTGGGTGCTCGGCGAGGTGCAGGCCGCCGAGGACGCCGTGATGGACGGAGCCCATGAGGTCGTGCGCGGCGCCAAGGGGGTGCAGGGCGGCTCGGTCCAGCTCGTCGGGGCGCACCCGGCCTGACCTGGCCGCTCCTGGGCGAGCGTGACCCGCGCGCCGAACAGCACCCGCGCCGGCCCGGTGAGGTCCAGGAGGTGCTCCTACCTCCCGAACGCCGGCGCCGTCACGTCGCGGTATGCCGTGGCGTCATCGACAGCCGCGTCCACCGGTGCTCGGTGGTCGCGGCTCACGATCAGATGCACGAAGGGCCGGGCGCTCAGCGCTGCCCGGAGGCCCACCGTTCGTACTCGTCGTCCTCGTCCCCGTCGCGCTCGTCGGTCGCCCGACCAGTGCTCGGGGTGTCGCTGTGGAGTTCCCGCTCAAGCGCGCTGAGGTCGGTGTCCGGGCTGTAGTACTTCAGCTCTCGAGCGACCTTGGTCTGCTTGGCTTTGGCTCGGCCGCGCCCCATGGCGTGACCCCCTCGTGCGTCTGCCGGGGCGGCATCGCTCAGCGGATGGCCCCATCGGAGTCATCCCACGTCGCGGAGCGGTCCCGGGAATCGTGTGTGTTTCGTGGGGCCAACGCTACAACAGTCCGGGTCGTTCGGCGCACACGTCCGAGGAACCCGGCGGCGCCCCACGCGCGGGACGTAGGGTGGGTGGGCCGTCCCCCGCGGGCCGGTGAGCCACCGTCACCCACCACGGAGGAGGTCCCGTGCGGATCGGCTACAAGGCGTCGGCGGAGCAGTTCGGGCCCGGGGAGCTGGCGGCATACGCCCTGCTCGCCGAGGAGCTCGGCCTGGACTCAGTGACGGTGTCGGACCACTTCCAGCCGTGGCGGCTCAAGGGTGGCCACGCCCCGAACGCACTGGTCTGGCTCGCGCACGTCGCGGCCCGCACCGAGCGGGTCATGCTGGGGACCTCGGTCATGACGCCGACGTTCCGCTACAACCCGGCGGTCGTGGCCCAGGAGTTCGCCACCCTCGCCTGCCTCGCCCCCGGCCGGGTCATGCTCGGGGTCGGCACCGGCGAGGCGCTCAACGAGGTCGCCGTGGGTTCGGTCCAGGGGGAGTGGCCGGACTTCAAGGAGCGGTTCGCCAGGCTGCGCGAGGCCGTCGACCTCATGCGGGCGCTGTGGAGCGAGGGGCGGGTCAGCTTCGAGGGGGAGTACTTCCAGACCGACGACGCGGCCGTCTACGACCGGCCGGACACCCCGGTGCCGGTCTACGTCGCCGCAGGGGGGCCGCTGGTGGCCCGGTATGCCGGCCGGGTCGGCGACGGGTTCATCTGCACCTCGGGCAAGGGGCACGAGCTCTACGCCGACCGGCTCCTGCCGGCCGTCTCGGAGGGCCTGGAGAGGGCCGGGCGCAGCGCGTCGGACATCGACCGGATGATCGAGATCAAGCTGTCCTTCGACCCCGACCCCGACCTCGCGGTCGAGAACACCCGGTTCTGGGCGCCGTTGTCGCTCACTCCCGAGCAGAAGAGCTCGCTGCACTCCCCCGTGGCGATCGAGCGGGCCGCCGACGAGCTGCCGATCGAGCAGGTGGCCAAGCGCTGGATCGTCGCCTCCGACCCCGCCGAGGTGGTCGAGGCCGTCAAGGAGTACACCGACCTCGGGTTCGACCACCTCGTCTTCCACGCGCCGGGCCCGGACCAGGAGCGGTTCCTGCGGGCGTTCAGCGAGCAGGTGGTTCCCGGGCTGCGCGAGCTGGTGCCGGCGTCCCAGGGCTGACCTCGGTCCTCAGTCCCGCGAAGGGTGGGAAACCGCCCCGTCAGCGACCCTGATGGGGCGGATTCCCACCCCTCGGCGGCCCACCCTCGGGCAGCCACAGGTGCGGCAGCCCGCCGGCCATCCGGCGCTCTGCCACGGTGTCGGCGGCGGCTGCGGGGCTGACCCCCTCGGCCTGCGCCGTGCGCAGCACCTCGAGAGTGTGCTCGTAGATCGCGCCGGTCGCAGCCCGGGCCCGCTCCGGGTCGAAGCCGCGCAGCTCGTCGCTCACCTGGATGACCCCGCCGGCGTTGACGAGGAAGTCCGGCGCGTAGGTGACCCCGCGCGCGAGAAGCGTGTCGGCCGTGCCGCCCGGGCCGTCGGTCACCAGCTGGTTGTTGGCGCCCCCGCAGACGACGCCGGCCGTGAGGGCCTGGACCGTGTCGGCGTCGAGGGCGCCGCCCATGGCACACGGGGAGTAGACGTCGAGGTCGGCGCGGACGAGGGCGGCGGCGTCCGGTGCCACCTGGACCTGGGGGTGTGCGCCGGTCAGCCGGGTCACCGCCTCGGCGTCGACGTCGGTGACGACGACCTCGGCCCCGTCGTCGAGCAGGTGGGCCGTGAGCAGCCGCCCGACCTTGCCGACCCCGGCGACGCCGACGCGGCGGCCCCGCAGGGTCGGCTCGCCCCACCGGTGCTCGGCGCACGCCCGCATCCCCTGGAACACGCCGTAGGCCGTGAGCACCGAGGAGTCCCCCGCCCCGCCCTTGTCCTCGGAGCGGCCCGTCGCCCACCGGGTGGTCTCGGCGACGACGTCCATGTCGGCGACATACGTGCCGACGTCGCACGCCGTGACGTAGCGGCCGCCGAGGGACTCGACGAACCGTCCGTAGGCCCGGAGCAGGTCGGGGGTCTTGTCGCGGTGCGGGTCGCCGATGATGACGGCCTTGCCGCCGCCGTGCGCGAGGCCCGCGACGGCGTTCTTGTACGACATCGCCCGGGAGAGCCGCAGCACGTCGGCGAGGGCGTCGGCCTCGCTGGGGTAGGGGTGGAACCGGGTGCCGCCGAGGCCGGGGCCGAGCGCCGTGTTGTGCAGCGCGATGATCGCCCGCAGCCCGGTCTCGCGGTCCGAGCAGAAGACGACCTGCTCGTGTCCGGAGGTATCGGTGGCGGAGGTCTGCCAGGTCCCATGCACGGACCCCACGCTAGCCCTGCCCCCGCGGCATACCCCGAGGCCACCACCCCCCAGGGCCGGGCGCCGGCCGGGCGCCGCACCCGTGCCTCCGCCACAATGGTCGTGCGCCCACCCGCTGCCGAAGGACCGCCGATGCCCGCCCCGCCCGACCCGTTCCAGCTCCCGGCCGCCGAACCGGAAGCCGCCGCCCCTCGCGCCCGACCCGGGCGGCCCGGGCTGGGCCTGACCGCGGCCGCGGTCGCGGTCGCCCTCGCCGGGTGCGGTGGCGCGAGCAGCGCCGCGGGCCGGGCCCCGACGACGGCGGCGACGACGTCGTCCGCACCGTCGCCCACCGCGAGCGCCGAGCGGGTCCGGCTGGGCGGCGTCGCCACGGTGCTCGTCCCGGCCGGCTGGTCGCACTCCGAGACGACGAGCACCACCGCGGACATCGCCACCCCCTTCCACATGGCCTGCCTCGACGACCCGTCGGTCACGGCCGCCGACGGCGGGTGCGATGTCGTCATCTCGTGGGGCGACACCGTGTCAGGCAACGAGGGGAAGCCGTGGGTCGTGCACCAGGTCGCGGGCTGGAGCCACAGCACCGACGTCGGCCCGTGTCCGATCCCGGGGTCGACCACCGACAGCACCTCCGCCGACTTCGGGGTGGCCAGCATGGACGCCCCACCCGAGCAGGGGTTCGCCAAGATCGGCAACAAGACGGCGTATCTCGACACCTACTCGGCGACCTGCGGCGACGGGCAGACCTTCGGCCCGCGGATCTGGTGGCTTCCGGTCACCCACCTCCTCGTCGAGGACGTCCTGGGGAACCCCGCAACGGCGGACATCCTCGCCAGCTTCCGGTTCACCGGGACCTCGGGCGGAGCCTCGCCGACGACCGCCCCGGTCTCGAGCGGCCCGGTCCACGGCTACCTCACCGCCCTCGGTGGCGGGACGCTCACCATCCAGGTCGTCCGGACCTATGGGAACGACCCCGCCGGCAAGGCGTATGCCACGGCGCACGGGATCGCCTACCCGTTCGACAACGACTATCTCGACGTCCCGACGGGCAAGGCCACGACCGTGCCGACGTCCTCGTCCACCACCTGCAAGGGCGGGGTGCGGGTCGCCGGCACCGAGCCGCTCAAGCCCAGGACCGTCCCGTGTTCCCAGTTCGGCACGTACATCGCGGCGACCGGGCCCGTCCTCGTCGACGCGACGGTCGGCCAGGGCGGCTCCGTCACGTCGCTGGTCGAGGTCTACCGTCCCTAGCCCGCTCACCCCGGGCGGGCGCAGCCCGGCCGACCTCCGGCCGGCGACCGCGGGCTGTTCCGCAGATGCGGTGATCGACTCCTCCTGTCTCCGTATATGCGGTTAGTATGCCGCATGGCCACCTTTCGGATCCGTGAGGCCGCCGAGCTGCTCGGGGTGAGCGACGACACCCTGCGCCGCTGGGCCGACGCGGGACGGCTGCCGACGACGACGGACGCCTCCGGCAAGCGGGTCGTCGAGGGCGCGGCGCTCGCGGCGTTCGCCGAGGAGGTGGCGGGGGAGGCCGGGCGCCCGGCACCTCGGCCGGTGGTCTCGGAGTCGGCCCGCAACCGGTTCGTCGGGCTGGTGACCCGCGTCCTGCGCGACACCGTCATGGCGCAGGTGGAGATCCAGGCCGGCCCGCACCGGGTCGTCTCGCTCATGAGCCGCGAGGCGGCCGACGACCTCGGCCTGGAGCCCGGCGTCCTCGCCATCGCGGCGGTCAAGTCGACCAACGTCGTCATCGAGCTCCCGGCCCAGCCCTAGCCTCCGCCCGGAAGGTCCGCCATGCCTCGCCCGCTCCCCGCGCCCCGACCCGTCGGGTCCGGTGGCGATCCCGGCCCGGCGCGCTGCTGGTCGCGACCTGCACCGCCGCGCTCGCCGTCGGCGCGGCGGGCTGCACCTCCTCGAGCGCCTCCGCCGGCTCGTCGGGCTCGGGCAGCGGTGGCCTGTCGGGCACGGCGACCGTCCTGGCGGCGTCGTCGCTGCAGGAGGCGTTCACCACCTTGGGCCGCCAGTTCGAGAGGGCCCACCCCGGGACCAGGATCGTCTTCAGCTTCGGCCCGAGCTCCGGGCTGGCCACCTCGATCGTCCAGGGCGCGCCCGCCGACGTCTTCGCCTCGGCGAGCACCGCCAACATGGAGCAGGTCGTCAAGGCCGGGGACGTCACGGCCCCGACGCCCTTCGCGGCCAACACGATGGAGATCGCGGTCCCGCCGAACAACCCCGGCCAGGTCAGCGTCCTCGCCGACCTCGCCAAGGCATCGGTCAAGGTCGCCGTGTGCCAGCCGGCCGTGCCGTGCGGCGCCGTCGCGGCGCAGGTGTTCGCCCACGCCAGGCTCACGGTGCGGGCCGCCACCCAGGAGACCGACGTCAAGGCCGTCCTCACCAAGGTCGAGCTCGGCGAGGTCGACGCCGGCCTCGTCTACGTGACCGACGTGCGGGCGGCGGGCGCCAAGGTCACCGGCATCCCCGTCCCCGTCGACCTCAACGCCTCGACCGACTACCCCATGGCCGTCCTCGAGAGCGCCCCCCACAAGGCGCTCGCCGACGCGTTCACGGCATACGTCCTCTCCGAGGAGGGCAGCACGGTGCTGGCCGACTACGGGTTCGCGAAGCCATAGCCGGATGCCGCCTCGTCCCGTCGTCGACGACCCGACCCGTTCCGCGTCCGGTGGGCGGCCGGGCGGCCGCAGCGCCCAGCAGGCCCGACCGCCCCGACCGCTCCGGTCGGCCCATCGCCTGGGCGCTGCGCGTCCCCGCGATGGTCGCCGTCGCGTTCCTCCTCGTCCCGCTCCTCGGGCTCCTCGTCCGGGCGCCGTGGGGCGGGCTGGCCGGGATCCTCCGCAACGGCGCGGTCCTCGACGCGCTGCGTCTGTCGCTGCTCTGCGCGACGAGCGCGGCGCTGCTGTCGCTCGTCCTCGGGGTGCCGCTGGCATGGCTGCTCGCCCGGTCCCGGGGCCGGCTCGTCCCGCTGCTGCGGGCGCTGGTCACCCTGCCCCTCGTCCTGCCGCCCGTCGTCGGCGGCGTGGCGCTGCTGATGGCGTTCGGCCGTAACGGCGTCGTCGGCCGGTGGCTCGACGCGTGGTTCGGCCTCACCCTGCCGTTCTCCACGGCCGCCGTCATCCTGGCCGAGACGTTCGTCGCGATGCCGTTCCTCGTCCTCGCCGTCGAGGGCGCCTTCCGCGCCGCCGACGAGGGGTTCGAGGAGGCCGCGGCAACGCTCGGGGCGTCGCGGCTGGCCGTCTTCCGCCGGGTCAGCCTGCCGCTCATCGCGCCGTCCCTCCTCGCCGGAGCAGTCCTGGCCTGGGCCCGGGCCCTGGGCGAGTTCGGTGCGACGATCACCTTCGCGGGCAACGTCCCCGGCCGGACCCAGACCATGCCGCTGGCGGTCTACCTCGCCATGCAGTCCGACCCGGACGCGGCCATCGCCCTGTCGCTCGTGCTGCTCGTCGTCTCGCTCGTGGTGCTCGCCGGGCTGCGCGGCCGGTGGGTCCCCGGCGGTGCCTCCTCATGAGCGGGCCTGCGGGCGCGCGGGTGGGTCGAGCGCGGCGGGTTCCGGCTCGACCTCGACCTCGACGTGGCGCCGGGGGAGGTGCTGGGCGTGCTCGGGCCCAACGGTGCGGGCAAGTCGACCGCGCTGCGAGCCCTGGCGGGACTGACCCCGATGACCGGGGGGTCGGTCGTCCTCGGCGGTGAGGTGCTCGACGACGCCGACGCCGGGGTGCTCGTGCCGCCCGAGCGACGGGCCGTCGGGGTGGTGTTCCAGGCCTACCGGCTCTTCCCGCATCTCAGCGTGCTCGACAACGTCGGGTTCGGCCCGCGCGCGGCCGGCTCGTCGCGGCAGGAGGCCCGCCGCTCGGCCAGGGAGTGGCTCGACCGCCTCGAGCTCGGCCACCTCGCCGACCGGCGCCCGCACCAGATCTCCGGGGGGCAGGCCCAGCGGGTGGCGCTGGCCCGCGCGCTGGCCACCCGGCCGCGGCTGCTCCTCCTCGACGAGCCGACCGCCGCGCTCGACGCGCGGACCCGGGTCGAGGTCCGGACCGAGCTGCGCCGGCACCTCGCGTTGTTCGACGGCCCGGTCGTCCTCGTCACCCACGACCCGCTCGAGGCGATGGTCATGGCCGACCGCCTGCTCGTCCTCGAGGGCGGGCGGGTCGTCCAGGAGGGGACCCCGGCGGAGGTCGCACGCCGGCCTCGTACCGACTACGTCGCGCGGCTCGTGGGGCTCAACCTGTATGCCGGCCGGCTCGACCCCGCGTCCGGCGCGGTGGCCATCGACGGGGGCGGCACCCTGGTGGTCCGCCCCGCTGAGCCGGTGGTGGGAGGCGGCCGGGTGCTCGTCGCGCTGCGGCCGTCGGCCGTCACGGTGCACACCGAACGGCCGGCGCACGCGAGCACCCGCAACGTGTGGCGGGGGTCGGTCTCCGCCCTGGAGCTGCTGGCCGACCGGGTGCGGGTCGTCGTCGACGCCGAGCCGGCGGTGCTCGTCGACGTCACGCCGGACGCGGTGGCCGACCTCGGGCTGGAGCCGGGGCTCCCGGTGTGGCTGTCGGCCAAGGCGACCGAGACCGAGGCCTACCCGGACGCGGCGGAGCGCTGAGGGTCGAGCGCCTCGGTCGAGCCCGGCCAGTCCGCGCAGGGCCGCGAGCGAGGCATGGCTGGCGAGGTGCGCCTGCACGGCGAGCTCCTCGAGGTCCTCGAGCTCCTCGAGGGCGAGGATCTCGAGGATGTCCGGAAGGCCGCCGGCCAGGCCGCGCCGGTAGCGCCGCGCGGTGCTCGTGCCGTTCGCCGCGGCGGGGGTCCCCACCGGGGTCCGGTGCGGTGAGATGATCCCGAAGTTGCGCTCGGGAACGGCCATGACGAAGTACCAGAGCAGCCCGACCGGAACCATGATGAGGCTGTTGAAGAGCAGGTAGAACGGCATGAGCAGCAGCCACATGTTCCGGCGGTTCCAGTGGGCCCACGTCACGTACACGTAGTAGACGGCGATGACGGCGGCGAACGTGATCGTCGAGGACTCCAGGGTCCACCAGCGCAGCCCGACCATGAGGATCGTGATGCCGCCGCCGTAGAGCCAGAGGAACGGGTGGCGCAGGATGTAGCGCCCGTTGGTGATGAACAGCCGGAACTCCCCGCCCGCCCAGGCGGCCCGTTGACGCAGCCAGGCATTCCACGAGCTGGGGACCTCGGTGTCGACGGGGAAGGGGATGTGGGTGGCGACATACCCGAGCTGGTCGGCGAGGAGCCCGGCCTCGACGTCGTTGCCCTGGAAGAACAGCGAGTGCCGCTCCATGACGGCCCGGAAGACGTCGGCGCGACCGACGTGGCAGGCGCCGCTGAGCAGCCAAGGCAGCACGGTCCGCATCCGCATCGCCTGGGCGTACTCGAAGCGCTGCAGCTGGACGAGCATGGGCCCCGCGCTCTGCGGTACCAGCCGGACCGAGGCGAAGTCGGCGCCGCTGTGCCGCAGCTCGGCGACGAGCGCGCCGAGGGGTTGGGGGGTGGTGGTGTCCGCGTCGACGCAGACGACATACTTCCCGAGCTCGCCGCGGTCCCCGAGCTCGTTGAGGGCGTCGCGGACGATCCGGTCGCGGATCGTCCCGCCGGTCCGCCGCTTCTTCGAGGTGGTCATCGGCACGTGCGGGCTGATGTAGATCGACAGGCCGTAGTAGTCGGCCAGCCGACGCAGGTCGGTGTAGAACTCCTCGGTCTCGCCGCTGGTGGTGCACAGGACGGCGCGTGGGCCGTACTCGGAGAGGTACTGGGCGTTCTCGAGGTAGCGGGCGGCGCCATAGATGGGTACGAGCACCGTGAAGTCGTGCTCGAGCGGTGGGTCCGGGGCGCCGACGGCCCTCGGCGCGCGGGCGCGCACCGTCGCGACGATGTCGATGGCGAACCAGAACAACGGCACCGTGACGACGACGACCCAGAGCACGACGGTGCCGCGACCTCTCAGGCGGAGGTCAGGGCGGCGTCCCGCGAGCGCAGCCGGGCGACCGGGTGCAGCCGGGCGGCGGGCCGCAGAAGGCCCACCGGGGCCGGCGGCGCGGCGGGTCGACGGGCGTGGCGCGGGGTCCGGCCGGAGTCGGGGGTGACGGCGTCCGGGGCGAGGGCCGCGAGGATCGTCTCGGCCGGGGCGCCCTCGTTGACCAGGCGGCGCAGCCCCTCGAGGGTGTCCTCGAGACCGGCCCGGCGGTTGACCGTCGTGGCCCTGATGCGGGGGTGGCCGGTGCGGCGGTGCTGCTCGGAGCCGGAGAAGAGGTCCTCGTGGAGCTTCTCCCCCGGGCGCAGCCCGGTGACCTCGATCTGGGGAAGGGGCTGGCCGGTGAGCTGGGCGTAGCGCTCGACGAGGTCGAGGATCCGCACGGGCTCGCCCATGTCGAGGACGAACAGCTCGTTGGCGGTGGACAGACGGGCCGCCTCGATGACCAGGCCGGCGGCCTCCGGGATGGTCATGAAGTAGCGGGTGGCATCGGGGTGGGTGATCGTCATCGGTTGGTGCCGGGCCATCCGGTGGGCCAGCGCGGGCAGGAACGAGCCGCGGCTGCCGAGGACGTTGCCGAACCGGACGCTGCTCACGTGGGTGAGCGACGTGCCGTGGTATGCGGCGATCAGCTCGGCGAGCCGCTTGGACCAGCCGAGGACCGACGAGGGGTCGGCGGCCTTGTCGGTGCTGATGTTGACGACCCGGGAGACCCGGTGCTCGACAGCGGCCCTGACGACCGACTCGGTCCCGAAGACGTTGGTCCGCACGGCCAGGTCGGGGGAGGCCTGGGTCAGGGGAAGGTGCTTCTTGGCGGCGGCGTGGAAGATGATGTCCGGGCGGGTGCGCCCGACGAGGCGGGACATGCCGCGCTGGTCGGTGACGTCCTGGAGGTGGATGTCACTCTCCGCGCCGAACAGGGCGTGGTCGTAGAGCTCGAGGGAGAGCTCGAACAGGGCGGTCTCGTCGACGTCGACCTTGTGGACCCGCGCCGCGCCGAGGCGGAGGCACTGCCGGACGAGCTCGGAGCCGATGGAGCCTCCCGCGCCGGTCACGAGAACGGTCCTGCCGGCGATGAGCTCGGTGGCCTCGGGTCCGTACACGGGGTCGGAGGCCCGTGAGAGAAGGTCCTCGGCCCGAACGTCCAACCCACTGGCCCGTGCCATGGTGTCCCACTTCCGCCGTTCTCGGTGCGGCATGCGTCCCAGGCCGCTTGTCGGAACCTATTCGCGAAGGTAAAGGGCAGTCCATGGCTGGGCAAGGAGTTGGTACGAAGGTGGTAAGGGTCATCGGCCGAAGGGGTGACTGCGTTGCGCCGAACGGCCCACCCCGGCCCACCGGCGTCGTCGGGGGCCGGCACCGATGTCGTCGCGGGGCCGTCGCGGGCGGGGGATGAGCGGACTCACCTCGGCAACCCCCCGGTGGGGTGATCCGGCGCGGGCCCGGACGGCCCACGCTGGACCCAGCCGCGCCCATCGTGCCGGCACCTGCGGACCAGGAGGACACCATGGTTGACCTGCACGCCATCGCCACGGCCCTGACGGGCGGCGGCCGCGGCATCCTGGCCGCCGACGAGAGCATCGGCACGATGTCGGCCCGTCTCGAGGCCGAGGGGATCGGCGGAACCGAGCCCAACCGACGCGACTACCGCGAGATGCTCATCACCGCGCCCGGACTCTCCCAGTACGTCAGCGGGGTCATCCTCAGCGACGAGACCTTCGGCCAGCAGCTCAGCGACGGCAGGGCCGTCCCGCAGGCCTGCCGGGAGGCGGGCATCCTGCCGGGCATCAAGGTCGACACGGGGACCTCGGAGCTTCCGCGGATGGGCGGCGCCCTCGTCACCGGGGGCCTCGACGGTCTGGGCGCCCGGCTGGCCGACTACGCCGCGCGAGGTGCGGCCTTCGCCAAGTGGCGCGCCGTGCTCGACGTCCGGACGGCCAACGCGTATGCGGTGCGGGTCAACGCGGCTGCGCTCGCCCGGTATGCCGCCCTGTGTCAGCAGCACGGCATCGTGCCCATCGTCGAGCCCGAGGTGCTCTGTGTGGGCACGCACGACATCAACCCGTCGGCCGCGACCACCCGGGACGCGCTCACCGCGCTCTTCGACGAGCTTCAGGCCGCTCGGGTCGACCTGCAGGGCATCGTGCTCAAACCGAACTTCGTCACCCCGGGGCTCGACGGCCCCTACGTCTCGGCGGAGGCCGTCGCGGCGGTGACCCTCGACGTGCTCCGCTCCTGCGTCCCCACCAACGTCCCGGGAGTGGCGTTCCTCTCGGGCGGGCACTCGACCGCCCAGGCCTGCCGCTTCCTGGACGCCATCAACGCGCTCGACCGGGCCCCGTGGGCGCTGTCGTTCTCGTTCGGCCGTGCCCTGGTCTCCGGGGCCCTGGCCACCTGGGCCGGCTCGACGGAGAACGTCGAGGCCGCCCAGGCGGTCCTCATGGACAGCTGCCGACAGGCCTCGGACGCCACGCGGCAGCCACGGGTGGCGGTGGCGGCGCGCTAGGCCGCGCCGCATGGGGTCCCTCAGCGGGCCGCCGGGGCCGTGGTCTCCCGGACGGCGCCGCTAGCCGTACTGACCGGTGGGCTGCGGACCCGTGACCGGGAGCTCGACGGTGACGGTGGTGCCCCGGCCGGGCGCCGAGTCGATCCGCAGGGAGGCACCGACGAGGGCGCAGCGTTCGGCGATGGACGACAGACCGAAGTGCCCGCCCTCGACCGCGGCGTCGCCGCCGGCGGCGACCCCCGTGCGAGCGGCCTCCTGCCCGCGCACGTCGAAGCCGACGCCGTCGTCCGCGGTCCCGAGGACGACCGTGTCGTCGACGCGACGCAGCGACACGGCCACCCGGGTCGCGTGCGCGTGTCGCACCGCGTTGCTGATCGACTCCTGGGCGATGCGGAACAGCGCAGCAGCCGCGTGGTCGGGCAGGTCCTCGAAGTCGCCGGGCTCGTCACTCTGCATCGACACCTCGACCCCGGGGGCCGTCTCGACGAGGGACTCGACGGCGGCGACGAGGCCGAGGTCGTCGAGGACGAGGCTGTGCAGCCCGGTGATGGCGGCCCGGGTCTGGTGGTAGGCGAGGTCCCCGAGCATCCGGGCCGACGCGATCTGCGAGCGGGCCTGACCCAGGGCGGCGCTCGCCGGCTCGTCCGTGACCGCGTCCTCGGCTGCGGCGATCGAGAGCTCCGCCGCGTTGAGGTGGAACGACATCGAGGCCAGCGCGGTGGTCACCCCGTCGTGCAGGTCGAACGCGATCCGGCGCCGCTCGGCCTCCTGGGCGGAGATGGCCTGGGCGATGAGCCGCTCACGGTCCATCCGGTGCGCGTCGACGGCGTTCATCAGGTCGCGTGCCTGCAGCCGCAGCCCGAGCAGGTCGGCGAGCGGCTGGAACCGGAGGAGGTCCTCGTCGGCGTACGGGCGCGCGGTGTCGCGGTGGACGGAGACGACCCCGAGGATCTCGCCGTCGATCCCCCTCGCGGGCAGGCACAGCCGAGCGACCGACCCCTCGGAGCCGATCCCCAGCAGCAGCCGGTGGACCGGGTTGCGGGGGGCGTCCGAGCCGAGCTGGATGGCGTGCCCGTTGCGGGCGACCAGCCCGGTCACGCCCTGCCCGACCGGGACGAGGAGCCGCGCCTCGGCGCCGGGGTCCGAGGGGTATGCCGCGCCGACCGTCAGCTGGAAGCCGTCGGAGACCAGGATCATCGCCCCGATGGAGCCGGTCTCGCGGGCGAAGGCCCGTGCCACCGAGGGGAGATCCGGGCGGGCGGGGGCCGAGAGCTGGCCGAACAGCGAGGTCGTCACTGGAACAGCCCCTCGCGCAGGGCGAGCGCGATGGCACCACCGCGGTCCTGCACCCCCAGCTTGCGGTACAGGCCGCGGATGTGGGTCTTGACGGTGTCCTCGCTGATGACGAGCTTGGCGGCGATCCCGCGGTTGGAGTGTCCGGACACCAGCAGCGCCAGGACCTCGGACTCGCGCTGGGTCAGGCCGAGGTTGGCGCCCGGCCAGAACTCACCGGCGGAGAGCTTGGCCGCCGACATCGCGACCCGGCCGGCCAGGGCCGGGTCGATGACGATGTCCCCCTCCGCGACGCGGCGCAGGTGGGCGACGAGCTCGCGGGCGTCGATCCTCTTGAGGATGTAGCCCCTCGCGCCGACGCGCAGCGCCTGGAAGAGGTAGTGCTCGTCGTCGTAGACCGTCAGCATGACGACCTTGATGTCGGGGTGGGAGCGGGCGAGGCGCTCGACGAGGTCGAGGCCGCTGTCCCGGCCGATCCGGACGTCGCTGAGGACGATGTCGGGGGAGGTGGCTGCCACCACGCGCTCGGCCTCGTCCAGCGAGGTCGCCGTCCCGAGGACCGCCACCTCGGCGGCGAAGTGCGACAACATCGCCGTCAGGCCGTGCAGGACCATCTCGTGGTCGTCGACGAGCACGAGGCTGAGCGCGGTGGCGTGCTGCGGCACGGGCCCACCCTAGGTCCTGGTGAGGGCCCCGAGGAGGGCTCGCGGTCAAGGTCACCCCCACGTCCACCCCTGCGGGGGAGTCGAGCACGAGGTCGGGTGCGGTGTCCTGGTGAGGCCGCCGGCCGCGACTGCCGGGAGCCTGTCCCGCCAGCGTCGACCCGAGAGGCCCGAACCGATGCCGAACCCACCGCTCATCGTCCCGTCCGTCCTTCCCGCCGACTTCGCCGCCATCGGCGAGGAGGTGTCGGGGCTGTGCGAGGCGGGAGTCGACCGGATCCATTGGGATGTCATGGACGGGGTCTTCGTCCCGAACCTCACCTTCGGCCCCGACGTCATCGCGGCGGCCAGGGCGCACAGCACGGTGGGCTTCGAGGCGCACCTCATGGTGGTCGACCCCGACGAGCTGCTCGGTCGCTACGTGGACGCCGGCTGCGAGCTCGTCATCGTCCATGCCGAGGCCACGACGCACCTGCACCGCACCCTGCACCGGATCCGCGAGCTCGGGGCCCGCTCCGGCGTGGCCCTCAACCCCCACACGCCGGCGAACGTCGTGGAGCAGGTGATCGAGGAGACCGACATGGTGCTCGCCATGACGGTCAACCCGGGGTTCGGCGGGCAGGCCTACATCCCGGCCGTCGAGCGCAAGGTCGCCGAGCTGCGCGCCATGGTCGACGCGAGCGGGCTGCCCATCGAGATCGAGGTCGACGGGGGGATCACCGACGCGACGATCGGCGGGGCCGCCGGCGCCGGAGCGGACGTCTTCATCTCGGGGAGCTGGATGTACGGCTACCCCGAGGGCAAGGTGGCCGCCGTGGCCCGGCTGCGGCAGCGGGCCCTCGCGGCCCAGCGGCTCAGCCATGGAGAGGTGGCCTGAGATGACCGCACCCGAGAACACTGCCGTGCTCGTCGCGGAGGTGGCGTCGAGCGCCCGTGCGGCGACGGCCGACGTGGACGCCCTGGCGGTCGACACCCTCCGCTTCCTCGCCGCCGACATGGTGCAGGAGGCCAACTCGGGCCACCCGGGCCTGCCGATGGGGGCGGCTCCCATGGCCTGGGTCCTGTTCAGCCGACACCTGCGCCACGACCCGGCCGACTCGCACTGGAGCGACCGGGACCGGTTCGTCCTCAGTGCCGGGCACGGGTCGGCCCTGCTCTACGGGCTGCTCCACGTCTTCGGCTACGACTTGCCCATGGACGAGCTGCGGCGCTTCCGGCAGCTCGGGTCGGCCACCCCCGGCCACCCCGAGCTCGGCCACACCGACGGGGTGGAGACGACCACGGGCCCGCTCGGCCAGGGCTTCGCCATGGCCGTCGGTCTGGCGCTGGCCGAGCGGATGCAGGCCGCCCGGTACCCGGACCTCACCGACCACCACACCTACGCGCTCGTCGGCGACGGGTGCCTCATGGAGGGCATCAGCCATGAGGCCGTCTCGCTGGCCGGCCACCTCGGGCTCGGTCGCCTCGTCGTCCTGTGGGACGACAACGGCATCACCATCGACGGGGCGGTGTCCCAGTCGGCCGGCGACGACCAGCTGGCCCGGTTCGCCGCGTCGGGCTGGCATGTCCAGGCCGTCGAGGACGGCACCGACCTCGACGCCATCGACACCGCGGTCACCGCGGCCAAGTCCGACCCGCGGCCGAGCCTCATCGCCGTGCGCACGGTCATCGGCCAGGGCGCGCCGGGGGTCGAGGGCACCTCGAAGGCACACGGGTCGCCCCTGGGGGCGGAGGTCCTCGCGGCCGCCAAGGCGGCCGCCGGCTGGGACCACCCGGCGTTCACCGTCCCCGAGGAGGTGGCCGAGCGCTGCGTCGAGCTCGCCGCCGACGGGGCCCGCGCCCACGCGCGCTGGGACGCGGCATACGCCGCGTTCGCGGCGGCTCACCCGGAGCGCGCCCAGGACTGGGAGCGCACCCAGTCACGGGGCCTACCGAGCGACGTGAGCGAGATTCTCGCCGGGGTTCCCACCGGCCTCGACCGGGCCACCCGGCAGTCCTCCCAGGCGGTGCTGACGGCCCTGGCAGCCCGGCTCCCCGAGCTCGTCGGCGGCTCGGCCGACCTCGCCGGCTCGACAGGGACGGCGACCGGTCAGAACGCCGTGACCCGGGAGGACTTCTCCGGCGAGGTGGTCCACTTCGGCATCCGCGAGTTCGGGATGGCCGCGGTGCTCAACGGGCTCAGCCTGCACGGGGGGTTCCGGCCCTACGGCAGCACGTTCCTCGTGTTCAGCGACTACCTGCGGCCGGCCCTGCGCCTGTCTGCGCTCATGCGGCAGCCGGTCATCTACATCCTCACCCACGACTCGGTGGCCGTGGGCGAGGACGGGCCCACCCACCAGCCCATCGAGCACGTCGAGTCGCTCCGGCTCATTCCCGGTGTCACGGTGCTCCGCCCGGCCGACGACGTGGAGACCGTCGCCGCGTGGCGGCAGGCGCTGGAGACCACTGACGGGCCGACCGTGCTCGTGCTCACCCGCCAGTCGGTGCGGTCGATCGCATCCCACGGCGCGCCGGAGGACGTCATCGCGTCCGTGGGCGGGCGGGTCGTCAGGGACGCGGTGCGCCCCGACGTCGACCTCCTCGCGACCGGCTCCGAGGTGGGCCTGGCGATGTCGGCCGCCGACCTGCTCGCCGCAGACGGGGTCAGCGCCAGGGTCGTGTCGGTGCCGTGGCGGGAGCGGTATGCCGCGCGTCGCAGCGACCTGGACCGTGCGCCGGTCACCGTGACGGTCGAAGCGGGGGTCACCTCCGGCTGGGCCGGGCTGGCCGACGGCGGACCCCGGGTCGGCATCGACCGGTTCGGGGCGTCCGGCCCCGCCGCCGACGTCCTCGCCGAGGTCGGGCTGGTGCCCGAGGCCGTGGCCGCGCGCGCCGGTGCGGCCGTCCGGGCCCACCGGGCCCGCGGGACGGGACGGGGCTGACCATGCTGACGAACCGCACGACCCTCACCCAGTTCCTCATCGAGGAGCGCCGGCGGTACCCGAGCTCGAGCGGTGAGCTCAACTCGCTCATCCTCGACGTCGCCCTGGCCTGCAAGGCGATCACCCACCAGGTGGCCATGGGCGCGCTCGCGGGCTTCCACGGCACCGTCGGCCACACCAACGTCCAGGGCGAGCAGCAGCAGAAGCTCGATGTCCTCGCCAACAACGCGTTCCTGCGCGCCACCGAGTGGGGTGGCCACGTCGCCGGCATGGTGTCGGAGGAGCTCGACGAGCCGTATGCCGTTCCCGCGGAGTACCCCCGCGGCCGCTACCTCCTGCTGTTCGACCCGCTCGACGGCTCGTCGAACATCGATGTCAACGTCTCGGTCGGCAGCGTCTTCTCGATCCTGAGGGCTGCCGAGGAGGGGGTCGACGCCCGCACCGAGGACTTCCTCCAAAGCGGTGTCCGGCAGGTCGCCGCGGGGTACGCGATCTACGGGCCGACGACGATGTTCGTCCTCTCCGTGGGACGCGGGGTCCACGGGTTCACCCTCGACCGGACCGTCGGGGAGTTCTTCCTCACCCACCCCGAGATGACCATCCCCGCCTCGGCGAAGGAGTTCGCGATCAACCACTCCAACCGCCGGTTCTGGGAGCCAGCGGTGCGGCGCTACGTCGACGAGTGCCTGGCCGGCCGCACCGGCCCGCGGGACAAGGACTTCAACATCCGCTGGGTCGCCTCCCTCGTCGCCGAGGCGCACCGGATCCTCACCCGGGGCGGGGTGTTCCTCTACCCGCGCGACTCCAAGGACCCGGACAGGCCGGGTCGGCTGCGGCTGCTCTACGAGGCCAACCCGATCAGCTTTCTCATCGAGCAGGCGGGCGGCCTGGCGAGCACCGGCCGCTCCCGGATCCTCGAGGTCCAGCCCACCGGGATCCACCAGCGGGTGGGCTTCGTGTTCGGCGCGAGCGAGGAGGTCGAGCGCATCGAGGCCTACCACACCGAGCACTACGACGAGCCGGAGGACGGCGACCTCGACATCCCGCTCTATGCCACCCGGGGCCTGTTCCGGGCCACCAGCTGACCTCACCTCGGATCGGAGCACACCATGTCGGAGAAGTACCCCGTCGTCGCGATCACGGGCTCGTCGGGAGCGGGGACCACCTCGGTCCGCCGCACCTTCGAGCAGATCTTCCGCCGGGAGGACGTCGACGCGGCCTACGTCGAGGGTGACAGCTTCCATCGCTACGACCGGGTGGAGATGAAGGCAGCCATGGCGGCGGCCATGGCGGACCGCGACCACATGTTGAGCCACTTCGGCCCGGAGGCGAACCTCTTCGAGGAGCTCGAGTCCCTGTTCCGGGAGTACGGCGAGACCGGAGGCGGCAAGGTGCGGCGCTACCTGCACGACGAGACCGAGGCCGAGCCCTTCGACCAGGCACCGGGGACGTTCACGCCGTGGGAGGCGATCCCCGGCGGCACCGACCTGTTGTTCTACGAGGGCCTGCACGGTGCCGTCGCCGCGGACGCCGTCGACGTCTCGCGCCATGTGGACCTCGCCATCGGGGTGGTCCCGGTCATCAACCTCGAGTGGATCCAGAAGCTGAGCCGGGACAAGGCGCAGCGGGGCTACTCGACCGAGGCCGTGACCGAGACCATCCTGCGCCGGATGCCCGACTACGTGAACTACATCAGCCCGCAGTTCTCCCGGACGCACGTCAACTTCCAGCGGGTGCCCGTCGTGGACACCTCGAACCCGTTCGTGGCGAGGACGATCCCCACCGCCGACGAGTCGATGCTCGTCATCCGGTTCGCCGACCCGAGAGGCATCGACTTCCCCTACCTGCTGTCGATGCTTCACGACTCGTTCATGTCGCGCCCCAACACCATCGTGTGCCCGGGAGGGAAGATGGACCTCGCGATGCAGCTCATCTTCACCCCCATGCTGTGGCGCCTGATGGAGCGCAAGCGCAAGGTGTCGCGGACATGAGCCGTCCTGGGCAGGTGGCGGGCGGCGGACATGGGGTTGCCCCCGCGCCGGCTTCGTACGACGATGCCGGGGAGCGTGTGTAGGGGGCGCCCGACCGAGGGCGCCCGTCCCCGCCCCCGTCCCGACCCGAGGAGTGCCGTTGCGTCGCCCCCTGATCGCCCTCGCTGCGGGATCGTTGTCGCTGGCCGTGCTGGTGCCGATGTCCTCGGGGGAAGCGCCCACCGTCCAGACGGTCCACCCGCCGGCAGCCCGGCTCCATCCGGTCCCGGTCGTGCCCTCGTGCGCGACGACGGCGGTGGCGGCGGGCGACTTCGACGGCACGGCGGCCGACGTCGGCAAGACCGGTGCGGTGGCCGTCGCCCAGCACCCCGACCTGGCCCTCCTGCTCGGCGACATCGCCTACCCTGACGGCACGCTGGCCCAGATCAGGGCCGGCATCGGGGCGACGGTGTGGACCTCGCTCGCATCGGTCACCAAGCCCACCCCGGGCAACCACGACTACCACACCGCCGGCGCTGCCGACTACTTCCGCTACTACGGCGTCCCGGCGACCTACGCCTTCGACATCGGCTGTGGCTGGCGCGGCTACTCCCTCGACAGCGAGATCTCGCTGACCAGCCAGGTCACCTGGCTCAAGAAGGACCTCGCCGCGCACCCGGTGGACAACATCGTCGCGATCTGGCACAAGCCCCGGTACTCCTCGGGCACGCACGGCGACAACACGTCGATGTCGGCCCTGTGGAGCGCCCTCGCCGGACGCAGGGGGATCGTGCTCAACGGGCACGACCACGACTACGAGCGGTTCGCCTCCAAGAGCGGCCTGCGGGAGTTCGTCGTCGGCACGGGCGGGACGTCGACCTACACCTTCACGAAGGTCTCGTCGGGCAGCCAGGTGAGGATCTCCAACAAGTCCGGCATCCTGCGTCTCGACCTGGACCGCTTCTCCTACCGCTGGTCGTTCCTCGGGACCAACGGGTCCTCGCTCGACTCGGGGTCCGACCCCCTGTCCTGACCCCGCCGCCCTCGCACCGCCCTGTCCCCGGGCGCCGAGACGGTAAGCCCACCCTCACCACGGTCCGGCATACTGGGTCTATGGGGTCCGCACGGGCCGCCACCTCGCATGACATGGTCGGGAGACCAGGAGACCCAGGTATGCCGTCACTGCGCTCACGCACCTCCACCCACGGTCGCAACATGGCAGGGGCGCGTGCCCTATGGCGCGCGACCGGCATGACCGACAGCGACTTCGGCAAGCCGATCGTCGCCATCGCCAACAGCTTCACCCAGTTCGTCCCGGGACACGTGCACCTGCGCGACATGGGCAGGCTCGTCGCCGACGCGGTCGCCGAGGCCGGGGGCGTCGGCCGCGAGTTCAACACGATCGCGGTCGACGACGGCATTGCCATGGGCCACGGCGGCATGCTCTACAGCCTGCCCAGCCGCGAGCTCATCGCCGACTCGGTCGAGTACATGGTCAACGCCCACCAGGCCGACGCCCTGGTCTGCATCAGCAACTGCGACAAGATCACCCCGGGGATGCTGCTCGCGGCGCTGCGCCTCAACATCCCGACCGTCTTCGTCAGCGGCGGGCCGATGGAGGCCGGCAAGGCCGTCGTCACCGACGGGGTCGCCCGCCCCGGGCTCGACCTCATCACCGCCATGACGATGTCGGCCGACCCGTCGGTCAGCGACGACGAGCTGGCCGAGGTCGAGCGGTCCGCCTGCCCGACCTGCGGGTCGTGCTCGGGCATGTTCACGGCCAACTCGATGAACTGCCTCACCGAGGCACTGGGGCTCTCGCTGCCCGGCAACGGGTCCACCCTGGCCACGTCCGAGGCCCGGCGCGCGCTGTTCACCGACGCCGGCGCGGTCGTCGTCGACCTCTGCCGCCGGTACTACACCGAGGACGACGACAGCGTCCTGCCGCGCAACGTCGCGACCAAGGAGGCGTTCACCAACGCGATGCGCCTCGATATCGCGATGGGAGGCTCCACCAACACCGTCCTGCACCTGCTGGCCGCCGCCCTTGAGGGCGAGGTCGACTTCGCCCTCGACGACATCGACGCCCTGAGCCGCAGCACCCCCTGCATCTGCAAGGTCTCGCCCAGCTCGGACTACCACATGGAGGACGTGCACCGCGCGGGCGGCATACCGGCGATCCTCGGTGAGCTGAACCGGGCCGGGCTGCTCGAGACCGGCGTCCATACCGTCCACAGCGGCGACATCGACGGCTGGCTGGCCGAGTGGGACATCCGCTCCGGGACCGCCTCCGAGCGGGCGACGGCGCTGTATGCCGCGGCCCCCGGCGGGGTGCGCACGACCGAGGCGTTCTCCTCGACCGCGACCTGGGAGAGCCCCGACGTCGACAGGCAGGCCGGGTGCATCCGGGCCGTGTCCACCCCATACACCGAGGACGGCGGTCTCGCCGTGCTGCGGGGCAACCTCGCCCCCGACGGCGCCATCGTCAAGACGGCCGGGGTGCCCGTCGAGATCCTGACCTTCGAGGGCCCGGCCCGGGTGTCCGAGAGCCAGGAGGACGCCGTCGACGCGATCCTGAACGGCCGGATCGCTCCAGGGGACGTCGTCGTCATCCGCTACGAGGGCCCCCGGGGTGGCCCCGGGATGCAGGAGATGCTCTACCCGACGAGCTTCCTCAAGGGCCGCGGGCTGGGCCAGGCCTGCGCCCTCGTCACGGACGGCCGGTTCTCCGGCGGCACGTCGGGGCTGTCGATCGGGCACGTGTCGCCCGAGGCGGCCTCCGGTGGGGTCATCGGGCTCGTCGAGGACGGCGACCTCATCTCCATCGACATCCCCCGCCGGTCGATGGAGCTCAAGGTCGATGACGAGACCCTCGCCCTGCGCCGCAAGATCCGCGACGAGGAGGGCTGGGCCCCGGTCGGCCGGGACCGGCCGGTGTCGGCGGCGCTGCGCGCGTATGCCGCGCTGGCCCAGTCCGCCGACCGCGGAGCGGCCCGTCAGGTCGACTGACGACCGGCCCGGGACCGACCCGCGAGGCACCGGCAGGGGCTCCGCGCGGGACCGGCGCGGCGCGGTCGGCTCTCAGCGGCCCCTCAGGTTCGGGCTGTGCGGGTGAGGCAGACTTGCCCCCACGATGGACGCCTTTCTCCTGCAGGTCCTCGACCAGCCCGCGTGGCTGGTCTATGTCGTCGTCGCCGCGGTCGTCTTCGCCGAGGACGCGCTGTTCGTCGGGTTCGTCCTGCCGGGCGAGACGGCGGCCATCCTCGGCGGGGTCTCGGCGAGCCTGGGGCACACCTCCGTCGTCGCGATGGCACTGGTCGTCGTCCTCGCGGCCATCGTCGGCGACAGCGTCGGGTACGAGGTCGGGCGGCTCTACGGCGGAAAGGTCCTCCAGCTGTCGTTCCTGGCGAAGCGCCGTCGTCGCCTGGACCAGGCCCAGGACTTCCTGCGCAGACGGGGCGGCTCGGCCGTCTTCCTCGGCCGCTGGACCGCCTTCTTCCGTGCGGTGATGCCCGCGCTCGCCGGGATGTCGCGGATGCCCTACCGCCGGTTCCTCGCCTGGAACGCGATCGGCGGGATCGCCTGGGGCATCACGAACGTCGTCGCCGGCTACCTCGCGGGCATGTCCTACCAGAAGGTCACCACCTGGCTGGGGGGCGGCGCGGCCGCCGTCGTGGCCGTGGTCGTCATCGTCGCCCTGGTGGTCTGGGCGTTCCGCCGGCGTCGCTCCGAGCGCGACCCGAGCCCGTCCCGCGGCGACGCGGCGCACGAGCCGGACGTCGACCTGGCCGCAGGTCCCGAGCGCGCGGCCGACTAGACCGGTCGGGCCCGAGCGCGGGCGGGGCTCAGCGCCAGAAGGGCCGCTCGGCCAGCAGCAGGTCGACGGCCCCGACGGCGTGGTCGAGCATGGCCGCCTCGTCGAAGGCCGGGGGCGGGGCACCGATCCGGGCGAGGACCACCCGGGTGGTGGCCAGGTCGTTGAGCGCCCCCAGGGAGTCCTGGACCCCCGCCACGAGCTCGGCGAAGGCCAGCGGGTCGGCGCCGCCAGCGGCATACAGCGACGCGAAGAACTGGGCACCGTAGCGCAGCTTCTTGGCCTCGATCCGGACGCCGTGCCGCTCGGCGGCGCTCAGCCGACGCAGCCGCCGGCCCCGTCGGACCACCCGGTCCCAGCGGCGCTGCAGGGCGGCGCCGGCAACGGCGCGCGCCGGGGGGTCGGGCCGCAGCAGCCACGGAGCGTCGGCGAGAAACCCGTCGACCCGCCCGGCCAGGTCCAGCCACTCCTGGCTGGCCAGCACGTCGACGGCGGTGTCGTACGCCGCGTCGCGCAGGTCGCGCAGCCTGCCGTTCTCGTCCGCTCCGAGGTGGGCGGTGAGGGGGCTGTCGACGAGGACGTCGAGATCGCGGGCCGGGCCGAGCGGCAGGGCCCGGGCGCGCAGCTCGGTCGTCGTCGCCACGAAGCCCGGTTCGTTGCGCAGGGTCCCGCGGAACAGGGCGTAGGCCGAGCGCAGCCGGCGCACGCCGACCCGCGTCTGGTGCAGCGCCTCGGCGTCGCGGTCCGTGACGACGGCGGGGGCGTTGGCGCGCCAGTGCTCCATGCACTCGGCGGCGACGGCGACGAACGCGGCGCTGGCGCTCGCGTCGGGCGCGAGGACGACCGGGGCGGCCCGGCGGACGGCGTACCCCGACCCGGTCGCGCCCGGAGTCGACGGTGCGCCCATCAGCGGCACGCCGCGGTCACGTCGTGGTGGGGGAGGCGGGGGTGGTGGGCGACTCGCTCGGCGTGCACACCGGCGTCGGGCTCGCGCTGGGTGCCGGCAGCAGGGAGGTGAACCCGCTGCCGATGACGAGGTCGACCGTCGCCGCCTTGCGCTTGTCGTTGACCTTGACCACGCCCTTGCCGATGAGCGCCGCAACGAGGTCGGCCCGCTTGGCGCCGGAGGGCCCGAACCGGATCTCGCCCGGTGCGGTGACCTTCTTGTGCTTCGGGTCGTTGGCGATGTCGACGACGACGAAGCCCCGGTCCTGCAGCTGCCGGGCCGTCGAGGCCGCGAGGCCGTTGCGCTTGGTCGCGTTGTAGACGTTGACCTTGGTCGTCGACGGCACGATCGACCCGGGGCTGACCGTCACGCACGGGATGGTCGTCGCGGCATCACTCGGCGCAGTGGCGTTCCGGTAGTAGGAGAAGGCGTACCAGAACGCGAAGAAGAGGACCAGGGCGAGGGTGACCAGGGTGATCGTGGCGCGCCGGCGGCGCCGGTCCACCCGGGCCACAAGCTCCGCCTCCGGCTCGAAGTCCGACATCGCCCCCCTCTCAGGTCAGGACCAGCACCCGCGCGTGCAGCGTCGGCCGTTGGTGCAGCGCCGCCCGCAGCGCCCGGTGCAGACCGTCCTCGAGGTAGAGGGTCCCCTGCCACTCGACGACGTGGGCGAACAGGTCGCCGTAGAACGTCGAGTCCTCGGACAGCAGCATCCTCAGGTCGAGCGTGCGCTTGGTGGTCACCAGGTCGTCGAGACGGACCAGGCGGGGCGGGACCTCCGACCACTTCCGCTCCGAGTACCCGTGGTCCGGGTATGGGCGGGAGTCGCCGACGGCCTTGAAGATCACCCCAGCACTGTATGCCGTGACGGCGGGCCGTCGCTCGCCGCCGGGCCGTTGCCACCGGGTTACGGGGGGGAGCGGCGGGTCCAGGTCCCCTGGCCCGCATGGGGGGTGGGTAGTTTGCTCCCTGTGACCGACAACTCACGCAGCGCACCTGGACGAGATCCGGACGGGGTACGCCTTCGACGGCGCCTCCCTCCAGCTCGGCGCCACCGTCATCGACGGCACCGCCCACGCAGACGCCCCCGTCCGCATCCCGCTCGGGGTGCTCAACCGGCACGGCCTGGTCGCCGGTGCGACCGGGACGGGCAAGACCAAGACACTGCAGCTCATGGCCGAACAGCTTGCGGCCCAGGGGGTCCCGGTGTTCCTCGCCGACATCAAGGGCGACCTGTCGGGGATGGCAAGCGCGGGTGCGTCCAACGACAGGATCACGGCGCGCGCGAGCCGACGTCGGCCAGCAGTGGACGCCCACGGCATACCCGTGCGAGTTCTACGCCCTCGGCGGGGTGGGCAAGGGCATCCCGATCCGGGCGGCCATCTCGTCCTTCGGGCCGATGTTGCTGTCGAAGGTCCTGGGGCTCAACGCAACTCAGGAGTCCAGCCTGGGGCTGGTGTTCCACTACGCCGACTCCAAGCAGCTGTGGCTCGACGACCTCAAGGACCTGCGTGCGGTCGTCCAGTTCCTCACCTCCGACGAGGGCAAGGCCGACCTCAAGGACCTCGGCGGGCTGTCGTCCGCGACGGCCGGGGTGATCCTGCGCGAGCTCATCACGTTCGCCGACCAGGGTGCCGACGTCTTCTTCGGGCTGCCGGAGTTCGATACCGCCGACCTGCTGCGCACGGCTGCCGACGGCCGGGGGATGGTCTCGGTGCTCGAGCTGCCGTCGCTCCAGGACCGGCCACAGCTGTTCTCGACGTTCCTCATGTGGCTGCTCGCGGACCTGTTCCACGACCTGCCCGAGGTCGGCGACCCCGACAAGCCCAAGCTGGTCTTCTTCTTCGACGAGGCGCACCTGCTCTTCGACGGGGCGTCCAAGGACTTCCTCGACGCGATCCAGCAGACGGTCCGGCTCATCCGGTCCAAGGGCATCGGCGTGTTCTTCGTGACGCAGTCGCCCAAGGACGTCCCGGCCGACGTGCTCGGCCAGCTGGGCAACCGGGTCCAGCACGCGCTGCGGGCCTTCACCCCCGACGACGCCAAGGCGCTGCGCGCCGCTGTGTCGACCTATCCCCGCAGCGGCTACGACCTCGGGCAGCTCCTCACCCAGCTCGGGACCGGCGAGGCGGTCGTGACGGTGCTCTCCGAGAAGGGGGCGCCGACCCCCGTCGCGTGGACCCGGATGCGGGCGCCGGAGTCGCTCATGGCGCCCTCGCCCGATGCGACCGTCGACCAGGCCGTCGCCGGGTCGTCGTTGTCCGCGACGTACGCCGCGGCCACCGACCGCGAGTCGGCGTACGAGAAGCTGGCGGCGGCCCACCAGGCGAGCGAGGCCGCTGCGCAGGCTGACGCGCAGGGGCAGGTGCCGGCGCAGGTGCCCGTGCCGGCGCCTGCCCCGACCGGCGGGTCCGCCCGTGGCGGCCGGCCGGCCAAGGAGGCTCCGAGCGTCGTCGAGCAGGTCGTCCGGAGCACGGCGTTCACGTCGATGCTGCGTTCGGCCGGGACCGTCCTCGGGCGCGAGATCACCCGGTCGATCTTCGGCACCTCCAGGCGCTGACCCCGGACGGTCGGCCGGGCGGGCGGCGGGCGGCGGGCGGCTACTCGGGCAGGGGGGTGCGCGGAATGGCCAGGGCCACGAGCCCCATGAGGACCGCGGCGACCGCCAGGGCCGCGAACGCGCCCGTCGCGGCCCCGGAGAAGCGGTGCGGCTGAGCGGTGGCGTCCGCGCCCCGCATCATGGCGTTGACGAGGGCGCCGAGGGCGGCGACCCCGACGGCGCTGCCCATCGACCGGGCGAACATGTTGGCACCGGTCACGACGCCCCGTTCACCCCAGTCGACGCTGGACTGGGCCGCGATGAGGGCCGGCGCCGCCACGAACCCGAGTCCGAGGCCCATGACGAAGCACGACATCCCGACGGCGGGCAGCCACGGGTGGAGCGAGGTGAGCGCCAAGGCGGCCGTGGCGAGCACGACCACGCTCGCCCCCATGAGGATCGTGTTCCGGAACCCGACCCGCAGGTAGACCCGCCCGGCCTGGGACGCCGCGATGGGCCAGCCCATCGTCAGCGTCGCCAGGGTGAGCCCGGAGGCGAGCGGCGTGGCGTGGACGAGGGTCTCGAGGAACGTCGGCACGTATGTCGTCACCCCGATCAGGATGACGCCCACGCCGATGGCGACCAGGGCGGTCGTGCCGAGCAGCCGTCGCCCGAGCACCCACAGCGGCAGCACCGGCTCGGCCGCGCGCCGCTCGACCGCGACGAACACCACGAGCAGCACCGCCCCGAGCCCGAACGCCGCCCCGCTCTGCACCGAGGCCCACCGCCAGGCGTTCCCGCCCTCGAGCAGCGCGAGCACGAGCAGGCTGAGGGCCGCGGTCAGCAGGGTCCCACCGGTCCAGTCGATGACGTGCTCGCGGCGTTCGACCGACTCGTGCAGGTACTTGACCAGCAGGTATGCCGCGGCGAGACAGAGCGGGACGTTGACGTAGAAGATCCACTGCCAGGCGACGAACTCGCTGAAGAACCCGCCCAGGGTCGGCCCGACGACGGCCGAGACGCCCCAGACGCTCGCGATGTAGCCCTGCACCGTCGCCCGTTCGGCGACGGTGTAGATGTCGCCGGCGATGGTGATGGCCATGGGCTGGACCGCCCCCGCGCCGAGCCCCTGGACGGCGCGGAACGCGATGAGCGCCGGCATCGACCAGGCGAGCCCGCACAGCACCGAGCCGAGCAGGAACAGCCCCACCCCGAAGAGGACGACCGGCTTGCGGCCGACGGTGTCGGCCAGCTTGGAGTAGATGGGGACGGTGACGGCCTGGGTGAGCAGGTAGAGGCTGAACAGCCACGGGAAGCTCGCGAAGCCGCCGAGGTCGCCGACGATGGTCGGGACGGCGGTCGCGAGGATCGTCGAGTCGATGGCGACCAGAGCGGTCGTCATCATGATCGCCGCAAGGACCGGCCCCCGGTCGGAGCGGAACCCGACCTGGGCGCTGCTGGCGGGTGCGGTGGCCAGTGCGTCCTCCCGTCGGTCATGGCGGCGTCGGTGGTCGGCGCGCTCACGCGGCAACGGCGCCGCCCGCCTCGGTCCCGGCCGGCTCCTGGCGCCGACCGGTGAGTGGGAGCGTATGCCGTCCGGCTCAGGTCACGTCGAGCAGGGCCTGGGCGTAGGCGCACTCGAGGTCTGCGTCCCGGGTCTCGCGGCGCTCGCCGTCGCACAGGGTCCGCAGCGCCCAGCCGTCCTCGAGCCGCCGGACGTCGACCAGCCGGTCACCCAGGAGCTCGCGGAGCTGGTCCTCCCGAGGCAGCCACAACGCCTGGTCGAGGCGCACGGAGTCCAGGGCCCACTCGGTGGTCCCGTTGAACCCGAGGACCGAGGTGTCCCCGAAGTGGTGGAGCTCGACGGTCAGGTCGCTGACCCAGAACACCTCGCCGGTGAGGAGCTCGGCGTCGATGACGAACCGGTCGCCCGCCAGGGGTTGCCACATGACGCCGTGGGCGGTGAGGGACCTGGCCAGCTCGACGGTGATCACCCCTCCATCGTGCCTCAGGGAGCCCGCGGGCCCTCCCTCAGTGTCCGAGTATCTGGTCGCCATGGCGACCAGATACTCGGACACTGAGGGAGGGCGGCACCCGAACAGGGCGACGGCCGCGTCCCCCCGAACGGGCCGCGGCCGCCGACTGGCAGGGGTGGGGAGTCAGGTCATCTGGTGGCCGCGAAGCACCGGGCCGAGGGTGTCGAGGACGCCGGCGTCCTCGATGGTGCCGGGGATGCTCGGCGTCTTGCCGTCGGCGATCTCCCGCATCGTCTTGCGCAGGATCTTGCCGGACCGCGTCTTGGGCAGCCCGCCGACGATGTCGACCTGCTTGAGGCTGGCCACGGCCCCGACCTCGTCGCGGACCCGCTGGACGAGCTCACGGGCGATCCGCTCGCCCTCGGCGGCGGCGTCGACGCCACCCTTGAGGACGACGAGACCGCGGGGCACCTGGCCCTTGAAGTCGTCGTGGACCCCGATGACGGCGCACTCGGCGACGTCCGGGTGGCCGGCGAGGGCCGCCTCGATGGAGCCGGTCGAGAGCCGGTGGCCGGCGACGTTGAGGACGTCGTCGGTGCGGCCCATGACCCAGATGTAGCCGTCCTCGTCGATCATCCCGCCGTCACCGGTGAGGTAGTAGCCGTCGTACGCCGACAGGTAGCCCGCGACATAGCGCTCGTCGTCCTGCCACAGGGTCGGCAGCGTGCCGGGCGGCATGGGGAGCTTGATGGCGATGGCGCCCTCGTTGCCGCGGTCGCACTGGCGCCCGACCTCGTCGAGGACCTGGACGTCGTAGCCGGGGATCGCCACCGACGCCGACCCCGCCTTGATGGGCATCGCCTCGAGGCCGCGCAGGTTGCCGGCGATGGCCCAGCCGGTCTCGGTCTGCCACCAGTGGTCGACGACCGGAACGCCGAGCCGTTCGGTGGCCCACTCGTAGGTGTCGGGGTCGAGCCGCTCCCCGGCGAGGAACACCGTGGCCAGGGTGGAGAGGTCGTAGCCCTTCATGAGCTCACCTGCGGCGTCCTCGCGCTTGATGGCGCGGTATGCCGTGGGGGCGGTGAACATCGACTTGGCGCCGTACTCGCTGATGAGCCGCCAGAAGGCACCGGCGTCGGGGGTGCCGACCGGCTTGCCCTCGTAGAGGATCGTCGTCGCGCCGGTGATGAGCGGGGCGTAGACGATGTAGGAGTGGCCGACGACCCAGCCCACGTCGGACGCGGTGAACCACACGTCCCCGGCGTGGATGTCGTAGAGCTTCTCCAGCGACCACTGCATGGCGACGGCGTGCCCGCCGTTGTCCCGGACGATGCCCTTCGGGCGGCCGGTCGTGCCCGAGGTGTAGAGGATGTAGAGCGGGTCGGTCGCCTCGACGTCGACGCAGCCGACGGGCTCGGCGTCGGCCACCAGCTCGGCCCAGTCCATCTCCTCCCAGTCCGTGTCGCGGGCACCGATCTCGGCCTCGACCTGCTCACGCTGGAGGACGATGACCGACTCGGGCTTATGGCTGCTGCGGTCGAGGGCGGCGTCGAGCAGCGGCTTGTAGGGGATCGTCCGGCTCGGCTCGATGCCACACGACGCGGACAGGACGACCTTGGGCTTGGCGTCCTCGATGCGTGCGGCGAGCTCGGCCGGGGCGAAGCCGCCGAAGACCACCGAGTGGATGGCGCCGAGCCGGGCACAGGCGAGCATCGCCACCGCGGCCTCGGGCACCATCGGCATGTAGACGACGACCCGGTCGCCCTTCTCGACCCCGAGCGAGGCCAACGCCCCGGCGAACCGGCTCACCCGGTCCAGCAGCTCGGCATACGTGTACCTGGCCTTGGTCCCGGTCACCGGGGAGTCGTAGATGAGGGCGTCCTGGTCACCCCGGCCGTCGCGCACGTGCCGGTCCAGGGCGTTGAAGCAGGTGTTGAGCCGGCCCCCGGTGAACCATCGGTAGAAGGGCGGGTTGCTCGCATCGAGCACCTGCGCCGGTGGGGTCGTCCACTCGATGGCCTTGGCCGCCTCGCCCCAGAACGCGTCGGGGTCCGAGATGCTCTGCTGGTATGCCGCTGCGTAAGCACCGTTGCTCATGCGCCATATCGTGGCGAAGGGGTCGAGGGATCGCTACACCGGGGGTGGGGCGCCCCCGCCGAGCGGTCGTGTACCGCGACGAGCGGCGGAGCCGCGGCACGGCGTGCGGGTGGCTACGGGCCGGTGCCCGCCGAGACGCCGGTCGGGGCGAGGGCGGCCTTGCGCTGGGTGAGCGTCGTCGCCCCCGTGCCGTAGTACTCGAAGGTGCCGGCGACGTCGACGACGACGTTGAGCGAGCCCCCGCTGTAGTTGTTGACGTTGAAGTTGGCGCCCAGGCCGAGCTCGGCGATCATCATGTTGGCGACGATCTGCCCGGCGGTCGGGTTGAGGTTGCTCACCGTCGGCTTGGCCGTAGCAGGGCTGGTCACGGGCCAGACGGTGACGACCGCGGGCTTGGGTGGGGCGACGGCCGTGAGGTTCGCGATGATCGCGGCGGTGTTGCCGCCGACGATCGACGACGGCACGACGGCGATCTTGGTCTGCTTCGCCCCGAGCGTCGAGAAGCCCTGGGCCTTGCGGCTGTCGACGATCCGCTGGGGTGAGGCCAGCGAGTGGAACCGGTAGGTGTTGAAGCCGGTCGGCTGGTTGTCGTCGAAGACGCCGACCAGGTCGATGACGACGTCGACGGTGGAGCTGGAGCGGTTGATGACGCCGATCTGGGGCACCGAGCGCCCCGTGACGCAGTCGGTGCACTGCGAGACCGGGACGATCGCCATGTTGGGGACGCTCTGGTTGGCGGTGAAGTTGAGGTTCGACGTCCCCGGGATGTGGTTCTCGTCGCCGTTCCACGCCGTGAGGTAGCCGCTGCCCTTGGTGTTGGTCACGGTGATGTTGACCGCGAACGCCTTGACGTGGGCGTTGACCGAGGCGCCTGTGGTGTCGAAGTCGACCCCGATGGTGAAGTAGGTGTTCTTGGGCAGCGGTCCCTTGACCGTCCCGGGCAGGCGGGTGTCGACGATCCGGGTGAGCTCGGAGAACTCGTAGCTGCCGTAGCTGCCGTCGGTCGCCGGGGCCGCCGAGCCGGTCAGGTAGAAGCCCATGACGTCGGCGACGACGTGGGTCGAGCCCGAGGAGTTGAAGATGTTGATCTTGCCCCCGGTGCCGAGCGGCACGGTGACGAGGTTGGCCCCGACCCAACCCCTCCTTGACCAGTTGATGCTCGAGGCGGTCGGCCGGCTCTGGCCGTAGGGGTATGCCGTGAGGTAGCCGCTCGTGGTCGTCGGGCTGACGGCCGTGAGGTTGATGACCACCGCGGACACGTTGGCCGCCGTGCTCGGCACGCCGGCGTGGCCGGTCACCTGGACGGTGATCGTCCTGCCCGCGCCGACCGGGCTGGTGCCGGGGACCCCGGTGGCCTTGCGGGTGTCGAGGAGCCGCGCCGGGGTGACCGAGGTGTAGCCGCCCGCGGCCGTCTCGGCCGCCGCCGTCACCGCCGTCTGGGCCCCGTCGGCGGCCGACATGGCGGCGATCCCGCCGATGAGGGCGAGGACGGCGGCGAAGACGGTCGTGGACAGGCGCGGGCGCCGGCTCATGGAGATCCCCTTGGCGGAGCGGTGACACATGGTTAGCGGTGACAGATGGTGTCGTGGGTCAGCGTAACCGTCTTCGCGGCGGGCTGTCCCTGGTCGGCGCGTTTCGGACGGGCGGGCCCGTCCCGCCCCGGTGCGTGGGTGGGGCCGGTCAGGCCCGGGCGCGCTCGGCGACCTTGTCGTGGAACTCGGTGAAGGCGGCATACGCCCTCGGGCCGTACACCGTGGCCGGGCCGCCGCTCATCAGGATCGAGACCCCGATCGCCTCGGCGGCCTCCTCGGGCGTGGCGCCCTTCATGGCCGCGCCGCGGGCGTGGGAGGCGATGCACCCGTCGCACTGCTGGCTGACCGCGATGGCGAAGGCGATGAGCTCCTTGGTCTTCGCGTCCAGGTGGCCGTCGGTCAGCGCCGCCTTGTAGGTCTGGCTGAACCCGGCGTAGACCTCCGGGATCTGCGCGCGTAGGGCCGCTCCGGGCTCGCGAAGCTCGTCGAGCACCTGCTTGCCGTGGGTCACGGTGTTCCTCCTCGTCGAGGTGTCGCCGGCGCCGGGCCGCCGCGGAAGGCGGCGTTCGGGGAGGCCGGGGCCGGCCGGATGGACTCAGCGTAGGGCCTGCCTCGTCGGACGACGGAAGCCCCGCTCTCGCGGGGCTCCCGGGCCGGCGGAGGATAGGGGATTTGAACCCCTGAGGGTGTTAACCCAACACGATTTCCAATCGTGCGCACTAGGCCACTATGCGAATCCTCCAACGCAGGAGGCTACCGGAGGGTCGCAGCCGCCTGAAATCGCGGCCGGCCCCGGCGCCCGGCCCGCTCGGAGCACGGTCGCAACGCCGGACCTCCGCCCCGGGCGCCCGTGGACGGTGGCCGGGCGAGGCGCCGGGACGGCATACCTTTGGGGGAGCCGAGAGGGGACTGCACGATGGTGGACCAGGCAGCCGGGGCGTCGCACGAGCCGGCCGGGGACCGGCCTGAGGGGAGCTGGCCGCCCGCCGAGGGCCATGTCGTCGTCATCGGCGACCTCGAGGTCGCCCGGCTGACCTGCCGGCTGCTGACGCAGCAGGGGCTGCGGGTCACCCACCTGCTCGCGCCCTCCGAGATCGAGCTGTCGGCGGCGATGACGGCCGAGGTGTCCGGGGTCGCGGTCCTCGTGCGGCGCGACGTCAACGCCCTGCGCTATGTCCTGCTCACCGAGCACCTCTGCCCGGGCGTGCTCATCACGGCGACCATCTTCGACCGCACGGTCGCCCGCCAGCTGGCCCACGCCGTCCCCAACTGCGAGGTCACCTCGCCCGCCGACGTCGCGGCCCCGGCGGTCGTTGCCCGCTGCCTCAGCGCCTCGCTCGTGTCCGTCCGGACCTCGACCAAGGACGGCGGGCCGTTCGTCTACCGCACGACCGGGACCGGGGAGCCCGCCGTCGAGCCGTGGACCGTGCCCTCCCCGCTGCGCCGGATGCTGCAGCGCCCCCGCGTCGGCCTCGGCGACGCCACCGCCCGGATGATGCTCCTCGGCGCCGGCGGGCTGGCGGCCATCCTCGTGCTCGACTGGGTCATCGGGGTGCTGCTCCTGCACGAGCGTCCTGTCGAGACCTTCTTCGCGGCGGCCCGGGTCCTCGCGACCGTGGGCCCGGCCGAGGCCACCGGCCACCTGCAGCAGTGGTACCTCGTCGTCTCGGCCCTCCTCATGCTCCTCGCCGTCGTCTTCACCGCCCTGTTCACCGCGGGCCTGATCGACTGGTTCGCCTCGGCTCGCACGATCGGGCTCGTCGGGCGGCGGACCCTGCCCCGGCGCGACCACGTCGTCGTCGTCGGGCTCGGGCAGGTCGGCCTGCGGGTCGCGGTCACCCTGAAGAAGCTGGGGGTCCCACTCGTCGGGATCGAGCGGGACGCCGACGCCGCCAACGTCCGGCTCGCCCGCGACGCCGGCATACCGGTCCTCATCGGCCACGCCGAGGACGAGGGCGTGCACCGGAAGGTGTCGCTGTCGCGGGCCCGGGCGGTCGCGGCCATGGGGTCCGACGACCTCGACAACATCGAGGTCGTCATCGCCGCGCTCGCCAGCGCCCCGGACGCGCGGATGGTCCTGCGCGCGGGGGAGGGCGACGTCATCGCCGAGACGCGCTCGCTGTTCGCCATCGGCGACGTCGTCGACGTCTCGCTCTTCAGCGCCGTGGTCAGCTCGCTGCGGCTCCAGGGGCTGCGCTGCACGCTCATCCACCCCAAGGAGACCTACGTGTGCGCCCACCTCGAGGGCGGGGACAAGGTCCAGACCGTGCGGCCGCCGCGCTGCACCTGCTGAGCCCGCCGGCGCCGACCCGTCGGGGCCGACGGACGCCGTGCCATCGTGGGACGATGCGCCGGTGAGGGCCGGACGCCGGCGCGTGGTCGCGTATGCCGTCTCCCTGGGCCTGTGGCTGGCCCTGGGCGCCGTGCTCTCGGACCGGCTGGCCCTCCTCTCCGCGGCGCGCTGCTCCCCCTGCTCGGTGTGGCGCACCGGATGGGCCGTGCGGAGGGTGAGCTGGAGGAGCGGGCGCGGACCCGCGAGGCGCGGGTGCAGGACTTCCATGCCCGACATCGCAGGTTCGCGGGGCGCGTCGTCGTCTGCCTCGGCATCGCGGTGGCGTTCGGCGGCGTCGCCTTCGGGTACTCCTACGCCCAGGCCGTCGCGGCCTCCCCGAGTGTCCCCGTGGTCATCGTCTGGGGTGGGGAGATGGCCACCAGCACCCACCCCTGGGACTCGGTGCTCGCGTTCCTGCCGCTCTCCCTGGGGCTGGTGTTCTTCGGCATCGGCACGACGCGCAACAGGCTGGTCGGCCCCGGCGCGGGGGACCGCGAGACCGGCGCGGCTGCGGGGCTGTTCGGAGGAATGGCCCTGTGGGCGGCGCGGTGGACGGCCGGCTCCGGCCCGGCCTCGATCCAGGGTCGAGCCACCGTCGTCGTTCTCGCCGTGCTCGGCGTGGCGCTGATCGTCGGGGGAGCGACCTATGTCGCGGGAGACCAGGTCGAGCCGCTCCGACGGCTGAGGGGCTGGGTCGACGCCTTGTGGTAGGTCTCGCAGCCCCGCCCGTGTGGCGAGGGCCACTCGATCGGCGGCCCCCACCCGGCCCGGCCCCGTCGGGCCGGGGGAGACTGATGACATGCCGGGGACCACGACGCGGTCGAACGGGGGCGGGCCGACCATCCGCGCCCGGCTCATCGCGACGATCACGGCGCTGGGGGCCATCGGCATTGCGCTGACCGGGGGAACGGCATACGTGCTGGAGCGGGCCCGCGTCGAGGCGTCGGTGGCCGACGGGCTCGCCCGGGAGGCGGCCGAGCTCGCCGCCCTCGCGTCCGACGGCGTCGACCCGCAGACGGGTGCCCCCTTCGCCTCCCCCAGCGACCTGCTGCGGGTGGCCCTCCAGCGTCGCGTGCTCCCGGCCTCCGGAGGGCAGATGGCCGTCGTCGACGGCCGCGTCGAGTGGCTGGCCCCGGAGGGCGTCGTCGTGCGCCCCGAGGAGATTCCCGGCCTGGTGGCCGAGGTCCTGCCGCTCGCCGAGGCCGACACCGTCACGCAGGGGCGGGTGCACACCGATGGGCGCGACATCGCCTACGTCGTCGTGCCGGTCCGCACCGTCTCCTCGGAGAGCTCCGGTGCGCTCGTCCGGGTCGTCGACATGGACGTCGAGCTCGCCACCTTGAACGACACCTACCGGACCTACGCCCTGCTCGCCGTGGGGGTCGTCCTCCTGGTCGGAGCCGTCACCTGGCTCGTCATGGGCCGCCTCCTCGAACCCATCGCCTGGGTGCGCCGGGCCGCCGAGTCGATCGGCGAGGACGACCTCGAGACGCGGATCCCCGTCCGTGGCCGCGACGACCTGTCAGCCCTGGCGACCACGGTCAACACGATGCTCGACCGGATCGAGTCGGCCGTCGACGGGCAGCGCCGGCTCCTGGACGACGTCGGTCACGAGCTGCGCACCCCGCTGACCATCATCCACGGGCACCTCGAGCTGCTCGACCCCGACGTACCGGAGGAGACCGCGGCGACCCGGGCGCTGACCCTCGAGGAGGTCTCGCGGATGTCCGGCCTCGTCGAGGGCCTGCTCCTCCTGGCCCGGGCCGAGCACGGCGACCTCGTCACCGCGGTCCCGGTCGACGTCGGACGTCTCACCGACGAGACGGTCGAGAAGGCCAGGGTGCTCGGAGACCGCCAGTGGCGCCTGGAGGAGCTGGCCGACGTGGAGGCCTGTCTCGACCCGGGCCGGGTCACCCAGGCCTGGCTGCAACTGGCGGCCAACGCGGTCCGCTACTCCGCGGCCGGAACCCCGGTGTCGCTCGGCAGCCGGGTCGAGGCCGACGAGCTGTGGTTGTGGGTGCGGGACAGCGGGATCGGCATCGCGACCGCGGACCACGACCTCGTCCTGCGGCGGTTCGGCCGGGTCAGGGACGGGCACTCGGCACCAGGGGGCGCGGGTCTGGGGCTCGCCATCGTCGACGAGATCGCCCGGGCCCACGGCGGGCGCGTCGACATCGACTCCGCCCCGGGCGAGGGCAGCACGATCGCCCTCGTCCTTCCTCTCACCGCACCGCCCTCGGACGGTGCGGTGCCACTCCCGACGGCCGCCGAGGAGGTGGGTCCGTGACGAAGATCCTCATCGTCGAGGACGAGGACCGGATCGCCTCCTTCATCGCCAAGGGCCTGGCGGCCGCGGGGTATGCCGTCGAGGTCGTCTCCTCGGGTGAGGCGGCCGTCCACCTCGCCGTGGACGGGGCTGCTGACCTCGTCGTGCTCGACGTCGGGCTGCCCGACATCGACGGCTTCGAGGTGCTGCGGCGCGTCCGGGGCCGGGGATGCACCGTGCCGGTCATCGTCCTCACCGCGCGCAGCTCGGCCGCTGACACCGTCGCGGGCCTCGAAGGCGGGGCCGACGACTACATGGCCAAGCCGTTCAGCTTCACCGAGCTGCTGGCCCGGGTGCGGCTCCGACTCCGGGTGGCCCCGTCGAGCGCCCCCGCGTCGACGCTGAGCCATGGTGACGTCGTGCTCGACCTCCATACCCATCGGGTCAGCGTCGCGGGTCGCGAGGTGGACCTCTCGTCGCGCGAGTTCACCCTGGCCGAGACCTTCCTACGCCACCCGGGGCAGGTGCTCAGCCGCGAGCAGCTGCTGGACCGGGCCTGGGGGTACGACTTCGACCCCAGCTCCAACGTCGTCGACGTCTACGTCCGCTACCTGCGCGCCAAGCTCGGCCCGGAGCGCATCGAGACGGTGCGGGGAGCGGGCTACCGGCTCACCTGAGTGAGGGACGGCGAGGGCGCGCCATACCGGGCGGTCGGTCGCCACCGCGCCTCGGTGAGCCGTCGCTACCTCGCCCGTGACGGTTGGGGCACCGGAACCGGGGTTCCGTGGCCGGCGCCCTGGTCCTCACCCGCCCCGCCGGTTCCGTGACGACCCTGCTCCCCGGTGGCGTCGGCGGTGTGCGGGGCCGTGGGCGCGGGTGCGCCTGCGGTGGGTCGTGCCGCCGAGGACGTCGGCGCCGGGGAGCCCGCGGACGGGGTCTGCACCGGTACGGCCCCCGGGGAGCCGGGGGTGGACAGGGCGGGAGCCCCCGAGATCGTGATGGCCGGTTGGGGCGTCGCGTCGCGGTCGGTGCCGGCGAGCACCACGCTCACCCCGCCGGCGAGCGCAGCGACCCCGGCGGTGATGCTGGCCGCCCACACAGCGAGTGCCTTCGACATCGTGGTCCTCTCGACCTGGGGCGGGGCGGTCGCAACCGCGCTCGGCCCGCCCTCTCCTGTGACGCTAGGCAGCGCTGCGGCCGAGGGCAACCGGCGCGCGATGTAACGGCGCTCACGGCCCCGAACCGGGGGCCCGTCGGATCGTCGGCACGACGGACCCCCGGCGGCTCGCCCGTCCGCCACCGGGAAGGAGGTTTCGGGCTCCGGAGTGGACCGGGCGAGCGCGGGGCGGCCCTGGGTCAGTGGCCGGCCCCGTGAGCATCACCGTTGCGGTGCTGGTCGCCCGTGGGGGAGGGGTCGCAGTCCGCGGAACGGTCCCGGTCGCGGGCCTGGTCGGCGCTGTCCGAGGACGCGCCGGAGGAGGCGGGTGCCGCGCTCGTCCTGGGAGCGGGTCTCGACCCGGATCTGCTCGGTGGCCCGGGTCTGGGTCTCCGCTTGCACCTGGGCCCGGGTCTGGGTCAGGGCCTGGACCGCGGCCGTCGAGGTCGGGCTGGGCGTGGCCGTCGCGAGACAGTCGGCGTCCTGCAGCCGGTCCCGGTCCTGGTCGCGGAGCTGGTCGGAGGTGGTGCCGTCCCCGAGGCGCAGGCGGTCCTGGTCGGGGGTCTGGTCGCCTGTCGGGCTGCACGTCGGCGTCGCCTGCGGCGCTGGTTCGCCGTACTGGCTCCCCATCGCGGCAGCGCCGGTGGCTCCGAGCCCGAGGATCCCCACTGCGAGGAGTCCTATGGCGGGCTTCATGAGTCTCATCTGTCGTCCTTTCGTAGTACCGGTCCGGGGGACCGGCCGGAGGCTTCTGCGTCCTGGTACCAGTCAAGGGACCGTGGATGAGGTGGTGAGGAGACACCGATGAGAGACCTCTCATCCGGCAGCCCCCGGTGGTCGGCTCGGCCCCGGAGCCCCGATTTCCCGGTGCTCACGGGTCCGCCTAGACTTCGGGACGGCACCCCGCGTGGTGGTACCTCGCCGAACTCCCCCAGGGCAGGAATGCAGCAAGGGCAGGTGAGCTCTTCCAGGTACGCGGGGTGTCCTCGCGTCTGCCGGCGTCTGCGGGCATCTGCCGGCGTGACCGGTGGTGCGCCCGGTCCGGCGGGGGCCGACGGCTCACTCGCGGTGGGCGGACTCCAGAGCGTCGACCCGGGACAGGCCCCACCACACCGTGAGGAGCGCGCCCGCCGCGGCCACCACGGCGAGCCCGGGCCCGAGCCCCCGCGACGAGGCCAGCGCGGTGAGCCCGCCGCCCCCGACCACCGCGACCACGATGGGCCGGGCGAACCAGAGCGCGAGGAGCATCGGCCCGGACTCCGGCAGGAACGCCATGAGCGGGGGCCGGCCCCGGAAGGCCGCGAGGAGCTGCGCACCGGCGACCCCGAGCAGCAGCACGACGAGCCAACCGGCCGGGGCCAGCGCGGATCCGGCGAACCCGGTGCGGGCGGCCCCTGCACCCGTGGCGCCCGGGGACACGACGGTTCCGACGGTCAGCGCCATCACACCCGCGACGACGGCGAACAGGGCTGACGGGGCGACGAGATGGGCCAGCGCCTCGCGCCGGCCCCAGACGCCGAGCATCGGGGTCGTGCCGCCGTTGTCGCCCTGTAGCCGCAGGCCCTCGGCCCACCAGCCGAACCCCAGGTAGCACCCCACGACGGCGAGCCAGGTGATCGCCGACGGCGCGGCGGGGTCGTCGAGGGCCCACGTCACCCCGGCCGCCCCCAGGGCCGTGACGGCAGCGCCGGCGGCGACCGTCCCGCGGCCGCGGCGCAGCCCCAGCACGTCACGGCGGACGACGGTCCACCACGGGCCTGCGGACCGGAGCCGCAGCGAGCGTCCGTGGCTCACCGGCGCGGCCACCTCGAGCCGGACGGCCCGCAGGTCGCCGGCGAGCATCCCCCCGCCGATCCGGGCCGAGCGGGCGGAGTGCCGGCGCAGCTCGTCGATGCCCAGGCGGCGCAGGGCGGCTGCCGGGCGCGTGGGCCGGCCGGCGCCCGCACCAGGAGCCGAGCCCGCGCTCCCGACGGGCCCCGGGCCGGCCGCCACCTGCCCGCTCAACCAGGCGATGACCACGCTCCAGCCGAGCGCCGGGCCGGCGAGAACGCCGACGACGAGCCACCTGGGCCCGCCGACGCCGCCGGACCAGGCGCCGCCGCCGACGGCTGCCCCGAGCACGACCCCGCCGGCGAGGCCACCGGCCGCGGCGTACCGCCACCACTGACGCAGCGCAAGTGCCCGGTCGAGGGAGGAGGTGACGACGTGGTCGGCCCACGGCAGGGGCGGGACCACCGGTCCGCGGGTCCGCCCGGTCAGCCGAGCCAGGGTCAGGAGCACCGCGATGACGGCGAGCGCCACCGCGAGCGCGGGCAGCGAGAGGAGCTCGTGCCGCAGTGTGGCCGGCTCGCGGGTCGCGAAGAGGGCTCTGGCGAGAGTGAACCCGTACGTCGAGACGAGCAGAACCGTGACGTACACGCCGTAGACGATCCGCTGGGCGGCGCCGGTCCCGCGCTCCCCGTGCAGGACGTGGACGATGTCGGCGAGCCGCTCGCGCTCCGCGGTCATGGCCGCGAGACGGTGTCGAGGTCGAGGACGGAGTCGGCGACCACCGCCGTGAGCCGGGGGTCGTGCGAGGCGAGCACGACGGTGGCGCCACCTGTGCGGCGCTCGGCGAGCAGGCCGGCGACGAGGTCCCGCTTGTCGGTGTCGAGGCGCTGCTCGGGCTCGTCGAGCACCAGGAGGCGCCCGGGCCGGAACAGCACGAGCGCGAGCCGGAAGAGCTGGCCCTGGCCCGAGGACAGCTCGTGCGGGAACCGCTCGGCGAGCGGCCCGATCTCGAGCCGCTCCAGCCCCTCGGCCACCCGCTCGGCGCAGGTCGCCGGCTCGCGGCCCCACGTCGCGTCGACGAGGGTCAGGTGGTCGGCCAGGGTGAGGTCGCGGTATGCCGTGGGGGCACCGATCAGGGCCGCCACGACCTCCCGGACCCGCGGGTCCCGCTCGTCGGCGGGGATGCCGTCGATGGTGGCGCTCCCCGTGCTGGGCACGAGCGTGCCGGCGAGGACCCGCAGCAGGGTGGTCTTGCCGATGCCGTTGCGGCCGCGGACGACCAGGGCGGTCCCCGGCTCGGCGACGAGGTCGACGGGCGCGAGCAGGACGGTGCCGCCGATGGTCTTGGAGACCCCGGTGGCGGCGACCCGGGGGCCGCGGACCACCCCGTCCCGCATCGCCTGCACCTCCTCCTGGTCCGGGCCACCTTAGCCGCACCGGCCGGGTCGTTCGGGCCCGGTCGCAGGCCCCCGCTGGGGCGTGAACACGGCATACCCGCTGTCGCGCGGCACGACTAGGGTGCGGGGGGTGAGCACCGCCCTGTACCGCCGCTACCGGCCGGAGACGTTCGGCGATGTCATCGGGCAGGACCACGTGACGGGGCCGCTCATGCAGGCGCTGCGCACCGGCCGGGTGGGCCACGCCTACCTGTTCTCCGGGCCGCGTGGGTGCGGCAAGACCACGAGCGCCCGCATCCTCGCGCGCTGCCTCAACTGCGAGCAGGGCCCGACCGCCGAGCCCTGTGGGGAGTGCGACTCGTGCGTCGCCCTGGCCCGCGGCGGAGCCGGGACGGTCGACGTCATCGAGATCGACGCCGCGAGCCACGGCGGCGTCGACGACGCCCGCGACCTGCGCGAGCGGGCGAGCTACGGGCCGGCCCAGAGCCGCTACAAGGTCTACATCATCGACGAGGCGCACATGGTGACGCCGCAGGGCTTCAACGCCCTGCTCAAGATCGTCGAGGAGCCGCCTGAGCACGTGAAGTTCGTCTTCGCGACGACCGAGCCCGACAAGGTCATCGGAACGATCCGCTCGCGGACCCACCACTACCCGTTCCGGCTCGTCCCGCCCCAGCTCCTCTCGGACTACCTCGGCGAGATCTGCACCCAGGAGGGCGTGAGCGTCGCGCCCGGTGTGCTGTCGTTCGTCGTGCGCTCCGGCGGCGGCTCGGTCCGCGACTCGCTCTCGGTGCTCGACCAGCTCATCGCCGGGTCCGGGCCCGAGGGGCTGACCTACGAGTCGGCGGCGGCGCTGCTCGGGTTCACCGACGGCGAGCTGCTCGACGCCGCCATCGACGCGTTCGCGGCGGCCGACGGCGCCGGGGCGTTCCGGGCCATCGAGAAGGTCATCGAGTCCGGGCTCGACCCGCGCCGGTTCGTCGAGGACCTCCTCGAGCGGCTGCGCGACCTCATCGTCGTCGCCGCCGTACCCGACGGGGCCTCCGCGGTGCTGCGGGCCCTGCCCGAGGACCAGCTCGACCGGATGCGCCACCAGGCGGCGTCGTTCGGGCCCGGGGCGCTGTCCCGAGCGGCCGACATCGTCAACGCCGGGCTCACCGAGATGACCGGGGCCACCGCGCCGCGCCTGCAGCTCGAGCTCATCGCGGCCCGCATCCTCCTCCCGGCCGCCGCGGGCGAGGCGGGGTATGCCGCGCGCCTCGACCGTCTCGAGCGCCGCCTCGACATGGCGGCGTCCCGACAGCGGCGGGCCCGGCGCCGAGCGCGCCCGCGGCCCAGCCGGTCGCCCCGCCCCGGCAGCCGGCGGCCCCGGCCGCCGGCCCCCCAGCAGCCGGCCCCCCAGCCGCCGACGCCCCGGCGTCCGCGCCGCAGCAGCCCGCGCCGCAGCGGTCCGTCCCCGCAGCACGGTGGCCCAGCAACCCCCACCCTCCCCGCTGCCCGGAGCCGCCCGCCGAGCCTCAGGTCGCCCCGGCCGGCCGCGGCGAGCCGCTGCCGGCGGCGGGCCGGACCCCGGGCGGCATCGACACCGCCGCCATCCGGCGGTCCTGGCCCGACGTGCTGGCCAAGATCTTCGCCCTCAAGCGGGCGACCTGGACCTTCCTCTCCGAGCACGCCCAGGTCCTCGACTACGACGGCGAACGGCTGCTCCTCGGCATCTCCACGGTGGGCCTGGCCAACACCTTCCGCCGGGGCCAGCACGCCGAGTACGTCCGGCAGGCCCTCATCGACGTGCTCGGGCTCGACGTGCTGGTCGAGGGCGTTCCCGACCGACGAGGCCCAGGCCTCCGCCGCCGGCACCGGGACGTCCGCCGGCGCGCCCGAGCGCCCCGCGCCGCGCGACAGCCGCGCCTCCCGCCCGGCGACGGCACCCGCCGCCTCGCCGGCCCGGGCCGGCTCCGTCGCGGGCCCCCGCGGCTCGTCCCGGCGGTGCCCCTGCTGACGGCGCATCGCCGGTCCCGCGGCGGCGCAGGCCGCCGGCCGGCCCGGCCCCGGGCATACGCCGACGTGCCCGAGCCCGACGACGAGCCGCCACCCGACGACGACCCCGGACCCCGGGTCGTCGACGACACCGCCGCCAGCATCGACGACGAGGACATCGCCGAGCTCGGCGAGGTGGGCCTGCCCGTCGTCCAGCGCATCCTCGGCGCGACGGTGATCGACGACGGGGCTCCGTGAGCCGGGCCGCCTGGGCCACCGGCCGAGCGGTCGTCGCTCCGCTGGCCAAGGCGCTGTGGCGGCCGACCATCACCGGCGTCGACAACGTGCCGCGCACCGGCGGCGTCATCCTCGCGAGCAACCACCTGTCGTTCATCGACTCCTTCGCCATCCCCATCGCGGCCCCGCGCCGGTCTCGTTCCTCGCCAAGTCCGACTACTTCACCGGGACCGGCGTCGGCGGCGCGGTCCGGCGGGGCTTCTTCGAGGGCATCGACGCGATCCCCGTCGACCGGCACTCCTCCCGGGCCGCCCAGGAGTCCCTCGAGGCCGCGCTCGCCGTCCTGCAGGCGGGCGGTGCCTTCGGGATCTACCCCGAGGGCACCCGCTCACGCGACGGCCGGCTCTACAAGGGCCGGACCGGGGTGGCCTGGCTGGCCCTCACGGCCGGGTGTCCGGTCGTGCCCGGTCGGACTGCGCGGCACCGACCAGGTCCAGCCGATCGGCAACAGCCTGCCGCGCCTGGCCAAGGTCACCGTCGCGTTCGGCCGACCGATCGACCCGGCCGGTACGCCGAGCTGCCGGCCGCCAAGGCCCGCCGTGCGCTCACCGACGCGGTGATGGACGCCATCGCGGCCCTCTCCGGGCAGGAGCGGGCCGACGGCTACAACGAGCTGCCGCCGTCGTCCTCGGGGGCGGCGGTCGGGATCTGACGATCCGGCGGCGGCACCGACACCATCGGCGGCATACTACCGGACGGGTATGCCGAGCACCTGCACGTGAAAGGACCCCCCATGAGCGACACCCAGACCTTCCAGGCGACCGGCCTGACCTGCGGCCACTGCGTCCACGCCGTCACCCAGGAGATGACCGCCCTCGACGGCGTCAGCGACGGTCGACGTCACCTCGTCAACGGTGGCGCCTCGACCGTTCGGGTCGTCGCCGACCGCGAGCTGCCGACCTCGCCGAGATCGAGGCGGCCCTCGACGAGGCCGGCGGCTACCAGCTCGTCGCGAGCCTGCCCAGCGACCGTCGGCCCGGGCCGGCCGTGCACGACGCGGGCCGCAGCGGTGCGCGCCCGAGGCGCAGTCGGTCCGAGGCCGTAGGCTCGGGTGTGTACGAAGGCGCGGTCCAGGACCTGATCGACGAGCTCGGGCGGTTGCCCGGCGTCGGTCCCAAGAGCGCCCAGCGGATCGCCTTCCACCTGCTGCAGGCCGACCCGGCCGACGTCCAGCGCCTCGCCGACGCCCTGACGGCGTCAAGGAGCGGGTCCGGTTCTGCGAGGTGTGCTTCAACGTCGCCGAAGGGCCGCGCTGTGCCGGATCTGCTCCGACCCGCGGCGCGACGAGCACGCGATCTGCGTCGTCGAGGAGCCGAAGGACGTCGTCGCCATCGAGCGGACCCGCGAGTTCCGCGGGCGCTACCACGTGCTCGGCGGCGCGATCAGCCCGATCGACGGCATCGGCCCCGAGGACCTGCGCTTCCGCGAGCTCATGACCCGCCTCGCCGACGGCACCGTCACCGAGGTCATCATCGCGACCGACCCCAACCTCGAGGGCGAGGCGACGGCGAGCTATCTCGCCCGCTTCCTCAAGGGGATGGGCCTGACCGTGACCCGGCTCGCCTCGGGCCTGCCCGTCGGCGGCGACCTCGAGTACGCCGACGAGGTCACCCTGGGCCGGGCGTTCGAAGGACGGAGGCTTCTCGATGCCTGACATCCAGGCCGACCTGGTCGATGCTCGCCGACGACTGGGCCAGCGACGCGCGGGTCTTCGTCGCACGGTCGACCGACATCGCCTCGGGCTCGGCGCCCGACGCCGCGCTGCCGATGACCCTGCTCGCCCTGTCGCAGGTCCTCGTCATGGGCGCCCGGCTCGGCGCGATCGAGGACGTCGTCCCCGTCGAGCGCTTCGAGGCCGACCCCGGCCCGGACCCCGAGGTCGACCCGCTGCGCGAGAGCCTCGCCAACCTCTTCGAGGGCCTCGACGAGTATGCCGACGTCGTCGACCCGGTCACCTCGACCGAGCTGACCACGGGGCCAGTGTCCAACGACCTCGTCGAGATCGTCGCCGCCCTGGACCACGGGCTCAGCCACTACGAGGCCGGCCGCGCCGTCGAGGCGCTGTGGTGGTGGCAGTTCAGCTACCTCTCCGACTGGGGCGAGCGGGCCGCGATGGCGCTGCGGGTCGTCCAGACGCTCCTCGCCCACATGCGCCTCGACGCCGACGACGAGATGGTCGCCGAGGCCGAGTTCGACGCCCTCCACCCCTGAGCTCTCCGGGCCTGCAGCCACGCCGGCCCGGGAGCCCGCCCGCTCGGGCGACGTACTCTCTGCCGGCACGCCGCCGGCGACCGGCATACGGGCGCGGTCCGGGGGGCCCGTCGTCGCTGGCTACACTGGCCCGGTCGCCCGTCAGCCATCCATACCCGGGAGTTCCATCGTGCCGATCGTCGTCCAGAAGTACGGCGGTTCCTCGCTCGCCGACGCCGAGAGCATCAAGCGGGTCGCCCGGCGCATCGCCGAGACCAAGAAGGGCGGCAACGACGTCGTCGTCGCCGTCTCGGCCATGGGCGACTCGACCGACGAGCTGCTCGACCTCGCCAAGGAGGTCAGCCCGCTGCCCCCGCCGCGCGAGCTCGACATGCTCATGACCGCCGGTGAGCGGATCTCGATGGCGCTCGTCGCGATGGCCATCTCCGACACCGGCTACACGGCCCGCTCGTTCACCGGCTCCCAGGCCGGGGTCATCACCGACGCGGTCCACGGCAAGGCCAAGATCATCGACGTCACGCCCGGCCGGATCACCAAGGCCCTCGGCGACGGGCACATCGTCATCGTCGCCGGGTTCCAGGGCGTCAGCGCGGACACCAAGGAGATCACCACCCTCGGGCCGCGGGGGCACCGACACGACGGCGGTCGCGCTGGCGGCCGCCCTCGGCGCCGACGTGTGCGAGATCTACACCGACGTCGACGGGGTCTTCACCGCCGACCCGCGGATCGTCCCGACCGCCCGCAAGCTCGACCGCATCTCCAACGAGGAGATGCTCGAGCTCGCCGCCTGCGGGTCCAAGGTGCTCCACCTGCGCAGCGTCGAGTACGCCCGCCGCTTCGACATCCCCATCCACGTCCGCTCCTCCTTCACCTCGAAGGAGGGCACGCTCGTCACCGACCACCCCGTCCCCGAAGGAGCCGCCGTGGAAGAGCCGATCATCGCCGGAGTCGCCCACGACCGCAGCGAGGCCAAGATCACCGTCGTCGGCGTCCCGGACATCACCGGCAAGGCGGCCGAGATCTTCACGGCCCTCGCCGAGGCCCAGATCAACATCGACATGATCGTCCAGAACGTCTCGGCCACCGAGACCGGGCTCACCGACATCTCCTTCACCCTGCCCAAGGCCGACGGCCAGTCGGCGCTGGAGTCGCTGCAGCGGATCCAGGGGAGCGTCGGGTTCGTCGACCCTCCTGTACGACGACCAGATCGGCAAGCTCTCGCTCGTCGGCGCGGGGATGCGCTCCAACCCCGGCGTCTCGGCGACCTTCTTCCAGGCGCTGGCCGACAGCGGGGTCAACATCGAGATGATCTCGACCTCCGAGATCCGCATCTCGGTCGATCACCCGCGACGACGCTGCTCGACGAGGCGGTCCGCGCGGTGCACACGGCATTCGGCCTCGACTCCGCCGACGGGTGAGGCCGTCGTCTACGCGGGTACCGGGCGCTGATCCCGCGTGATCTCCACCGACGTGCGGCACGACCGACAGCGGCCCACCCTGGCCGTGGTCGGAGCGACCGGCGCCGTCGGCCAGGTCGTCTGCGAGGTGCTCGCCATGCGCGAGCAGCTGTGGGGCGCGGTCCGCCTCGCCGCCGCCGACGACGAGGCCGGAACCGTATGCCGCCTGGGCCGCCAGGAGGTCACGTCGAGCCGCTGCGACCGGAGTTCTTCGACGGGGTCGACGTGGCCCTGTTCGACATCCCGCCGCGGATCGCCGCCCAGTGGGTGACGCTCGCGGCCGGCAAGCGGCGTCGTCGTCATCGACAACAGCCCGACGTTCCGGCTCGACCCCGAGGTGCCGCTCGTCGTCCCCGAGGTCAACCCGCGCCGGGTGCTCGACCGGCCCAAGGGGATCATCGCCAACCCCGGCGCCACGGTCATGACGATGATCGACGTGCTCGGCGCGCTGCACGCCGGATGGGAGCTCACCGAGCTCGTCGTGACGACCTTCCAGTCGGCGTCGGGCCTCGGGCGGACAGCGGCATCAACCGGCTCTACGACGAGCTCGAGCTCGTCGCGGGGCGACCGCCAGCTCGGCACAGCGCCCCGGTGACGTCCGGCGGCTCGTCGAGCACGAGCTCGGGCCCTCGCCGTTCCCGGGGCCCCTCGCGCTCAACATCCTCCCGTTCGTCGGCAGTCACGCGGGCGGGGGGTGGACCACCGAGGAGGTCAAGGTGCGCGCCGAGGTCCGCAAGATCCTCGACATCCCGCGACCTCAAGGTGGCCGTCACCTGCGTGCGGGTGCCCGTCGTGTCGACGCACTCGGTCAGCATCCACGCGACCTTCGCGCAGGACATCGACGCTCGGCGAGGCCCGCGACGCGCTCGTCCAGACGCCGGCCGTCGTCCTGCTCGACGACCCCGAGGGCGGGGAGTTCCCGACGCCGTCCGACATCGTCGGGGCCGACCCGCGGTTCGCCGGGCGGCTGCGCCAGGCGAGCGACTTCCCGCGCAGCCTCGAGGTGTTCATCTGCGGTGACAACCTCCGCAAGGGCGCCGCGCTCTGAACATGCTGCAGACGGCCGAGCTCGTCGCCAAGGCGAGCGGGCCGCGGATGGCGCCACCGGCACTGAGGCTCGCCGCGGAGCGGCCGGCCCCGCCGGGGTGGCTGCGTCCCGCCGGATGAGGCACAGTGGGGCGCGATGGAGCGACGTGCGCGTGTATGCCGCCTGCCTCCTGCCACTTCTCGCCGCCCTCACCGCCGGGTGCGGCGGCGCCGGCAGCGGCAGTGCCCCCACGTCGCCGGTCGTCGACGGCGTCGCCGATGTCGTCGACCCCCACGAGCAGCCCGCCGTCGACGACCTCGACCCGGGCGTCGACGAGCGCCACCCCGTCGTCGACGGACCACGACCCATCCGCCCCCACGTCCACTCGGCGCCGGTGCCGCAGGCGGGCGCCGAGCCGACCGTCCGCTTCCCGCCCAACGCCCCCGCCGTCGGCGTCGGGCGCGAACGCCGTCTCGGCCGATGCCGGCAGGCGGAGTGGGCGCGGATGGTGGGCTACTCGTGGACCTCGGGATGCCCGGTCGGCCGCTCCCAGCTGCAGCTACGTCCAGCGTCAACTTCTGGGGCTTCGACGGCCGGCGCTACACGCGGAGCGCTCGTCGTCAACTCCTCGATCGCGCCGGCCGACGGCCAGGGTCTTCACCCGGCTCTACGACCTCAGGTTCCGGATCCGGCAGATGGTCCCGATGGACTCCGCGGTGGGGGAAGAACCCCAAGGGGCCCGGCGCCGACGACTACGCCGCCATGTCGGCCGACAACACCTCCGCGTTCAACTGCCGGTACGTCGGCGGCGCCGAGGCCAGCAAGGTCTACAGCAACCACGCCTACGGCAGGGCTGTCGACGTCAACGACTTCGAGAACCCCTACGTCGCCGACAACGGGACCGTCTACCCGGGCACCTACTTCCTGCACCGCCGCGGGTCCGCGGCGCCGGGGTGTTCGCCTCGAGCGGGAGCGCGGCCGTGCGGGCCTTCACCGCGCAGGGGTTCAGGTGGGGCGGGCTGTGGGCCACCCGGACTACCAGCACTTCGAGCGATGAGGGCCGCTACGCGCCGTGGGCTCCGACGGTGGCCGCGGCCCGGCCGGTCCGCACCCGCGGCGCTGACCCTGCTCCTCCTGGCGGCCTGCGCGGGTGGCAGCGACGTCGCCGCTGCGACGCGGACGCCGTCGACCTCGGCCTCCTCCTCGACGACGGCGCCCCCGCCCGCGACGACCTCCACCAGTGCCTCTCCCAGCCCGTCGCCCACCAGGGCCACGCACAGCCCGACCACGACGGCCACTCCCGCGCCCGCGGCTCCCACCCCGCCGCCCCGGCCCGCCATCTCGACCTGCGCCGTCCCGTCGGGGACCACGGCCGCCCAGGTCGTCCTCGTCACCTCGTCCGGGTCGTCCGCGACCATCCGCGCGTGCCGCCGCTCCGGCACCCGCTACCTGCTGGACCACGGCCCGTACGCCGGCCATGTCGGCCGCAACGGCGTGAGCCGCACCAAGGTGGAGGGCGACCTCAAGACCCCGGCCGGGACCTTCCCGCTCCGGGGCGGCTTCGGCGCCTACGGCAACCCGGGGCTGCGGATGGGCTGGTTCGTCGTCGACGGCAGTGACGTGTGGGTCGACGACCCGCGCTCGTCGCTCTACAACACCCACCAGCGCAAGCCCGTGGACGGCCGGTGGTGCTCGGCCGAGAACCTGCTCAACCGCCCGGCCTACAACTACTCCCAGGTCATCGGCTACAACGAGGCGCGCACCCCCGGCAAGGGGTCGGCGATCTTCCTGCACGTCGACCTCGGGGGTGGGACCGCAGGATGCGTGTCCCTGTCGACGAGCGGCCTGCTCACCGTGCTCCGCTGGGAGAGGCCGGGCGCGGTCATCACGATCAGGTGAGCCGCTTTGGCGTGCCGCGACCGGACGCGGCAGAGTAAGGGTATGACCGTTCGCACCGTTGCCATGCTCACCGCCGGGGGCCTCGCCCCGTGTCTGTCCTCCGCTGTCGGAGGCCTCATCGAGCGCTACTCCGAGGTCGCGCCGGAGGTGCGGATCATCGCCTACCTCGACGGGTATGCCGGCCTGCTGCAGGGCCGCTACGTCGAGGTCACCCCGGACGTGCGCACCGGCGCCCACCTGCTGCATCGCTACGGCGGCTCCCCGATCGGCAACAGCCGGGTCAAGCTGACCAACGTCAAGGACTGTGTCAAGCGCGGGCTCGTCCAGAAGGGCCAGGACCCCCTGCACGTTGCGGCCGAGCGGCTCACCGCCGACGGGGTCGACGTCCTGCACACCATCGGGGGGGACGACACCAACACGACGGCCGCCGACCTCGCGGCATACCTGCACGCGCACGACTACGAGCTCACCGTCGTCGGTCTCCCCAAGACCGTCGACAACGACGTCATCCCGATCCGGCAGAGCCTGGGCGCCTGGACCGCCGCCGAGCAGGGGTCGCGCTACGCACAGAACATCATCGCCGAGCACTCCTCGAACCCGCGGATGCTCATCGTCCACGAGGTCATGGGCCGCAACTGCGGGTGGCTGACGGCCGAGACCGCCCGGCGCTACCACGCGTGGGTCGGGGAGCAGGAGTGGGTGCCGGGCATCGGCAACGACCCGCGGCGGTGGGATGTCCACGCCGTGTTCGTCCCGGAGCAGCGCATCGACATCGACGCCGAGGCGGAGCGTCTCCGGGCGGTCATGGACGAGCTCGGCTGCGTCAACATCTTCCTGTCCGAGGGTGCCGGGGTCGCCGAGATCATCGAGCAGCTCCAGGCCGCGGGCCAGGAGGTCCCGATGGACCCGTTCGGCCACGTGCAGCTCGACAAGGTCAACCCCGGCGCCTGGTTCGCCAAGCAGTTCGCCGCGAAGCTCGGGGCCGAGAAGCACATGGTGCAGAAGAGCGGCTACTTCTCCCGCTCGGCGGCCGCGAACGAGGAGGATCTTGCGCTCATCAAGGAGTGCACCGACCTCGCGGTCGAGTGCGCGATGCGTGGCGAGTCCGGCGTCATCGGGCAGGACGAGGAGGCGGGCGATGTGCTGACGGCCATCGCGTTCCCGCGGATCGCCGGTGGCAAGAAGTTCGACGTCTCGGTGCCGTGGTTCACCGAGCTGGTCACCTCGCTCGGTCAGAGCGCGGGCTGAGGCCGCGCCGCGCCTCCTCGGTGACGCCGGTCGGCTCCGGCTGACCGGCGTCAGCCGGCGGCGGCCAGCACGGCCGCCCGGGCGTCCCCTCCGGCCGTCATGATGGTGACCCCGAGCTTCTCCATGGTGGTGCGCATGCCCGCGCCGGCACCGCCGGCGACGAAGGCGGAGACGCCGTGGTCCCGGACGAACCGGACGATGCGCGCGTGGTGCGCACCCTCGCCCTCGGCGTCGTGAAGGGCGTTCCAGCCCACCTCGTGCACCGTCCAGTCGGCGATCTCGCCGTTCTCCACGGTGGCGATGGCCACCGTGTCGGCGCGGCCCAGGCCGCGACCCACCTGATCCCCGGCAAGGGTGACTGCCACGATCACGATGTCTTTCCTTTCCTCGGGCGTTCTCCCTGCCCGCGGCCATCCTGTCACGGCGGGTTCGTGGACCGGACCGGGGTCAGCCCTGACGGCGGGGGCCGTGACCGAGGTCACTCGACGACGGTGACCCCTCGCCAGAAGGCGACCCGGTCGGTCACCATCGACGCCTCCGCCTTGGGCCGCGGGTAGAACCATGCGGCGTCGGCGTTGACCGCGCCGTCGACCTCCAGGGAGTAGTACGAGGCGACGCCCTTCCACGGGCAGGTGGTGTGGGTCTCGGACGCGCGCAACACGCCGGACCGGACCGAGTCCGCCGGGAAGTAGTGGTTGCCCTCGACGACGACGGTGTCGTCGCTGTCGGCGATGACGGTGCCGTTCCAGACTGCCTTCACGATCTGCTCCTTCTGCGGAGGTGCTCATGCGGACCACGGGTGCGATGCTCCACCTCCTGGGAACCCCTCGCCGGCGCCTGGTCTTCCCAGCGCGCTCGCGGGCACACGGCATACGCTCCGTCCATGGATCCCGGCACCGGTCCGAGCAGGGCCGCGCGCGCTGCGCGCCCAGGGGCCGCCGAGGCGGTCGCCGGGGTCGCCGTCGCGGCGTGGACGGTGTGGTGGGTCCACGGCCAGGCGCATCCGTCCGGGATCTCCTGGCACTTCTTCCGCGACGGCGCCGACGCGATGCTCGCTGGGTCGGGCCTGCACGTCTACGCCCAGCACCCCACCCTGCAGATCGGGCCGCTGGCGTTCCTCGTGGCCGGAGCCATCGGCGCGGTCGCCGGCTCGCACGCGCTGGGCCTGGCCCAGCTCGTCATGGTCCTCGGCTTCGGGGTGGTCGTGGGACTGCTCGCCTCGCTCCTGCCGCCGGCCGGGCGGGCCTGGCGTCTCCTGCTCGGCGGGCTCGTGCTCGCGCCGGCCTGGTCGGTCCTCGCCGTGCGGTGGACCCACCTCGACGACGTCCTCGCTCTGGTGCTCATCACGTTGGGGCTGTGGGGTGTTCGGCACGGGCGCGGACACCCGGCACTCGCGGGGCTGGCCCTCGCGGGAGCCTGCGCCGCCAAGCCGTGGGCCGTCATCGCCCTGCCGCTCCTGCTCGTCCTGCCGACCCGGGTGCGTTGGCGCGCAGTGGCCTATGCCCTGGTCGGCACCGCCGTGGCGTGGCTGCCGTTCCTCATGGCCGACCCGGGGACCCTGTCGGCGCTGCACCCTCAGGTCCGGGTCGCGGACTCCTCGGTCATGTGGTGGCTGGGCTACCACGGGACCTACCTGCCGGCGTGGGACCGGCTCGCCCAGCTCGTCGGCGCCCCGCTTGTCGCCCTGCTGGCCGTATGGCGCCGGTCGTGGCCGGGTGCGCTCCTGGCCGGGGTGGCGGTACGTCTCGTCCTGGACCCGCAGGACATCGCCTACTACGCGGCGGGCGCGGTCCTCGCGGCCCTGGTGCTCGACCTGTTCGGGCGGCGCTCGCGCGTGCCGTGGACGGCGCTGGTGACGGCGGTGGCCCTGTGGCAGCCGTTCGTCGTCGACTTCAGCAGGCGCTTCGAGCTGAGCAGCGGCGTCTCGCTGTGGTGGTACCGCAACCCCGGCTCGGTGGCGGCGATCCACCTGGTGTGGGCGGGCCTGGCGGTCCTCGCGGCGTTCTGGCCGACGACGGCCCGGGTGGCCGGCGGTCGGTCGCGCCGCTAGGGCCGGCCAGCGCGGTTGAGGTCGGGCCCGCGCCGGCCCTGGTGGGCCATCGGCGCTCCGAGGGTGCCTCGGTCGTGCCACACTGCCCCGGTGACACCGAGCCCGCCGTCGAAAGGGCCCCGCAGCGCGCCCACCCTCGAGGAGGTGGCCGCCCGCGCCGGCGTCTCCCGCGCCACGGCGAGTCGTGTCCTGCGCGGGGCGAGCAACGTCAGCGACAGCGCGCGAGAGCAGGTGGCGGCTGCGGCACGGGCGATCCACTACTCCCCCAACCATGCTGCGCGCTCGCTTGTCACCGGCAAGAGCGACTCGGTCGCGTTCGTCATCGACGAGACCGAGGAGCGGGTCTTCGCAGACCCGTTCTTCCTCGGCATGCTTCGCAGCGCCCACGAGGCGGTGGCCGAGGCCGGCCTCCAGCTCGTCTTCACGGTGATGTCACGGCTCGAGGACCGCGCCCGTTTCGTGTCGTATGCCGCGGGCGGGCACGTCGACGGGGTCCTGCTGCTCTCCCTGCACAGCAGCAACGACCTGCCGCAGCAGCTCGAGGCCGCGGGGGTGCCGGTGGTCCTCAGCGGCCGGCCGCCGGGGCGCCCGGACGGGCTGCACTTCGTCGACGCCGACAACGTCGAAGGGGGCCGGCTGGCCACGGCATACCTTGTCGGGTCGGGGTGCGCGACCATCGCGACCCTCACCGGACCGTTGGACATGAGCGCCGGCCAGGACCGGCTCAGGGGGTATCGGGAGGCGATGGCGGCGGCCGGGTGTGCCGTCGACGAGGATCTCGTCGTGGAGAGCCTGTTCACCTCCGCCAGCGGCCACGACGCGATGGCCGCCCTGCTCGAGCGCCGCCCCGATGTCGACGGCGTGTTCGCTGCGTCGGATCTCGTTGCCATCGGGGCGATCCGGGCGATCCGGGCCACCGGGCGCACGGTGCCCGACGACATCGCCGTCGTCGGTTTCGACGACATCCCGGGGGCGGGCGAGCAGGACCCGCCGCTCACCACCGTGCGGCAGCCGATCTCCGAGCTGGGAGCCGAGATGAGCCGGCTCCTCCTGGCCCGGATAGGCGGCGGCGCGCCACCGTCGGTGACCGTGCTTCCCGTCGAGCTCGTCCGCCGCAACTCGGCCTGACCCGGGCCTCGGGAGTCGGGGCGGTCCGGTGTTCCGTGCGCCACGCGATCGTCCCCAACGGTTGACAGGGCCGCCCCGGTGCGTCACTCTGTGCTCGTGAGAGCGCTCTCACGATCTCGGTTCCACGGGGTCGGCGCTCCGCCTGGTCAAGGAGGACCGATGCGTCGAACTTCTGTGGGCCGCCGGGTGGCGGTGTCGTCGTCGGCGGCCGTGGCCGCGGCCGCCCTGCTGCTCGCGGGGTGTGGCTCGAGCTCGAGCTCGGGGTCGGGCAGCCCCCAGGCCGGGAGCGGGCCGTGCGGCACCGACCAGCCCACCACGCTGACCGTGGGCCTGTTCGGGACCTTCGGGTTCAAGGAGAACGGGCTCTGGGACGAGTACAAGAAGAAGTGCCCCAACATCACCGTCACCGAGGACGTCGTCGAGCAGTCGGCGGACTACTGGACCCGGCTGAAGACCCGCCTCGCCTCGGGCGGCGGTCTCGATGACGTCCAAGCCATCGAGATCGGGTTCGTCGCGGACGTCGTCCAGAACCACGCGAAGCAGTTCGTCAACTGGAACTCCGTCCCGAACGCGGCAGCCGACAAGGCCGAGTTCTTCCCGTGGAAGTGGGGCCAGGCCAGCTCGGCGGACGGCGCCACGACGGTGGGCCTCGGCACCGACATCGGCCCGGAGGCCATCTGCTACCGCAAGGACCTCCTCGAGAAGGCCGGCCTGCCGTCCGACGGGGCTACCCTCGCCACCAAGTGGGCGACCTGGGACGACTTCATCGCGTTCGGCAAGCAGTACGAGGCCTCGAGCTCCAAGCAGGCGGGCTCGCACTTCGTCGACAGCGCGGCCAGCATCTTCTCGACCGCCGTCTACCAGGGCAGCCAGGCCTACGCGGACGCCTCCGGTCAGTCCGCGGTCGAGAGCAGCGACGGTGTGAAGAGCGCCTGGGGCTACGCGACGACCGCCGCCCAGGACAAGATCACCGCGGGTCTCGAGCAGTTCTCCCCGTCCTGGAACAAGGCGTTCTCGAGCGGCAGCTTCGCCGCGCTCGCCTGCCCGACGTGGATGATGGGCTACATCCAGGGCCAGGCCGGCGACGCGTATGCCGGTAAGTGGGACATCGCTCCCGTGCTCCCCGGTGGAGCGACGAACTGGGGCGGCTCGTGGCTCGGCGTCCCGACGGCCGCCAAGAACCAGGCTGCCGCGATCGCCCTCGTCGAGTGGCTCTCGGCGAAGGACCAGCAGGTGACGATGTGGACCTCGGCCAAGCAGGGCGGTCACTTCCCGTCCAACAGCCAGGCCGCGGCCGACCCGGCCGTCGCGAGCGCAACCAGCGCCTACTTCAGTGGCGCGCCGGTGGGCCAGATCTTCGGCGGTATCGCTGAGAAGATGAAGATCCCGCCGATCGGGCTGTACGACACTCAGATCCAGCAGGCCTTCACCACTCAGCTGACCAACATCGAGACCAAGGGCACGGCTCCGGACCAGGCGTACTCCGACGCGCTCGCGGCGATCAAGCAGATCACCGGCTAGGCGATGCGGTGGGGCGCCGGCCGTCGAGGGACCAGCCGGCGCCCCATACGCATGAGGACACGTTGCCCAGCCAAGGAGACTCCATGACCGCAGCGTCCTTGCGCCCGAGCCCCGCGGGGGAGACCACCGACCCGACGGGCGGCGGCAGCGCCCCCCGCCGGCGTCGGTCCCACCGGCTGCCGGGCAGCCGGATGGGCTACGCCTACGTCCTGCCCTTCTTCGTCGTCTTCGCCGCCTTCAGCATCTACCCCTGGCTCGACACGGCCTGGGTGTCGCTGCACGACGTGCGGCTCTCGACCTACGACCAGATGAGCTGGCTGGGGCTCGGCAACTACCACAACCTGTTCACCAACGAGTTCTTCTGGAACGCCTTCCGCAACACCATCACGATCGGGATCATCTCGACGGTCCCGCAGCTGTGCATGGCCCTCGGCATCGCCCACCTGCTCAACTACAAGCTGCGGGGGCGGACCTTCTTCAGGGTCTCCATCCTCATGCCGTACGCCACGAGCCTGGCCGCGGCGACCGTCATCTTCCTCGAGCTGTTCGACCCTCAGCTCGGTCTCGTCAACTGGGTCCTGCACCTCGGGCATCTGCCCGCGGTGGACTGGCAGGGATCGCGGTGGCCGTCGCAGGTCGCGGTGTCGACGATCGTCATCTGGCGATGGACCGGCTACAACGCGCTGATCTACCTCGCCGGCATGCAGTCGATCGACACCCAGCTCTACGACGCCGCCGTCGTCGACGGCTGCGGACGATGGGCCCAGTTCCGCTACGTCACCCTGCCCGGGCTGCGGCCCACGATCCTGTTCACCATCGTCGTCTCGACGATCGGTGCCACCCAGCTCTTCGGAGAGCCGCTGCTCTACCACTCCGGCAAGGCCGACGGCGGCACCCAGAGCCAGTACCAGACCCTCGGCCTGCTCATGTACCAGCAGGGCTGGTCCTACGACCGGCTCGGACTCGCCTCCGCCACCGCCTGGACGATGTTCGTCATCATCGTGCTGGCGGTCCTCGTCAACGTCCTGCTCGCCCGCCGGCGGGACCGTGCGCATACCGGCTGGACGCCCACCGCGCAGCGTGCCGGAGCAGCCGCCGGTCGTTCCGCAGGAGGCGAGCGATGAAGGCGGGAGCGCAGCTGAGGGGCACAAGGGTGACCTACGTCCTGCTCAGCGTCGTCACCCTGGTATCGGTCTTCCCGCTCTACTACACGGTCGTCATGGCGTCGCACACCAACGCCGAGATGGCCTCGGCCACCCCGCCGTGGACACCGACGCTCTCGCTGTTCTCGAACATCAAGGCGGCGCTGCGCCTCGCACCGCTGAACCAGGGCCTGGTGAACTCGCTCTTCGTCTCGAGCGTCGTGACCGCCGGCACCGTGGCGTTCTGCACCCTCGCCGGGTTCGCCTTCGCCAAGCTGCGCTTCCGCGGGGCCAACGTCCTGCTCGCCATCTGCATCGGCACGATGATGGTGCCCATGCAGATGGGGGTCATCCCCCTCTACATGCTGATGAGCCGGATGGGCCTGGCGGGCCACCTGGCGGCCGTCGTCCTCCCCAACCTCGTCACGGCGTTCGGCGTCTTCTTCATGCGCCAGTACATCTCCGGCGCCGTGCCCGACGAGCTCGTCGAGGCCGGCTGGATCGACGGCGCCGGACCGCTGCGGGTCTTCTGGTCGGTGGTCGTCCCGGCAGTGCGCCCGGCCATGGCGGTCCTGGGGATGCTGACCTTCCTCGCCTCCTGGAACGACTTCTTCTGGCCGATCATCGCGCTCAGCTCGCAGAACCCGACCATCCAGGTCGCCTTCCAGAGCCTCGCCACGGGCTACGCCCCGCAGCAGTCGATCATCATGGCCGGCACCCTCTACGGCACCGTGCCGGTCCTCGTCGTCTTCGCCGTACTCGGCCGGCAGATCGTCGGCGGCATCATGCAAGGAGCGGTCAAGGGATGAACCACCGATGAGCAGCGTCAGACGGTTCCCCGAGGGTTTCGTCTGGGGGGTCGCCACCGCGGCATACCAGATAGAGGGTGGGGCCGACGTCGACGGGCGCGCCGCCAGCATCTGGGACACGTTCTCGCACCAGCCGGGTCGCATCGACGGCGGCGACACCGGAGACGTCGCCTGCGACCACTACGCCCGGTGGAAGGAGGACCTCGACCTGCTCGGCGAGGTCGGTGCCGCGGCCTACCGGTTCTCGGTGTCCTGGTCGCGGGTGCTGCCGGACGGGAGGACCCCCAACCGCGCCGGCATCGACTTCTACCGCCGCCTCGTCGAGGGGCTGCTCGAGCGCGGCATCACCCCGCTGATGACCCTCTACCACTGGGACCTTCCCGAGGCGCTCGATCTCGGCGGCACCACCGGATGGCTCGAGCGCGACACGGCCGACCGGTTCGCCGACCTCGCCCTGCTCATGGGCCGCGAGCTCGGCGACCTCGTGCCCGGGGTGACGACCCTCAACGAGCCGTTCTGCTCGGCGTTCCTCGGGTACGCCACGGGCGAGCACGCGCCCGGGCTCGCCGTCCCCGGGCTGGCCTTCCGGGCCGCCCACCACCTCAACCTGGCCCACGGTCGAGGGGTCGCTGCCCTGCGGTCCGTCCTGCCCGCGACGGCGCAGGTCTCGCTCACCCTCAACCTCCACCAGCTCACGCCGGCGAGCGACAGCGAGGCCGACCTCGCCGCGACCCGGCACGTCGACGCCGTGGCCAACCGGATCTTCCTCGACCCCGTGCTGCGCGGGCTGTACCCGCACGACCTCATCCGGGGCACCCGCCACCTCACCGACTGGGACTTCGTCCGGGAGGGGGACCTCGTCGAGATCTCGGCACCGATCGACGCCCTGGGCATCAACTACTACAACCCGGCCCGGATCGCCGCCGCCGTCGACGGCGAGCCCACGTGGCCAGGGACCGACCGGGCCCGCGGTGTCGACATCCCGGGGCCGAAGACCGTGATGGGCTGGCCGATCGTCCCCAGCGGCCTCACCGACCTGCTGCTGCGCGTCCACCGTGAGTACGCCGTGCCGATGATGGTCACCGAGAACGGCTGCTCGGGCCGGGACGTCGTCGAGGCCGACGGGCGGGTGCACGACGACGTCCGGGTCGACTACCTCGGCGGTCACCTGGCCGCCGTGGCCGACGCGATCGACGCGGGCGCGGACGTGCGCGGCTACTACCTGTGGACCCTGCTCGACAACTTCGAGTGGGCATGGGGCTACGACAAGCGGTTCGGGGTCGTCCACGTCGACTTCGGCAACCAGCGACGCACCGTCAAGGACTCCGGTCTGTGGTACCGGGAGGTCGTCCGCCGGCACGGGCTCTCCTGACCCGTGCCGGCGGCATACCCCCGCCGCCGGCCGCCGGGCAGCCCGCCCCACCCCGTCCCGGGCTGCTGAGGGGAGGCAACACGCCGAGGACGGACTCCTCCACGAGGCGTGTTGCCTCCTCTCGATCTCGGGCGGGGCGGGCGGGCCGAGGCCGGGGCCCATCCGGGCGGTCGGCCGTTGACCGCCGACGGCGGGATGCATACGCTCCGGCAGGGACACCATGGGAGGACCAATGAGCCAGGAGCTTGACCTCGGGGCGATCCTCGACGGGCTGTACCCCTATCGGGCGACGACCGAGGCGCACCGAGCCCTGCCGGCCGGTCCCCTCGACCGGGCTGCGATTCTCGCCGAGGTCACCGCGATGGCGACGGTCGAGGACACCAAGGGCGACGAGGGTCTGGTCTCGGGCAGCCTCTACAGCGGGGACCACGACCACTACGCGTTCCTCGGCAAGGTGTTCTCGCTGTTCAGCCACGCCAACGTCCTCCAGCGGGACATGTACCCCAGCGCAACGAAGTTCGAGGGCGAGATCATCGCCATGACCTCGGCCCTGCTGCACGGCACCGGCGTCGGCGTCATCACCAGCGGTGGCTCCGAGAGCCTGATCACCGCGCTCTACGCCTACCGCGAGCAGGCCCGCGAGACCCGAGGGGTCGCGGCGCCGAACGTCGTCCTGCCGCGGACCGCCCACGTCGCCCTCGAGAAGGGCGCGCACTGGATGAACATCGAGGTCCGGCACGCCCCGCTCACCGACGACTACGTCGCGGACGTCGCGGCCATGGCCGACCTCGTCGACGACCAGACGGTCGCCCTCGTCGGCAGCGCCGCGAACTACGCGCACGGGCTGATCGACCCCATCGAGGAGATCGCCGCCCTGGCGCAGGAGCACGGCATCGGGATGCACGTCGACGGGTGCCTCGGCGGCTGGCTGCTGCCCTGGGTCGAGCGGCTCGGGTATGCCGTGCCGCCCTGGGACTTCCGGGTCCCCGGGGTCACCTCGATCTCGGCGGACACCCACAAGTACGGCTACGCCCTCAAGGGGTCCAGCGTCCTGCTCTACCGCAGCAAGGACCTGCGCCGGCACCAGTACTTCACCTCCTCGGACTGGCCGGGTGGCCTCTACATCTCGCCCGGTCTCGCCGGGTCGCGCAGCGGTGGTCTCATCGCCTCGACGTGGGCCGCGCTCCTCGCGACGGGCGAGTCCGGCTACCTCGCCGCGGCCGACGACATCATGCGGACGGCGGTCGCGATCCGCGACGGCATCCGGGAGCGGATCCCGGCGCTCGAGGTCATCGGCGACCCGTACTTCCTCGTGGCCTTCAAGGCGGCCGGCGACCCGGCCGACCCCGAGGACCCGAACGGCATCGACATCTACCTCGTCAACGACGCCCTCATCGAGGCGGGCTGGCGGATGAACGCCCTCCAGATGCCGCCGGCCCTGCACTTCTGCGTCACCCGGCCGAACACCGCCGACGGGGTCGCCGAGGGGTTCCTGTCGGCGCTGGAGCAGGCGGTCGGGTATGCCGTGGCACGCAGGGGGAAGCCCGCGACCTCCGGTGCGCTGTACGGCTTCGGCGGTCAGCCGCAGGGGCAGCTGACCCTCCGGGTGCTCATGAGCGGCTACCTCGACGCCATGCACGAGGTCGCCCCCGAGACCCCCGGCGCCTGACGTGCCGGTCGGGCCCGGCGCCCCCGACAGCGGGGGCTCGGGGGAGCGCTGGGTGCTCGCCGTCGACCTCGGCACCGGCGGCCCCAAGGTCGCGGTCGTCACCCTCGACGGCGAGGTCCTCGCCACCGCCGTGCGAGCGGTACACCAGAACGTCGCCCTCGACGGCGAGGCGAGCCAGGACGCCGACGAGTGGTGGGACACCCTCCTCGACGGCGCCCACGAGGCGGTCGAGGCCTCCGGGGCCGACCCGGACGCGCTACACGCGGTCGCCATCACCGGCCAGTACGGCTCGACGGTGCCGGTGGGGGCCGACGGCTCCGTCGTCGGCCCCGCCCTGCTGTGGGCCGACAGCCGGGCGCGCGACCTCGTCCGGCCGCTCATCGGCGGCCCGGTCAACGTCGGTGGGTACGCCCCGCACAAGGTGCTGCCCTTCATCCGGGTCACCGGCGGGGCGCCCAGCCCGAACGGCGCCGACCCCACCGGTCACGCCATCCTGCTGCGGGAGCGGTTCGCCGACGTCTATGCCCGGACCGCCACCCTTATGGAGCCGGTCGACTTCCTCGGCTTCCGGTTCACCGGCCGGATCGCGGCGACCCCCGCGTCGATGCTCGCCTCGTGGCTCACCGACAACCGGATCGGCGCGCCGCTCGGCTACTCGCCCGCGATGGTCGCCCGGGCCGGGCGCGATGCCGACCGGCTGCCCGAGCTGGTCCCGACCGGGACGATCCTCGGGGCGCTGCTCCCCGAGGTCGCCTCGGCGCTGGGGGTCGCCCCGGGGGCCCCGGTCGTGGCCGGCCTGCCGGATCTGCACGCGGCGGTCGTCGGGTCGGGCGCCGTGGCGCCCTACGAGAGCCACATCTCGATCTCGACGACGGCGTGGATCGGGTCGCGGGTGCCCTTCAAGAAGACCGACATCCTGCACTCCATCGCCACGGTTCCCGGGCTGGACGAGGCGTACCCGATCATCGTCAACAACCACGAGACCGGTGGCGCGGCGCTGCAGTGGCTGCGCGAGCAGATCATCGCGCCGCACGACGGGCTGCTCGGCGGTGGCAGCGGGATCGGCGACCAGGGACTGGCGCCCGGGGGCCTGGCCCCGTCCTTCGACGACCTCACGGCGCTCGCCGCGACCGCGCCGGCCGGGAGCGAGGGACTGCTCTTCACCCCCTGGCTCAACGGGGAGCGCAGCCCGGTCGACGACAAGCACCTGCGCGGCGCCTGGCTCAACGTCTCGCTGCGGACCGACCGTGCGGCGCTGGTGCGCTCGGTCCTCGAGGGGGTGGCCTACAACGCCCGCTGGCTGTTCGAGCCCTACCAGAAGTTCGTCGGGCGAGCCGGTGCCGAGCGTGCGGATCCTCGGTGGCGGCGCGCAGAGCGACCTGTGGTGCCAGATCCACGCCGACGTCCTCGGCGTGCCCGTCGAGCAGGTCGAGGACCCGCGCGACGCCCAGCTGCGCGGGGTGGCCCTGTGGGCCCGGGTGTGCCTGGGCGAGCTGCGCCTGGAGGACGCCGGCGCGATGGTGCGGGTGCGGCACCGGTTCGAGCCGACGGCGGCCCACCGGGCGGCCTACGACAGCGGGTATGGGGAGTTCCGCCGGCTCTACGGAACGCTCAAGGGTCTCTACCACCGCCTCAACGGCCGCGGGTGAGGCGGCGGAGGCCGCCCGCGGTGCTCAGGCGCCCTCCGCCGGCGGGCCGGTGCGCCAGACGGTGATCCACGCCTCCAGGCGGGTCGCGAGGTCGCTCAGCAGGTCGACCGCGTAGTGGTTGCGCTCCCAGGCAGCATGGAGGGTGATGACGACCGGGTGGGGGGTGTCGTCGACCGTCGCGACGAGCGGGAGCCCGACGAGCCCCGGCGGCGCCGGGACGGTCCCCACGGTGACCGCTCGCTGCGACGCGGCCAGGGCGTGGATCGTGTCGGCGTCGTCGCACTCGCCCTCGACCTCGAAGGAGAGTCCCTCCCGGCTCGCGAGCAGGTCGAACTCGCGCCGGCTCGTGGCCCGGGGCGAGGGGAGGACGACCGGCTGGGTCGCCAGGGTCGACAGGCCGAGCATGGAGCGGTCGGCCCAGGGGTGGTCGGCCGGGACGTAGGCGAGGACGGGGATCTCGCCGAGCGGGCGGTGCTCGAACTCCCGCTCGGGCGCGGCCGTCGAGACGATGAGGTCGACGCCACTGCGGAGCATGTCGGCCAGCTCGTACGGCAGCGCCACCCGCGTGACGATGAGCGGGTCGCCGGGGCCGAGCGAGCCGATGAAGGCGGCGACGACCCCCTCGAGGGTGGCGGGAGTGGTCCCGAGGACGAGGTGGACGACCCCGCTCGAGAGGGTCCGCGCCGCGTCCGCCAGCGCGTCGGCCTGCAGCAGCAGCGGGCGGGCCAGCTGGGCGAACTCGGCCCCCGCCGGGGTGAGGACCAGCCGGCCGTGGCGCCGGATGAACAACGTCAGCTTGAGCTCGCGCTCGAGGGTCAGCAGCTGCCGGCTCAGCGCGGGCTGCGCGAGGTAGAGGGACTTGGCGGCCGCGGTCACGCTGCCGCCGTCGACGACGGCCAGGAAGCAGCGGATGCGGTGCAGGTCCATGCTCACCTCTCTCGGCGGCCGCGGCGCCGGCGCGGCGGTCCTTGGCCGGTCGTGTCCGGCCGGCGGTCGGTCAGGGGACGACCCAGGTCCCCGTCTCGCCCCGCAGCCCCTCGACGAGCTTGTCGAGGGAGGTGATGAGCGTACGCCGGTCCGGGCCGGATCGCGTGAAGTCGATGGCGGCCTGGATCTTGGGGAGCATCGAGCCCTCCGGGAACTGCCCGTCGGCGATGTACTGCTCGGCCTCGGCCACCGTCATCTGCGCGAGGTTGCGCTGCCGGGGGGTGTTGAAGTCGACGGCGACCTGCTCGACGCCGGTGAGGATGACGAGGCCGTCGCACTCGGCGAACTCGGCGATCATGACGGACACCCAGTCCTTGTCGATGACGGCGTCGATCGCCCGGTACCAGTCGTCCTTGAAGACGATGGGGATGCCGCCGCCGCCGCCGGCGATGACGACGTGGCCGCTGTCGACCATGTCGAGGATGACGTCCTTCTCGAGGATGTCGACGGGGCGCGGGGACGCGACGACCTCGCGGTAGCCGCGGCCGGCGTCCTCGACCATGGTCTTGCCCGCCGCGCGCAGCTCCTCGGCCTCCTCCGCGGAGAAGAACGCACCGATCGGCTTGGTCGGGCGTGGAAGCCGGGGTCCTCGTCGTCGACGAGGGTGCGTGAGATGACCGTGCACACCGACTTCTCGATGTCGATCCCGTGGCCGTGGAGCTGGTTCTCGATGGCGTTCTGCAGGTGGTAGCCGATGTAGGCCTGGCTCATCGCCACGGTCTCGGAGAGGGGCATGAGGGGATGGTGGTAGTCGGACTTGCCGCGGTCGATCGAGGACTTGATCATCCCGACCTGCGGGCCGTTGCCGTGACAGATGACGACCTGGGTGCCGGCCTCGATGAGGTCGACGATGGGCTTGGCGACGATCCCCACCGACGTGACGAGCTCGTCGAAGTCGGTCCCGAGGGCGTTGCCGCCCAGGGAGACGAGAATGCGGTGCATGAGGTCCTCCTCACGGGACCCGGGCCCGGGCCGGCGCGATCGCCGTCCCGGACCCGGTGGGGTGGTCGGTGGTCAGTCCTGGGCGGTGTAGAGCGAGGGCATGACGGCGTAGATCGCCGCGCACTTGACGAGGTCGTCCTTCCAGGTGATCTCGTTGGGGGCGTGGGCCTGGTCCTCGCGGCCCGGGCCGACGCCGACGACGGGGATGCCGTGGCGGCCGGCGATGGCGACGCCGTTGGTGGAGAACGTCCACTTGTCGATGCGCGGCTCGCCGTACATCGCCCGGTGCGCCTCGGCGGCGGCCTGGACCTCGGGGGAGTCCTCGGGGATGACCCAGGTCGGGAAGAAGCACTCCTGCCCGTAGCTGAGGCCGGTCCACGCCGTCGCCTTGTAGTCGTAGAGCGAGACCGGGGCGCCGTGCTTCTGCACCGAGGGCAGCGCCTCGATCTCCTTGATGGCGCCCTGCCAGGTCTCGCCGTCGGTGAGCCGGCGGTCGAGCGAGATGGCGCAGCTGTCGGCCACGGCGCAGCGGGACGGCGAGGTGAAGAAGATCTCGGACGTCGTGACCGTGCCCTTGCCGAGGAACTCGTTGTCGAGGAGCTTGTCGTTGAGGTCGCGGATGTCGAGCAGGATGTCGGCCATCTTGTAGATGGCGTTGTCGCCGCGCTCCGGGGCGGAGCCGTGGCACGAGACCCCGCCGACCTCGACCCGGATCTCCATCCGGCCGCGGTGTCCGCGGTAGATGCCGTTGTCGGTCGCCTCGGTCGAGACGACGAAGGCCGGGCGGATGCCCGACTCCTCGATGATGTAGAGCCAGCAGAGTCCGTCGCAGTCCTCCTCCTGGACCGTGCCGGTGACGAGGAAGGTGTAGGCGTCGGAGAGCAGCCCGAGGTCCTTGGCGATGGCCGCGCCGTAGACCGCCGAGACGACGCCGCCGAGCTGGTCGGAGGTCCCCCGGCCGCCGATGACGGTGTCGTCCTCCATGCCGTCGAACGGGTCGAAGGTCCAGTTGGCGGCGTTGCCGACGCCGACGGTGTCGATGTGGCCGTCGAAGCCGATGACGGTCTCGCCGGTGCCCATCCAGCCGAGCACGTTGCCGAGGCCGTCGATGCTCGGTGCGGGTGTAGCCGAGCTTGACCATCTCGGCCTGGATGAGCCGGGCCTTCTCCTCCTCCTGGCAGCTCGTGCCCTTGGCCTTGACGAGGGCCCGGAGGAAGGTGGTCATGTCCTCCCGGTAACCCTCGGCTGCGGCCTTGACCGCGTCGTAGTCGATCTCAACTGCCGTGCTCATCTGCTTCTCCTTGCTGTGCTGGACGTCGGACGCGGCCGGGCCGCGGGCGGGTAGGTGGGGGGAGGGGCTCAGGACTGCCAGCGGGGCTGCTCGCGCGCCCACAGCTCCTCGATCTTGGCGGCGGGGTCCTTGACCTTCTGGAGGAAGATCATGGCCGCGATGGCGTAGGGCTTGTTGCTCGCCTGCTTGTAGAGCGGGTCGCGGTAGCGGTCGAAGACCGACTTGTCGACCTCGCCCTCGGGGCAGCTCTCGCCGGTGATGTCGGCCGGTAGCGGGTGCATGTAGAGGGCCTAGCCGCCGGCGGTGCGCGCCATCATCGCCTCGGTGGTCGCCCAGTCCTTGTGCTCGGCGTTCTGCGCGAGGAGGCGCTGCTCGAGGGCCTTGATCCCGTCGTGGTCGCCTTCGCCGTAGAGCGCGGTGCGCTCCTCCATCGCGGCGTACGGGGCCCAGCTCTTCGGGCAGACGATGTCGGCGCCGTCGAACGCGTCCTCCATCGAGGTCGTCACGGAGAAGCTGCCTCCGGAGGCCGCGGCGTTCTTCGAGGCGATCTCGCGGGTCTCGGCCATGACGTCGTAGCCCTCGGGGTGGGCGAGGACGACGTCCATGCCGTAGCGGCTCATCAGGCCGATCATGCCCTGCGGCACCGAGAGCGGCTTGCCGTAGCTCGGGGAGTACGCCCAGGTCATCGCGAGCTTCTTGCCGCGCAGGTTCTCCAGCCCGCCGAGCTCGTGGACGAGGTGGAGCAGGTCCGCCGTCGACTGGGTCGGGTGGTCGATGTCGCACTGCAGGCTGACCAGGGTCGGCCGCTGCTCGAGGACGCCCGCGGCATACCCGTCCTGGAGGTACTGGGCGAACTCGGCCATGTAGGTGTGGCCCTTGCCGATGTACATGTCGTCACGGATGCCGACGACGTCGGCCATGAACGAGATCATGTTGGCCGTCTCGCGCACCGTCTCACCGTGGGCGACCTGGGACTTGCCCTCGTCGAAGTCGGCGACCTCGAGGCCGAGCAGGTTGGCGGCCGAGGAGAAGGAGAACCTCGTCCGGGTCGAGTTGTCGCGGAACAGCGAGATGGCCAGGCCCGAGTCGAAGATCCGCGCGCTCTTGTTGTGCTCGCGCAGCCCGCGCAGCGCGTCGGCCACGGCGAGTACCGCGCGCATCTCGTCGTCCGACTTCTCCCACGTCAGCAGGAAGTCGCTCCCGAAGAGCCCTGAATGGTCCAGGCCCTCGAGGGCCCGCAGCTGCTCCCGGACGTCCATCCGCCGTCAACTCCTTCGGTCGATCGTTGCGGTCACCTGGCGGCGACTGCCTACAGGGGCTACACTAGCCGATACATTGGCAAATGTTAATGTGACCAATCCAGAGGTCTATACAATTACGGCATGGATATCGGTACGATGGAGCATATGAACTTCCCCACAACGCGCAGCGGCGAGGCCGCTGTCGCGATCCTGGCGAGCGCTCCCTCGGTCCTGGCCAAGATCGCCCCGCTCGTGCTCACAGAGGCCGGGAACGGCCGAGCGGTGGACTGGGCGGGCGTCGCCTCGCTCGCCGCCGAGCGGGCGTGGTCGGGCTCGGACCGGGCGTTCCTGGAGATCTGTGCCGAGATCGCCGGCCACCCGGTGACCGGCGAGACCGGGCCGGGCACCTTCGGCGCCCGGTGGGACGCCCTCGACGGGCAGCGGCAGGCGCTCATCGCGAGCGTCCTCACCGAGTCGGCGCGGATCACCGTGTCCGACGAGCTCGCCCTGCTGGACCGGCTCGGTGCCGGCCCGGCCGCCTCCGCACCGCGCAGCGTGCGCGCCATCCGGGTGCGGCTCGGACCGGACACTCCGGCGGTGAGCAACGACGCGCTCGGGCGCGAGAGGGTGGGCTTCCGCGAGGGGCAGTCGATCCACGAGGTGTGGCTTCGCGGACGTGGTGTCTGGCGGATGCAGGCCGACCGGGTCGTCTCGTCCCCGTACCTGCTCATCGCCCATCTCGGCACGGTACGCCTCGTCGGCACGATCGACGGGCTCACCATCCACGGCGACCGGGTGGCCATCATCGGCCGGCCGCTCGGGGACCACCCGCTCATCGGGTGCCCCGACCCTCTGGACAACGCCAGTCAGAACCCCGTCGCGTACGGAGAAATCGAGGAAGTGTCATGACCGAAGTCGGTACCCACGATGTGTTCGCCCCCATGACGGAGGACCCCGTCCAGGGCACGTCGCGGGTCCTGCGCAACGCCCACGTCGACCGGGCCGCCGTGTCCGCCGCCGGAGCGGCCGCCCCCAGCTTCCACCCGTCGATGCCGGCCTTCGCGCCCACGCCCCTGCGAGCGGCGCCGCGCACGGCCGCACGGCTGGGCGTCCGGTCCGTCCACGTCAAGGACGAGTCCGACCGGCTGGGCATGCCGTCCTTCAAGATCCTCGGTGCGTCCTGGGCGACGTGCCGGACCGTCCTGGCCCACCTCGGCGTCGGGGCCGGCGACGAGCCGACCCTGGCCACCGTGCGTGAGGCGATCGAGGTCTCCGGCGCCCCGTTGACGCTCGTCGCCGCCACCGACGGCAACCACGGCCGCGGCGTCGCGCGGATGGCCGCTCTGCTGGGGGTCCCCGCGACGATCCTCGTCCCGGCCGGCACGGCGCAGAGCCGTATCGACGCCATCGTCGACGAGGGCGCCGAGGTCCGCGTCGTCGACGGCGGCTACGACCACGCCATCGCCGCGAGCGCGGCCCTGGCCGACGCCGCCCACGTCGTCATCTCGGACACCTCGTGGGAGGGCTACCGCGACACCCCCCGCTGGGTCATCGACGGCTACTCGACCCTGCTCGGCGAGGTCGTCCACGAGATCGGGGCCGGCCGGGTCCCCGAGCCGAGCGTCGTCGTGGCCCAGATGGGGGTCGGCGCGTTCGGGGCGGCCGTCGCGCGGGCCTTCGCGCCGCGACCGGCCCGGCTGCTGGTCGGGGTCGAGCCCACCAGCGCCGACTGCGTCACGACGAGCGCCGCGGCCGGCGAGATCCTCACGATCCCCGGGCCGCAGGAGTCGATCATGGCCGGCCTGAACTGCGGCACCCCCTCCGTGGTGGCCTGGGACGACGTCCTCCACGGCTACGACGTCCTGACCACGGTCACCGACCTTGCCGCCGAGGAGGCCATGCGCCTCCTGCACGAGGACGGCATCGCCGCCGGTGAGAGCGGTGCGGCAGGCCTCGCCGGGCTGCTCGCGCACGGGCCGGAACTCGGTCTCGGCGCCGACGACGACGTCCTGCTCTTCCTCACCGAGGGCCCGACCGACCCGGTCGGCTACGAGCGGATCGTCGGCGTGCCGGCCTGACCCGCCCACGACACGCTGCGGCCGCCCGGACCAGGTCCGGGCGGCCGCAGCGCTCCGCCGGGGCGGCAGAGCGTCGCCTCAGTCCTTCGACTGCGCCGCCGCGCGCGGTCCACGCCGGTAGGCCGTGTCGGCCAGCGGCAGCCGGTAGCGCCGCTGTCCGTCGCGCAGGTAGTAGGCCTGGGCCGCGGCAGGAGCGGTCGGGATCATGCAGATCTCGCCCATGCCCTTGGCGCCGTAGGCGAACGGCAGGCTGCCCGGCCCCTTGACGAAGCGGACCTCGACCTGCGGCATCTTGTTCGAGCGCAGCAGGCCGAGCTGGCCGTAGCGCGTCTGTGGGACGCCGTCCTTGACGACGAACTCCTCGGTGAAGGCGTAGCCGAGCCCCATCATCACCCCGCCCTCGATCTGCCCGACGGCGGCCTGCTGGTTCATGACCGTCCCGACGTCGTAGACCGCGAGGACCTTCTCGACCTCGCCGTCGTCGCCGAGGGTGATCATCTGGGCGCCGAACCCGTAGCCGACGTGGCTCTTCGGGTGCTCCTTCGTGCTGTCGATGGGGTCGGTCTCGGGCCAGAACTCGCCGTACCACTCCAGGCCCTCGAGCCGGCCCAGCTCACCGTCGGCCTGCTCCAGAGCGTCCCGGAGCTGCACGGCCGCGAGCCGGGTGGCCTCCCCGGTGAACAGCGTCTGCCGCGAACCGGTGGAGGTGCCGGAGTCGGGGGTGCGCTCGGTGTCGGGCTGCTCGTGGACGATCTGGTCCGGGCGCAGGTCGACGGTCTCGGACAGGACGTGGATCACGACCTGCGCGACACCCTGGCCCATGCAGGCCGCCGAGGTCCGGATGTGCACCGCGCCGTCCTCCACCGAGAGGATGCACCGCCCGACGTCGGGCAGCCCCACGCCGATGCCGGTGTTCTTGTGGGCGATGGCGAGTCCGGAGTTGGGGTTGGCGTAGAAGTCGCCCTTGAGGTCCTCGAGCACCTCGGCGATGCCCGTCGACTCGTCGGCGATCTGCCCGTTGGGCAGGGAGTCCCCCGGACGGACGACGTTGAGGTAGCGGATCTCCCACGGGTCGAGGCCGGACATCTCGGAGAGCTCGTTGAGGCAGGACTCCATGGCGAACTGGCTCTGCACGACTCCGAAGCCCCGGAAGGCGCCCGACACGGGGTTGTTGGTGTAGAGGGCCAGGCCGAGAACCTCGAAGTTCGGGATGACGTAGGGCCCGCCGGCGTGGGTGCACGCCCGCTGGAGGACCGGGCCGCCGAGTGAGGCGTAGGCGCCGGTGTCGGAGAGGATGACGACCTTGACCGCCGTGAGCTTGCCCTGCTCGTCGCACGCGACCGTGAACTCGAGGTCCATCGGGTGCCGCTTGACGTGGTAGTTCAGGCTCTCGGTGCGGGTGAACCGCACCTTGACCGGTCGCTGGAGGTGCCACGCCATGAGGGCCGCGTGGTGCTGGACGCTCATGTCCTCCTTGCCGCCGAAGCCGCCGCCGACGAGGGTGGCGGTCGAGCGGATCTTCTCGGCGGGGAGCCTCAGCATCCGGGAGATCTCGTGCTGCTCGTCGTAGACCGACTGGCTGGAGGTGTACATCTTCAGCCCGTCGCCGTACGGCTCGGCCACCGCACACTCGGGCTCCATGAAGGCGTGCTCCTGCCAGGGGGTCTTGAACTTGCGGGTCACGGTGTACGCCGCCGAGCGGATCGCCGCGTCCGGGTTGCCGACCTTGACGTGCTCGATGTCGAGGACGTTCCCGCGGGAGTGCACGAGAGGCGCGTCGGGGCTGAGGGCCTGCTGCGGCGAGGTGACCGGGGGCAGCTCCTCGTAGTCGAGCTCGATGAGGGCGATGATCTCGTCGAGGGCGCTCTCGTCGTCGCTCGCGACCAGCGCCAGGGCGTCACCGACATACCGGGTGTGCTGCCCGACCGGGATCATGACGTCCCAGTCGTTGGTGATGTGCCCGATCTTGTTCTCCGGCACGTCCTCGGCGGTGAGGACCGCGAGGCAGTGGGGGTGCGCCTTGGCGGCGGTGACGTCGAGGCCGCGGACGAGGCCGCGGGGGCTGGGGGAGCGCAGCGCCCTGGCGAAGACCATCCCGGGCAGCCGGATGTCGTCGGCGAACCGTCCGGTGCCGAGGACCTTCTCGGCCGCGTCCGGCCGCGCCGCGGTGTCGGACACGCGCCACCGGTCGGTCGGAACCGCGGGGGTCTCTCCGGAGCGGAGCAGGTCGGCGGAGATCATGACGGCGTCGACGATCTGGCGGTACCCGGTGCACCGGCAGATGTCGGTGCGGATCGCCTTGGTGACGTCGTCCCTGCTGGGTTCCGGGTTCTTGTCGAGCAGCGCCTTGGAGGCCATGACCATGCCCGGCGTGCAGAAGCCGCACTGCACGGCGCCGGTCTCGGCATAGGCGTGGACGTAGACCTCCTGCTCCCGCTCGCTGAGCCCGGCGGTCGTCACGACCTCGTGACCCTCGACCGCCGAGGTCTGCCGGGTGCACGACTTGACGAGCTTGCCGTCGACGAGGACGACGCAGGTCCCGCACGAGCCGTCGTCGCAGCCCTCCTTGACCGTCAGGTCGCCGATCTCGTCCCGCAGCACCCTGATGAGGGGCTTGTCGCCGCTGACCTCGTGCTCGGCTCCGTTGAGCGTGATCCTCATGGTGGTTGCTCCTTCTTCCTCGGTGAAGCGTATGCCGGTCCGCCGGACCTAGCGGATGTCGTCGTCGGGGGGGCCGCAGCGGAGGAACTGCCCGGGCGGCAGGTCGGGCCGCAGGACGCCGCCCTCGACCACCCGCCGGCCGCGCAGGAAGACCTCACGCACCCGGCCGTGGACCTCGTGGCCCTCGTAGGGGGTGTAGTCGACGTTCTCGTGCAGGTCGCCGTGCCGGACGGTCCACCGGGGAGCCGGGTCGATCACGACGACGTCGGCGTCGCTGCCCGGCGCGATGACCCCCTTGCGGGGGTAGATCCCGAAGTGCCGCGCGGCGTTCGCTGAGGTCACCGCGACATACCGCTCGGGTGTGAGGCGGCCGGCGGCCACGCCCTCGGAGTAGAGCAGCGCCATCCGCAGCTCGATCCCGGGCGCGCCGTTGGGCACCTGGCTGAAGTCGGCCGCGGCGTCCTTCTGGCCGGCGATGTCGAACGAGCAGTGGTCGGTGCCGACGAACTGGATGTCCCCACCGGCGAGGGCCGTCCACAGCGCGTCGTGGTGGTCCCGCGGGCGTAGCGGCGGGCTCATGACCGCCTTGCGGGCCTCGAGCTCGCCCGCCGCGTCGGCCTCGGCGCTGCCGTATGCGCCGTTGTCGAGGACGAGGTACTGCGGACACGTCTCGGCGACGACCCTGCTGCCGTGGGATCTCGCCCGGCGCAGCGTGTCGACGGACTGCATCGCGCTGAGGTGGACGACATAGTGCGGCGCATCCTTGAGTGCTGCGATCGTCGTGAGCCGGTCCACAGCCTCGGCCTCGAGCTCGGGCGGCCGGGTGGCCTGGTGCCAGTAGGCGCCGGTGTGGCCCTGCGCGAGCTGCTCGTGCACCAGCGCGTCGATGACGCGGCCGTTCTCGCAGTGGAACCCGATCGTGACACCGTGGGCGGCGCTCGCGGTGAGGGCCGCAAAGATCTCGTCGTCCTCGACCATCATCGAGTGGCGGTAGGCCATGTACATCTTGAACGAGGTGACCCCGGCCGCGGCGGCCGAGGCCATCTGCTCGGCGAACTCGGGCCGCCACTCGGTCATCGCGAGATGGAACCCGTAGTCGCACACCGCCCGGCCGTCGGCCTTCTCGTGCCAGCGCTCGAGCCCGCGCTGGAGGGACTCGCCGTGGAACTGGGTCGCGAAGTCGAGGACGGTCGTCGTGCCGCCGGCGAGCGCCGCGCGGGTCCCGGTGGCGAAGTCGTCGGCCGTGACGAGGGGCCCCGCCTCGAGGTCGAGGTGGGTGTGGGTGTCGATGCCGCCCGGGACGAGGAGGCAGCCGGTGCAGTCGACGACGTCGTCGCCGGGTGCGGCGGCGACGGGGCCGACCTCGGTGATGAGGCCGTCGACGATGCGCACGTCGGCGAGCTGCGACTCGGTGGCGCTGACCACCGTCCCGCCCGTGAGCACCAGCGTCATGGCCGTATCGTCTCCCTCGTCGGTGTCCCCACCGTCACGCCCTCACAGCTCGGCCCACACGCGGCGGGCGCGCTCGCTCGACCGCGCGTCGACACGGGCCTCGTCGATGCCGAGGACCTCGCGGTCGCGCATCGCCCAGGCGCCGGCCACCATGGCGTCGCGCACCAGGGCGCCGCTCATCCCGAAGAGGACGTGCCCCCAGGCGGTTTCGCCGGTGAACGGCGTGAACGGCCGGTAGTCGAGGGTGATGAGGTCGGCGTAGGCGCCGGGGGTGAGGATCCCGACCGGCCTGGCGAAGTACTGGGCGCAGATCCTCGGGTTGTTGGTGAACAGCGCGGTGATCGCCTCGCCGAAGCCGACGGTGGGGTCCTGGAGGTGGCTGCTCTGCAGGATCTTGGCCACCTGCGCCGAGGCGAACATGTCGGCCGTATAGGCGTCGGTGCCGAGCCCGACCCGCAGGCCGCGGCGGAGCATGTCGACGACGGGCGCGACGCCGACCGCGTTGCCCATGTTGGAGTGGGGGTTGTGGACGACCGTCGTGTCGGTCTCGAGGAGGAGGTCGAGCTCGGCGTCGTCGGCATGGACGCAGTGGGCCGCGATGGTGCCCGGGCCGAGCATCCCGTGGTCGTGGAGCCGGGCGACGATCCGCTTGCCGTAGCGGGTCAGGGAGTCGGTCTCGTCGACGGGACCCTCTGCGACGTGGATGTGGAACCCGCCGGACAGCCCGTCCTTGGCCGCTGCGGCCGCGTCGAGGCTGGCCTCGGAGAGGGTGAAGGCGGCGTGCAGGCCGAACAGGCCCTTGACGAGGTCCTGCTCGTCGGTGTTGGCGGCCTTCATGAACTCGGCGTTCTCCGCCAGCGCCGCGGCCAGCACCGCCTCCCCGTCGCGGTCGGACGCCTCGTAGCACAGCACGGTGCGGATGCCGACCTCGCGGGCGACGCCCGCCATGGTCTGCAGCGACCCGCTCACGGCGTTCGGGCTGGAATGGTGGTCGATGACGGTGGTCACGCCGTTGCGCAGGGACTCGACGAACGTCGTCGCGGCGTTGAGCTCGACGTCCTCGGGCTCGAGCATCCGGTCCAGGCGCCACCACAGGTTCTCGAGGATCTCGGTGAAGTCCCGGGTCGGGCGGTGCACCGCCATGCCGCGCGCATACGCGCTGTAGGCGTGGGTGTGCGCGTTGACCAGCCCCGGCATGATCAGGCGCCCACCGACGTCGACCAGCTCGTCGTCGGGGTGCGCCGCCCGCAGGTCGGCCAGAGGTCCGACCGCCACGATGGTGTCGCCGTGGACGACGACCGCGCCGTCCTCGACGAACGGGTGGCCGGGGTCGTTGGTGAGGACGGGGCCGTTGCCGATGATCACGCGGGGACACCTCCGGTCGGGCTGAGCAGGTAGGCGTAGCGCTCCTCGAGCGCCGCGAGCACGCGGGCGAGGTCGGCGCCCAGGCGGTCCTCGCCGACGGTGTGCTCGTAGACCTCGCCGGCGTCGTCGCGGACGAGGTATCGGTGCCCGGACAGCGGGAGGTAGCCCGTGTTCGTCGACGCGTCGAAGTCCTCGCGGGTCCAGAAGACGGTGATCTTGTCTCGGTATGGCAGGCCCGCGTGGGGGCAGAAGGTGCCGCAGTTGCCGCACTCGTTGCACAGCCCGTCGAGGTGGACGATCTGGCGCGGGTCGGCGAACCCGGGGACGACGACCGCGACGTTGGCCCGGTTGGGGCAGACCTCGGTGCAGATCTCGCAGACCTCGTCGCAGGCGAGGCACCGGGCACCCTCGGCGCGCCCGTTGACCGAGGCGATCATCAGCCCGCGGCGGGCGAACACGTCCGGCTCCTCGAGGTGGTCGACGGCCCACGTGCGCGCGAAGTCCACGTCGAGGCCCTCGACCCGCAGGATGGCCTGGGCGGCGACCTTGGCGTCGGCGATGGCGCGCACGATCGTGTCGGGGCCCAGCCGGCCGTCGCCGACGACGTAGACGTCCTTCACCGAGGACTGGTAGCTCGCGTCGAGGCGGACCCTGCCCCGCTCGTCGAGCGCAAGGCCGTTGGCGGCATACCGGCTGCTGTCGATGGTCGCGCCCGTCGCGCCGACGACGGTGTCGGCGGGGAGGTCGACGAACGTGCCGCGTCCGCGGGGGCTGCGCCGGCCAGAGGCGTCGAGCGGACCCAGCTCCATCTCCTCGCAGTGCAGGACCGACCCGTCGAAGGAGATCGGGGCGAGGAGCTGGTGCATCGTGATGCCCTCGGCCCGCACGATGTTGACCTCGTGCTGGGTGGCGGGCATGTACGGCTCGGTGCGCCGGTAGACGATCACGGCCTCCTCGACGCCGGGGGTTCGCTGTGCCGTGCGCACGCAGTCCATGGCGACGTCGCCGGCGCCGATCACCGCGACCCGCCGGCCCACCCGGGCACCGCCCTCGTTGTTGGCCTGCCACAGGAAGTCGAGCGCGTCGACGACCTTCTCCCGCCCCTGCGCCACCGGGCTCTGGCCCTGACCCCACGAGCCCGTCGCGATGACCACATGGGCGTAGGTCCGCTTCAGCTCGGCGACGGAGTAGTCGGGGTCGGCGCCGAAGTGGAAGCGGACACCGAGCGCGACGGCCAGCTCGTAGTCGCGCTCGATCTGCTCCCGGGTGATCCGGAAGGCCGGGATGATGTAGCGCACGATGCCGTACGGCCCGTCGAGCTTCTCGAAGACGTCGACGTCCATCCCGTTGCGGCGCAGGAACAGGGCCGCCGCGATCCCGGCCGGGCCTGCGCCGATGACGGCGGCCGTGTGGTCGGTGCGCAGCGCAGGCGGGGTCGTCGCGGCGATGAAGGCATCCTGCGCGCCATCGGCCGCCTCGAGCTTGACGCCGCGCATGTCGATGGCCTGGTCGTAGTCCAGCCGGGTGCAGCGGTCACGGCAGGGCTGCGAGCACAGCAGCCCGGTGATGGTCGGGGCGGTGTTGTCGACGGCGATGACGTCGAACGCCTCGGCGAGGCGCCCCTCCGCCGTGAGGGCGAGGTACTCGGGGATCTGCTGGTGGATGGGGCAGCCGCCGTCCTGGCAGGGCGCCTTGTAGCAGTCGGTGAGCGGGAGCGGTGACGAGGTCTTGCGCGAGCGGACCTTCTCGCGGTAGCGCTTGTGGTAGCGCTCGTCGTCGAACACGGCCCGGGCGGTCTCCTCCAGCAGGGCGACATCGATGCCCGTGAAGTCGGTCATCACCTCGGTGGCCTGCTCGGCCAGCTGGCGGAACCGCAGGACACCGCCGGGCTTGAGGATGGTGGTCGCCACCGTCACCGGCTGTATGCCGGTCGCCAGGATGGCGTTCGCGTTGATGGCGTCGACGCCGCCGGAGAACGAGATGGGCAAGGCCCCGCCGAAGTCGGCCGACAGCCTCGCGGCGAGGGAGAGCGAGAGGGGCAGCAGGGACCGCCCCGACATGTACATCTCCTCCGCCGGCAGCTCGCCCGCGGTGACCTCGACCGGGAACGTGTTCGTCAGCTTGATGCCGAAGCGCAGCCCGAGCCCGTCGGCCTGGGCCGTGAGCCGGCGGAACATCGCGACGGCCTCGGGGTACTGGAGGTCCTCGCGGAAGTGGTGGTCGTCGAAGCTGACGTAGTCGAAGCCGAGCCGGTCGAGCGCCTCGCGGGCAGCGTCGTAGCCGAGCATCGTCGGGTTGCACTTGACGAAGGTGTGCAGGCCCTTCTCGGCCAGCAGGTAGGAGGCGATCCGCTCGATCTCCTCGGCCGGGCAGCCGTGCAGGGTCGAGAGCGTGACCGAGGTGCTGATCGACGGGCTCAGCGCGTCGAGGTCATTCTGGTTGAAACTCGAGAAGTCGCCGAGATGCGTCCTGACCCAGTCGCGGCACTCGCGGAAGACGGGAGTGTCTGACGCATTCTTCATTCCCTCGATGTAGGCATCGATCTTGTCACTCCGGATGCCGTCGAGGTCATATCCGACGCTGATGTTGAACGCGACGTCGGAAATGCTTCCCAGGCCGATCTCCTTGGCAAGGACCGCAATGGCGACATACGCCTTGACGTACTCGTCGAAAGCCTCCGGAACGGTGAGCTCCGTCGACCACTCGCAGTTGTACCCCTCGTCCTCGGCGACGATGCACGGCTTGGCCACGGCCTGGCGGATCTGCTCACCGTCCATGATCTGCACGGTCTTGAGCTCCATGAACCGCGCGCCGGCCAGATAGGCGGCGATGATGTTGGGCGCGAGCTGGGTCTGCGGGCCGGCGGCCGGCCCGACGGGCGACGCGAGGGGGTTGCCGAACGGGTCCCGCACGGTCCGTGCCGAGGAGGGCCGCCAGAACTGGCTCGCCTGCACCCCGAAGACCGACGACTCGGTCCGCAGCTCCTCGACCGCCCAGGTCATGAGGTGCGCGAACGGGATCGGTCGCATCAGATCGCCCATCAGGGCTCCCTTCCAGTGCCTGCATCGTCGCCGGCCGAGCCGCACGCGGCTGCGCCGCGACACCCGGCCCAGCCGGGAGGGCGGGGCCGCCGGGGGCGTCGCCCACCCTCACGGGTCAGTGTTACACCAGGGAATTCCCGGGGCATACCTCTGCAGGCCCGATAGGCCGCTCCGGACGCTTCGGCGGCATGCCGATTCCGCACGACCGCGATGCCGGCCCCGCATGGTGTGACCTGGGGTACACGGACCACCGGGCGTCCTCGGTCACCGGGCGGATGGGCCGACAATGGCGCTGCCGCCGGTCGGCGATGTCGCGAAAACGCTTGTCACGACGGCGGATCGGCCGCCGTAGCGCCGTCCGCCAGGCCATCCGGCGTGGCCTTTCGGTGTGAGCGCCGTCACAATTCCACGGCCGTTCCCGGCATTGACAGGACGCTCCCCGGCGAGGGTCGGGACATTGTCGTCGCGCCATTTCGACAATGGCCGACCCGGACGTGTCCTTGCTCATTGACAGCCCCTACCCCCGGGAGGAGAGTCCCCCTGCCCACAGAGGTCTCAGAAAGGAGACACCCATGTCGAGTCAGCCCGAGGCGGTGGCCAAGAGCAGCTCCGCGACGGGCGGACGCCCGGAGGACGAGCGCCTGTCCTTCGCGGCAACGCTCGGTTACGGCCTACAGCACATCCTCGCGATGTTCGGCGGCGTCATCGCCGTCCCCATCATCATCGGTGGCGCGGCGGGCCTGAAGGGGTCCGACCAGGCGCTGCTGATCTCCTGCAGCCTGTTCATCAGCGGTCTGGCGACGATGCTCCAGACGCTCGGTGTGCCGTACTTCGGCTCCCAGCTGCCCCTCGTTCAAGGCATCTCGTTCGCGTCGGTCTCGACGCTGCTCACCATCGTGGGCGGCAAGGGCACCGACGGCCTGCGGACGGCGTTCGGAGCGACAATCGTCGCCGGCCTCATCGCCCTGGTCATCGTCCCGTTCTTCGCGCAGATCGTCAGGTTCTTCCCGCCGGTCGTCACCGGGTCGATCATCACCGTCATCGGCCTGTCGCTCATGCCGGTGGCCGGCAAGTGGATCACGGGTCAGCCGACCTTCGGCGCAGACCCGAACCCCGACTTCGCGAATGTCAAGGACATGGCGCTGGGGATGTTCACGCTCGCCGTCGTCCTCGTCCTCAGCAAGGTGAAGACCCTCGCCCGGCTCGCCATCCTCCTGTCCCTCGTCATCGGCACCATCGTCGCGTTGTTCACCGGGCAGACGTCGTTCAACCTCTCGGGTGCTTCCGCGGCCGCCTTCCCGACGCCCTTCGCCTTCGGGAGCCCGCTGTTCACCGCCGGCTCCATCGCCAGCATGATCATCGTCATGCTCGTGATCATGGCCGAGACCACCGCTGACATCATGGCGGTCGGCGAGGTCGTCGGCACCGAGGTCCCGGCGAAGCGCGTCGCCGACGGTCTGCGCGCCGACATGGTCAGCTCCGCGGTGGCTCCGGTCTTCAACTCCTTCCCGGCGACCGCGTTCGCACAGAACGTCGGGCTCGTCGCCCTCACGGGAGTGAGGAGCCGGTTCGCCGTGGCACTCGGCGGTGGCATCCTCGCCCTCGCCGGCCTCTCGCCGTGGTTCGCCGCCATCATCGGCGTCATTCCGCTGCCGGTGCTCGGCGGCGCGGGGATCGCGCTGTTCGGGATGGTTGCCGCGAGCGGCGTCCGGACCCTCGCCAAGGTGAACTTCCTCGGCACCAACAACCTGCTCATCGTTGCGGTGGCGCTCGGCTTCGGCCTGCTGCCCAGCCTCGTCGGCGGGTTCTGGGGCAACTTCCCGTCGTGGTTCCAGGTCATCGCCGGCTCCGGCATCAGCGCCGCTGCCATCATGGCCATCCTGCTCAACATCTTCTTCAACATGCTCGGCGACAGCAGTGCGGGCGGGGCCGTCGCCAGCGCCCCGGCCAAGGGCCTGGAGGAGCAGCACCTCGAGCGGCTGCACGACTGACGCCCACCGCAGCGGCCCGCAACGAAGGGCCCGGACCGACCGGTCCGGGCCCTTCGTCTTGGGGGGGTCACTCGTGGATCGTGAGGTACACCATCGTCTGGTTGAGCAGCTGGTAGGCGATCTCGCCGAAGGTGACCGGACCGGCGATGTCGCCCGTGCGCTTGCCCTCCAGGTCGGAGTACAGGAAGTTGAGGATGCAGTTGCAGGAGAACGTCGGTGCGAGACCGCCCGCCGGCAGGCGCGCGTCGAACTCGGCGACGTAGTCGCCGACCGGGGCCGCGAGCTTGTACTCGACGCCGGAGAACACCGGGGCGTAGAGGGCGACCTGGCCGCCGTCGTCGGGCACCGACTGGAACGAGACGTTGATCATCGCGCCGAAGTAGTCGGCGACCAGTGGCAGGCGCACGTCGTGCCCGAGCTCGCTGAGGTACTCGGCGAAGTTGTGCGCCACGCCGTCGACCATGACCTTGTCGTGGCTGAAGCCGGTCCCGTCGAAGGTCAACGCGGGTCCGCCACCTTGGGTGAACAGGTTGACGATGTCGGCGCTGGCGAGCTGGCCCTCTGGCAACCGCGCGTGCATCACGACGGCGCGCTCCGCGTGGACCGCCGAGCCGGTGCCGGCGAAGACCTTCGCCGTTTCGGTGGCGAGGTCGTCCAGGTGGACGCCGGAGACCCAGCCGACCACGGGCCGGTCGAACATGTTGGGGAACCCGGCCGCCTCGGCGGCGTAGTGGCTGTGTACCGGGCTGCCGGCGGGCACGATGATGACGCTGAAGCCGTTGTCGAACCCGTCCGCGGGCATGTGCTGCAGCTCGTCCACGGTGTAGCTGGCGATCTTCACCTCATCGACCTGGGCGGGCAGGGTGTCGATGTACACCTGGTCCTGGGTCACCAGGCCGCCATCGGTGGTCATGAAGTAGGGGATGGTTCCGCCGATCCAGCGACCCTCGGGCAGCTGGGCCAGCAGGGTCTCGTCGCCAGCGATGAGCAACGGGCGTCCTTCGGCGATCGCCGCGGTCGCCTCGGGAACGGTGTAGAGCCGTCCAGGCATTGAGGGGTCCTCTCGTAGTGTGTGTCGGGCGGGCAGCGTCAGCCGAAGGCGGCGGCGATGTCGGCGGCGATGAGCTTCTCGTTCTTCTGGAAGCAGGCGTAGACCTCGTCGATCGCAGCCTCTCGGTCGGCCCCGGTCATCGGGGCCCGCATGACCATGCGCTGCATCAGGATGCGCAGGGCCAGGAACGAGAAGGTGAAGCGACGGGGATCGTCGACCAAGGCTCCCCAGCGGGGGTCGTGACGACCAGGCATCGTGCAGGTCTCCTTCGACGAAGTGTCGCGGACACCCTGAGAATCGGACGGACGAGGCACGACATGAGGGCGGCTGAGTGCGACGGAGGTCACATCGGCGGACCCGACGTGCACCCTCGGCCGGCCGAGCGGGTCGCGAGACGGTGCGGGGCGACGACGTCGCTCGTTCAGCCGAACCGGCCGAGGGCGGCGGCGACGGCCACGGCATAGGTCCGGATCTGGGCCACCTCGACCCACTCGAGCGCCGAGTGCAGCCCGCCGCCGGCGGGTCCGCAGACGACCGTCGGGATGCCGGCCGCCTGCCACAAGGCGGACTCCATCCAGTACGGGGCCCCGATCCGCCGGGGCTCGCGGGCGCCGCCCGCGAGCAGCTCGTCCGCCAGGAGGTCGGCGAGGTCACGAGCGGCGCCGGAGTCGTCCTGCTCCCAGGCCTCCCGCGCCACCCGGAGGGTGGCCGTGGCGTCCACCATGGGGTCGGCCGCGTGCAGGGACCCGAGGATCTCCCGGACCTCCCTGAGGGCGTCCTCGGTGCTCTCGCCAGGCAGGGTACGGCGCTCGTACGTCGCCGACGCCCGCGCCGGGACCATGAACGGCGCCGTGCCGCCGCCCGCGAGGGTGGCCATCGTCGCTCCGTGACCGAGCAGGGGATGGGGCGCCCGGGCGTCGAGCTCGCCCTGGTGCTGGTCGATGGCGACCAGCAGCCGCCCCAGATGCGTCACGGCGTTGACGCCGTCCGCCGGCAGGGAGGAGTGGGCGGCCCGGCCGCGCAGCTCGATGTCGACGACGGCGAAGCCCCGGTGGGCGACGGCGAGGTCGAGCCAGGTCGGCTCGCCGACCAGGCAGGCATCGGGGAGCGGGCCGCGGTCGACGAGACGGGCGATGACCGCCTCGGTGCCGAGGCTGGCGTCCTCCTCGTCGGCGACGAGGGCGAGGGTGAGCGGCAGGTCGGGGTCGGCCGCCGCGGCCGCCTCGGCGGCGACGACCAGGCCCGCGACGCCTGCCTTCATGTCGCAGGCCCCGCGCCCGTAGAGCCGGCCGGTATGCCGGTCGCCCTCGACCCTGGCCTCGAACGGGCGGTCCATCCCCTCCACGCCGACGGTGTCGAGGTGTCCGTTGAGGAGTAGCCGTCGGCGCGCCGGCATACCTTCCCGGACGGCGAGCAGGCTGGGCCGGTCGGCTGCTCCGGCGGCGGGAACCACCTCGCACGCGAAACCCGCCGCGCAGAGCCGCGCGGCCAGAACGTCGACGGCGGCGCTCTCACCGGCTGCGCCCTCGACGAGCCCGGGGTTCACCGTGTCGAGCCCGACCAGCGCCGCCGTCAGGTCGACGGCGGCGTCGCCCAGCCCCGCCGGGTCGACGCGGCCGGTGCCGCGACCGGCGCCCACTGACGGGGCCCCCGATGTGCTCACGCCGTGAGTCTAGGAGCGCGTCGTCGTCAGGTGCCGCTCTCGAGGATCTGCCTGAGGCGCCGGAGGTCGTTCGCCACCACCCTGGCGTCCCGGCGAGCTCGGCGTGGCTCGGCTCGGCGCCTACGGCGTCGCCACGTCGACGACGACCTTGTTGCCTTCGCGCCGGGCGGCCACCTCGAACGCCGTGGCGGCGTCGTCGAGCGGGAAGCGCTGCGAGGTGATCCACGACAGGTCGATGACGTTCCGCACGCCCAGGCTGATGGCGCGGGAGTAGGCGCTGTCCGTCATCCGGCGGACGCATACGAGGGTGAGGCCCTTGCGCCGCATCGGTGACGCCTGGAAGGTCGTCGAGTCCTCTTCCGGGATGCCGACGAGCAGCAGTCGGCCGCCGGGGCGGGAGAGGGTGGCCGCGCGAGCGAGGCCGTCGTCGGAGCCGCTCACCTCGAACGCCACGTCGTAGCCGCTGTCCAGCTCGCAGCCATGCGAAACCTCCTGCGGCGAGACGGCGAGCGTGGCTCCGGCCCGCAGGGCCGCCTCGCGGCGGTGGGCGAGGGGCTCGACGGCGACGATCTCGCAGCCCGCCAGGGCGGCGAGCTCGATGAGCATGAGCCCGATCGGACCGCACCCCACCACGCCCACGCGCCATCCGGGGCGAAGGTGGGCGAGGTCCATGGCGTGCACGGCGACGCCGAGCGGCTCGAGGAGCGATCCCATGGCGGGGTCGTAGCCGTCGGGGAGCACGTGCAGTCGTGAGTCGGGCCACGCGATGCGCTCACGCAGGCCGCCATGGGTGCTCCCATGCCCGGCGAAGTGCATCCGGGTGCAGAGGTGTTCCAGCCCGGCGGCGCACTCGCGGCATCTGCCGCACGGCACCGCGGGGTCGATCGCGACGCTTCGGCCGGCCAGGGCGCCGGACCGCACGAGGCCGGCCATCTCGTGGCCCAGGACGAGGGGCTTGGTGAGAACGGCGTCGCCGATCGCGCCCTCGCCGAACCAGTGCAGGTCGGAGCCGCACAGTCCGACGCTGGTGATCTGGACGAGGCTCTCTCCGGGACCGGCCACCGGCTCCGGCATGTCCTCGAGCCGGACGTCGCCGGGAGCGTGAATGGTTGCGCACTTCATCGTGGTTCTCCTGTCGTGGCTTGTGCCGGCTCCGCTGGCGGGCGTGGGACGTGCCCTGTCCTGTCGGGATGTCTCCAGGTCCGGGGGCCCGGGGGCGTGCGGGGCCTCAGGGAGGGCCGGTGAGCGATCTCTGCCGGGGTGAGGTCGACTCTGACACCATCAGCTGCGCGGGGAACCTGCCGACCGACTGGCCGCCGGCAGCCGAGTCGCATGTCTCCACGGTGTCAGTCTCCCCTTCGGTGCGCGCTCGTCGCGAGCATCTGTGCCGAACCTGCTGCGGAGTGAACGGTCTGTCCGGACAGCTGCGCGGAGCGGGGGCTGCTGAACCCGTGCGCGCCGAGCACAGCACCGGAGTATCCGCTGGCGAGGGGCCGGCCGCCGCCGTCGAGCCGCAGCCGGCGAAACACCTACTCTGGAACCGGCGACGCCCAGCGCGCCGCCGCTGACCCGGGAGGTCCTTTCATGACCGCGCTCGACATCGTTCGAGAGCTCCGCCAGGAGCTGCGCAACCTCGTCCGCTGCGACCTCGTGACCTGGACGGCGGGCAACGTCTCGGCCCGGGTGCCGGGCTGGGATCGGTTCCTCACCACGGCGTCAGAGGTGTCGTACGACGGACGCATCCCGGGGTCGATGGTTCTGTGCACCCTGGACGGTGAGCGGCTCGAGACGGATCTGGTCGGGAGATGGACTGTCTCCACGCTCGGGGCCCACAGGTCCCCGGCGGTCCTGATGCACGGCCACGGGGTGTACGGCCAGCCGTGAGCCACCTCGACAACCCTGTCCATCCCGCGGAGCTGGACGGAGCGGCTCCCGCCGATCTCGTCGGCCGCCTCCGTCGCGTCGTGGGGGGCGGGGTCGACGACTCGACCCTTCGGCGGGCCCAGTACTCGACCGATGCGTCGAACTACCGTGTGGTGCCGGCTGTCGTCGTCTTTCCGCGGGACGTCGACGACGTCCTCGCCGCTCTCGAGGTGGCCAGGGAGACCGGAGTTCCGCTGACCATGCGCGGAGGCGGGACCTCGGTCGCAGGCAACGCGGTCGGTCCTGGCATCGTCCTCGACACCAGCCGGTTCCTCAACCGGGTTCTCGAGGTCGACCCGGAGTCCCGGACGGCTGTCGTCGAGCCCGGTGCCGTGCTCGACGATCTCCAAGCCACCGCCGCGCGTCACGGGCTGCGGTTCGGGCCCGACCCGTCCACGCACGCCCGCTGCACGCTGGGCGGGATGATCGGCAACAACGCGTGCGGTCCCCGCGCGGTGGCCTTCGGGCGCACCGCCGACAACGTGCTCGCCCTCGACGTCGTCGACGGGACCGGGCGCCGGTTCACCGCCGGACGCGACGGCGAGGAGTCACAGCCAGGAGGACGTGGCGTCTCCTCGGTCCCCGGGCTGGCCGACCTCGTGTCCGCCAACCTCGCCACGATCCGCAGGGAGCTGGGGCGGTTCGGCCGGCAGGTGTCGGGCTACTCCCTGGAGCACCTGCTGCCCGAGCACGGCGGCGACCTGGCCAAGGCCCTGGTCGGCACGGAGGGCACCTGCGTCGTGGCCCTCGGGGCAACCCTGCGGCTCGTCGAGATCCCTTCGGCCACGGCGCTGGCCGTCCTCGGCTACCCGGACATGGCGACCGCGGCGGATGCGGTGCCCCAGCTCCTCGCCCACGGCCCCCTGGCCATCGAGGGCATCGACGCCCGGCTGGTCGACGTCGTGCGCCGCCACAGGGGGCCGCAGGCCGTGCCCGAGCTGCCACGCGGCGGTGGCTGGCTCCTCGTCGAGGTGGGTGCCGCCACCGATGAGCAGGCGTATGCCGCAGCACGGCGGCTCGGCGCCCACGGGCAGACCCCCGACCTGCTGGTCGTGCCCTCCGGCCCCCCCGCAGCCCGCCTGTGGCGGATTCGGGAGGACGGTGCCGGACTGGCCGGCCGAACGGCGACCGGTGCACAGGCATGGCCGGGGTGGGAGGACGCTGCGGTGCCGCCCGAGCGTCTTGGCGCGTATCTGCGGGACTTCGATGCCCTGATGCGCCAGCACGGCATCGACGGGCTTCCCTACGGCCACTTCGGGGACGGCTGCGTGCACGTGCGGCTGGACCTGCCTCTGGAGGACCACCCGCAGCGGCTCAGGCCGTTCCTCCTCGACGCCGCCGACCTCGTCGCCTCCCACGGTGGGTCCCTTTCCGGAGAGCACGGGGACGGGCGGGCCCGCAGCGAGCTGCTGCCACGGATGTACTCGCCGGAGGCCATCGGCGCGTTCGCGGCGTTCAAGCAGGTCTTCGATCCCGATGACATCCTCAACCCGGACGTGGTGGTGCGCCCCCGACCGGTCGACGAGCACCTCCGGCGCCCAGCGGCGCGGGCACTGGGGCCCGCCGCCCGCCGTGGCGGAGCGGCTCTGAGCGAGGACGGAGGCGACCTCACCCGCGCCGTGCATCGGTGTGTCGGGGTCGGCAGGTGCCGGGCCGACAACTCGGCCGCGGGCGGCTTCATGTGCCCCTCCTTCCAGGCGACCAAGGACGAGACACATTCGACGAGGGGCCGGGCCCGAGTACTTCAGGAGATGGCGAACGGCTCCCTGGTCACCCGAGGGTTCCGAGCCCCGGAGGTCCTCGAGGCGTTGGACCTGTGTCTGTCGTGCAAGGCATGCGGTGCCGACTGCCCGGCCGGCGTCGACATGGCGTCCTACAAGTCCGAGGTCCTCAACCAGGCATACCGCCGTCGCCTTCGGCCGATCAACCACTACGCGCTGGGGCAGCTGCCTCGCTGGGCCCGCCTCGCCGGCCTGGCACCGCGGCTGGTCAACGCGGTGCTGTCGTGGGCGCCGTTGCGCTCGACCGTGCTCCGGGCCGGGGGGATGGACCCGCGGCGGGGGATTCCCCGGTTCGCGACCACCCCGCTGCGGCGCACCACCCGTGGCCGCCGCCTGAGCGGCCCTGCGGCCGCCCCGGCCGGCGGTGGCCCGCGGGTCGTCCTGTGGGCCGACTCGTTCACCGATGCCTTCTCGCCTCAGGTGGGCAACGCCATGATCCGCGTCCTCGAGGCCGCCGGATACCAGGTCCTCGTGCCATCTGGTCGCGCCTGCTGCGGGCTGACCTGGGTCTCCACCGGACAGCTCGGCGGTGCCCGTGCGAGGCTCCGCGAGACGCTCGACGTTCTCGCGCCGTTCGCCGAGGCCGGCATCCCCGTCGTCGGCATCGAGCCCTCCTGCACAGCGGTGCTGCGTCAGGACCTGCCCGAGCTGCTCCCGGACGACCCCCGCGCCAGGCGCGTCAGCGACAGTGTCCGCACCCTGGCGGAGATCCTCACCGAGCAGCCGGGGCACGCCGTCGAGGAGCGGTGGCGACCTCCCTCGCTCGCAGGGGTGACGGTGATCGCCCAGCCGCACTGCCACCAGCACGCCGTCATGGGGTTCGACGCCGACGCCGCCCTCCTGCGCGCGGCCGGTGCCGAGGTGCAGACCCTGTCCGGCTGCTGCGGGCTCGCGGGCAACTTCGGTATGGAGCGCGGGCACTATGACATGTCCGTGGCCGTCGCGGAGCAGTCCCTGCTCCCGGCGCTGCGGGAGGCGCCCGCGGATGCGGTCCTCCTCGCCGACGGCTTCTCGTGTCGGACCCAGGCGGACCAGCTGGCCGGCGTGTCGGGCATACATCTCGCCGAGCTGCTCGCGTCGCACATTGCCGACGGGCCGCATTAGTGGTGACGCCCGGCTGCATCAACCACGTCTGTCGTCGGCCGGCAGAAAGGCAATCCGGGCGTCGCAACCCCGGGCGCCCGAGATCCTCCTCACCTGCGGCAACGACCGGATCGTCGGCGACCCCGGGCTCTGAGCCCGGCCTCGACAGAAAGGGTCACACAATATTACGCAACGGTCTCGAGCCGTGGCACGTCATCGTGCTTGTCGTCGTCCTCCTGCTCGTCCTCGGCACCACACGGGTGGCGGGGGCGGCGCGTAGCCTCGGGCAGCCCGCTCTGGTCCTCGGGTCCGAGGTGCAGGAGCTGCAGGCCGAGCCAAGATGGGCCGTCGCGTCCGGGACGGTCAAGCGGGAGAACGCCTCCAGCTCGACGGAGGTCGACGGCAGTGCGGTCCACCAGGACGGGCCGAGTGCGGCCACCTCGCCCTGACCTCGCCCTGCGGGGAGGCTGCCCGCCATTCGTGGACGGCTTCCACCGGAACAAGCGGTATCAACGAATGGAAATGGTCACGCCTCTTCTGGCGCCGCCCGCGCCGTTGGTCGACATTGTTCGATTCCGGTTTCCTCCTGCGTATATCGGGGCCCTCACGGGCATGGTTACCGGGTATTGACTTGCCAAAAGCCATCTCACTAGCGTGACGTGAGTCTGCTATAGGCGCGGACTGTCGACCGGTGTACCGCCGGTCTCAGCCCCTCTCATCCACGACATCGCCGTCAGAGAGGACGACGTCAGATGCATATTCCACATCGTTCCCGGGCCGTTTGGCGCACGGGAGTTCCCATGGCCGCGGCTGCGGCGCTGGTCCTGGCCGGAGTGGGTACCGCTGTCGGTGCCACGACCGACCCGAACCCGGGGCCGCTGGAGCTGGCCAATGCCCAGCTGTCCAGGGAGGCCGCCACCCAGGGCATGGTGCTGCTGGAGAACCGCGACAAGGCCCTGCCGATGCCGAAGTCGGGCACCGTCGCCGTGTTCGGTGTCGGGGCGTACAAGACCGTCAAGGGCGGGACCGGTTCCGGTGACGTGAACAACCGGTACACGGTCACCGTCCGCCAAGGGCTCGAGAACGCCGGCTACACGGTGACGACCAGTAGCGCCTACTGGGACGCGATGACCAGTGCCTATGACACGAAGTACGGCGGTGGTGGTGGAGGTCTCTTCGGCCCGGCGGTCGACTACTCCTCGGTGGAGCAGCCCCTGGACGGGACGAGTGTGCAGCCGACCGCCCCGACCGACACCGCGTTGTTCGTCATCGCCCGCAACTCCGGTGAGGGCTCGGACCGGTCCTCGGGACCGGGCGACTTCCAGCTGGCGGATGTGGAGCGGGCCGATATCGCGCGGCTCGGGCAGACGTACAGGCACGTCGTCGTGGTGATCAACAGCGGCGGCATCATCGACACCTCGTTCTACAAGGAGATCAACGCCGCCGAGACCGACCCGGCCGGCGGCACCGCGGTGGACTCGATGCTGTTGATGAGCCAGGCGGGCCAGGAGTCGGGCAACGCCCTGGTCGAGGTCCTCAACGGAACCGTCTCCCCGTCCGGTCACCTGACCGACACGTGGGCGTCGAAGTACGCGTACTACCCGGCGTCGGCGACGTTCGCGAACAACGACGGCGATGCCGCGACGGAGAGCTACTCCGAGGGCGTGTATGTGGGGTACCGGTACTTCGACTCGTTCTACGCCACGATCGACCCGGCCGACCCGGCCTCGGTGGTCGACTACCCGTTCGGCTTCGGGATGTCGTACACCGACTTCGCGATCGGGGTCGAGCGGGTCACGGCCACCGCCAGGCAGGTCACGGTCACGGCCAAGGTGACCAACACGGGCAAGCGGTACAGCGGCAAGGAGGTCGTGCAGGTCTACTTCTCCGCCCCGCAGAGCGGGCTGGACAAGCCCTACCAGGAGCTCGCGGCCTACGCCAAGACCGACACCCTCGAGCCGGGCGCCAGCCAGGAACTGACGATCGGCTTCGACACCACCTCGATGTCGTCCTTCGACGTCGCCAGGTCGGCCTACGTCATGGACGCCGGCGACTACCTGATCCGGGTCGGTGACTCCTCGCGCAGCACCCACGTCGCGGCGAAGGTCCGCCTCGCACACACCGTGGTGACCTCCACGGTCAACAGCGAGACCGCGGACCAGGCGCCCGCCACCGAGCTGACCAGCACCCCGAGCGACTTCTACACCTACGCAGGTGAGTCCACGGAGATCGCCAGGGCCAGGCGGATCACCCTCAACAGCCACACCTTCCGGACCGAGAACGACGCCTCGACGTACGAGCAGAACGTCCCGGTCGACCCGACCTCGCCCTACTACACGATCGACAACAGCCCGATCTCGTCGACGACGGCCTACCTGGACCGCAGGCAGACCAACTGGGAAGACACCGGTGCGGCATACCAGCCGAAGACCGGCGAGAGCGTCAAGTACGTCAAGACGAAGTCCGGTGCCACGCTGTACGACGTCGCCAAGCACAGGGTCTCGATGGAGCAGTTCGTCGCCGGTCTCGACGTGACCCAGCTGGCGAACATCGTCGAGGGCGCGAGCCTGCCTGGCTCGACCCTGTCCGCGGCGGGTGCCGCGGGGTACTCGACCAGCCTGTACGAGAACGTCGGCATCCCGCAGATGACGATGTCCGACGGCCCGGCCGGGCTGCGGATCACCCAGCAGGTCAACAGCACCCCGGCGACCTACCAGTTCGCGACGGCGTGGCCGATCGGGACGATGCTGGCGCAGACCTGGGACCGTGACCTGCTCAAGCAGGTCGGGACCGCGATCGGCAAGGAGATGGTCGAGTACGGCGCCACGCTCTGGCTGGCCCCGGGGATGAACATCCACCGTGACCCGCTCAACGGCCGCAACTTCGAGTACTTCTCCGAGGACCCCCTCGTCGCCGGCCTCACCGCGGCCGGTGAGACCGCAGGCGTGCAGAGCAACGCCGGGGTCGGCGTCACGCTCAAGCACTACGTCGCCAACAACCAGGAGACCCAACGCAGCGGCGGCAACTCCGTCATCGGCGAGCGGGCGGCCCGGGAGATCTACCTCAAGGGGTTCGAGATCGCCGTCAAGGCCGCGCAGCCCATGGCGATCATGACCTCCTACAACCGGGTCAACGGCACCTACTCCTCCGCCAACTACGACATGAACACCGACCTGCTCCGCGGTGAGTGGGGTTTCAAGGGCCTGGTCATGACCGACTGGGGCGGCAGCCACGGCGCGGTCGCCACGATGTACTCCGGCAACGACCTGATCATGCCGGGCAACAACCCCGCCGAGGTCGTCAACACCTTGAAGCAGGTCGCGCCGACCATCGACGCTGCGGGCCTGCCCATCTACAGCAAGCAGACCTTCACGTTCGGGACGTTCACCTTCACCCAGTGGACGTGGCAGCTCGGCGGCTTCGGCCTGTCGGCCACCGGCGGCCAGACGATCAGTACCACGGTCGACTCCAGTACCGACCTGTCGCACCCGCAGTCCGGCGAGATCACCTCGGCCGGGTTCGTGCCGATCGGCGCATACGCCAGCGTCAACGACGCGTATGCCGCCACGATGGCGCTGCTCGACCCGGCCGCCAACGCCCTGAACGCCGGGCAGCGGGCCGCGATCTCCCTCTCCGACGTCACCCACGCCACACCGGGTGACGACACCACCCCCGTCACGGCCTACACCGTCGTGATGACGGGCGACTACCCCACGTCCTACGACATGCGGCTGGGCGACCTCCAGCGCAGCGCGATGAGGATCCTCAACGTCGCCATGCAGAGCGCGCCGTTCGACCAGCTCGCCTCCCTCCAGGGAGTGCACGGCATCAAGGTCGGGTCCTACACCGGACAGTTCCGCCACCTCGACCAGCCGGTGACCGTCTCCAAGGGCAAGGTGCGGCCGGGTCGGGGTCACCACCCCCGCCACTGACCGACACCCAACCCCCGCTCCGCCATCAGGGAACAAGGCGCTGGTGGCTCGACATCCCGTCGAGCCACCAGCGCCGATCTGACCGGGGCCTGGATCGGCGTCTTAGCGGGTCCGAAGACCCGAGCCGGGTCCAGGGCGACGACGCGCGATGGACCCCGGACCGGCGCGCCCCGGCGAGGGGAGCACCCGTTCGACGTCACGGGCTCGACCGAGGAGGGTCGAGCACTCGGTCAGGCGCCGAGCCAGTCGTACCAGTCCTCCAGTCCCGCGCCCGTGCGCGCCGACATCTCGATGAGCCGGGCGGCAGGGTTGACCTGAGCGACGTTGCGGCGGAACAGGTCGAGGTCGACGTCGAGGTGGGGGAGCAGGTCCATCTTGTTGACGAGGACGAGGTCGACGGAGCGGAACATGACGGGGTACTTCAGCGGCTTCTCCTCGCCCTCGGTGATGGCGAAGACCATGACCCGGTCGTGGGCCCCGATGTCGAACTCGGCCGGGCAGACGAGGTTGCCCACGTTCTCGACGAGGACCAGGTCCAGGGCCGGAAGGTCGAGCCGGGTGAGCGCCCGGGCGACCATCGGGGCGTCGAGGTGGCACTCACCGCCGAACCCGTCCCCCGTGTTGAGCAGCGATATCTGGGCGCCGAGCCCCTCGAGCCGGTCGGCGTCGAGCGAGGTCTCGATGTCGCCCTCGACGACGCCGGCCCGGATGCCCCGGTCGGCCAGGTGTCGCAGCGTGTGGACGAGCAGCGCCGTCTTCCCTGCGCCCGGCGAGGACATCAGGTTGACGCAGCGGACGCCGGCGGCGTCGAGGGCGGCGCGGTTGCGGTCCGCGGCGCGGTCGTTCTCGTCGAAGATCCTCTCGAGCACGGTGACCCGCTCGACTCCGGTGTCGTATGCCGACAGGTCACCGTGTGCCTCGCTCACCGCCGACCCGGCGGGATGGGAGCCCTCCGTCGGGGAGTGGTCGTGCGGCTCATCGTGCGAGTGCTCGGGCGAGTGCACATGAACGGTGCCGTCGTCGTGGCGGTGGAAGCGACCCATGGCGTCAGACTCTCCCGTCGGGGCCGGGGGGCACAAGGGGCGAGGGGGCCGGGCCGAGGTCGAGGGAGGTCACGAGGAACTCCTCCCCGCTGACGAGCGAGACCTCACCGGCGCCGCAGGTCCCGCAGGTCAGCATGAGCACCTCGGCGACCTCGGTCCGGGATCCGCAGGCGCGGCAGTCCAGGACCACCGGGACATGCTCGACGTCGAGCTCGGAGCCGGAGAGGTCGCTCGCCTCGGTGACCAGCCCCCAGCAGTAGACGAGGGTCTCGGGCACGACCTGGCGCAGCTGCCCCAACCGCACGTGCACGGCCACCACCGGGCGGTCCCCGCGGGCCCGGTCGACGATGTGGACGATGCTCCGGCAGAGCGACAGCTCATGCATCCGCTGCCACCGCGACGTGCCGGAGGGTGCGCGACAGGACCGGCAGCCGGGTCCGCTCGAGGGTGACGAAGGGCGGCCGATCGCTGTTGGGCACCGGCACCTCCCGTCCGCGGCGAACCCGGGCGGGCCGCAGCGGCCCGTCGGGTCGTGACCCGTCAAGGCGTCCCACTGTCGTCGCGCTTCGCTGCCGAATCAAGGACCGTGCGTGGACCGGGTGGTCGCCGCCGCATCGGGGTAGGCGAACCTGTGTGATGCGACCGACATTGGAGCCCATCGGCCGAGTGGGCAGGCGGCCCGCAGCGGGCGGGCGATCCGGTCGGTCCTCGTCGACGAGGTGCTCGGCCCCGCCGCGGTGGCGGTACCTTCGAGGTACGTGGGACGAGGGCTGAGCCGCCCTTGTCGTCCCCATCGACAGGAGCGGCGATGACGACCGAGGTACCGACCCAGGTCGTCGCCGGGCGCGGGCGCCGGGTGGTCCACCTCGTCGTCCTGTCGGACGCGGGCGACACCCGCGTCGTCCTCTGGGAGCGGTCGTGACGGCGGAGGTCACGGACGTGCGGATCCGGCGCCGGCTGGTCATCCGCGGCGTGGTCCAGGGAGTGGGCTTCCGCCCGCACGTCGCCCGCCTCGCCATCGAGCTGGGGCTGGCGGGACACTGCCGCAACGATGCGACGTGCGTCATCGTCGAGGTCGAGGGCGAGCCCGAGACCGTGGCGTCGTTCGGTGTCCGCCTGGAGGCCGAGGCGCCACCGCTGGCGAGGATCCTGTCGGTCGACTCGGCCGACTTCGCCCCCTCGGGCGAGCGGGGGTTCGCCATCATCGGGTCCACCGCAGCCTCCGGCGAGCGCACCATGGTCCCGCCGGACACGGCGGTGTGCGAGGACTGTCTGCGCGAGATGCGGGACCCCGCCGACCGGCGCTACCGGCATCCCTTCGTCACCTGCACGAACTGCGGACCGCGGTTCACCATCATGACCGACCTGCCCTACGACCGGCCGGTGACGACGATGGCCTCCTTCGCCATGTGCCCGAGCTGCCGCAGTGAGTATGCCGACCCCGCAGACCGCCGTTACCACGCCCAGCCCATCGCCTGTCACGACTGCGGACCGACGCTACGAGTCCTCGACAGCCGGGGTACCCCGCTCGTGCCGACCTCGGCCAACCGCCGCCGCGCCGGCGAGGAGGCCCTGGCGCTCGCCGTCCAGGCGCTGCGGGCGGGGGCGGTCCTGGCGGTCAAGGGGATCGGCGGCTACCACCTGGCCTGCGACGCTGCGAACGCCACGGCCGTCGCCGAGCTGCGCCGGCGCAAGCACCGTCCGGACCAGCCCTTCGCGCTCATGGCCGCGGACCTCGACGTCCTCGCCCAGGTGGTCGAGGTGCCTGACGGGGCGGTCGCCGTCCTCACCAGCCCCGAGCGGCCCATCGTGCTGCTGCCGCGGCTCCCGTCCGCCCCGGTGGCCGACGCGGTGGCCCCCGGACTCGACGAGCTCGGTGTCGTGCTCCCCTATGCGCCACTGCACCACCTGCTCTTCGCCGATCTGCCCGACGGGTCGCCAGGAGCCCCGCCGGTGCTCGTCATGACCTCGGGCAACCTCTCCGGCGAACCGTTGTGCTTCACCGACGACGACGCGGTGCGGCGACTCGGCGCCATCGCGGACGTCTTCGTCGCCCACGATCGCGAGATCGCGGTGCCCTGCGAGGACTCGGTCCTCGGCTGGGGCGACGGGGCGGCCGTGCCGGTGCGCCGTTCCCGCGGCTTCGCGCCGCTGCCGGTGCCGCTGCCCGGTGACGCCGTCGTGTTCGCCGCCGGCGCCGAGATCAAGAACACCTTCGCCCTCGCCCGCGACGGCATGGGGTTCGTCTCGGCGCACATCGGGGACCTCGGCAGCCTCGAGAGCCGGGCGGCATACGAGCGGGCGACCGCGCAGCTGCTCCGCTTCCACCGCGCGGCGCCGGAGCTCGTCGTCGCCGACCTGCACCCCGGGTACGCCTCCCGGGCCTGGGCCGCCGTCTTCGCCGCCGACCTGGGGGTGCCCCTCTACGACGTCCAGCACCACCACGCGCACCTGGCCTCCCTCGCCGCGGAGCACGGCCGGGTGGCGGACGAGATCCTCGGCGTCGTCTTCGACGGAACCGGCTACGGGTGCGACGCGACCGTCTGGGGCGGGGAGTTCCTCGTCCTGCGCGACGGCGGACTCACTGCCGAGCGGGTGGGGCATCTCGGGACGGTGCGGCTGCCCGGCGGGGACGCCGGCGTGCGCAACCCGGTGCGCACGGCCGCGCTGGCGATGCTCGCCGCGGGCGTCGAGCTCGACGGGACCCCGGTGGGAGCCGAGCTCTCCGCGGGCGAGCTCGCCACCCTGCCGCGGCTCCTCGAGACCGGCAGCGGCTGGGTGGCGACGAGCAGCGTCGGGCGGCTCTACGACGTCGTCGCCGCGATGCTCGGCGTTCGCGGGCGGGTGACCTACGAGGCCCAGGCCGCCATCGAGCTCGAGGCGTCGGCCCGAGGCTGGCTGGCCGGCCACGGCCCGGAGTGTCCCGACCTGCCCCTGCCGCTCCTGGGCGGCCCGGGGGAGATGATCCTCGACCCGGAGCCGCTCGTGCGGGCCCTCGCGGCCGCACAGGCCGACGGCATACCGACCGGCGCGCTCGCCTGGGCGTTCCATGTCGCCCTCGCCGGCGGCTCGGCCCGGCTGGCGACCGCGGAGGCCTCCCGGCTCGGGGTGTCGACGCTCGGGCTGACAGGTGGCGTCTTCGCCAACCGGTTGCTGCTCGGGCTGCTCGGCCGACGGCTCCGGGATGCGGGCCATGAGGTGCTCGTCCATCGACAGGTCCCGGCGGGCGATGGTGGGCTCTCCCTCGGGCAGCTGGCCGTGGGACTCGCGGCTGCACACTCGCGGCGGCCGGCCGCGGGCGACGACGGGAGGCCGTGACATGTGCCTGGGGATCCCCGGACGGATCATGGAGCGCTGGGCCGAGCCCGAACCTCCGGCAGAGGGCGAGCTCGTCGACCCGGTCCTCGCGCCGGACCTGGCCCCGGCGGCCCTGTCGCTGGCCCGGTCCTTCCACGCCGGTGCCACCTTGTGGGTCGCCGCACCGCGGTGGGAGGCGCACGCGCACCACATCGCCGTCGAGTTCGCCTATCCGGTCGTCGTCGGCACCCGCGCGCTTCCCGCCGTCGCGCTGACCGGACCGGACCTCGTCGACCAGGCCCGGGTGGCCGTGCGCGCCGGGGACGCGGTCGTCATCGTGGCGACCGCCGACGACCCGGTGGCGCGCGACCTCGTCCGCCGGGCGCCGGCCTGGGGGACGCCCACGTGGTGGATCGGCTACGGCCCCCGCCCCGAGGCCGGCGTCGCCGACCACGTGCTCTGGGTCGACGACGACGACCCGGTGGCCCCGGCAACGGGCCGGTTCGTCCTGCTCTACCACCTGCTGTGGGAGCTCACCCACGTCTGCTTCGAGCACCCGGGACTCCTCACGCCCGAGGTGGTGGAGTGCACCGACGCGGTGTGTCTCACGTGTTCCGACGAGGGCCGGCTCGTCGAGGTGCTCCAGCCCCCGCGCCAGGCCTTCGGCACGGCTCTGGTGCGTACGCCCGAGGGCGAGGAGGAGGTCGACGTGACGCTCGTGGGCGAGGTCGCCGCGGGCGACCTCGTCCTCGTCCACGCCGGCTCCGCCCTGACCCGGGTCGAGGTGGCCCGATGACCGAGGACGCCACCATCGGGACGAGCTTCCGCTACCCGTCCATCGAGGCGCAGGAGCGAGGTGCCGACCGGCTGCTCACCGGGGAGCGGTTCACCGCCGGAGGCCGCCCGTTGTCCTTCGGCTTCGCCGGCTATGACGGGGGACGCCTGGCGGTCGGCGATGATGTGGAGTACTGCTTCACCGTCGGCTCCCAGAGCATCCACCCGATCCAGGAGTCGCAGGCCCTCGTCGGCCATCGGCTGTGGCTGGTCGCCCAGCCCACCCTGACCGACCTTCGATCGGAGGCACCCACGCCATGACGACGACCCCGCGTGAGCTCCATGTCCTCGGCCGCATCGAGGCCTACCGGCAGCGCCGCCCGCGGCTCCTCGAGGACGTCATCACCCTCGCCCACGGGGCCGGGGGCAAGTCCTCGGCGGCCCTCATGGACGCCGTCTTCCTCGAGGCGTTCCGCAACCCGGCGCTCGAGACCCTCGGCGACGCCGCGCTGCTCACCCTTCCGTCGGGCGAACGCCTCGCCTTCACGACCGACAGCTATGTCGTCCAGCCGCTGCGCTTCCCCGGAGGGTCCATCGGGCATCTCGCGGTCCATGGCACGGTCAACGACCTCGCCGTGTCCGGGGCACGGCCCCAGTGGCTCTCGGCCGGCTTCGTCATCGAGGAGGGGCTCCCGATCGACGTCCTGCGCGACATCGTCGCCGACATGACCGAGGCGGCGGCTCTCGCCGGGGTCGACATCGTCACCGGCGACACCAAGGTCGTGCCCAGGGGTGCGGCCGACGGCCTGTTCATCAACACCGCCGGCGTCGGGGTCGTCCCCGCCGACCGTGAGCTCGGCGCCCATCTCGTCACCCCCACCGACCGGGTCCTGCTGTCCGGTCCGATGGGCGACCACGGGATGGCCGTCATGCTGGCCCGCGGCGAGCTGGCGATCGAGGCCGACATCGAGTCCGACACCGCCGCGGTCAACGGGCTGGTCGCCGATCTGCTGGCGGCGGCGCCGCATACCCGCTGGATGCGCGACGCCACCCGAGGGGGCGTCGCGACGGTGTGCAACGAGCTCGCCAAGGCCACCAACCTCGCGGTCATCCTCGACGAGGAGCGGTTGCCGGTCCGGCCGGCCGTGGGCGGCGCCTGCGACCTGCTCGGCATCGACCCGCTCTACGTCGCCAACGAGGGCAAGATCATCGCCGTCGTCCCGGCCGAGGAGGCTACCGCCGCGCTGGAGGCGATGCGGTCCCACGAGCTCGGCGCGGGCGCGGACGAGATCGGTGAGGTCGTCGCGGAGCCCGCCGGAATCGTGGCCATGCGCACGACGTTCGGGGGCAGCCGGATCGTGGACATGCTCGTCGGTGACCCGCTTCCCAGGATCTGCTGAAGGAGACGCCATGTGCCTCGGAATCCCCGGACAGGTCGTCCAGACGGTCGACGCCGAGAACTACCTCGCCAAGGTCGATGTCTCCGGCGTCCAACGCACCATCTCGGTGCGGCTGCTCGCGGACACCGGTCTCGTCGAGGGCGACTGGGTCCTGGTCCACGTCGGCTTCGCCATGGCCAAGATCGACGAGGCCGAGGCCCAGCTGACGATCGACCAGCTCCGCAGGATGGGCGAGGACTACGACAACGAGCTGGAGCAGTTCCGCTCCACGACGGCGTGAGGAGAAGCGATGAGGTTCGTCGACGAGTTCCGTGACCCGCACGCCGCACGCGCCCTGGTCGCCGGCATCGAGTCCCTGACGGCGACGCTGGGCAAGGGTGCGGAGGCGCCGCTGAAGTTCATGGAGGTATGCGGCGGGCACACGCACACGATCTACCGGCATGGCCTGGAGCACCTGCTCCCGCCGGGGGTCGAGCTCGTCCACGGCCCCGGGTGCCCGGTATGCGTCATCCCGATGGGCCGCGTGGATGACGCCATCTGGCTGGCCGAGCAGCCCGACGTCATCTTCACGACCTTCGGCGACATGATGCGGGTTCCCGGTTCAACCGGGTCGCTGCTCGAGGCCAAGGCGCGCGGCGCGGACTGCCGCTTCGTCTACTCACCGCTCGACGCCCTCAAGGTGGCCCTCGAGAACCCCACCAAGCACGTCGTCTTCTTCGCCGTGGGCTTCGAGACGACCGCGCCCTCGACGGCGGTCACCCTCGTGCGCGCCAAGCAGCTCGGCGTCGAGAACTTCTCGATCTTCGCCAACCACGTGACGATCGTCCCGCCCATCAAGGCGATCCTCGACTCGCCCGACCTGCGCCTGGACGGGTTCATCGGGCCCGGGCACGTGTCCACCGTCGTCGGAACCCGGCCCTACGACTTCGTCGCGGCCGACTACGGCAAGCCCGTCGTCGTCACCGGTTTCGAGCCGCTCGACATCCTCCAGTCCGTGCACATGCTGCTCACCCAGGTCCTCGAGGGGCGCTGTGAGGTCGAGAACCAGTACGCCAGGGTCGTCCGGCCCGAGGGCAACCCCCAGGCCCTGGCCCTGATGGCCGAGACGATGGAGCTGCGCGCCCACTTCGAGTGGCGCGGCCTGGGGTTCATCGCCCAGAGCGCCCTCAAGGTGCACCGGGACTACGCCCAGTGGGACGCCGAGGAGCGCTTCTCGATGCCCGGCATCCGGGTCGCCGATCCCAAGGCGTGCCAGTGCGGCGAGGTCCTCAAGGGGGTTCTCAAGCCGTGGGAGTGCAAGGTCTTCGGCACCGCCTGCACGCCGGAGACGCCGATCGGGACGTGCATGGTCTCGCCGGAGGGCGCCTGCGCCGCCTACTACAACTTCGGGCGGCTGCACCGGGACACCGCCGTTCTCGTGGGCCGGCGCGAGAGCCGGTGACCCGCACCCCCGGCGAGCGGCTGTTCGCGCGGTACGCCCACGCCCCGAACGCGCTCGGCTACTGCGGCCCGGCGACGGCGGCCGGGCTTCAGGCGGTGGCGTGTGGCGGCGGGGACGACGTCGACGTGCGACGGCTGGCCCGGCAGTTCTCCGGGGCCTGGCCCTACCAGCTCGTCATCGCGGAGCTGACCGGGCTGGACCCGATGTCCGAGGAGGTCGGCCGGGCCTACTGGACCGGGAACGCACTGACCCACGACATCGACTCCCAGCGGCTCGGGAAGGTGCTGCTCGACCGGTTCACCGGTCAGGCCGGCCACTACTGGGCCCACCTGACCGAGGACCTGCTCGACGAGGTGACGCCCACCCATGCCTTCCACGTCCTCGGGGTCTACCCGTGGTCCCGGCTGCTCGCCTCCGGCCTCCCGGAGGCGCTGCACGTGCTCGACTCGTGCCGGATCCGGGTCGGCGAGGTCCTCGACGCCGACGCCGACGGTGCCGTCGTCCTTGCCGACACCCTCACCTGGGACGGCGAGGCGCTCGGGCTGTCGGCGCCGCGCGAGGAGCGGGTGGCCCGGCGGACCCCGGACGGCACCTTCACCGCCGAGCCCGTCGTCGGCGACCACGTCGCCCTGCACTGGGGGTTCGCCTGCGACCTGCTCGGCCCCGCCGAGCGCGACGAGCTCCTCGGCTGGACCGAACGCCAGGTCGGGCTCACCAACGTCCGACTGACGCGCTGACCTGCGCCGGCCGGCGGGTCGACCATCCCCGCGCCGGGGCTACACTTCTTGAAGAAATCTGCACATTCGCAGGAAGTGAACCATGGACCGCGGCTCCGTCCCCCTCTACCAGGCCAAGGCCGAGATGTTCCGCGCCCTCGGGCACCCGGTGCGCATCCGGGTCCTCGAGCTGCTGTCCGAGCGCGAGCATGCGGTCCACGAGCTCCTCGCCGAGGTCGGCACCGAGCCGAGCAGCCTGTCGCAGCAGCTGGCCGTCCTGCGGCACAACGGCCTGGTCCGCCAGCGGCGGGCCGGAGGCGAGGTGGTCTACTCGCTGCTCGTCCCCGAGACCGCCGACCTGCTCGCCGCCGCCCGGCGGGTGTTGCGGGCCCGGCTCGTCGAGCAGGACGAGCTGGCCAAGGAGCTCGACCCGGCAGGACTGGACGAGCCGTGAACCCCCTCTCGCTGGCCTCGGTGATCCGCCGGGCCGGACGCGTCGCCGAGCCAGCGCCACCGCGGCCGAAGCGTCCCGCCGGGCTGCCCGACCTCGGTGGAAGCGTCCAGGCCAGGCACGTGGACTGCCGGCTCCTGCAACGGCTGCGAGATCGAGATCGCGGCGGCCTTCGGTCCCGGTGTACGACGCCGAGCGCTACGGCGCCCGGCTGGTGGCCTCGCCACGCCACGCCGACGTGGCTGCTGGTGACCGGTGCCGTGACCCGCAACATGGCCGAGCCGCTGCGGCGCACGGTCGAGGCGATGCCCGCGGCCGCGGGTCGTCGTCGCGGTCGGCGACTGCGCCATCGGCTCCGGCGAGTTCGCCGGCGGGTACGGCGTGAGGGCCGGTCGCCGACGTCGTGCCGGTGGACCTGGCCGTGCCCGGCTGCCCGACCCGCACCGAGATCGTGGCGGCGCTGCGGATGGTGACCGGCCGGTGACGCCGTGATCACCGGCTCGCCCGCAGGGGCGTGCTCACCGTTCTGCGCGCGTCGCGGTCGCGATGTCCGGTCCGGCCTGCCTGCAGGGCGCGCCCGGCCGGGGGCGCTGACGGCCGGCGTCGGGGTGGCGGGCGCGTCGGCCGGCGTGCTCGCCCTGGCCGGACAGCCGGGTGGGCAGATCCACACCGGGTGCTGCCGTGGCTGGGGCGCATGCTGCGCGGCGGACGCGCTCGGCGGGCCTGTTCATGGCGGTGGTCGGGGGCCGTCGTGGCCGCGGCCGCCGTTACGGTATCGGCTATGCGCCGGCACGGCGGCACGCCTCGGCTCCCGGCTGGCGCAGGACGGTCGCTGCCGCTGTTCGCGCTCACCGGGTGCTCCTCGTGACGGCGGCCGGCGTCATCGTCCTCCTGCTGACCGGTGGGAGCTGATGGCGCTGGCCTCGGCGTGCTCGTGCTCAGCGAACACGGCAGCGGCCGTCCGTGCGGCCAGGCCGCGGCTGGTACGCGGTGATGACCCACTCGGGCTTCGCTCCTGCTCCCGCCTCGCGGCTGGTCGCTCGCCGCGGGCGGGCGGCGAGACCTTCGCCGCCCTGCGCGCGCGGCGCGCACGGCATCTCGCCGCCCGCGCGCGCGGCCGGCGTCGTGCTGGCCGTCGGCGTTCGCCTCCAAGGCGGGCCTGGTGCCCGCTGCACGTGTGGCTGCCGCGGGCGCACCCCGAAGCGCCCAGCCATGTCTCGGCGTTGATGAGCGCCGCGATGGTCAACCTCGGCGTCTACGGCCTGGTCCTGGTGGGCTTCGACCTGCTCGGCGGCGGACCCGCGTGGTGGTGGCTGGTCCTGCTCGCGCTCGGCGGCTGCTCGCGCCCTGTACGGGATCCTGCAGGCGGCGTGGCCTCCGACCTCAAGCGGCTGCTGGCCTACTCGACCACGGAGAAATGGGCCTGATCCTCATCGGCGTCGGCGCCGCGGTCTGTTCGCCGCCGACGGTCGGCCGCCGGTCGCCGGGCTGTGCCCTGGCCGCCGCGCTGCTGCACGTGGTCAACCATGCCGCGTTCAAGGCCCTGTTGTTCTGGCGGCCGGTTCGGTGCTGCGCGCGACCGGCCTGCGCGACCTGGACCGGCTGGGCGGGCTGCGCTCGCGGATGCCGTCACCGCGCGGCTGTTCGCCGCGTCGGCGCGCTGGGCGCCGCGGCGCTGCCGCCGGGCAACGGTTTCGTCAGCCGAGTGGCTGCTGCTGCAGGCCCTGTGCACGGCGACGTCGCAGGCCCCCGGCTGCTCTGGCGGTCGCCATGCCACTGGCGGTGGCGGTGGTCGCACTGACCGCCGGCCTCGGGCGTGCGCACCTTCGTCAAGGCATCGGATCGCGGTCTTCTCGCCCGTCCCCGATCCGAGGCGGCGGCCGCGGCCGAGAGAGTCGCCGGCGGCTCCGGGTGCGCCTCGGCGTGGCCGCGGCCGTCGCGTGCGCGGCGTCGGCGCTGCTGCCCGGCTGGGTCGCCGACCGCGCTCGCCGGCGCCGTCGGCTGCCTGCAGCGGCGTCGAGGCGGCGGCGCTGGCGGTGCGCTCCTTCCCGGCACCTGCCGGCTCAGCTGTACCCGGCGGTCTCCGCCCTCGATCGTCTGACCGCTGGCGCTGCCGGTCGTCGCCGTGACCCTGCTCGCCCGCGGCGCCGACGCCGGGTCGCGATGCCGTGGGGCTGCGGGGGCGTGCGCGTCGACCCGCGGATGCAGTACACCGCCACCTCGTTCGCCGAGCCGCTGCATGCGGGTCTTCGACGACGTGCTGCGCCCGTAGCAGGACGTGACGTCACGCCGACCGAGGAGTCGCGCCTACCTGGTCGAGCGGGTCGACGTACCCGCCGCGTGCCGACCGGATCGAACACCGCCTGTACCGGCCGGTGCTGCGCGCCGCCGACGCGGTCGGCGACCTGGCCCGGCGGCTGCACAACGGCAGCGTGCACCGCTACCTCGGCTCCTGGCTTCGTCGGCGCTGTCTCCTCGTCCTGGTGGCGGTGACCCGATGACGCGTCGATCGCGGCCGGCGTCGCTGCAGGTGCTCGTCGTTGTCGCCGCTCGCGCCGTGCTCGGTCGGGCTGGATGCGTCAGGTCCGCGCCCGCCTCGAGGGCCGGGCCGGGGCCGGCGTCGGGCAGCCCGTGGCGGGACCTGCGCAAGCTGCTGCCGCAAGGAGCCGATCAGCCCCGCCGGCACCGAGCGTGGCCTCCGTCGCTGCCCCTCGTCCTGGTCGCCATGACCAGCGTCCTGGTGGTCGGCGCTCGTGCCCGCTGGTGACCACCCGCACCCTGCCGGCGCGGGCACGCCGACCTGTTCGTGGTCGTGTCCCTGCTCCTGCTGGGCACGGTGACCCTGGCGCTGGCCGGGCTGGACACCGGGACCGCGTTCGGCGGCATGGGCGCCAGCCGCGAGATGACGGTGGCGGCCCTGGTGGAGCCGACCCTGCTGCGTCGCCGTGTTCGCGCTGTCGATCCCGGTCGGCACGACCAACCTGTCGCGCATCGTCACCGCCCGGCTGCGCGACCCCGCGCGCGTGCGTCTCCCCGGCAGTGCTGCTCGCGCTCGGCGCGCTCGTCGTCGTGGTCATCGCCGAGACGCGGGCGGCTTCCGGTCGACAACCCCGCGACCCATCTGGAACTGACGATGATCCACGAGGCGATGGTGCTCGAGTACGCCGGACCGCGACCTGGCCTGGTCGAACTCGGCCGTCGATGCGGCTGACCGTCCTGCTCGGGCTGGTGGCCAACCTGTTCGCGCCGTGGGGCATCGCCACGACCGCCACCTGGCCGGGCTCGCGATCGGCGCGGTCGCCCTCGCGGCAAGCTGGCGGTCTGGCGGCCGTCGTCGGCGCGGCCGAGGTGTTCCTGGCCAAGATGCGCCTGTTCCGGGTCCCGAGCTGCTGGCCGGCTCGTTCGTGCTGGCCTTGCTGGCCGTGACCGCCTCCTACTTGACTGTCTGAGCCGCCCATGACCGATGCCGCTCTACGCCCAGCTGGTCGGCCGCCACCGCGGGCCTGCTGCTGCTCACCACCGTCCTGCAGGTGTGGCGGCGCTCCGTCACCGCCTCCACCCGGCTGCTCGCGGTCCAGGGGGCCGCCCTCGCCGGTCTGGTCGCGACGATCGGCCTGGCCGACCACTCGCCCGAGCTCGTCCTGGTCGCCGTCATCGTCCTCGCCGCTCAAGGGCGTCGCCCTGCCGATGGCCCTCACCCGGACGATCACCCGCAGCGGGGCCCTGCGCGGAGGACCATCCCGGGGTCAACCCGGTCAGCGGCCTGCTGGCGTTGGCCGTGCTCACCGTCGTCGCGTACCTCGTCAGCCCACCACTGGTCGCCCTCGGGTCGGGCCCGGCGGCCAAGGCGGTGCCCGTCGGGCTCACCCTGGTCCTCATCGGGTTCTGGCTGCTCGTCACCCGACGGCGGGCCGTCTCCCAGGTCATCGGCTTCCTCGTCATCGACAACGGCATCGCCACCGTGGCCTTCCTCACCGCCGGCGGCGTCCCGTTCGTCGTCGAGCTCGGCGTCTCCCTCGACGTCGTCCTCGTCGTCCTCATCCTGCGGATCCTGTCCTCCCGCATCCATCTCACCCGCGGGCGCATCGACCTGCACGACCTCGAGGAGCTCCGCGACTGATGACGCGTGCTGATCGTGGGCCCCACTCGCCGGGCCGTGCCTGCTCGCCGGAGTGGCGGCCGCCCGGCCGGCCAACCCGGTCGCCCGGTGGGCCCCGGCCCTCGCTGCGCTCGTCGTCCTCGCCACCGGCGCGTCCCTGCTCCTCGCCGGCCGGGTCGTCACCGCCGCCGGAGGGGCACTTCGGTCCGACGCCGTCACGGCGTTCATGCTTACGACGGTCGGGGCCGTGGCCCTGACGGCCGTCGGCGGCGGCATACGCACCACCCACCGGTGGTACCCCGTCCTGCTCAGCCTCTTCCTCGCCAGCATGAGCCTGGCCGTCCTCGCCGACAACCTCGGGGTGACGTGGGTGGCGATCGAGGCGACGACGATCACCACGGCCTTCCTCGTGGGCCAGCACCACGGCTCGCGCCCCCTGGAGGCGGCCTGGAAGTACGTCGTCCTCGGGTCGGTCGGCGTCGCCATCGCGTTCCTCGGGATCGTCATCCTCTATGCGAGCGCCCGGGCGGCCGGCCAGCCGACCCTGTCCTGGGTGGCGCTGACCCAGCACCCGGCCGCGCTGGACCGGCAGGCCGCCACCGTCGGCATCGTCCTCGCCACGCTCGGCTTCGCGACCAAGGCCGGCCTGGCGCCGATGCACGCCTGGCTTCCGGACGCGCACAGCCAGGCGCCCGCGCCCGTGTCGGGCCTGATGTCGGGGGTCCTGCTGTCCGTCGCGATGTACGTCATCCTCCGGCTGCGCGCCGTCGGCGATGTCGTGCTCGGGGCGGACTCGATGCGCCCCCTCCTGCTCATCCTCGGGGTGACCTCGCTGACCGTGGGAGCCGTGCTCACCCTGACCCAGCGCGACTACAAGAGGCTGCTCGCCTACTCGAGCATCGAGCACATGGGTCTCATGGCCGTGGCGGCCGGCATCGGTGGCCGACTCGCAACGGCCGCACTGCTCGTCCACATGCTCGGCCACGGCCTGAGCAAGGCGGCGATGTTCGTGCAGGCCGGTCGGGTGCTGGCGGTGACCGGGAGCAGCAGGACCGCCGACGTGCGGGCGCTGCTCACCCGGCATCCCGGGCTCGGGGGGCCATGGCTGGCCGGCATGGCCGCGCTGCTGGGGTTCCCACCGTTCCTCGTGTTCTTCAGCGAGGTCGCCATCGTTGTCGCGGGTTGGCGGGCGGGCCTGGCGCCGGTCATGGTCGTCGTCGTCGTGCTGCTGCTCGTCGCCTTCACCGGGCTGACCCGGCACGCCCTGGCGATGACCCTCGGACCCGCCGCCCCGGTCGACCCCGCCGCTCCGGCCACCGCCGCCACGCAGCCGCCGCCCCTACCGGCCGGTCCGGGGCGCTCGGGTCGGATCCGGGTTCCGGCCGCCCTGGTCGCCACCGCGACGCTCGTCCTCACGGCACCGGTCACGGCTCCGGCGCTGACCGCGGCCACGACGGCCCTGGTGGGGACGCGATGAGCGGCGGCATGGACCGTCCGGTCACCGCGGTCCTGGAGGTCACCGCGGCGTCCCTGCCCCTCGAGGCGGCCACCCTCCTCGACACCGGGTGGCGGCTGGCCCTGGCCGCCGCCCATGAGGAGCAGCAGGACCTCCGGGTCGTCTACACCTTCCTCCGGCCCGTGCACGAGCGTCGTGAGCTCGTGCTGCGGACCCCGAAGGCCGACCCGACGATCCCGACCCTGTCCGGGCTGTCCTACCCCGCCAGCCGGTTCGAGCGTGAGATGCACGACCTGTTCGGGATCGACCCGGTCGGCCACCCACTGCCGCGGCGCCTGGTCCGGCACGGCCACTGGCCGGCCGGGTGGTACCCGATGCGCAGGGACGCGGGTCCGGCCCCGGCATTCGCGCAGGACGTCGGCTCCTACCCGTTCCTCGATGTCAGCGGCCCGGGCGTCTACGACATCCCCGTCGGTCCGATCCATGCGGGGATGATCGAGCCCGGCCACTTCCGGTTCTCCGTCGTCGGGGAGACCATCCTGCGGATGACGACCCGCCTGTGGTTCGTCCACCGCGGTATGGAGCGGCTCTTCGAGGGCCGGTCGGTCGAGGCCGCCATCCCGCTCGCCGAACGGGTGAGTGGTGACACGGCGGTCGGGCATACCCTGGCCTTCCTCTCCGCGGTCGAGGACGCCGCCGGGATCACCCCGGTGCCACCGTCCGGCGCGTCGCGCGACGCTGCTCGAGCTCGAACGCCTCCACAACCATGTCGCCGACCTGGGGGCGCTGGCGAACGACGTCGGCCTCGGCATCGTCCACGTCCACACGCAGCGCCTTCGGGAGACCCTGCTCCGCCACAACGAGGCACGTGACCGGGCATCGGCTGCTGCGCGGCGCGCTCGAGCTGGGCGGGGCACACCTGCGCCACGACCCGGACCTCGACCTGCTCGCCGAGGTCGTGGCGGAGTCGCGCGGATCACCGAGCTCACCCTCGGGCATGCCACCGTCGCCGACCGCTTCACCGGCACGGCGATCCTGCCGACCGAGCGGGCCGCCGAGCTCGACACCCTCGGCTATGTCGCCCGGGCCAGCGGCCGGTCCGTCGACGCCCGGTCCGACCATCCCGCGCCGGGCCTCGACCTCTCCCACGAGCCCGCCGTCGAGACCGGCGGTGACGTCCTCGCCCGCTTCCTCGTCCGGGCCCGCGAGATCGACCAGTCGCTCGACTGATCATGACGGCGCTGGCCCGGCGGGGCGCCGACGACGACGGCGGGCCGACCCGGCCCGGTGACCGGCCTCGCGCGGGCCTGGGAGTTGTCGAAGGCTGGCGGGGCACGATCTGTCATCGGGTCGAGATCGACCCCGGAGCACACGCTGGCCCGGGTCAAGATCGTCGACCCCGCTGGTTCAACTGGCCCGCCCTACCGGTGGCGCTGGCCGACACGATCGTTCCCGACTTCCCGCTGGCCAACAAGAGCTTCAACCAGTCCTACGCGGGCAACGACCTCTGAGCCCGGTCGCGGCGGTCATCGCCGTCGACGAGCCCGTCCGGGACCGGGTGCCCGCGGCATACGTCGTCCCTCGTGGCCCGGCGGGTGGCCGCCCACGACGTGGGCCAGACCCGGTGGGTGGGGTCGCCCACCTCGAGGTCGACGAGCCACCGCTGGCGGGCTCCGCCAGGCTCGGCCGGTCATCCCCGACCAGCACCAGTGACGCTTCCCATCGCCCTCCCCGCCGCGGTTGACTTCGGGTATGCCGCAGAAGATGAATCTCCGCGAGTACATCGACCGGCTGCGCACCGAGGGCTACACGGTGCGCGGCGGCAAGGGGGAGGACCCGGAGCTCATCGCGCCGGACGGCCAGGCCGTCGAGACGTGGCGCGACGACTACCCCTATGGCGCGCTGCTCGACCGCGAGGTCTACGAACAGGAGAAGTACCGCCTCCAGATCGAGCTGCTCAAGTTCCAGTACTGGAGCCAGGACGTCGGAGCCAAGCACGTCATCGTCTTCGAGGGGCGCGACGCCGCGGGCAAGGGAGGCACGATCAAGCGGTTCATGGAGCACCTCAACCCGCGGGCCGCCCGCGTCGTCGCGCTCACCACGCCGACCGAGAGCGAGCGTGGGCAGTGGTACTTCCAGCGCTACATCCGCCACCTGCCGACCATCGGGGAGATCGTCCTGTTCGACCGGTCCTGGTACAACCGGGCGGGTGTCGAGCAGGTCATGGGCTTCTGCAGCCCCGAGGAGTACGACATCTTCATGCGGCAGGCGCCGGCATTCGAGCGGATGCTCATCGAGTCGGGGATCACCGTGACCAAGCTGTGGTTCTCGGTGACCCAGGACGAGCAGCGCACCCGGTTCGCCATCCGCCAGATCGACCCGGTGCGCCGGTGGAAGCTCTCGCCGATGGATCTCGAGAGCCTGGACCGGTGGGAGGAGTACACCGCGGCCAAGGAGGCGATGTTCGAGTCCACCGACAAGAAGTACGCGCCCTGGCTGACGATCAAGAGCAACGACAAGAAGCGCGGCCGGGTCAACGCGATGCGGGCCTACCTCAACCAGTTCGACTACGACGGCAAGGACCCCTCGGTCGTCTTCGCGCCGGACCCGACCATCGTCGCCCGCGCCAAGCACACCGAGGGTGACTGAGCCGGCGACGGTTCCGGCGACCGCGCCGGTGCGTCAGCCGGCCGGGTCAGCGGGCCGCGTCAGCTGGCGGCCGCGTCAGCTGGCGGCCGCGGAAGGGTTGTCGGGGTGAGACGTCGCGAGGATGTCGCGGCACTCCCGTTCGACAAGGAGCGGGACATAGTCCCGCACCGGACCGGTCAGCCGCGCGTGCACCGCATCGACCGTCGCCCGAATCCGTCCGGGGGGCAGATCAGGGAACCTGCGCCGCCAACCTCCGGACGACCTCGTCAACCGCCCGGTGCTCGTCCTGCTGGGACATGGGGACTACGGTGCCGCACCCGAGCCTTTCGTGACAAGCCCCTCCGGCGACCCGGCCGGCGGACGGCGGGCGGGCTCCGGGTCCCGTGGTTCCGCCCCTCCCCGTGGCGCTATCGTCACGGGATGGGCGCCGACGCCGGGCCGGCGGGAGAGCAGGGCGAGGCCGATGACCGACGGGCAACCCCGGTTCGTCTGGGTGGACGGCGCCGTGCGTCCGGCCGATGCGGAGCATCTCTCGGTCTTCGACCGGGGCTTCCAGCTCGGGGACGGTGTGTTCGAGACGCTCCGGGCGCGCGCCGGGCGGGTGACCGAGCTCCCCGAGCACGTCGCCCGGCTGCGCAGGTCGGCCGAGGGGCTCGGCATCGAGGTCCCGGAGGATGTCGGGGAGGTGCTCGCCGCCGGGGTCGCCGAGCTGCTCGCCGCCGAGGGGCTCGACGTGCCGGATGGCGATGCCTCGATCCGGGTCACCGTATCGCGAGGGAGGTGGTTCGCCCGAGGGCTGCTGCCACCGCCCGCCGAGCGCCTCGTCGCGACGGTGGCCATCCAGGCCTGGCCGGTGGCGCGGCATACCTCGACGGAGCCGCGCGGGGGATGTCCGTCGTGGCCTCGGCGATCCGCCGCGACCCGGCAACCCGTTGCTGGGGCTGAAGACCACCTCGCGCGCCGACTACGTCTACGCCAAGCTCGAGGCGCGGCGTGCCGGGGCCGACGACGCGGTGTTCCTCACCGTGGCGGGCCACCTGTCCGAGGCGACGACGGCGAACCTCTTCCTCGTCCGGGTGGCCCCCGATGGCGTGACCGAGCTGGCGACCCCGTCGCTCGACTGCGCGATCCTCTCCGGGACGACGCGCGCCTGGCTGGTGGCGTGGGCCGCGCGGGTGGGGCTGCGGCCGGTCGAGGGGCGCCTCGCGCCGCAGGAGCTCGCGGGCGCGTCGAGGCGTTCATCTCCTCGTCGGTGGCCGGGGTCGTCCCCGTCGTCGCCTTCGACGGTGGCCGCATCGGCGATGGTATGCCGGGTCCGTGGACGCTGCGTGCGCGGACCGACCGCGAGGCCTTCGTCGTCGACGGACGATCCCCCGCGTCACGAGACTGACGCTCCCCACGTCGCGAGGCCCGCCGGTTCGAGGTATTCCGGTCCCGTCTGGAGGTCTCGGCATACCTCGAACGGGGATGAAGCGGGACGCCGACCTCTGTGCCGACGGCGCCCACGAGGCCGTCCGGGTCGTCGGCTGGGGGCGCAGGCTACGGGTCACCGGGCAGGTGGGCGGCGAGCAGCTCGGCCAGGTGTATGCCGCGTGCCCCGGCGAGCTGGTCGGCCTGGGTCCGGCAGGAGAACCCGTCGGCGAGGAACACCGTCCCGGGCGCGGCGTCCCGCAGCGCCGGCAGGAGCGCCTGCTCGGCCACGGCCACGGACAGCTCGTAGTGGCCGCGCTCCATCCCGAAGTTGCCGGCCAGGCCACAGCAACCCGAGAGCACGGTGATCTCGGCCCCGACGTCGCGCAACAGCCGCTCGTCCGCCCCGAACCCCATGACCGCGTGCTGGTGGCAGTGCGGTTGGGCGATCACGGTGACGCCCGACAGCGACGGCGGCTGCCACCGCTGCTCCGGTCGCCGGCCCGGCTGTTCGGTGAGGAGCTCGGCCAGGGTGCGGACGCTGCCCGAGACCACGTCGGCGCGCGGGTCGTCGGGGAGCAGCTCTGCAAGGTCCTGCCTCAGCACGGCCGTGCAGGAGGGCTCGATCCCGACGATGGGCATCCCGGCCGCCGCGAAGGGTCCGAGCACGTCGAGGGTCTGCCGCAGCCGGACCCGAGCGCCGTCGAGCTGCCCGGTCGAGATCCAGGTCAGGCCGCAGCACGCCGCTCCGGAGGGCAGGTACACCTGGTAGCCCGCCGCCTCGAGTACCCGGACCATGGCGTGCCCGACCGCCGGCGCGAAGGCGTCGGTGAACGAGTCCGCCCACAGCACGACGCCGGGACGTCCCCCGGGTCGGTCGGTGACCGGACCCGGCGCCCGCAGCCGCCGGGTGCTGCGCCGCAGCGGCGTGCCGGCGAACTGCGGGATGCCGCGGCGCGGGTCCATCCCGCCGGCGCGCAGGACGGTCGAGCGCACGGCCCGCGGGGCGAGCAGCATGTTGACCAGCCGCGGCGCCACCCCGGCCAGCCGGGCCCAGCGGGGCAGCTGTCCCAGCGCGTAGTGGGCACCGGGCGCAGCCGCCGCCGGTAGTGCTGGTGCAGGACCTCCGCCTTGTATGCCGCCATGTCGACGCCCGCCGGGCAGTCGGCGCGAGCAGGCCTTGCAGCTACAGGCACAGGTCCAGCGACTCGGTGACCTCGGGCGCTCGAGCCCACCCGGACCAGCGCGCCGTTGATCGTCTCCTGCAGCACCCGGGCGCGGCCGCGGGTCACGTCCTTCTCGTCCTCGGTCGCGACGAACGGGGCACATGAAGCCCGCCGTCGTGACTGATGGCCTCGCCGCGGCACGTGCCCACGCCGTGCAGCGGTGGACGGCCTCGGTGAGGTCTCCGTGGTCGTGGCCGAACGCGAAGCCGCGGGCGCGTGGGATGGCCGGGGCAGCGGGGCGGCGCAGGTCTGCGTCGACGGGCGGGGATCCACCATGACGCCGGGGTTGAGCCGCCCTCGGGGTCGAAAAGTGCTTGATCTCGCCGAACGCGCGGATGGCCTCGGGACTGTACATCGCTGGCAGCAGGTCGCTGCGCGCACGGCCGTCGCCGTGCTCGCCAGACAGCGAGCCGCCGTGCCTCGCCACCAACTCCGCCGCATCGGTGACGAAGGCGCGCAGCGGGCTCACCGCTCGTCCCCAAGCGGGATGTCGAGGCGCACGTGGATGCAGCCGTCGCCGAAGTGGCCGAAGGGCTGGCCGGTGACGCCGTGCTGCTCCATCAGGGTGTCGAAGTCGCGCAGGTAGGCGCCGAGGTGCTCTGGCGGGACCGCGGCGTCCTCCCAGCCCGGCCACGCCTCGGCGCCCGCGGGCCTGCGGCCGGCAAGCCCGGCGCCGGCGGCCGCGGATGCGCCACAGCGCCTTGGCCTCGGCTCGTCCTGCCGGACGGCGCGGGACGCCTGGGTGCCCGCGACCTTGGGCCATGCGCTCGAGCGCCGCGCGTGCCTTGGCGGGGTGTCGGCGCCCACCTCGACGAACAGCCAGCCCGCGCCCTCGGTAGCTCGGGGATGCGCGCGTCCCCACGGGCGCGCCGGACGCGCTCCACGAGGCGCGCGTCGAGGCCCTCGACCGCCTGCGGGCTGTGCTTGAGCATCGGCCCACGGCGTCGGCCGCCGCGGGCATGTCGTCGTAGCCGAGACACGCCCATCAGCGCGGGCCTTGGGGATCTCGGCGAGCCGCACCTCGGCCTCGAGCACGTGGCGAGGGTGCCCTCGCTGCCCACGAGGAAGCGCGCGAGGTTGCCGCCGTTCTCGGGCAGCAGGTGCTCGAGGGAGTACCCGCTGACCTGGCGGCCGAAGCGTCCGAACTCGGTGCGGATGAGTTCGAGGTTGGCGCGCACCGACGGGTCGTCGACCGGCGCCAGCGCGCGTCTCCGCCGGCCCGCGGCCCGCGGTGTAACGGCGGCCGGCGCCGTCGATGACGTCCAGCGACACACGTTGTCGGACGTCTTGCCCAACGCCACAGCGTGCGGCCCGCAGGCGTTGTTGCCGATCATGCCGCCGAGCGTGCAGCGCGTGGACGTGGACGGGTCCGGGCCGAACCGCAGGCCGTGGGGCGCCGCGGCCCATTGGAGCTGCGCCAGGATCACGCCCGGCTGCACGCGCGCGGTGCGAGCCTCGGGGTCAATGGACAACACCTTGCCAAGGTGGCGCGACGTGTCGATCACGAGCCCGGGGCCGATCGCGTTGCCGGCCACGGACGTACCGCCGCCGCGCATGGTCACGGAGGCGCCGTGCTCGCGCGCCACGGTCAGCGCAGCGATGAGGTCGTCCGTATCGCGCGGGATCGCGACCACCTCGGGGACGACGCGGTAGTTGGAGGCGTCCGTCGAGTACTCGGCGCGGCGCAGCGTGGTGGCGTCGACCTCTCCGCCGACGGCGCGGCGAAGGAGGGCGACCAGATCGGGGGCCGGCGTCCCGGCCTGCGGGGCGGCCCGGGTCCAGGCACGCGAGCGCGCGTCCGACATCAGGCCTCCTCGGCATCCGGTCGTGCTCGACGCTAGGGCGACGGCGGCCCGCGTGTCACGCTAACCAGGCAACTGAACGAACGTCCAGGGAGGAGTACTCCCATGAGGTGCGCAACGCTCCACGCACCCGGTGACATCCGTGTGCAGGAGATGGCCGAGCCGGTCGCGGGGCCGGGCGAGAGCCTGGTGCGGATCACCAGCGTGGGTCTGTGCGGGTCCGACCTGCACTGGTTCGACGAGGGCGCGATCGGCGACGCGGTCCTGACCCGACCGTTGGTCCTGGGTCACGAGATGGCCGGGGTGGTGCTCTCCGGCCCGCTCGCCGGCCGGAGCGTTGCCATCGACCCGGCCCTGCCGTGTGGGACCTGCCGGGAGTGCCACGCCGGGCTCGAGCACCTGTGCACACACATGGGCTTCGCCGGGCACGGCAGCACCGACGGCGGGCTACGCGAGCTCGTGGCCTGGGCGGATGACCGCCTGCACCTGCTCCCGGACGGCTTCGACCCCGCGATGGGCTCTCTGCTGGAGCCGCTGGGGGTCGCCGTGCACGCGACCGACCTCGCCCATCTGCGGCCCGGCTGGCGGGTGGCCGTCGTGGGCTGCGGCCCGATCGGCCTCATCCTCGTCGAGCTGGCCGTCCTTGCCGGCAGCGAGGTGGTCGCGGTCGAGCCGCTCGCCCACCGTCGCGAGGCGGCGCTGCGGGCCGGGGCCACCGCCGCCGTCGCGCCCGAGGACGTGACGGCGGACTCCGAGCTGGCGGCCATGTCCGACGTCGCCTTCGAGGTCAGCGGCTCCGACGACGGGCTCGCCCGTGCCGCGCTGCTCAGCCGGCCCGGTGCCCGGTTGGTGCTCGTCGGCATCCCCGAGGAGGACGCGACGACCTTCCAGGCCTCGCTCATGCGCCGCAAGGGGCTGACCCTGGCCTGTGTCCGCCGGATGACGGGCGACGCCTACGCCCGAGGGATCTCACTGGCGGTGCGCGGTGCCATCGACCTGTCCTGGCTCACGTCGCGCCGGTTCCCCTCGCGGATGCGACGCGGCGTTCGAGGTGGCGGCCGCCCGAGAGGGCAACAAGGTCGTCATCGACGTCACCCCTGGCTGAGCGCCGAGACTGCCGGCCCGTGGGACCTCCCGCCGGTTCGAGGTATTCCGGTCCCGTCTGTGGGTCTTCGTATACCTCGAACCGGGACCGGCGAGGCGTCTCGCGCCGCTGGGCGACGTCCCGCTCAGGCCCGATCGGGCGGGAACCCGCCCTTGGCGATCGGTCCCCACCGCTCGGGGTGAGCCGGATCAGGCACTTGCCCTGGTCGAGCATGGCCTGCCGGTACTCGTCCCAGTCGGGGTGCTCGCCGCTGATGCAGCGGAAGTACTCGACGAGGTCCTCGACCGCCTCGGGCAGGTCGACGACCTCGGCCGCGCCGTCGACCTGGACCCACTCACCGCCGAAGTCGTCGGACAGGACGAGGACGCTGGCTCGCGGTCGGTGCCGGGCGTTGCGGGACTTCGCCCGCTCGGGGTAGCTCGAGACGACGATGCGTCCGGAGTCGTCGACGCCGCCGGTGACGGGCGACGCCTGAGGGGTGCCGTCCGCCCGCTCGGTGAGGAGCACCATCTGGTGGCGGGCACGGACGAAGTCGAGGAGCCCGTCGAGGTCGACGGCGGTTGTCGTAGCAATGGTCCTGGCCATCGGGTCATCGTCCCACGCGCCGCGCAAGGTGTGGACCGGGTGCGGGCCGGCGGGACGACGAAGTCTGGCGGGCGACCGGCGCGCGCGTCCCGAGCCCGGTGGAGGGGGTCATCCGTTCGGCTGATGCGGGCATCGGGTGAACGGATGATCTTTCGCCCGGACTTCTCGACTCGGGTCGCGGTCACGTGAGGTCAGGCTTACGTTCAAGGAACAGTAAAGAGGCGGTAAGGAGTAGTCCAAGACGGGTCATCTCGTTCAGGGGCGAGGGATCGGGACTCTCGACACGGCCTCACCGAAGTGGGCGGCATGTCTGAGGGGGTATGCCGCCCGCTTCGTTGTCCGTCGACATGTGGTCGGTCACCCGACGGGGTGGGCGCCGCCCCAGCCGCGCATCATCGCGTCGAGCCCGTCGATCAGGGAGGTGTAGCTGCGGTCGACGTCCCGCGGCATGCCGAATCCGCCCGCCGCCTCGAGTGCGGCGAACCCGTGCAGCGTCGAACGCAGGGCCCGGGTTGCGTCGACCGCCGTCTAACCGGTCAGGCCGTACCCCTCGAGGATGGCGAAGATGACCCGCAGAATCGCCTCGGATGCCTCCTCGTGGGGGCCGGAGCCACCGCGGGGGGCGCGCAGGGCGGCGGCATACCGACCCGGATGCGCCGCGGCGTAGTCGCGGTATGCCGTCCCGACCGCGCGCAGCGCAGCAGCGCCGGATACGCCCACCGCGGGTCGGGTGAGGGCCTGGGCCAGCTCGGCCGTCGCGAGCGCGGCGACGTCGCGACGCAGCCCGTCGAGGGACTCGATGTGCTTGTAGAGGCTGGGTAGCCGCACGCCGAGCCGCTCGGCGACCGCGGCCAAGGACAGCCGGTCCCAGCCGACCTCGTCGGCGATGTCCGCGGCGGCCGCGACGACGCGCTCGCGGTTCAGCCCGAGCCCTAGGCATGGGCGACCGCGGTCCGGCAGAAGTCGATGAGCGCGGGGTTGACGACGTCGGGGCGTTGGCACTGGGGGTAGTGCCCTGCCCGGTCGACGAGGGTGACGTCGGCGCGAGCCGGTCGGCGAGCCAGCGGGCCTCGGCGCCGGGTCGGGGAAGTCGGGGTCCACGGTGCCCATGACGACCAGCGCGGGGGCCGTCACCTCGTCCAGCCGTGCCTCGACGGGGGCGTGGCTCGTGCGGGTGGTCCGGACGAACGCGGCGGTGTACCCGGGGCGGCCAGGCTGGTGTCGACCTCGGCGAGGTGCTCGGCGAGGTCCTCCGGGCGGTCGCCGGCATACAGGCTGGGCAGGTAGCGGATCCACACCGGCCGGGCCCACGGGCCGGACATGGCGATCCGGAACGCCGCCACGAGAAGGGGGTTCATCGGGGTGTTGCGGACGAACGGCCCGATGAGGGCCAGCCCGCTGACCGCGTGGGGACGTTCGGCGGCGGCCCAGGCGGCGGCCCCCGCACCCATGGAGGTGCCGACGAGAACGGCGGGCCCGCCCAGCGGCGTCGACGAGGGCGAGGAGATCCTCGCCGGCGGCGACGTCGTCGTAGCGAGTGAACCCGGGTCGCTCGCGCCATGACCCGCGCAGGTCGAGGACGGCGACCCGGAACCCGGCGTCGACGAGGGCCGGGACCGTGGCGCGGTAGGACGAGGCGAGCTCGCCCATGCCGGGAATGCAGACGACGAGGGGCCCGTCGCCGGTGAGTCGGTAGCCGAGGCGGCCGCCGGGGCGGTCGAGGTGGTGGATCGGCAGGTCGGCGAAGGACATGACGGCTCCTGGGCGGTGGTGGTGGCTGCCGGGGATCGCCAAGCGCATGGCGATAGCCATAAGGCTAATAACATTAGCCAGCCTGGTCAACCCCGCCTCGGCGCGGCAACCCCGACCCAACCTCGTCAACCCCGGATGGCCGACCTGCCAAAGAAGCCACTGAGGGGAGGCGACACGCCGGGCCTGGCCGCGCGGCCCCTGCGTGTTGCCTCCCCTCAGCCGGGAGGGCGGGGCCGGGGGCGGCCCGATGGGAGGGCCGCGCGTGGGCCTGGCCCCGGACAGGGCGAAACCCCGGACCGGGGGGTGGTCCGGGGTCTCGCGTCACTCGATGCGGTCCGCGCCCCGTTGCAGGGAGGGGGTGGGGGCGTGGGGGCCGCGGTGTCGGCCTCGGAGGTCAGGCCGACTGGGGGGGGGGTCAGACGTTCGCGGGGACCTTCTGCCGGCCGGGGTGGGGACGGTGCGAGCCTTCGTGGCGTGCCGCAGGCCGAGCAGGCCGAGGATGAGCATGGCCAGGGCGCCGATGTAGGCGGCGATCGAGGCGTACATCGCGATCATGCCGAGGGTCCCGAAGGCGTAGGCGGTCGAGCAGCATGCTGCGCAGGGCGTTGCCCTGGAACAGCGTGGCCTTGAGGTTCTGGCAGGTCGTTCGTGGCCTGGGCGTCGGGGCGGTCTTGGCCGCGGCCATCGCCTCGGAGCTGACCTCGGGCGTAGCTCTTGCCACCGGAGGCCTCGTTCATGTGGCCGAGGATGTAGTGGTCGGCGTAGGCCTTGGCCTGGGCGCCGGTGGTCATCGCCTGGCCGGCGTACTGGCTGAGGTACTTCTTCATGTCCGGGGTGGCCAGCGCGTCGCCGGCGGGCATCGTGATCTCCTGCATGGCAGCTGGTCGTGAACGCTGCTCTGGCGAAGCTCGACGCCCAGGTCAGCAGTCCGCCGGCGACGAGCAGGACTGCCGCGAGGATGAGCCCGGTCCAGGAGATGAGCTTGTCGAGAAGCTGCGCATGATGAGTTCCTGTCCCTTTCGTGACGACCCCGGTCGGGGATCGTCTCTCGTGTTCTCGGTGCAGACCCAATCTACGACTGTCGGTAGTAGTTGACGAATTGATCAGGTGTCAGTCTTCGCCACACCGCACCCGTCGGGCGCCCGTGCGGGGTGCGCTCCGGTGGATGCCGTGGCGGACTCCCGTCGATCTGCCCGCTCGGGGGTGCCCATCGCCGGGCCTGCTGTGCGACTCTGGTCGGATGTGACGTGCGGGCCGGGCCTGCGGGTGGCCGCGCCGGGACCGCGGTTGCGGGCCTGGTGCTGGCCGCGGGGGAGGGGCGACGCATGGGTGGGCCGAAGGCCTTGCTTCGCCTGACATCTGGTGGGCAGACCATGATCGAGAACGCCATTTCCGTTGTGCGACAGGGGGGTTGCGCGATGTGACGGTCGTCGTTGGCGCAGCGGCAGACCGGGTCGGCGGCCTCGCGGGGCATCGGCGCGGCCGTCGTCGTCGAGACCGGGGTGGGCCGAGGGCATGGGTGCGTCGCTGCGGGCCGGGCTCGCGCGGCCATGGAGGACGGCGCGGGGCGGTACTGATCAGCCTCGTCGACCTGCCTGACGTCGGCCCCGAGGTTGTCCGACGGATGGTCGCCGCGGCTGGCCGGGATCCGCGCCACGCGCTGGTGCGGGCGGCATACGACGGTGTCCCAGGTCACCCCGTCCTCATCGGCCGTGACCATTGGCGTGGCGTCGTCGACGGTGGCCCGTGGAGACAGCGGCGCCCGTGGACTACCTCGCCACCCGCGAGGTGACCGTCGTCGAGTGCGGGGACATCGCGACCGGCCGCGACCTCGACCGGCCGGCCGACGTCTGGCGACGGGAGCGCTTCAACGACGTGCGGTGCGCGCCGGCCGCCGCCGACGTCCGTCGCCGCTTCCCGGTGACGGCCTCGTCGGGGATGCTGGGCGTCATGGACCCCCGGACGACCTTCGGCTCGGCGGACGAACTTGCCCAGCGGCTCGGGGAGACCGGGTACCTCGCCGACAACGCCCTCGCGACCGTCGCCTGGCTGGCGCTCCGGCTCGGCCGACCGCTGCTCATGGAGGGGGAGCCGGGCACGGGGAAGACCGCCCTCGCCGAGGCCATCGCCGAGGCGACCGACCTGCCGCTGATCCGACTGCAGTGCTACGAGGGGATCGACGCCACCCAGGCCCTCTACGACTGGGACTTCCCGCGCCAGATCCTCCACGTGCGGGCGCTCGAGGCGGTCGACGGGCGCGGCGAGCAGCGTCGAGGAGGTCGAGGAGAGGCTCTTCGACGAGCGGTTCCTCCTCGCCCGGCCGGTCCTGCGGGCGCTGCGCGAGTCGCCGGTCGGTCCTCCTCGTCGACGAGATCGACCGGGCCGACGACGAGTTCGAGGCGTTCCTCCTCGAGGTCCTCTCGACGTGGCAGGTCACCATCCCCGAGCTGGGCACCGTCGCCGCCGCCACGCCGCCGATCGTCGTCCTCACCTCGAACCGGACCCGCGAGCTGCACGACGCCCTCAAGCGGCGCTGCCTCTACCACTGGATCGAGCACCCCGGCATGGAGCGGGAGCTGGCGATCCTCCGGCCGCGGGCGCCCGAGGTGTCCGGTGCGCTGGCCGAGCAGGTCGTCCGAGCCGTCCACGTCATCCGCGCCGACGGCGAGCTGCTCAAGCCGCCCGGCGTCGCCGAGACCCTCGACTGGGCCCGGGCCCTGCACGAGCTCGGGACGCGCGAGCTCGACACCGAGGTCGCGGCGGCGACGCTCGGGCGTCGCGGTGAAGTACCGCGAGGACGCCGAGCGGGTCAAGCGGGCCCTCGACAAGGTGCTGGCCCGGTGACGACGCCGGGCCCGACGTCCGCGGCCGCCGGAGGAGGTCCTCCTCGGGTTCGCCCGAGCGCTGCGGGCTGCCGGCGTCGGCGTGAGCGCCGAGCGCGAGCGGACCTACCTCGAGGCGGTCGCCGAGGTCGGGCATCGACGACCCGGTGGCGACCTACCTCGCCGGACGGGCCACCCTGTGCGCCTCGCCGGCCGACCTCGAGCGCTACGACCTCGTGTATGCCGCGTGGTTCGGCCTCGAGCGCGCGGGCACCATGCCGCGGCGACCGCGCCGTCCGGCGACGACGACGATGGCCGACCTCGCCGCGCGACGCCGGCACGGGGGCCGAGGACGGCGCCGACGGACCGACCGCGCGACTCCGGCAGGCGATGGCCAGCCGGACCGAGATCCTCCGGCACCGCGACCTCGCCGGCCTCAGCGCCGCCGAGCGGCCGGCTGCTCCACGAGGCCTTCGCCAGGCTGCGGCCGCGGGCACCACGACGCCGGGCGCACCGGCATACGCCCTTCCGCCGGGGGCAGGTCGACGCCCGCCGAACCCTGCGCTCGACCCTGCGACGGATGGGCGAGCCGGGCTCGGTCAGTCTGGCGCCGCCGCGGGAGACCGGCCTCGCCGGGTCGTCCTGCTCATCGACGTGTCCGGCTCGATGAGCGCCTATGCCGACTCCCTGCTTCGACTCGCCAACGCCTACTGCCGCAGCGGCGTGCCGGTCGAGGTGTTCACCATGGGGACCCGACTGACCCACGTGACCCGACCGCTCAGCCATCGGGACCCCGACCGGGCGCTCGTCGCCGCCGGCGACGCGGTCCCGGACTGGTCGGGCGGCACCCGGCTGGCCGACGGCGATCGCGGTGTTCCTGAGCGCTGGGGCCGCCGGGGGATGGCCCGGGGTGCGGTCGTCGTCATCGTCAGCGACGGGTGGGAGCGGGACCGACCCGAGGCGCTGGGGGAGCAGGTGCGGCGGCTGCGGGCCGTCGCCCACCGGGTCGTGTGGGCCAACCCGCACCGCGGCCTCGCGGGCTACGAGCCCGTCCAGGCCGGGATCGTCGCGGCCCTGCCGCATATCGACGACTTCGTCGCGGGACACTCGTTCGCGGCGTTCGAGGAGCTGATCGAGGTGGTCGGCCCGTGCGTGACGTGATGACCCGGCTGCTCCAGTGGTGGGAGGCCGGCGAGAGCGTGGCGGTCGGCACCGTGGTGGCGACGTTCAGGTCGGCGCCGCGGCCGCCGGGGGCCGCGATGCTCGTCGGCCCGGACGGCGAGGCGGTCGGATCCGTCTCGGGCGGCTGCGTCGAGGGCGCCGTCTACGAGCTGGGCCAGGAGGTCGTCGCCTCGGGGACGCCGGTGCTGCAGCGCTACGGGGTCTCCGACGACGACGCGTTCGCCGTCGGGCTGACCTGCGGCGGCATCCTCGACGTCTTCGTCGAGCGGGTCTCGAGGGACGTCCTTCCCCGAGCTCGGTGACGTCGCCGCCGACATCGCGGCCGAGCGGCCCGTCGCCGTCGCCACCGTCATCGACCATCCCGACGCCGACCTGGGTCGGGCGGCGGCTCGATCGTCCGCCCCGAGGGGGCCGACGGCGAGCGCTCCGGGTCGCTCGGGTCCCGGCGCGCCGACGATGCCGTCGCCGACGACGTCCGCGGGCCTGCTCGCCTCCGGCCGCACCGAGACGCTCACCTACGGACCCGGACGGCGAGCGGCGCGGCGAGGGGATGCGGGTGTTCGTCTCGGCCTACGCGCCCCGGCCGCGGATGCTCGTCTTCGGCGCCATCGACTTCGCCGCGGCGGTGGCCCACATCGGCCGCTTCCTCGGGTATGCCGTCACCGTGTGCGACGCCCGGCCGGTCTTCGCGACGCGCGGCGGTTCCCGGCGGCCGAGGAGGTCGTCGTCCAGTGGCCGCACCGCTATCTCGCCGCCGAGGCCGAGGCGGGGCGGCTCGACGGCCGGACGGTGATCTGCGTGCTCACCCACGACCCCAAGTTCGACGTGCCGGTGCTGCGGGAGGCGCTGCGGCTGCCCGAGGTCGCCTACATCGGCGCCATGGGGTCTCGGCGCACCCACGAGGACCGGCTCGAGCGGCTCCGCGAGGCGGGGGTCGAGCGACGACGAGCTGGCCCGGCTCTCCTCGCCGATCGGCCTCGACCTCGGCGCGCGCACCCCGGAGGAGACCGCCGTCAGCATCGCCGCCGAGATCATCGCCCTCCAGTGGGGCGGGCGGGGCGAGCGGCTCGGGGTGACCGACGGGGCGATCCACCACCACGCGACCTGAGACGGCACATGGGAGGGGCCGGCTGCCCGACCGGCGAGACTCCGGGACGGCTGGGAGTTCGCCTCGATCACCGTGTGACCCTTGTCACGAGGCGCGCCGAGCCGGGAGGATCGCGAGTACATCTCGCCCCCTCGCGAAGGAGTCAATGATGACTCGGATCACCGTGACGGTCGATGGAGTGAGCTACTCCGACGATGTCGAGCCCCGCACGCTCCTCGTCCACTACCTCCGAGAGACGCTCGGCAAGACCGGAACGGTGGTGGGGTGCGACACGAGCAACTGCGGCGCCTGCACGGTGCATCTCGACGGCCGTTCCGTGAAGTCGTGCAACGTGCTGGCCGTCCAGGCCGACGGACACGAGGTGACCACCATCGAGGGGCTCGCCACCAACGGCCGAGCTCCACCCGATGCAGCAGGCGTTCCACGACAACCACGCCCTCCAGTGCGGCTACTGCACCCCGGGGATGATCATGCAGAGCCTCGACATCCTCGCCGACAACCCGACCCCGTCCGAGGAGGAGATCCGGCAGGGGCTCGAGGGCAACCTGTGCCGGTGCACCGGCTACCACAACATCGTCAAGGCCGTCCAGCAGGCGGCCGGAGCGCAAGCGGGGGCCGGGTCATGACCGTCACCGAGAACGCCCCCGCCCGCGAGGTCGGGCGCCGCCCGCAAGCGCAAGGAGGACCAGCGCCTCATCACCGGCCGCACCCGGTGGACCGACAACATCACCCTCCCCGGCATGCTCCACCTCGTCATGGTGCGCAGCCCGTTCGCCCACGCGACGGATCACCGGCATCGACACCGCGGACGCCCGAAGGCGTCCTCCGGGCGTCGTCGCGCGTCCTCACCGGCGCCGACGTCAAGGACATCCAGGGCAGCCTGCCCAACGCCTGGCCGATCACCCCGGACCAGAAGGCACCGGACCACCCGGCGATCGCCGTCGACCGGGTCGCCTTCGCCGGCGAGGTCGTCGCGGTCGTCATCGCCCGGTCGGCCGCCGAGGCCCGAGACGCCGCCGAGCTCGTCGACGTCGACTACGACGAGCTCCCGGCGGTGCTCGACCTCAAGGAGGCCGCCGCCGGACGAGGTCCTCGCCCACCCGAGCCTCGGGACGAACAAGAGCGCCTTCTGGCAGTTCGACTCCGCGGCGGCCGGTACCGGCGGCCGCGGTCGACGCGGCGATCGAGGCCGCCCGCGCCGACGGCATCGTCATCGAGCGCGAGTACCGCCAGCAGCGGCTCATCCCGGCCTTCATGGAGCCGCGCTCCGTCGCGGTCGACCCGACCGGCGAGCAGCTGACGTCATCTGGTCGGCCACCCAGGTCCCGCACTTCGTGCGCATCTTCACCGCCGCGGTCCTCGGCATCCCGGAGAGCAAGGTCCGGGTCATCGCCCCCGACGTGGGCGGCGGCTTCGGCGGCAAGCTCCAGTATCACGCCGGAGGAGGTCATCACCTCCCTCGCGGCGCGGCATACCGGCAAGCCGTGCAAGTGGACCGAGACCCGCAGCGAGTCGCTGGTCTCCGGCCACCACGGCCGCGACCAGTGGCAGCGGCTCACCCTCGCGGCGACCAAGGAGGGCAAGGTCACCGGGCTCAAGGTCGACCTGCTCGCCGACATGGGCGCCTACCTCGGGCTGGTCACCTCGGGGGTGCCGATCCTCGGCGCGTTCATGTTCAACGCGATCTACAAGTTCCCGGCCTACCAGTTCAACTGCACCAACGTCTTCACGAACAAGACCTGGACCGACGCCTACCGCGGCGCCGGGCGGCCGGAGGCGACCTTCGCCATCGAGCGGCTCATGGACGAGCTCGCCGCCGAGGTCGGCGTCGACCCGCTCGACGATCCGCGAGAAGAACTGGATCACCCACGAGGAGTTCCCGTTCACGAGCGTGTGCGGGCTCGAGTACGACTCGGGCAACTACGAGGCCGCGACCGCCCGGGCCAAGGAGCTGTTCGGCTACGACGCGCTGCGCGCCGAGCAGCAGCGCGCGCCGCGACAGCCGGCGACCCGGTCCAGCTCGGCATCGGCGTCTCGACGTTCACCGAGATGTGCGGGCTGGCCCCCTCGCGGGTCCTCGGCAGCCTGTCGTATGCCGCCGGCGGCTGGGAGCACGCGTCGATCCGGATGCTGCCGACCGGCAAGGTCGAGGTCGTCACCGGCGCCAGCTCCGCACGGCCAGGGCCACGAGACGGCGTGGAGCCAGATCGTCGCCGACCGGCTCGGCGTGCCGTTCGAGGACGTCGAGGTCCTCCACGGCGACACCCAGGTCGCCGTCAAGGGCCTGGACACCTACGGCTCGCGCGCGCTCGTCGTCGGCGGCCGAGGCGGTCATCAAGGCCGCCGACAAGGTCATCGAGAAGGCCAAGCCCGTCGCGGCCCACCTGCTCGAGGCGAGCGTCGACGACATCGAGTTCAAGGACGGGCAGTTCACCGTCAAGGGCACCGACCAGGGCAAGGCGATGGCCGAGGTCGTCTGGGCGACGTTCACCGGCCACGACCTCCCCGACGGCATGGAGCCCAGCGCTCGACGCCGACGCGACGTTCGACCCGGTCAACTTCTCCTTCCCGCACGGCACGCACCTGTGCGCGATGGAGGTCGACACCGAGACGGGCGCGAGCAGATGCGGTCCTACGTCTCGGTCGACGACGTCGGCACGGTCATCAACCCGCTCATCGTCGAGGGCCAGATGCACGGCGGCATCGTCCAGGGCATCGCCCAGGCACTGTGGGAGGAGGCGGTCTACGACGACGCCGGGCACGCTCGTCTCGGGCTCGTTCGTCGACTACACCCTGCCGACTGCGGCCGACACGATCAGCTTCGTCACCGACCGCACGGTCTCGCCGTCGACGACGAACACCCTCGGCACCAAGGGCGTCGGCGAGGCCGGCGCCATCGCCTCCACCCCGGCCGTCGTCAACGCCATCGTCGACGCGCTGCGGCCGATGGGCATCAACGACATCCGGATGCCGTGCACCCCGCGAGCGGGTGTGGCGCAGCCGTCCAGGACGCCGCAGCAGAAGGGAGCGGGCCAGTGATCCCCGCAGCGTTCGACTACGTCGCGCCGACCACGGTCGCCGAGGCCCTCGCGGCCCTCGCCGAGGCGGGCGAGGACGCCAAGGTGCTGGCCGGCGGCCAGTCGCTGCTGCCGATCCTGCGGATGCGCCTCAACGCGCCCGACACGGTCGTCGACCTCGGCCGGATCGAGGAGCTCAGGGGGGTCCGGGACGACGGCGACGCCATCGTCATCGGGGCGATGACGGCATACGCCGACGTCCTCGCCGACCCGCTCGTCGGCGAGCACGCGGCCCTGCTCGTCGCGGCGCTCAAGGAGGTCGCCGACCCGCAGATCCGGCACCGCGGGCACGGTCGGTGGGGCGCTGGCCCACGCCGACCCCGCCGGTGACGTCGGCGCGCCGGTGCTCGCGCTGGACGGCCGATGGTCATCGCCGGTCCGGCGGCGAGCGCACCGTCGCCGCGGCCGACTTCTTCGTCGACCTCTTCGAGACGGCGATCGGCGAGGGCGAGCTGCTCACCGCGATCCGGATCCCCAAGCACACCGGGTGGGGCGCGCGCTACGAGAAGTTCGTCCGGGTCGTCGCACCAGTGGTCGATCGTCGCGGTCGCCGCGACGGTCCGGGCCGAGGGCGGGACGATCTCCCAGGCCAAGATCGGGCTGACGAACATGGGCTCGACCCCGCTGCGGGCGACGCTCGGTCGAGCAGGCGCTCGTCGGCGCGGCGGCGACGGAGGAGGCGGTGGGTGCGGCGTGCGCGGCGGCGGCCGACGGGCACGAACCCACCGAGCGACCTCAACGGCGACGCCGACTACCGGCGCCACCTCGCGACGGTGCTGACCCGCCGCGCGGTCCTCGCGGCCGCGGGAGGGTGATGGCTGTGGAGCTGACCCACGACTTCACCGTCCCGGCCGCCGATCGACGTCGCGTGGGCAGACCTTCATGGACCTCGAGGGCGTCGGTCGGTGCTTCCCCGGCGCCACGGTCACCGAGGTGACCGAGGACGGGTTCAGCGGGACCGTCAAGGTCAAGCTGGGCCCGATCGCCCTCGTGTATGCCGGGGCCGGCCGGTTCCTCTCCCGGGACGACGCGGCACACCGGGCGGTCATCGAGGCGAAGGGGAAGGACAAGCGGGGCAACGGGACGGCCGGTGCGACGGTGACGATCCAGCTCGCCCCGTCGGGCGAGGGCACCCGGATCGACGTCGCCACCGACCTGGCGGTGACCGGCAAGCCGGCGCAGTTCGGCCGGGGCGTCATGCAGGACGTGTCGGACAAGCTGCTCGGCCAGTTCGTCGGGTGCATCGAGGGCCGGTTCGCCGACCTGGCGCCGCCGGCTCCGGAGGCCGTCCCGGCCGAAGGAGCTTCGGTGCAGGATGTTGCGGCCGAGGGGCTGCAGGAGGGTGTGCCCGCGGAGGTCGCTGGCCCGGCCTCGTTGACCCACCCCCCGTTCATCCCGGCTCCCTCCGCCGGGGCGCCGGGGCCGGCGGCGGGCGGGTCCGTGGACTCGATCGACCTCGGTTCAACGGTCCTGCCGGTCCTCGTGCGCCAGTACGCGGGACGTACGGCCGTGGCCGTCATCGCCTTCGTCGTCGGCTACCTCTTCGGCCGCCGCTGAGCGCCGGGGCCGACCTGCTCGGGTGGGTGTGGGCTTCGGCCGACCGGCAACGGCGGCGGGCCGGCCCGGTCGGCGCTCATCTCGTCTCGCCGGCGGCGTGGTCCGCAGCCACCGCCGACGTCCCCGCGAGTCGGCGTGACACGGCCGCCGCGCCCGGCTGTAGTGGAGCCATGCGTCGCGTGGAACGGGTCGGTTGGGGGATGTTCCTCGTCAGTGCCGTGCTGTACGGCTGGTCCGGTGCCCGCTCGGGCGACCTGCTGGTGCTTGCGGGCAGCGTCGTGTTCGGCGTGGCATGTGTCCTGTTCCTCCTGCCGACCCGAGCCGGCTGACCCGGCACCGTCCGTCCGCCCGGGCCGCACCGAGCGGTGTGGTTGCGCTGAGACCCTGGGGCCTGGCCTACGGCGTACCCCACGGCTCGAGTCTGGGCGGTGCCTCGTCGCCCTCGGCGGATGCGGCAGCCGCCTCCGCCCCCGGTTCGGATTTGGTCGTCGCCGACGGGCCCGGTCCGGCGGTGGCGCTCCGCGCGCGCTCGGGTGCGGCTCCTTCCCCCGGAGTCTCGTCCGCCATGCGGCGCAGGTCGTCGGAAACCTCCGCGAACGTGGCGCTCAGGGCGTCGGCCATGGAGGTGCCCAGCCGGCGAACGTCCTCCTTGACCGCTGGGTCCTGGGCCGCGGTCCCCAGGGCGTCCACGGCGTCCTGGATCGCGCCCGCGAAACGACGGGCCGCCTCACCGAGATCCCGCCTCGTCGACTCGGCGTCGGTGTCGTGCTCCCCGCCGTAGTGCGCCTTCAGCGAGGCGCCCAGAGCGGCGAACCGCTCCCCGGTGTCCTTCCAGGCCGATCTGACGTCACTCATGACTCATGCATACGCCATCCGATCCCGACCCGCCAGGACATCGGGTGGGCGGCCGGCGGGACGGCCTCTCAGCGCTCGCTCAGCCAACCGGGCGACGATGGGTGGCACTCGCCCCTGGGCGAGCGCCTGACGTCTGGCGAGCCACTCCGCGGTGCTACGGCGGGGGTGCATGGGCGCCCGGACCGCCACCAGCGCAGGAAGAGAGGCGTCATGATCGAGGCCGTCGGCCTGAGCAAGACCTACGGTGACAAGACCGCTGTCGACGACCTGACCTTCACGGTCGTCACCGGGCGTCGTGACCGGGTTCCTCGGCCCGAACGGTGCCGGCAAGTCGACGACGATGCGGCTCATCCTCGGCCTCGACGCCCCGACCGGCGGGCACGGTGCGGGTCAACGGCAGGCCGTACCGCGAGCACCGAGCCCCGATGCGCGAGGTGGGGGCGCTCCTCGAGGCGCGCTCGGTCCACACCGGGCGCACGGCATACAACCACCTTCTCGCCCTCGCGCAGACCGCCGGCATCCCCCGCTCCCGGGTGGACGAGGTCGTCGACCTCGTCGGCCTCCACGAGGTCGCCCGCAAGCGCGCCGGCGGGTTCTCGCTCGGCATGGGCCAGCGGCTCGGCATCGCCTCGGCACTGCTCGGCGACCCCCACACGCTCCTGCTCGACGAGCCGGTCAACGGGCTCGACCCCGACGGCATCCGGTGGATGCGCAACCTGCTCAAGGCGCTGGCCGCGGAGGGTCGCACGGTCTTCGTCAGCTCGCACCTGATGAGCGAGATGGCGCAGACCGCCGAGCACCTCATCGTCATCGGGCGCGGCCGGCTCATCGCCGACACGAGCGTCGAGGACTTCATCGCCCGCTCCTCCGGCAACCACGTGCGGGTTCGTACGACCGAGCCGGCCCGGCTCGCCGCCGTCCTGGAGAGCCCGGACGTCACCGTCCAGCCGCTCGGTGGCGACGCCCTCGAGGTGTCCGGCCTGACGACCGACCAGGTGGGGCTCGCCGCCGGCTCGGCCTCGATCACCCTGCTCGAGCTCACCGCCCAGCAGACCTCCCTCGAGGATGCCTTCATGCAGCTGACCCAGGACGCCGTGGAGTTCCACGGCACCGCCGCGGTACCCGACCGGGTCGAGTCGATCGGCGGGACCGCGATGAGCGCCACCGCGGAGACCCGCCGGCCCGGGCCCACCGGAGCGGTCAAGCCGGTCACCCAGGCCCGCGTCGTGCTGTCGGAGTGGACCAAGCTCCGCTCGCTGCGGTCCACCGTCTTCTCCTTCCTCGCCGCCGTCGTCATCGTCATCGGCTCTGGCCGTGCTCGTCCCGTCGGTGACGGTCGCGCACTGGCCGCCACGGACCCGCAGGAGGCTCGCGGCCTTCGACCCGACGACGCGGGCGCTGGCCGGGATCTTCCTCGCCCAGCTGGCCGTCGGGGTCCTCGGCGTGCTGCTCATCACCGGTGAGTACGCGACGGGGATGATCCGGGCCACCCTCGCGGCGGTGCCGACGCGGCTGCCGGTGCTGTGGGCCAAGGCGGTCGTGTTCGCGGCGGACGACCCTCGTCATCACCGTCCCCGCCGTCGTCGTCGCCTTCCTCATCGGGCAGGGGATCTTCTCGTCGAAGAACCTGCAGACATCACTGGGCCAGCCCGGGGTCCTGCGGGCCGTCATCGGCGCCGCGCTCTACTCACCGTCGTCGGCCTGCTCGGTCTGGGCCTCGGGGCGCTGCTCCGCAACACGGCCGCCGGGATCTCCACCCTGTTCGGGGTCCTGTTCGTCCTGCCGATCATCGTGCGGTTCCTGCCCAGCGCGTGGGCCACGCCCGATCGACAAGTACCTGCCCGAGCACCGTCGGCCAGGGCATCACCGCGGTCCACCCGGACCCGGGCGCCCTGTCGCCGTGGGTGGGCTTCGCCCTGTTCTGCGGGTATGCCGCCGTCGTGCTCGCCGCTGCCGCAGTGAGCCTGCTCCGCCGGGACGCCTGATCCGGCATCATCGGACAAGGCAGCGCGAGGGGTGTCGTGAGGGACCCGATCACCGATGATGGGGTGGTGATCACCGGAGAGGTGGACGCGGAGGGGCGGGCCGGGGACGACGTGGTGGGCTCGTGACCACCGGGCCGTCGGCCGACAAGGCGGCCGCCCTCCTCGCCCTGCACGCGGGCCCCGGCTTCGTGCTCCCCAACGCCTGGGACGCCGGGTCCGCCCGGATCCTCGAGCAGGTCGGCTTCCCGGCCATCGCCACGACCAGCGCGGGCATCGCGTGGTCCTGCGGGGTCCCGGACGGAGAGGCGCTGGACCGCGACACGATGCTCGAGCAGCGTCGGTCGCATCGTGGCCGCGGTGGGCGTGCCGGTGACCGCGGACCTCGAAGCCGGGTACGGCGACACCGCGGACGAGGTCGGCCGCACCGTGGCCCGGGCCGTGGAGCTCGGGGCGGTGGGCGGCAACCTGGAGGACGCCGGGACCGGCGGGCTGTTCGGCATCGACGAGGCCGTCGACCGCCTCGCGGCCGCCCGGGCCGCGGCGCCCAGCGGCACCTTCGTGCTGAACGCCCGCACCGACACCTACTTCGCCGGCACGAGCGGCGACGCGTTCGCCGAGACGGTCGAGCGCGCGGTCCGGTACCTCGACGCGGGGGCCGACTGCGTCTTCGTGCCCGGCGTCGTCGAGGAGGACACGATCCGCCGGCTCGCCGCGGCCATCCCCGGCCCGCTCAACGTGGTGGCCGGGCTGGCGAACATCATCGACGCGCCCACGCTCTTCTCGCTCGGCGTCAAGCGGGTCAGCCTGGGCGGCAGCCTGGCCCGAGCCGCGCTCAGCATGCTGGAGCGCGCCGGCCGGGAGCTGCTCGACTCCGGAACCCTCGGCTTCCTCGACGGCGCGATCGGCTACGCCGACCTGCAGCGACGCTTCGGCTCGTGACCGCCCTCGTCCTCGGCCGCTGCGAGACGGGCCGGGGCCGTGGGCA
>CAWDBE010000012.1:0-627888 GCA_963800435.1 uncultured Actinomycetota bacterium
CTGACCCGTGTGGCGACGAGGAGCCGGGCGAGGCATGGGCGCTGGGGATACCCCGACTCCGTACACCGCCAGCCCTCTTCAGGTCGGCCCTACGCTGGATCGACCAGGGTCGCCACGTGGTCAGGTGACAGGAAGGTCGCCGGTGGGACGGTGCCGGCGAACACCCCGGCGAACTCGTCCATGGCGCCCTGGTTCCCGGCGACCGCTCCGAGCAGCTGCTGTATCGGCTCCGGCGGTGGTTCGAGTGTCGCCAACTGGGTCGTGAACTCGAAGATCTGCGCCACCTGCTCGTCGCGGACCCGCTGGTAGGTGGCCATGGCCTCGTCGAAACCGCGTTCTTCGGACAACCACTCGTGAACCGCTCGGGAGCAGTGCTCGGCGTCGAGGAACGCGTCGCTGATGCCTTGCGCCGTGACGGGGTCCTTGAGGTATCGTGCATCCCCCACGAGCGCCCAGCCGGGTCCGGCCGCGGTCCGGAAGTGGTTGGCGCAGCCGCCGCCGATGACTCGCTCCTCCTGATGGGCACCGGTCAGCAGCTCGGCATACACCTCGTGCACCGCACCGAGGTACGCGGCCCGGATGTCCTGCTTGACTGCCGGAAGCTCTGAGCGCGGCCAGGCCGCGAGGATCATGGTCCGCCCGTCGTGGGTGGGGAAGGCGCCGAAACCGCGGCCGGGGCGGATGGCCCACGAGGCAGCGCGGACCGGGGCCCCGCTCCAGTAGGAGTAGTAGGCACCGGCCAGCATCGGCTGCGCTCGGTAGAGCTCTGCTCCGACGAGCTCTGCGATGGTGGAGTGGGCGCCGTCAGCTCCGATCACCAGACGTGCATGCACCGTGGTGGTGGTGCCGGCCGGGCCGCGACCGCGGATCCCCGTGACCCGGTTCCCGTCATGGACCAGGTCCTGGACGCTGAACTCCTCGCGGACGTCGGCGCCCGCCTCACGCGCGGCGTCGATGAGGAGCTGGTCCAGCACGATGCGCCGGGGGCACAGTGCGGGCGGCTCGTCATCCTCACGCCTGCCATCCTGGGCGGGTGGGGTTCCGGTGAGCACGATCGGGCCGAAGTCGAAGCGGTAGGTGTCGATCGGCGGGCAGCCGGTGGCGACGAGGCGGTCGAGCAGACCCCAGCGGCGCAGCGCGGCGATACCTGGCCGGTGGATCAGATGGGTCGACACCGTGTCGGACGGGAAGCGACTGCGGTCCACCACCAGCACGTGGTAGCCCAGACGAGCCAGCAGCATGGCGGTCGGGGAGCCCCCGCAGCGGGCGCCGACGACGATGACGTCGTAGGGCTCGGCGGCGGTCATGACCGTCCCCCGGTGGCCGGGGGCACCCAGGCCGCCTGGTATCGGGCGGCGAGCCGATCCATGAACTCCTGGTCCATGGCGCCGCGCCGGTCGCCCTCGGCCAGTTCGCGGAAGAAGCCCTCGAACCCGCCGGGTGTGAACAGGGTGAGGATGCGGCCGACCCGCGGAACCAGCCGCTCCTGTGCATGCGGCACGCCCCGCGGTCCGAACACCAGGTCGCCAGGTCCGGTGTGGTATCCGGTGCCGCCGACGGTGATGACGTGCTCGCCCTCCAGTACGTAGAACAGCTCGTCGTGCCCGTGGTGCACGTGCATGGGCACGTCGATGGGGTCGATCTCCTCCAGCACGGTGAAGGCGCCGCCGGTGGACTCGGTGGAGGCTCGAACCAGCACCTCCATCCCGCTGAACCTCAGGTGCTCGCCCTCACCGGCCGCGACCAGGTGCGCCGGGGCCGGCCTGCGTCCGGGGTCCTGGCGCGGGTCGGGGGGCTGTGGTCGAGGTTGCGTGGAGCCCTTGGTGGGTGCTGTCTGGGACATGGCGTCCTCCCTGGTGGTCGTAGCGTCCACGCTCGCCCACCGGCCTTTCATCTGGCTTTCACGCTCGGATGGGGCGACGATGGGTGGATGGCTGGCCTCACCTTCGAGGTGCTGGGGCCGCTACGGGTCAGCCGCGACGGCCGCACCGTCATCGTGCCCGAGGGACGCCGCCGGTCGGCGCTCGTCTGCCTGCTTCTTCACGTCCCTGAGCCGGTTTCCGTGGAGGCGCTCGTGGAGGTGGCGTGGCCCCAGGGCCAGCCACACGACCCGCGGGCCGCGCTGCATACCGTGATCTCCCGGCTTCGGTCCCTGCTCGGCGGCGACGCCATCGTGGCCGAGACCGGCGGCTACCGGCTCGATGTGCCAGCCGACGCGGTGGACGCACGCCGGTTCGAGCGGGTGTGCCGGGAGTCGGTGGCGGCGCCGCCGGAGGAGGCGGCCGCCCTCCTGGACCTGGCCCTCGGGCTGTGGCGGGGGCCGGCCTACGCGGACCTCGCCGGTCGCGACGCGACGGTTGCTGAGATGGGCCGACTCGACCTGCTGCACGCAGACGCCCAGGAGGAGCGGGCCCGGCTGGCTCTCGAGCTGGGCGACCCGGCGGACGCGGTGCGGCGGCTCGAGTCCCTGCTGCGCGAGAGGCCGTTTCGCGAGCATGCTGTGGAGCTGCTCATGAGGTCGCTGCACCGGTGCGATCGAACGGCGCAGGCGTTGGCCCGGTACCGGGAGCACCGTGCCCTGATGGTGGACGAGCTCGGTCTCGAGCCGTCGACGGCGGTGCAGGAGCTCAACGTCCGTCTCCTTGCCGGCGACGAGGCCACCGTGAGCCAGGGGCCCGTGCCGGTGCCGGACCCGCTGTTCCCGCAATGGGTCGACACCTCGACGCTCTTCGTCGGCCGGGAGGACGACGCCGCGAGCCTCGCGGCAGCGGTGGCCGCCGGTCGGCTCGTCACCGTGACCGGACCGGGCGGCGTCGGGAAGACCCGGCTGGTCGCCGAGTCACTGCCACGACTTGCCGCTCTGACCGGGCTCCCGGTGGTCGTGGCGGAGCTCGCGACCGTGGAGCATCGGGAGGTCAGTGTCTCGCTCGCCTCGGCGATCGGGCTCACGGACCTCTCCGGCGCCGACGGAGGTTTGCCTGCCGCGCTGGTCGCGCGGCTGCGTGCCTATCCGGCACTGCTCGTACTGGACAACGCCGAGCACCTGCTCGAGGACCTGACGCCCCTGGTCGACCTCCTCGTGCGTCGGGTGCCGCCGCTGCGGTTCGTGGTCACGAGCCGCCGCCGCATCGGGCTCGCGCACGAGAGCGTGCTCGAGCTCGCCCCCCTCCCGATGCCGGCCGGGGACGACGCACCCGCCGTCGCGCTCGTCCTGGACCGGGTGCGGCGTGCCCGGCCCGACCTGCCCATCACTCCCGGGGTGGTCAGGGCGATCGCCGACATCTGTCGTCGGGTCGACGGACTGCCCCTGGTGCTCGAGCTCGCGGCCTCCCGGGTCGCCGCCCTGGGCGCCGTGGCCGTACGCGACCGTCTCGAGCGGGACCTCACGATGCTGGACCCAGACCGCGTGACGGCCATGGTGGACTGGTCGACCCGGCTGCTGCCTCGCCCCGAGTATGAGCTGTTCGCACTGCTGTCCGTCTTCGCCGCGCGGTTCGAGCTGGATGCCGTCGAGTCGCTGGCGTCCGCCATGCCCGAGCCCCCGTCGATGCCGGTCGCGCCGATGCTTGCCGACCTCGTCGACGCCAGCCTGGTCACGGTCGCCGAGTCATCCGACCCGCCGCAGTACCGGATGCTCAACGTCGTCCGCGCCGAGGCGGCTCGGATCCTCAATGCCTCCGGATGCTCGGAAGCCGCCCGGATGGCACACGTCCGGTGGGTCGTAGACCTCACCGACCTGGCCGCGCGGGACGTCACCGGCCCGCGGAGCGTGGACGCCTTCGCCACTCTCAACCGGTATCAGGAGGACCTCGATGTCGCCTTGCGTCGGGCTCTGGACGAGCCAGACCTCGACCTCGCCGCGCGGATCAGTGAGGCGTTGGGCGTCTGCCTACACTGGTCCGCTCGCCCCCGCCTCCTCGACCTGGTCATCGAGACCGGCGGAGCCATCGCCGACGATGGCGGAGCGCACCCTGGTGGCGTCGCCGCAGCAGCCATGGCGCTCGCCGGGCGGGGCCGGCTCGCGCAATGCCGTGAGCTGGCCGAGCCGCTGCTCGTCGGCTCGAACGGGCCCTTGAGCGTCCGGGCGCGGTTCCTGGCTCAGACCGCGCTGGGTGTCGCCGCGCTCTACGCCGGTGATCTGGCGGGGGCCGAGCGGCAGTGGCGGTCGATTCTCCGGATCACGGACCTGGCACCGGCACTGCAGGCCGAGGCGCACAGCAGCCTCGCTCTGTTGCTCCGCTTTCAGGGGGACACCGAGCACGCCACCGACGAGGGGGCGGCGGCGATGCTGCTGGCAGAGTGCTCCGGGTCCGCGTCCGTGCAGGCGTTCGCACGCTACGCGGCGGGGGAGGCGGCGCTCCGAAGCCCCGATCGCGGAGCGTCGCTGCTGGCGGCCGCGGCTGAGGAGGCGGCAACGATCGGTGCCAGGCATGTCGAGCTTGTCGCCCGGGTGGCTCTGCTCGCCGCGCTCGTGCGCGCCGGGAGGCCTGACGACGCCGTTTCGGAGGTCACCAGGACCGTCCGGATCGCCCTCGAGACCGACGCCTGGCCTCAGCTGTGGACCTGCCTACGCATCGTCGCCGAGCTCCTCGCCGCCATCGGCCGCCCGGAACAGAGCGCGTTCCTGCTGTGTGCCTGCGAGGGCGCCGCCGATGCGCCACCGCTGATGGGTGACGACATCCCGAGGTATACCGCCGTGCGCCGTCTGCTCGCGGACGAGCTGGGGGCCACCCGACTGGAACGGATCCGCGAGGCGGCGAGTGTCGTGGGTGGATATCTCGCGGCGGAGAGGGCGCTCGCCTGGGTCAATCGGACGATCGCCTAGTGGGCCTACCTTCCGAAGGCGCCCGATGTCTAACCTCGGCCGCGTTCGGGGGGTGGCGAAGGGCAAGCGGTTCGAACCCCCTGTCGCCGCGGAAGATTCGGCTGCAGGCCATTCCGGCGGTGGGGTGGCCTCCCGGGGGCCGTAAGGGCCTCTCCATGCCCCCGCTCCCATCGTGCCAGCGCGCGCCGGGCGGTCTGCAACACGGAGGGACCCATCGGATCTTGCAGGGGGAACCGTTGACACCAAGGGCTCATAGCGCCATGACCAGCCGCGTCTCTAGTAGCCGCGTTGGGGGCGGCTTCAGCAGGGCCACGACAGACTCTCCACGGAGCATGGATATAGCAAGCGGTGCTATACTCCGTTTGTGACGAGTCGTGGTGATGTTCTCCGGGAGGTGATGCTCGAGTGGGGCATGACCCAGTCGGAGTTGTCTCGGCTCAGTGGGGTTCATCAGCCGAGCATCAGCCAGTTCTTGTCGGGCAGGGTCGAGCTCAGCGATGAGCAGCTGGACCGGTTGCTGTCGTGTATGGGCTACCGGCTGGAGGTGGTCCGTCGGCCGGTGCCGGTGGAGCTGACCCGTTCGGAGCGGCGCTCGTGGATGCTGCACCGGCGGCTGTCGTCTCACCTGACCAGGCACAGCCTTGAGCAGTGGGGCCCGAGGATCGAGCGCAACCTGACCCGGTTGCGCGGTGGGGTGAGCGGGCAGCCGCACGAGCGGAACCTGCAGCGATGGCGCGAGTTGGTCGACCGGGGGGACGTCCTCGGGCTGCACCGGGTGCTCACAGGCTTGGACCGGGACTCCATCGAGATGCGTGAGGTCTCGCCGATGGGTGGGCTGCTCCCGCAGGACGAGCGTGCCGAGGTCCTGACAAGGGCGGGTTGATGCGCCGCGACCAGCTCGAGCACGCCATCCGCACCGCCTGCCAGATCATCGGACACACCGAGGTCATCGTCGTCGGCTCCCAGTCCATCCTCGGATCGGCGAGCGAGGACCTGCTCCCAGCCGAGGCCACGATGTCGATCGAGGTCGACATCCTGCCGATCGCCGAGAACAACGAGGAGACCGCCCGGCTCGCCGACCTGATCGAAGGGGTGGCGGGGGAGTTCTCGCCATTCGAGGAGCTGCACGGCTTCAGCATCGACGGCGTCGACCTGCACACCTCCGTCTTGCCTGCAGGGGTGGCGCGACCGGCTCGTCAAGGTCCAGAACGCGAACACCGCCGCCGCCTCGGGTGAGCCGCAGTTCACCGGCTGGTGCCTGGACAAGGAGGACCTCGCCGTGGCGAAGCTGTGCGCGCTGCGGGAGAAGGACCGGAACTTCGTCGCCGCCCTCTTGCGCGCGGACCTGGTCGACCCCGGCACCATCATCGAACGGTTGTCGACGGTCGAGCCGCGGCATCGCGGGCCGGCTGAGCGGGCTGCCGCCTGGTTGGCGTCCTGGCAGTAGGTAGGGGCGGCGATCAACGCCGAGCAGGGCGCACCTGACGGCCCACCCCTGTTCCCGGCAGCGGTGCCCGGGGAGTGGGCCGGCGTGACAGGTGCGGACTTTGGGGTGCTTTCGTATCGCACGTAGATCGCACGACGAGCCTCATATCGGCGTACGTGAACATGTTTGTGCAGGTCAACGAGGGTGTGCCGGGGGAGTGTTCCCTGTCTTGTAAACAGGGGGTTGGGGGTTCGAGTCCCCCCGCCAGCTCGAAAAACGTTGTGGCACAACAGAATTCGTGCTGCAAGCACACCTGTGTTTCCGACAGGTGCGCGGACGAGCCCGAAAGTGCCTCCGACCTGCACCGATGCGCTCGGCGACCCCCGACAGGCGGTGCTTGTGGGCGTTCCTGGCCACCAACTGCGGGGATCGTTATCGCACGTATTTCGCACGTATATCGCACGAAACAGGTGCGCTGACGCAGGGATAGCGACCGCCAGCAGGCGCCGGCGCGAGTCGCCCGGACCGCGGCTGAGCGGTCTTCTCCCAAGGCCCGTCTCGAGCGCGCCGATGCGCTGAGCGCGAAGTCCTTCACTGCGACGGACATGTAGGTGTGCGGCTGCGTCCTTCCGCCCAGTTGGACGCACGCCACTGATTGGCGATAGTATCGATGTGCGATAGTATTTGAGCGTGGCCATCCAGTCCTTCGCTGACGCGAACACCGAGAAGGCCTGGCATCGCCAACGCACCGCCCGGTTGGGCGGTGCGTTGGCGATGCCAGCGCACCGCCCGGTTGGGCGCCGACATCCAGCGGACCGCGCAGAAGAAGCTCCGACTCCTCAACGCGGCCGGCACGCTGGGTGATCTGCGCGTCCCGCCAGGCAACCGCTTGGAGAAGCTGACCGGAAACCGAGCCGGTCAGCACTCGATCCGAGTCAACGACCAGTTCCGCATCTGCTTCACCTGGACCGCGGCCGGGCCAGCCGACGTCGAGATCGTCGATTACCACTAGGAAGGAGGACCGAGATGACCAAGGCACACGATCCGATCACCCCGGGAGAGATCCTGCGCACCGAGTTCCTCGAGCCGCTGGGGATCAGCCAGTACCGGCTAGCGCAGGCAACCGGCCTGAGTCAGACCCGTATCGGAGAGATCGTCCGAGGCAGGCGGCGGATCACCACCGAGACCGGCCTGCGCCTCTCGCGCGCGTTCGGAACCAGCGAGCGCTTCTGGATCAACATCCAGGCCGACTACGACATCGAAGTCGAACACGACACCCACGAGGACGACCTGAACCGCGTCGAGAGCCTGGTCAGTTAGGGCCTCCTAGAGGAGCGTCGCTTCGCCGCCTGCTGGGCGCATGGGTCGTACTCGAGCACAGGCCATCCGGGCCCGGCACTCAGGGACGGTCGTGACTCATTTCGCGTTCGGCGCGGGCGAGCAGGGCCAGGGCCCGCACGCTCTCCCAGTTGCCGGCCTTCAGGGCATCGGCGGCACGGCATGCGGCGTCGTAATGCGGTCGCGATCCGGACTCGATCGCCAGCAGAGCGAGGGCTTCGACGCTTTCCCATGTCCCGGCCTTGAGCCCATCGGCAGTGCGGACTGCGCGCTCCACGTGGTCGTCCTGACCTTGGAGTGACATCGCGTTCTCCCTCATGTGTCGTTCGGACGCAGCTACACCGCGCGTGCATCGTGTCACGGCGGCGGCGGCCCGACCTTGGAATGTCCCCGCATGGCCGCGTCGCGGTGAACCCCGACTCAGTCGTGCGACACCGCCCGTGCGCGGACCCACGGTGCGACGCACCGCCGCGAGCCGGTCACAAGAGACTGTCTGGAGGGCAATATCTGTGACCGGGCGTGCCGGATCGGCGCTGGTGCCATGATTCCCGTCGTGAGTATGACCTCTGATGCTGGCGCTGCATGGCGTCTGGTTCCGTATGCCGGTCAAGCACGGGACCGACGGTGACGGTAGATCCAGACGGTGGCGCCGAGACCTCTCCGACCGGCGCGGGCCCCCTTGAGGCCGATGAGATCGAGTCGCCGGACGATCTGCACCGTCGAGTTGCCGGCCCGGGTCGGGACGGGAAGACGATTGAGGTCCTGGCGGCGCGGCGCGGGGTCACCATGCGCCCCGGTGGCGGCTACGCGGGCGGAGCCGGGGCCAGCGATCTGAACCCAGTCGGGATTGTCGTCGGCTTCATCATCGACTTGGTTCTCTCGATCTTCATCGACGCCGCGCTCGACACCGCTGCGGAAGGTCGACCATGGAAGATCAAGGCGTACCGCCGCCACGGCCCGTTCGTTCGTCGGCTGCACTCAGAAGTCCTGCCTCACGGTGAGGAGCCTGAGGAGCGGATGCTCGATGTGTTCCACCAGTTCGCCGGCCCAACCCACACCTAGAGACGCGTCTCTTCAGCCGCCTGTCGTCCGGGCCCTCTGCCGTCGCCCGATGGTGGCATAATTGTGGCATGAGTCGCACACGGTTGAGCACCACGGTGGACACCGACCTCTTGGAGAACGCCCGGAAGACGTCCGGGAAGTCGGACTCCGCGCTGGTCGACGAGGCCCTCGCGGCTCTGCTGGCTCGGCATCGCGCGGCCGAGGTGGACGCCAGCTATGCCGCCTACGACGCCCATCCCCTCGACGAACCCGACGAATGGGGAGACCTGGCCTCGTTCCGGCGGGCGGTCGCGGCCTCATGACCGACCTTCCCGCACGCGGGGAGGTGTGGTGGTGCGAGATGGCCGAGATCGGCCGCAGACCCGTCGTCGTCCTCTCTCGTGACGCCGTGATCCCGCGCCACGGACGAGCACTGATCGCCCCCTGCACGACCACCATCCGACACCTCCCGAGCGAAGTCCTCCTCGAGCCCGGAGAGGATCCCGTGCCGCTTCTGTCGGCGGTCAACCTGGACTCGGTCGAGAGCGTCTCGCTCGCCATCCTTGTCGAACGGCTCGGCCGGCTCGCCGAGGACCGGATGCGCCAGATCTGCGCGGCTCTAGCCGTCGCCGTGGACTGCTCAGACTGAGCCGTCCCGCTCACCGGCTGCCGATCCCCCAGCTTCCGTCGCTCAGGACCAGAAGACGAAAGGTGGCCCACACCGCCGCCAGTCGACCGCCCACCTCTGCGTTGGTCCCGGATGGCGGCCACTCTGGAAGATCGACCTTCGTCGGGGTGCCCGTGGGGCGTTGTCGCACCGAGGACGCGTGTGCGAGTGTTCCGGGCATGGTGCGACTCGGGGCCGTGGTGATGAAGGTTCGGGACGTCGAGGTGGCCGGCGGGTTCTGGTCCGCAGCGCTGGGCTACTCGAGGCAGCCGCACAACCCGGCTTTCTTGGTTCCCGAGGTCGGAACTGGCCCTCGCCTGCACCTTGACGAGGACGACCGGACCCATCTGGACCTCTGGGTCGACAGCGCACAAGAGCAGCTCGCGGAGGTTGACCGCCTCATCGCTCTGGGTGCTACACGGGTCGATTGGGAGTACCCCGACGACGCCGATTTCGTCGTGCTCGCTGACCCTGTCGGAACGCTGTTCTGCATCGTCGACCTCAGCCGATAGCCGACGCCGAGACCCGCTGCATACCGCCGCGTATAGCCTCCGGCTGACGCGGCCGTGTCCTTCCGCGAAGGCGGCCATGTCACGCCGCCGCCGGCCGGTCACTCACCGAAGCGGCGGGCTGTCGAGGTCCCCGGAACTCGATGAGGATGAGGTTGTCGCGGCCAGAAGTCGTCGCGCCCGACGACCGAGGTCGCTCAGATCCACTCGACCCTCCTCGGCTGCGGCCGCCAGGCGCGCGGCGAGGTCTATTGCCTCGTCGAGCTCGGGTGCAGCAACGGCGGATTCCTGCCCCATGTCGCGAAGAATGGTGGTCTCCGTCCTAGAGGCGATCAGGGGCTCGGTGACCCCGTCGATCCAGACTCGAGTCCGGCGGCCATCGCCGCGTTCCTCCCCGGTGATTCGCTCCAGGGCGAATATGCGGTCGGCGCGCGCGAACTTGCCGAAGCCCAAGGCCACCATGCGGGAGTCCGATGCCACGTCGCCATCTTGTCATTGCCCACCGACCACTGACCTGGCGTGCAAGCGTGGCTAGTGGAAGTCGTGAGGCACACCGCCGCGTGCCGGGGTGCCGGTTGAGGGTCAGGAGGAGGGCAGGTTGCGGGCCAGGTCTCGGTGGATCTCGGTGATGACGTCGGGGGTGAGCGGGCCTTCGGCCTGGAACTGGGAGTACAGCTTCTTGGGCCACACCGCCTGCACGCCTCGGGTGGTGAAGTCTCCACCGATCAGGGGCCAGTCCGCGTCGACGAAGCACAGCACCCCCCGAACGGGCAGATCGGCAGCGAGGAGTGCGCGGACGACCTCGACCTGCTTCAGCACCCCGTCGACGAGCCTGGTGCAGTCGCGGGAGCCGACGAGCACTCGTTCGACCCGGGGCCGGAACAGGCCGCCGTCGACCTTCAGATGCGGCCGGCCCTGGTACTTCTTGGCATCCACGACGTAGACGCCGCTGGCCGTCACCGCGATGTGGTCGATGTTCGCCCGGCTTCGCGGGATCCTCCGGTCATGCAGCAACCGGACCGTGTCGCAGGCCAGGCGATCCAGCCCCTGGCCGAGCCGCTCCTCCCCCAACGCGCCGACCGCCCACGCCGTTGTGGACTGGGGCTCCTCCGACACGGCCAGGATCACGCCCCCGAGTCTGGGATGCACCGCCCGGATGCGGTCCTCACGGCGTGCCTTGCGCCGCTCGAACTCCCGACGCGCAGACGCCCCGGCCGTTCCCGACTCAACGACTTCCGAGACATCCGTCGCAGGACCCTCGACGACGGGGGCCGGCACCTCGACGACGGGGGCCGGCACCTCGACGTTCGGGTCATGACCAAGACACCGGACCGTCTTGGTCGCCCGTTCATAGACCGCGTCGGCCCTCGCGGGCAGCTCGACCCCACAGACCCGGCACGTGCCGGCATACCGCAACCGCATCCGCTTCTCGTCAGGACCGCCAGCCACTCAGCCACCGTAAGGTTGACCGCTCCCCCCGCGCGGAAGAATGAGTCACATCGCCGCCTGTCGACCATCCTGATAGCGGCAAGTTTGTGGGTTCGAGAGTGACAGCGTGCCGGGCGGAGGGGGCATGCATCACAGCGGTTCGCCCGGAGTTGCCGAAGTTCGCGTCCAGTTGGCGGTGTCGCCGCAGGTTCCCGGCACCGGTAGGCGGGTGAAAGTGGTACACCCGTGGAGCGCCACGCGTCGCTGCGCTCCTCAACGGTAGTCGGCGTAGAGCCGCCGGCTGGTTCCGTCGACTGTCATGAAGCCGCCGTACGGAACGATCCACTGCGGACGCGTGTGGCCAAACGGCGGCCCTACCACGACGACGGCTTCGGCGTTGTATTCCTGAACGACTTCTATCACGGTGTCCCGCTGCTCCTCTCGCCTGCTCCGTCTGTCGTCGGCTGACGGGCGGAGCGTGAAGTCCGATGTCGGGGGTCGTGCGACAACGACGGCGTCCACAGCGCGGAGGATGCCGCGTTCTCCCAGAGACCGGGTGATCCAGCCGAACTCTCGGGCCGGGATCAGTTCCTCCGATGACTCCAGAAGAAGTACTCCCCCGTCGAGTGCTGCCGGATCGATCGGGAATCGGCCGGCGGTCAGGATCCACTGCAGGACCTCGATGCAGCCGCCCCAGGTCCGGCCCGAGACCGACCGCGCGGGCCCAGCCCAAGCCCAGGACTCGGTTGGCTCGCGGTCGCCGAACTCGGTCAGGGCTCGCGGGTCATTCCAGTCATACCCGATGTCCTCGGACTCGCCCGGTTCGCTCAGTTCGAGGCGGTCACCGGTCAGCAGAGCGGCCCGCAGCGAGAGCTCGTGGATCGGGTCAACGCGGGGGCCCGGCCCGAGGTGCACTTGTGTCGATCCGCCGTAGAAGCCGGCCACACCGTTGGTCCACAACCAGTTGAGGAGATTCGTGTTGTCGCTGTAGCCGAGGAACGGCTTGGGGTCTGCGGCCAAGAGCCCAGCGTCCAGGTGCGGAACGACAGTGATCTGGTCCTCCCCGCCGATCGTGGCGAGTACGGCGCGGATCGTGGGGTCGGCGAACGCCGCGTTCAGGTCCTCCGCCCGCTCACGCGCGGAGGCTCCGAGGTTGCGGGTTGTCGGGAACTCCACAGGTATCAGCCCCGTGATGGACTCAAGCCGCTCCAGTGCCTGCTCGAGAATACGGGGGGCAACGGCGGGGGCCGCGAACGACGGCGACAACACAGCGACCTTCTCACCAGCCTTGGCCTTGCGCGGCGAGACCAAGTCCATGAGCCAAGCCTACGATCCGCGCTCCTCGAATCGCTCCGCGGTCTGGCGATCCCACAACCGCCGCGCCCGGAAACTCCGCGTCATACCGCGTACCGTCGGCAGTGCCGCCTTCCCCGGGCCCGCGTCACACCGCCGCCTGCCAGGCGACCTGATGTGCGGGTCGGTGCGCACGTGACCGCACCGATCTACTGTGGCTGGATGCTTACTAACCGGTCGGCGCCGCATGCCCGCGTGACACCCGTTCTGACCGTAGTTGACGTTCGGGCGGCCGTGGCTTGGTACGCCGACGTCTTCGGGTTCGTCGAACACGTCCGCATTGGGGAAGGGCACCGCTCGCAGCTTGGGCTGCCGGGCGGGGAGCCGGCCGACCTGGTGGTGGCCGAGGTGAGGCCCGGCCGGCAAACGCCCCAAGGGCGCCATTCTCACCAGGTCATGCTCACCGGGATGCCTCAACACAGCCTGACAGGGAGGCGGGCGTCCGGACTGTCGAGTCTGGTGTGAGTGTCGGGGTCATGGGTTGTGTCGACTTAGATCCGGTTGGACTCGCGCCCTCTCGTGGCCATGACGTACAGGGGTTCGCGCAGGGTGGTGGGGCTGATCTGATGTACGCGTGGCAGGTGTCGACGGTGCGGCCTTGGGCGCAGTGGGCGGTAGTGGCGTAGCCGAGGTCGACGTGTTCGGCGACGTACGCCGGCGGCAGCACGGCCCGCTGCCCGCCGCGGTGTCGATGGACGACCAGGGACCCGTCCCCCTGTGCTTCCCGGACGACCCTTCGGTCGCCGTTCTTGGCCCCTGAGCCGCCTGTGCCGAGGGCGCGGTGGTTGCGTCGGGTAACGATAGGGTCGCCGATCCCGATGGTGGCGCGCCGGTGGCGGTGGTGACTCCCGTGGCGGTGACCTGCCCGGTGCGGACCCGGTCGTGGCGGGCCTGGGTGTTGAGCTCGTGGATGGTCTCCTCGTCCGGGGCGATCATCAGCTCATATCAGCGGATGATCCCGAGGAATCGGCAGGGGGGCGATCAAGCTTCCTCGGTGTTCGCGTCCACAGCATCACCCCAGATGAGTTCCACGAGGTCGTCCGAGAGCGCGCACCCAGCGCCGGCTCCGTGCACCATACGCATCTGAGCGAGCATTCTTATGAGTACGTATGGGTGCAGCTCGAATCCGGTGTGTGCTTCCTTTGTGCCTAGCTTGGCTTCGGCCAGCGCTTGGACGGCCTCCAGTTCACGGATCGTGACGGTCGCCGCCACGGTTCGCATATCGGCCATGGTCGGCCGCGTTGCAGCGTTGGGTCCCGTCCATCCGGCGGCGCTTGCGTCCTTCTCCTCAGCCCAGCCTTGGGCGGCTGCCTTGGTGTCGACGTCCAAGTCTTCTCCGAGCAGCTCCGCGACCGTCCACACGGTGCCGCTGCGGGCAAGCTCGTTGACGCGGTGCTTTCCCCAGCCGGGGTATCGCGATGCGACGATCGGCGCGACCCCTTCGAGCATTCTGCGGTCAGGCCGTGAACCTCGCAGTGCCGCAACCGATTCGCCGATATCCACGGGGTCCGGGTCGTGGATGTTGCGGGCGTGGAGATCTCTGATGACCGCAGCAATGTGCCGGCGCTCGACCTTCTCCATAGCGTCTACGAGCCAGACGAAGGACGCCTGAACTCGCTCCGAATCCAGTTCGAAGTAACCTGCGGCAACGAGCATGGTCGTGAGGCGCTGCCAAGAGCGCCCACGTGCCGCGAACGATGCCAGAAAGCCTGCAACATCGCTGGTCTCAGGTGCGTGCTCCGTTCTCGTACCGAACGCTCCTAGCCGCACAGTGATCGGACGCGGCAACAATCCGTGCTGGCGCCATCGTTCGAGCTGGTAGCGCGAGCATCGCAGGCCCTGTGCGTGCAGCTCATTCAGCAGCGCTTGGTCGGCTTCGGATGCGGGGGATCGGGGCACGAGGTCATCGTGTCAGACCCCCGCAATGAAGCGCACAGTTTCGCGCTTTGGCATCCGTACCGTAGGCGATGGCCCAGCAGTTCTGGACTTCGGTACAACACGAAATGAGGAGCAGATGAACACGATCAGAGAGACTTGTGGAGTGGTTTGGGACTTCGTCAAGGGCATCGCTAAGGCGTTCGTGCTCGACATGGCCCGCGCGGCGGCCGATTGGCTGATGGACAGACTAAGCGCCTTGGTCGTCCGCGTCGAGGCTTGGCTGCGCGGCCATCAGCCTTCGGTGGCGGAAGGCGCCGGTTTGGTCACGTCAAAGGCGATTGACGCGATCGTCGGAGGCCTCGCGACTGTGCAGGCGGAACTCATCGGGCGGCGCGAAGCCCTATCCGTTGAGGACGCGCTCAACGTCTTCCAACGCGGTCTGGCAACGGTAACAACTGGGATTTGACGCACCCGCGCGCGGCCCGATTGAGCGCAATCTCCAATCGGGCCGCGCGTGCCCTCGCGCCTGTGACACGGACGCTACGCGTATGCCGCTTGCCAGCAGGTTATTGACCTGACCACCACGGGCCGGAAGTCCGGACAGCTGCGGCGCATCGAGATCTTCCTGCACTACGACGACGGCCGGTGGGCTTCCCCTCGTAGCGTGGAGACATCGCCTTTAAGGAGATGACTGGCGATGGCGCGGAGGTATCGGAAGTACGACGAGGACTTCAAACAGGGCGCTGTGGCTTTGGTGGCCCAGTCTGGGAAGTCGATCGCGCAGGTCGCCCGGGACCTCGGGGTGAACGAGGGAACCCTGGGGAACTGGTGCGCGAGGGCCCGTGCGGGCGCGCCCGGGCGGGAGGAGTTGAGTGAGTCGGAGCGGGCCGAGCTGGCCCGGTTGCGGAAGGAGAACACCGAGCTGCGGATGCAGCGTGATGTGCTCAAGCGTTCGGTGGCCCTCTGGGTGGACGAGGCGATGGGCCGGTAGCCGTGGCCGCGTTCATCGTCACCCAGAGGGCCGAGCACGACGTCCCGTACGCGACCTCGTGCCGGGCGCTTCGGGTGAGCCAGGCCTGGTTCTACAAGTGGCGCGATGGCGGCCGCTCGCCGCGGCACGCCCGCCGGGAGCAGCTCAAGATCGAGATCGCTCGGCTGTTCGCCAAGCACAACGGCAGGTACGGATCGCCGCGGATCACCGCGGACCTGCGCGAGGAGGGCTGGGCGGTATCCGAGAACACCGTCGCGCAGCTGATGCGTGAGCTCGCTCTGGCGGCCCGGCGTAAGAAGCGTCGTAAGCAGACCACTCGGCCGGGCCGGGGCCGGTGGCGCGCGCCGGACCTGATCGGCAGGGACTTCGGCACCGACCGGCTCAACCACAAGTGGTACGGGGACGGCACCGAGATCCCCACCGACGAGGGCACGCTCTACCTGGACAGCGTGCTGGACATGGGCTCACGGCGGATCGTCGGGTTCGCTGTGGGCGAGCACCACGACACCGACCTGGCCACCACCGCGCTACGGATGGCGGTCGCGGTCCGCGGCGGCACCGACGCGGTCGGTGAGGTCATCATGCACACCGATTATGCCGAGGTTCGCGTTAAGCCGAGGTTCCGGGGGTTGGCCTGCGGCTGACGGGTGTGCCGTCTGATTCTTCGGCTTAACGTTCGGCTGGCCCGTGGCTAGCGTCCGCCGTGTCCGAGCGTCCTGCGGAAGGAGACGGTGATGGATGCGACGGTGCAAGAACTGGGTGACGTGGTCCTGGATGCGCTACGCGTGGCGGGCTATGCGCGGTCCACGATCGGTCAGTACGAGAAGACGATCAGGTACCTGAAGGGGTTCGTCGCTGACCGCGGCGGGGTCTACACGCCCGCGCTGGGCGCACGGTTCGCGGCGATAACGACCAGCCCCCGCACGGGCGGGTTCAGCGCTCAGCGGCGGTCCGACCGCCGCCGGCTGGTCACGCTCTTCGACGGCTACCTGACGGCTGAGGTGGTGGACCTGTCGGTGCGCACCCGCGGTGGCGGGGGTCCTCGGCCGGTCTCGGACGCGTTCACGGCGCTGGATGCCGCGTGGGAGGCGGACATGAGCGAGCGTGGTCTGGCACCGGCCACCCGATCCGCCTACGGTCGGGTCGCCCGCGGCTATCTCACGTACCTGGAGTCACGCGGGATCGGTGGTCTCGCGGGCGCGGACGGGGCCAGCGTGCTGACGTTCCTGGAATCGCTGACGGACCGGTGGGCCGCTTCCTCGCTGGTCTGGGTGGTCTCGAACTTTCGCCCGTTCCTGACGTTCACCGGTCGTAGCGACCTGGTCTCGGCGATCGGCCTGGCCGGGGTGAAACGCTCCCACCGGATCCTGCCCGTTCTCGGCGACGAGGACCACGCGCGGGTGGTGCACGCCTGCACCACCGGGAGGGTCTGCGCCCGAGACGCCGCGATCACGCTGCTGGCGCTCACGACCGGGCTTCGAGCCTGCGACCTGCTCGCGCTGCGCCTGGTCGACGTCGACTGGCGGGCCGGCACGCTGGGGATCATCCAGCAGAAGACCGGCAACCCGCTGACCCTGCCGCTCGCGCCGCTGGTCACCACCAAGCTCGCTGAGTACGTCCTGCACGAGCGGCCTCGCTCGGGGGATGAGCACGTGTTCCTGCGACGCAAGGCCCCGCACACGAGGCTGGCCGATCACGCCTCGATCTACCGGGTGACCGCGACCACGTTCCGTGTCGCCGGGGTGGCCGATGTGAAGGCCGGCACCCGTCTGCTGCGGCACAGCGCCGCCTCCCGGCTGCTGCGTGCGGTCGTGCCGCTGCCGACGATCTCGGCGGTCCTGGGGCATGCCAGCCAGGAGTCGACCAACGTGTACCTGAGCACCGACGAGAAGCGCCTGCTCGAGTGCGTGCTGCCGGTCCCGGCAGGAGGCCAGCGATGAACACGGCCAGGGATACCTCGCATGGGTTCGTCAGCGTGTTCGGGCCGCAGCTGGAGGCGTACTTGGCGATCAAGCAGGCGATGGGCTGCTACGGCGCCTCCCGGGTCTGGTACCTGCGCCAGTTCGACAGCTACTGCGCCCGCCACGACCGCAGCGTCTTCGACCGCGACACCGTCGAGGGATGGGTGGCACACCAGCTGGACCGCTCGAGCCGGTCCCGGTCCTGGATGTCCTACATCCGCGACGTCGGCCGCTGGCTGCAGGCCCACGGGCACGCGGACGCCTACGTGCTCAGTGACCGGTGGAAAGCCCCGTCCGTTCCCGCCCGCCCGTACCTGCTCAGCAGCGAGGAGATCGACCGATTCTTCACCGCCGCCGCCCACCTGCAGGTCTCCTCGCCGTGGCGGTGGCAGGCGGTCGCGTTCTTCACCCTGATGCACTCGTGCGGGCTGCGCACTGGCGAGGCTCGCGCCCTGACCACCGAGCAGGTCGACCCGCGGGGCGGGCATCTCGACATCTTCTCGGCCAAGGGCAACCGCAGCCGGCGCCTGCCCATCACCGAGCAGGTCATCGACGTGCTCGGCGCGTGCGACCGGGTATCACGCCGCCAGCTCGGCACGCGGGAGTCGTTCTTCGTCTCCGGCAGCGGCCACCCGGTCACCGCCGCGACGGTCGGGGTCATCTTCAACCGGATCTGGGAGCAGGCCGGACTCCCACGACCGGCCGGTGGGCCCCGGCCTCGCCCGTACGACTTCCGGCATCACTTCGCCTACGCCAACCTCGAACGATGGATGACCCGCGGCGCGGACGTGACCGCGCTGCTGCCCTACCTGACGCGCTACATGGGCCACGCGGGCTTCGAGTCCACCTTCTACTACGTGCACACCTCGCCCGACTTCCTGCGCGGCTACGCCGAGCTCGCCGCTACCGGCGCGTCGCTGCTGCCGCAGGTGGGGTTCGAATGAAACGCGACCCCGCAACCGACGGCCCGAACCTGTTCAGCTTCGCCCGGGACTACCTGCACGGCTACCTGCCCAAGGTCCGCGGCCTGTCCCCGAAGACGATCCAGGCATACCGGATCAGTCTGGAATGCTTCCTTGGCTACCTGAGCGAGGCCGAGCACCTCGACCGCACCCAGCTCAGCTTCGACCACTTCGACCGGACCCACCTGAAGGCCTGGCTGACCTGGATGAGCCAGCAACGCCACTACGCACCGCGCACCATCACGCTGCGCCTGAGCGCGGTCAAGACGTTCCTGGCCTACAGCGCCTGCGAGGACATCACCCTGATCGCGCTCAGCCAGGCCGCGAAGACCCTGCGGGCCCCTGCCAGCCCCCGAAGCCCGATCGAGTACCTGACCGAGGCCGAAACTCGGGCCCTGCTCGCCGCGCACACCGGGGCCACCGCCAAGTCACGCCGCAACCGGATGCTGCTAATCCTGCTCTACGACACCGCAGCCCGCGTCAGCGAGATCACCGACCTGCGGTTGCACGACCTGAACCTGACCCCACCCGGACAGCTCACCCTGACCGGCAAGCGGAACAAGACCCGCACCGTGCCGATCACCGCCACCACGATCGAGCACCTGCGCGTCTACCTGACCGAGTTCCACCCCAACCACACCCAGCCGCCCGCGACCCGGCCGGTGTTCTACAGCCAACACCACGGACAGCCCAGCAAGCTCTCCACCGACACCGTCGCCGCGGTACTCAAGTCTGCCGCCGACACCGCGCGGGCCACCTGCCCCAGCATCCCGCAGAACATCCACTGCCACCTACTGCGCAAGACCAAGGCCATGGACCTCTACCAGCACGGCATCCCACTGCCGATCATCATGCGGCTGCTCGGACACGAGAACACCTCCACCACCGCAGCCTTCTACGCGTTCGCCACCCTCGACATGATGCGCCAAGCCGTCAACGCAGCAACGCCCGCAGTCACCACCGCACCCGTCGAACAGCTCTCCCAGGAGACCCTCCACGCGCTCTACAGCCTCCGATAGAACAACCGTTAAGCCGAGGAACCAGACGAGAACCCACCAGGCGCAAGCCAACCCCCGGAACCTCGGCTTAACGCGAACCTCGGCATAATCGGTGTTAAGCCGAACTCGGCTTAACACCGACCAGGGCAGCGAATACACCGCGCGGAACTACCAGGCCGCCTGCCGGCGGGTCGGGGTCACCCAGTCGATGGGCCGGGTCGGCTCGGCGCTGGACAACGCCGTTATCGAGAGCTGGCACTCCACCGTGGAGTTCGAGCTCCGCCAGCTCGAGCACTTCACCACCACGGCCCAGGCCCGCCGCCGGGTCGCGGCCTGGATCGAGGAGTACAACCACGACCGGCGCCACTCCTCCCTCGGGATGCGGTCCCCGATCGCCTACGAGCTCGCCGTCCAGGCCGCACAGCCCCCGCCCACGCAGGAGCCCGCGGCATGACCGACCGGCTCCCGCGCACCGAGTCTGACCCCGCCCTCGCCGACGTCAAGGCCAAGCCCTGCGGGTGGCCTACGGCCAGCCTTGACCACGGCTCCGGGCGCGGCCCGACGACCAGGAGCGGGAGCCGGCCCACCCAGATCCACAATTTCAAGGTCTCTACGGTTTCAGGGGATTGCCACCGGCTCTTCATCAGTGGGATGCCACGCGCTGACCGAACGCGTGATTGGATCCACAACGTCCGCGCGGACCCCCACGTCATCGTGCACTTGAAGGAGTCTGTCGTCGCCGATGTGCCGGCAACAGCACGTGTCGTAGACGACCCGGACGAGCGTCGGCCACTGATAGAGGCAGCCGCCAGGCGTTGGCGCCGCACGGACATCGAGGACATGCTGCACCACAGCCCGCTCATCGTGCTGACCGTCGACGACACCTCCGCATCTCCGCGCCGGAGCTGAGTCACATCGCCAGTGATGTATTGGCCCGCCACGCCCCTTTAGCGGCAGGTGCGACACGCGCTGTCTCAGGGTCCCCCTAGCGAGACGGCTCGGGAGGTCCGCGTCTCGGCCTATGCGTCCGAGAGGGGCCGCCTCGACTCGGGCGGCCGGCACAGGCTGCCCCATCGCCACTCGGCCCACTGCTGCTGCGAAGGGAACCTCCGTCGGCCCCTGGGGCTAGGCGCCGCGGTACTGCAGAGGTGCGCTCACGGGTCGTGGCTCTCGTCGTCGTCGAGGATCTCGCCGGTGTCGAGGTCGATGCGGATGCCGTCGTCGACGAGGTGCAGCCGCGGACCGGTCGGCGGGGCAGGTGCGGGCACGGGGGTGCAGGCGGCGATGTCGGCCTCGAAGCTCCGGGTTCGCTCGGCACGGCTGGTGTCGCTCTGGTGCCGGGCGTGGCGGCCTTGGGCGGGCCAGGGCTGGTGGTCCTTGTCTTCGCAGTGCGACCGCATTCGGTTGCGCATGCGGTCGGTGAAGGCTGGCAGGGCGTAGCGGTGCCATTCCTCCAGGGCGTCCCCGGTCAGGGCGTGCCCGGCGCGTCGGCGAAGGTCGGCGAGGTCGGCGATCTCGTGGACCAGGTGGGGGTGTCTGGGCCAGCAGGCCGGGATCATCGCGGCCACGTCCCAGGCGTACTCCCGGTTCAGCCAGGTCACGACCCGGTCGAGCCAGACCCAGATCTCGGCTCGCAGCTCGGGGTCGGCGCAGGTGGGCGGGTCCCACGGTCGGGGCAGCACCCGGGGGCTGCCGAGGAGCTTCTTCTCCTCCGCGGAGCCGTACATTGCGACGTCCAGCTCGCGGTAGGCGTGCTCGACCAGGCGCCCCGGCGCGGGGAAGGCCTCGATCATGGGCCGCGGCCGCGGGGCCTCATCGCGGCGCGGGTGGATGGTCATCGCGTGAGGTCTTCGTGTTCACCGGTCAGGCCCCGTCGTCGGGCCTCGACGAGGGCGGCCATCGCGCGGGTCTCCGCGCTGACCGTGGTGCGCCGGTCGGCGGCGACACTGTCGCGCAGCCGGGCCTGGTCGGCCAGGAGCCGGCGGCCCGGCTTGCCGTCGATGCACCGGGTGAGGGCCGCGATGATCGGTTTGCCGTTCTCGGCCAGCACCAGGGCGTGGCGTTCCTTGAGCTGGCGGATCTCGGCGCCGGTGAGGATGGGGATGTCGTCGGCGGACACCTGCCTGCCGCCCATCTGCCCGGTCTGCCAGCCGATCCTGGAGACGCGGACGTGGCCGAGCAGGTCGGAGATCTCCTGGTTGAAGGCGACGTCCTTGGAGCCGCCGAAGACGATGAGGGTGTTGGTCAGCCCGAGCAGGGTGCGGGCCTCCTGCTCGCCGAAGATCGTGGCCAGCTGGGGCCAGGCTTGGGCGGCCCACATGAACGAGACCCCCAGCGCCCGCTCATTCGCCATCCTGGTGCGCAGGGTCGGCAGCGGGGCGGTGGAGGGCAGCTCGTCGAGGATCGCGTGGAACGGCGGGCACAACCGGCCCCACGGTGAGGCGTTCGCGGACGCCAGAGCGGTGTCGAGGACGTGCTCGGTGAACGCGGTCATCAACGGCGACGCCGACGCGTACGGGTCCTCGCGGCCGAGCAGGTAGATCGTGCCGCCACGGGCGATGACCTCGCCGATGTCGGTCGCTGGGCGCCCGGGTCCGGGGACACAGCGGCGGCGGATGTCCTCCTGGAAGAACAGGCTCATGGCCTGCTGGACGGTGGTGATGGTGTTGCCGGCGGTCCGGTCATCGCCGTGCAGCGCCCCGAACAGCAGCCCGTCCCAGAATGTGGCGGCGTGCGGGTGCTCGCGCAGGATCTCGGTGCGGGTCGGAGGCGGCCAGCGGCTTGGCGACCCAGGACAGGACGTGCTCGAGGCTGCGGCCGGTCAGGGCGGCGGCGTGGAAGTACCCCTGCAGCACCTTCGCCGCCTCGGCCGCGTAGAACCTGGCGGCGTCGTCGGCGTGGCCGCCGGCGACGGCGCCCTTGACCGTGCCCGCGGTGAACGCCTTGGCCCGGCGCTCGGCCACCAGCGGGTCGACACAGCCACGGATCGGGTCCCAGACCGCCTCCGGCAGGCCGGGAACGAGCCCGAACGGGTCCAGCACCACACACGGCCGGCCACCAGCGGTCCGGGCTGTGAACGACAGCAGCAGGTCATCGACCTTGGTCAGGGTCGCCACAGCCGCCCCCGGCGCGTCGATCAGCGCCGGTGCCAGCATGTCGAGGGTCTTCCCAGAGCCTTGGGGGCCGATCACGCCGGCGGTACGGTCCCAGGGCACCCACAACTGGCCCGCCGTGGGGCTCCTGGGCCCTCCCGAGCCGCCACCCCACCTCGGCCGGACGCAGCCGCCTCACCGGGCACCGCCCCTGCTCGGGCCGTACAGGTCGGGGCGGATCACCTTGGCGTGCTTGCGCAGCCGGGTCCGACCCAGCAGGGCCTCGGCCTCGGCGGCAGTCGCCATCCCTCGCAGCCGAGTCGGCCCCCACCGCTGCCACCCCCACCGCAGCCCGAACACGCACCCGACCAGCACGCCAGCTCGACCACAACCACGGACCCGAACAGCATCCCCGGCCCAGACGGGTGGCCGATCCCGGTCAGCCCCGCGCCGGCGTGCCCGGTCAGGACCCCTGGCAGGCTGGAGAACAGCCGGGGCCGGCCCACCAACACCCAACTGTTGCCGGCGAGAAGGTTGGCGACCGAGCGCCCGAGCTGGACACCCACGACGAGCACCAAGAGCACTCCGACCATGACGGCCAGCGGGATCTCCCAGGTCAACGGGTAGGGGTTGGTGCGCCGTGAACGCTGCATCGGGAAGCTCCCAGGGGCGGTCGGATCGTTCTCTCGCCTCCCACAAGCAGGAACGGCACCCCTGGGGCTCACTCCCCGAGTGCCCGTGCCGGCTCAACCCGCGCTTCCGGCGCGGATCTCCTCGTATGCGGTGCCCAGGTACTCCAGGAGCGCCTCACGGAAGCCGGGCTTCTCGAAGAAGGCGTTGAACAGCATCCCGTTGGCCTGGTGGCGGTCGATGATGGCTTCCTGGGCGAACCGTTCGAGGACGATCTGGAACTGGTCGCGGTCGTTGTTCAGGGCCACGACATGGATGTCGACGGAGGCCTTGACGGCCTGCTTCTGCTGTTCGAACCAGACCAGGTCGGCCTCGGTGAGGTCGCGTCCCAGATCCGGTGTAATTCCGCGGAGGAGGGCTCGCTCTGGTGGGTAGGTTAGGCGACTGCTCCGACGGTGTCGAGGGGATCGGTGTCGCGGGGGGTCGTCGGGCGGAGTTGGGTGGGTGGTTCGAGTAGGGCGCGACGCAGGTCCTGGAGTTGGCGGGTGCCGTCGCTGGTCATGGTGAAGCCGCGCCAGCCGCGGCTTGCGCGGTCCAGGACTGCCCAGACCAGGCTCAGGCAGCTGAGTTCGCCGGGGAGCCGGCCGATGACCTTCACGCGGCGTCGGGTCTCGCCGAAGGTCCGTTCGATGAAGTTGCTGTGCCGGATCCGGCGGTGGTGTTCGCGGGGGAACCGCAGGTAGCTGGAGAGCTGTTCACGGTCGGCGAGCAGGCACTTGACCGCGGCGGGGTAGCAGCTGGCGTAGGTGGTGGTGAACACGTCGATGCGGGCCTGCACGAACGCCACGAGCTCCGCCCCGGGGACCAGCGGGGGGCCGTCCTTGCCGTCCAGGACGTCGTCGACGTCGAACAGCTTCCAGTAGGCGTTCTTGACCTCGGTCTGTGCCTCAGCGGGGACCTTCGCCAGCACGTTGCGGGCTCGGTGGATCAGGCATTTCTGCCGCAGCGACTGGGGAAAGACCTGCTCGAGGGCGCTGAGTAGGCCGGGGGCGGCGTCGCTGATGTTCAGCAGCGGTGGGCGCAGCCCACGTCCCTTGAGCTCGTTGAGGAAGTCCACCCAGGCATCGGTGGACTCGCCACCGGCGGGGGCCAGCCCGACCAGCACGGCAGCGCCGGCGGTGGTGATACCCCAGGCGGCCAAGACCGGCTCGGCACGAGCACCGTCGTGCATCTTGAAGAACGAGCCGTCCAGGAACAGGTAGTCCAGCGCCAGGTCGGTCAGGCTGCGTTCGGCCCAGCGGGCGAACTCGGTCTTGATGGCCGCGCAGACCCGCGACACCGTCGACTTGCTCAACGCCGCCTCAGCGCCGAGAGCATCAGCAAGGGTTGCCTCGACGTCCCGGTCGGACAGTCCGCGGACGTAGCCGGCGATCACCAACGACTCCAACGCGTTCGTGCGGGTGACCCCAGCGCCGAACAGGCGGGAGGCGAACTTCTCGGTCGTGCCGCGCAACTTCGGGCGCGCCACCGTGACCGGACCGGTGGTGGTCTTGATCGTGGTCGGGCAGAACCCGTTCCGGCTCCCGGCCCGGGCGTCTTCCACCTGCCAGACGCGCTGATAGCGGGCCCTGCCGAGGAACTCCTCGACCTCAGCCTCGACGGCGGTCTGGATGATCAGACGGGCACCCAAGCGAGCGACCTGCTCAAGAGACTCGGCCAGGTTGACACCCTCGTCGAACAGGGCATCGATCTCGCGACGGATCCTCTCAGTGGGTGATACTCGTACGGACACGGGCGTGGGTCCTTCCTCGGGAGCTTGGCGGCTATCGAGACGAACCTACGTCCGCTGTCATTTACACCGAGGCTGGGACGCGACCCTCGGTGAGGTTCATCCCGAACCGCTCGTTGAGGTCTCGATGAGCACCGACAGCAGCTCGCTGGGCTGCTCGTGTTCCGGGCCGGTTCCTTCGATGAGCGCCATACCAGCGCCCCGGACTCCCACGCACACCCACGGACGTCAACGGACTGCCATCCGGAGCTACAGCCGTTGCGCAGTCACTCAGTTAGTCAAGCAGGGCCCCCGAAACACGCCGACACCCTCGTGCCCGCAATCTCGAGACACCCCCTGACCAGCGTTTCCGCTGGTCAGGGGCCTTGTCTGTCGTCGTGGGCGATGGCAGGTTTGAACTGCCGACCTCTTCCGTGTCAACGATAGTCTCCCCGCGCGAAACGCCGTCGCTGAGCACGAACCACTCCCCGGGCGTCCCCTGACTTCCGCCGAAGGTCGCGGCCGTTGTCACTCACTTAGTCACTCACCCCGTGCCTTCGTTGACACCGAGGTCACGCGCGACCTGCGCGATCGGTTTCCCGGTCTCATCCACGATCCGGACCGCGCCTTCCCGGAACTCCTTGTCGAACTTCGGTCTCGTCTCCGGCATGACATCTCCTTATAGCCGATGGTCCGGGGGAACCTCACACCTCGACGATCGCGTAGCCGTCGTCACCCAGGTTCAGGCTCCCCACCGTCGCCCACGGACGGGAGACGACGCCGAGCTCGACGGAGCCGCGACGAGGGACACGGCGACGGACAGCCCGGTGACGACAATGTCTTAGACCCGATCCGTGGACCGGCTGCGGGGCGCGGGGGTCGGTGCGGCGTGGCGGGCATGGAAGTGCCTTCTGGGACAGGGAGAATCGGGAGTGCTGACGGAGGTTGTCCCGGGTCTCGTGGAAGTTGAGGTGGCGGTCCCCCGCCTGAGGCCTGCCGTCTGGTAGGTCTCGGGTGTCCGCCAAGACAACCCAGAGACAGGGGACCGCTGTGACCAAGAAGTACCAGAAGACCGTGCCGGACGCGATGCCGGTGGCCGTGCCGGAGCGGGTGAGTATCGCGATGGAGCAGGTCGCGGCCGAGATGCGTGAGGGCCTGCTCGCCCTCGCGGTCGGTGCGGGGCTGCAGGTGATGCAGCAACTGATGGAGGCCGACGTGGCCGCGGTGTGCGGCCCGCGGGGTAGGCATGACCCGGGCCGGGCCGCGGTCCGGCATGGCAGCGGGGCGGGGTCGGTGACCCTGGGCGGGCGGCGGGTGCCGGTGAGGCGGCCCCGGGTCCGCGCGGCGGATGGGTCCGGGGAGGTGGCGGTGCCCGCGTACGAGCTGTTCACCGGTACCGAGCTGCTCGGCCGGTTGGCGCTGGAGAAGATGCTGGCCGGGGTCTCGACCCGGCGGTACCCGGCCGGGTTGGAGCCGGTCGGCGATGCGGTCCAGCAGTCCTCGCGGGCCACGTCGCGCTCGGCGGTCTCGCGCCGGTTCGTCGCGATGACCGAGCACGCCCTGGCCGACCTGCTCGCCGCCGACCTGTCCGGGCTGGACCTGGTCGCGGTCATGGTCGACGGGGTCTACTTCGCCGAGCACCTGTGCGTGGTCGCCCTGGGCATCGACATCGACGGGGTCAAGCACCCGCTGGGGCTGGTCGAGGGCTCGACCGAGAACACCACCGTGGTGCGGGCCCTGCTGGCCGGGCTGCGGGACCGGGGCCTGGACGTCACCCGCCCGGTCCTGGCCGTCCTCGACGGCGCCACGGCCCTGTCGGCCGCGGTCAAGGAGGTGTTCGACCGCCCGGTGATCGGCCGGTGTCAGCTGCACAAGCTGAGGAATGTCCGTGACCACCTGCCCGAGACGATGCGCGGCCCGGTGGAGAAGCGGATGCGGGCCGCGTACCACGCGGCCTCCGCTCTGGAGGCCGAGGCCCAGCTGACCGCGCTGGCCAAGGAGCTCGAGAAGTCCCACCCCGGCGCCGCCGGCAGCCTGCGCGAAGGCATGGCCGAGACCCTCACCGTGCTGCGCCTCGAGGTCCCACCGACCCTGGCCCGGACCCTGCGGTCGACGAACGCGGTGGAGTCGATGATCTCCATCGCAAGGGACCACTCCCGCAACGTCAAACGCTGGCGCGACGGGCAGATGGCGCTGCGCTGGTGCGCCGCCGGGATGCTCGAGGCGTCCAAGCAGTTCCGCCGCGTCAACGGCCACCTGCACCTACCCGCCCTACGGGCGGCGCTGGAACGACACGTCGGCGCGACCACTGTCGGCGACGACTGCCACAATCACGACATGAGCGCAGCCTGACGCTCATGCAGGCCGCCACCGAAGTTCCACGGAACTCGGGACAACCTCGTGCTGACGTCCTGATCTCGTTGAACACAGAAGGCACTGGAAGTGAAACTACCGCATGCATGGTCCACGGCCACTCCGTTGCTCGATGACGAGAACCTCGTCCGAGGTCGAGGGTCGGACGGATCGCGAGTGTACCCCGTACCGGTATATACCGGTTTCGCTGTCCCGAGTTCGCTGCCCTTGACCCATATACCCCAGGGGGGTACATTGACAGAACAGCAGTAGCGAAAAGGATCCCAAAATGACCCAGACCAAGATCGACGGCGAGACACCGGCCGAGGTGCAGGGCACCGCCTCCCGAGAGGGTCCGGCGGGCGCGCCCCACCACCACGGGTACATCTCCAGCAAAGATGCCTACCTGCGCCGGCTGCGGCGGATCGAGGGTCAGGTCCGAGGACTCCAGCGGATGGTGGAGGACGAGAAGTACTGCATCGACATCCTGACCCAGGTGTCGGCCGCGACGTCCGCACTCCAGTCCGTCGCACTCGGTCTGCTCGACGACCACCTCACCCACTGCGTTCTCGATGCGGCTGCATCGGGTGGCCCCGAGGCAGACCAGAAGCTTCAAGAAGCGTCCGAGGCGATCGCGCGCCTCGTCCGCTCATGATCAGGACCCGATCCCAGAAAGGAAGTTGAAGTCATGAGCATGCAGCAGACCTACACCGTCACCGGCATGACCTGCGGCCACTGCGTGGCGTCCGTCACCGAGGAGGTCTCCGAGGTGCCCGGCGTCGAGAACGTCGACGTGGTGCTCGAGACCGGGCAAGTCACCGTCACAAGCGCCGGGCCGCTCGAGGACTCCGCGGTCAAGGCCGCTGTCGAGGAAGCCGGCTACCAGCTCGCATGACTCGGGGCGCAACCGAGCCGTCGCCCCGGCCCGGTCTGCCCCGAACACCGCTGACCCGCGAGAATGGAAGAACATCATGACCTCCGCGACCGGATCACCAGGGATCGCTCCTAACGAGGTGGAGCTCGAGATCACTGGCATGACCTGTGCCTCCTGCGCCAACCGGATCGAGCGAAAGCTGAACAAGCTCGACGGGGTCGTCGCGACGGTCAACTACGCCACCGAGAAGGCCAAGGTCAGCGTTCCCGGTCGGCGTCGACCCCGACGATCTGATCGCCACGGTTGAGGGCGCCGGCTACGGCGCGGCGCTGCGCCCGGCCGAAGCAGGAGCAGGCCGAGCAGGACGAGCAGGCGGAGCCAACGACCCGACTCGGCCGCTCCTCCAGCGCGCTGATCGTCTCCGCGGTGCTGGCCGTCCCGGTGATCGTGATGGCGATGGTTCCGGCGCTGCAGTTCACCAACTGGCAGTGGCTCTCGCTCACGCTGGCCGCTCCGGTGGTCGTCTGGGGCGCCTGGCCCTTCCACCGGGCGGCGTGGGTGAACCTGCGCCACGGCAGCCGCCACCATGGACACCCTGATCTCGATGGGCACGCTCGCCGCGTTCGGCTGGTCGCTCTACGCCCTGTTCTTCGGCACGGCCGGGGATGCCCGGGATGAAGCACACCTTCGAGCTGAGATCTCACCGCGCCGACGGCTCGGGGAACATCTATCTCGAGGTGGCCGCCGGGGTCACGATCTTCATCCTCGCCGGCCGCTACTTCGAGGCAAGGGCGAAGCGCCGGGCGGGTGCCGCGCTCCGCGCCCTGCTCGAGCTGGGCGCCAAGGAGGTCGCCGTACTGCGCGACGGCGCGAGGTCCGCATCCCCATCGAGCAGCTCGCGGTCGGCGACGCTTCGTCGTGCGCCCCGGGGAGAAGATCGCCACGGACGGTGTCGTCGAGGACGGCTGCGTCCGCCGTCGACGCGTCGATGCTCACCGGCGAGTCGGTCCCGGTCGAGGTGACGTCCGGTGACGCCGTCGTCGGGGCGACGGTCAACGCCGGTGGACGGCTGGTCGTCCGGGCGACCCGGGTCGGTTCCGACACGCAGCTCGCGCAGATGGCGCGGCTGGTCGAGGACGCCCAGACCGGCAAGGCGCCGGTGCAGCGGCTGGCCGACCGGGTCTCCGCGCGTCTTCGTGCCGATCGTCATCGCGCTGGCCCTGCCACCCTCGGCGTCTGGCTGACCTCGGGCCAGGGCTCCGCCGCTGCCTTCACCGCCGCGGTCGCCGTGCTGATCATCGCCTGCCCCTGCGCGCTCGGCCTGGCGACACCGACGGCGCTGCATGGTCGGCACCGGCCGCGGCGCCCAGCTCGGCATCCTGATCAAGGGCCCGGAGGTGCTCGAGTCCACCCGGCCGGTCGACACCATCGTGCTGGACAAGACCGGCACGGTGACCACGGGCCGGATGACGTTGATCGACGTCGTCGCCGCCGACGGCGACGAGCGCCGACGAGGTGCTGCGGCTGGCCGGCGCGTTGGAGAACGCCTCCGAGCACCCGATCGCCCGGGCCGTCGCCGACGCGGCGCCGCGCGAGGACGGTGGAGCCCTGCCTCGCGGTGGAGGACTTCGCCAACGTCGAGGGGCTGCGGCGTGCAGGGCACGCGTCGACGGTGACGACCACGCCGTGCTGGTCGGCCGGACACCGGCTGATGGCCGAGTGGTCGCAGCGGATGCCGGACGACCTCGCAGCCGGCGTTCGACGCGGCCCAGGCCGAGGGCAGGACGGCGATCGCCGTCGGCTGGGACGGCGGGGCCCGCGGCGTGCTCGTCGTCGCCGACACGGTGAAGCCCAACCTCGGCCGAGGCGATCGGCCAGCTGCGCGAGCTCGGCCTGACGCCCGATCCTGCTGACCGGCGACCACCGGGCCACGGCGCGCGCGGTCGCCGCGCGAGGTCGGCATCGACGCGGCCGAGACCGTGATCGCCGAGGTCATGCCGGCGGACAAGGTCGACGTCGTCAAGCGGCTGCAGGACGAGGGCCGCGTCGTGGCGATGGTCGGCGACGGCGTCAACGACGCGGCGGCGCTGGCCCAGGCCGACCTCGGCCTCGCCATGGGGACGGGCACCGACGTCGCCATCGAGGCCAGCGACCTCACGTTGGTCCGCGGTGACCTCCGCGTGGCGGCGGACGCCATCCGGCTCTCGCGTCGCACCCTCGGCACCATCAAGGGCAACCTCTTCTGGGCCTTCGCCTACAACGTCGCGGCACTCCCGCTCGCCGCCGCCGGGATGCTCAACCCGATGCTCGCCGGCGCCGCCATGGCGTTCTCGTCGGTCTTCGTGGTGAGCAACAGCCTGCGGCTGCGCCGCTTCCAGCCGCTCAACGGTCTGGAGCACGCGGCCGCCGCCTGAAGGTCCGCCCTCGTCACGCGGCTGGTGCCGTGCGGCCGGGCGTAACCGGCCAGGTCGATTCCGCCGACACGGCGATGCCGTCACCACTGAGGCCGTGGCGTGCGCCCAGGTCTGAGCTCGTTCGCTACTGCCTGGCTGGTGGAGTGGCGCTCGCCGTAGCGTCGATGGCGACCACAGGTTCAGCCGGAACGGCGCAGGCGCCCGCGGTCGCTGCGACGCCCTCGACCCCTCCGAGTGAACCGCGCGCGGGCGAGGAACAGGAGCGGGAGAACGATCAGCACGGCCCCCGCGACGTGCATGGTCGTTTGCGTCCCGAGCAGACCGATCATCGCACCGCCGCTGAGCATTCCGAGCGAAGATCCACCTGTTCCGGCAATCTGCTGGGTGGCGAATGCCGTGCGACGGTCGGCTCCGCTGGTGCGCTCGGTGATCAGGGCATTGAGCGCCGCGATACCCAACGGAGAGACAAGCCCTCCGACAGCGGAGACCGCCGCGATCAGGAACAGGGAGGAAGCCAGCGTCGGCAGCGTCAGGAAGACTGCACCGAGGATGGCCCACGCGGTCATGATCGTGGGCATGCGGGGGAGCCGTGCGACCGCGAGAGCAGCGGTCACCGAGCCCACCAGCGAGCCGATGCCATAGCCGGCCATCCCGGCTGCCACAAGTTGGCCCGGCCGGCCTGTTTCCACGCCGAGGATCGCCAGGCCGAGCGCGAAGGCGAACCACCAGTACCAACCGATTCCCGCCATGGTGATCCCGTCGGTGACCAGTGGGTGGGAGCGCAGGACCTCCCGCGCGGAGCGGACGGCCCGGGCGGCCCCTCCTGCTTCCTCGCGAATCCGGCCACCGGCAGGACGAGGAGGGCCGCGAGAGCAACACCGGTCGAGTCGGCCCACATCAGGGGCAGCGCGCCGTTCTGGGTGACCACCCAAGCAGCCACCGGCGGGCTGCTCACCATGCTGGTCCGATGGGCGAGGTCCTGCCAGGCCAGCGCCCGCACCGCCGCATGGGGTCCGACCTGGTCTCCCAGATCGGCGATCACCGCTCGGGTCGCCGGCCCGCCCACTGCGGTCGCGCCGCCCACGATCAGGCCGCTCGCGCACAGATGGACGAGCGTCAGGCTGTCCAGCGCCGCTGCAACGGCCACGACCAGGTGACCGCACGCCTGCACTGCCAGCACTCCCGCAAGCGCACGGCCGGACGTCAGACGGTGGCGGAGGCGAGCCGCCCACCAGGGCGAGGTGACCAGTGAGATCCCCGAACATCCGGCAACCAGTCCAGTGGCCCACACCGATCCGGTCTGCTGGAGCGCGATCAGGGGCAGGGCCACCTCGGTGAGGCGGAGCCCCGTCCAGCTCACGAACGTCGCAACCAGGATGCGTACAGATCTTTGTCTCACGCATCCCAGGATCGGGATGCTTGCGGCCCGCCGGTAGCGGCAGATCCGCAGGGTGTCCATAGGCTGAACCTATGGACTCATACCCCGAGGTGGCGGACCTGCGACTGGTGCTGGCCATAGAGCGGCACGGCTCGGTCGGCGCCGCGGCACGTGAGCTGCTGGTCAGCCAGCCTTCGGCAAGTCAACGACTGAGCGTCCTGGAGAGACGCTGCGGGGCCCGGTTGTTCGACCGCGACACCACGGGTGCCCGCCCCACTCCCGCCGGCGCCGAGATGGTCGGCCAGGCCCGGCACATCCTCGGCCACCTCGAGAGCGTGTTCGAACGGAGCCGAGCGGCCAGCCAGGCGGAGACCATCTCCGTCGGAACCATCGCCAGCCTGGCCATGCTCGTCTTCCCGTCGCTGCACGTCGCCCTGCCGCAGGTGCGGACCAGCCAGGTGACCGATCACGGTCCGCGACTCGTGGAATGATTGCCGAGGGCTCGCTGGACGCCGCCATCATCGCCATCGCCGGCCAGATGGCGCTGCCCAGCGGCGTGACGCACGAGGCTGATCGGCCTGGACAGGATCGCGATCCTGCTGCCTCATGGCTGCGACCTGGCCTCGGCGCGACGGGGACAGCTGTCTGGGAGAGCCGTCGTGACCTACACGACCGACCGGTCCGGCGAGGAGCTCGACCGACGGCTGATCTCACTGGGCGCGACGCCGCAGCGGATGGCGACAGCTGAGACGGCCGTTCGCATGGGGCGCCTGCTCGGTCAGCCGGTGGTGCTGCCGCGGTCGCTGGTCCGGGCCTACATCGCTGACGGGGAGACGGAGCTGGCCGCCCCGGGGTTGGGCGGGCCCCGCCTGTCCTTGGTCACGCGCCTGCCTGTCGATCCCCGGTGGCGCAGCGCGCTCCCAGTCGTCCGTCAGCGGATGGGGCTCTCCCCGTCGGGTCGACGCACGACCGACGATGGATGATATGTTTCAGTTCCAATCTGGAACTAAATGGTTTAGAGTGGCAGGCAGCCCGGCCCGGACGCCGCCGACCGAAAGGGAACACCTCCATGAGCAAGCCCTCCTTCCGCCCGAAGTACGTGTCGTTCGACTGCTACGGCACCCTGATCAGCTGGCCGATGACCCCGATCACCGAGGAACTGGTCGGCGGCCAGATCCCGCGCCGAGAAGTGGCAGGCGTTCCTCGCCGAGTTCCGCGGCTACCGCTACGACCAGGTCTGCGGCGAGTACTACCCCTACGAGCAGGTGCTGCAGGACGCCTACGACCGGGTGTGCCGGAAGTGGGGGATCGAGGCCGACCCGACCGCCGGCAAGCGGTTCGTCGACGGGGTACGCAGCTGGGGTCCGCACCCCGACGTGGTCGAGCCGCTGAAGAAGATGGCCGAGCACTACAAGCTGGTGATCCTCTCCAACGCCGACGACTCCGTCCTGGCCGACAGCGTCCCGCGTCTCGGGGCGACCTTCCACGCGGTCTACACCGCCGAGGGGGCGGGCTACTACAAGCCCCGCTACGGCGCCTTCGAGTACATGCTCGACCAGCTCGACGCGCAACCGGAGGACTTCGTGCACGTCGCCTCGCACACCCGCTACGACCAGATGCCGATGCACGACATGGGCTTCCGCAACCTGGTCCTGCTCGACCGCGGCTACGACCCGGTGTCCGCCGGGCTACGGCTACGTCGGTGAAGTCCCTGGACGAGCTCAACACCATGCTCGGCATCTGAGCCGAGCCCATTGCCCGGGCGCGCCTCGCGCCAGCAGACCGTCCACCCGCCCGAAAGGACGAAGGAGCTCACGATGTCTTCCAGCCTCAGTCGAGCAATCGACAGCTACCCCAACCGCTTCGACCCCGATGCGCTGAGACACACTGCCCGAATACCTCCAGGAGACGATCCGGAGGCGGAGCGAGGTGCTCGGCCCCGGCTACACCCTGATCTACCGGGAGCCGGTCGAGTTCGTCTCCGGCTACGGCGCGCACCTGGTCGACCTCGACGGCAACGACTTCCTCGACGCCTACAACAACGTCCCGTGTGTCGGTCACGCCCACCCGCGGGTGGTCGACGCCGTCTGCCGGCAGATGGCGGCGGTCAACACCAACACGCGGTACGTCGAGGAAGCACTCGTCGACTACGCGGAGCGGCTTCTGGCGACGTTCCCCGAGGGGTTGTCGAAGCTGAGCCTTGCCTGCAGCGGGTCGGAGGCCAACGACCTCGCCATGCGCGTGGCGAGGTTCCACACCGGCGGGGAAGGCATCATCGTCACCCGCTGGGCCTACCACGGCATCACGCGGGAGGTTCCAGCTTCTCCCCGAGCCTGGGCAAGGGTTCGCCTCTGGGGCCCAACGTCCGGCTGATCGACCCGCCCGACCCGAGACTCGTCGCGGACGGATCCACGCTGAGCGAGCACATGCGCAACCAGGTGCGTGGTGCGATCGACGACCTCGAGCGCCACGGCTACCGGCTCGCGGCGCTGGTCACCGACTGCGCCTACAGCAGCGACGGGATCTTCACCGACCCGGTCGGCTACATGCAGGCTGTCGTGGAGGAGGTCCACGCGGCCGGCGGCGTCTACATCGCCGACGAGGTCCAGTCGGGATTCGCGCGGCTCGGGGACTCGATGTGGGGCTTCAGCCGCCACGGCGTCGCTGCCGGACATCGTCACCATGGGCAAGCCGATGGGCAACGGGATCCCGATCTCCGGCGTGGTGTTCCGACCCGAGGTCGCCGAGGAGTTCGGTCGAAGCGTTCGCTACTTCAACACCTTCGCCGGCAGCTCGATCCCGGTCGCTGCCGGGGCCGCGGTGCTGGACGTGTTCGAGGAGGAGGGTGTGCAGCGAGCGCGTCCTCGAGAACGGGAGAGCTCTGCGGTCCGGCATCGAGGAGATCACGCGAGACTCGCCGCATGTTGCCGAGGTGCGCGGCAGCGGCCTGTACGTCGGCGTGGAGATCGTGGTGGACCGAGAGACGCTCGCGCCCGACCGCACTCGCGCCGAGGACATAATCAACGACATGCGCGATCGACGAGTTCTCATCAGCGGCACCGGCGAGAGGGCGAACACCCTCAAGATCCGTCCCCCGCTGGCCTTCGACGCCGCCGACGTGGCCCGGTTCCTGGAGACCTTCGCCGAGGTCGCGAAGGAACGTCTCTGACCAACTGAACGGACCCCCGTGGACGCCTCTCCAGCCCAGAGCCGGGCTCAGCGACTCTTCGCCGAGAGCGGTCTGGACTTCGTCCCATGCGCCCATCGACGTGGAAGCTCGTGGGCATGCTCCTCGAGACGCACTACCGCCTCGACCGGACGACTCCGCCCGGTGCCGACGGAGAAGGACGACACGTTCAGACTCGGGATGAGCTCCAGGGAGTACCTCGTGAAGGTCTCTCCACCCGATGAGGCAGGCGGTCGTCGTCGGGCTGCAGACCGCCGCGATGCGCTTCCTCGAACGCGCTGCCCCGGAGCTTCCCGTCCAGCGGGTGAGGCTGACAGTCGACGGACTCGACAACGTCGTCGTGCCGATGGATGACGGCAGGGTGAGGGTCCTGCGGGTCTTCGAGTTCGTGCAGGGAGCGGTCTGGGCCCAGGCGCGACCCGACCGCGGAGCAGCTCGCGAAGGTCGGCGCGATGCTGGGACGGGTCGACGTGGCGCTCGAGGAGTTCGCGCACCCCGCGGACCGGCGGGGGCTGGTGTGGAACCTCCAGCACTTCCACGAGCTCCGCGAGCTGATCGGGCACACCCCGAACGCCGAGCACCGCAAGCTGGCCGAGAAGGGTCTTCCGGCTCTTCGAAGCATCCGTCGTCCCGGAGCTGGGCGAGCTCGAGACGCAAGTGATCCACGGTGACTACAGCCCTTACAACGTGGTCGTCGACGAACGCAGCGACAGCTACGTCACCGGCGTCATCGACTTCGGCGACACCATGCGCAGCGCGGTGATCTTCGACCCCGCAGTGGCCCTGGCGAACCTTCTGGGCCGCGTCAGCGGACGAGCCCTGGAAGGAGGCGAGCGCCTTCGTGGCCGGCTACGAGAGTACGCGGCCGATCAAGGATCGGGAGCTGCCACTGCTCCCCGTCGCCGCGCTGGCACGACTCACCCTGCGCGCGCTGATCACGCAACTGGCGGGCCGAGCGCGTACCGGCAAGGCGCGACTACCTGCTGGACCACGCCAAGGACGACTGGACCAACGTGGAGCGAGCCCTGGCCGTACCCCTGCCCGACGTCATCGCGCGGCTCCGTGCCAGCCGAGCCGAGACCGACTCGGACGGCGGGTCAGGCTCGGTAGGGTCGTGAGGTGACCGTCAACCCCACGTCGCGCGATTACAACAAGGCGTCGATCCTCGAGGCGGTTCTCTCCTGGGCGCCGTTGACGCGCAGCGACCTCATCGAGCGACGGGCTTGAGCAAGGCCACGGTGTCTCGAGCGGTGGAGGAGCTTCGGTCGGATGGCTTCGTCGTCGACGGAGGGGTCGACGAGGTCAGCCGGCCGCGGCCGTCGTTCCACCAATCTGGACGTGCCCCGCACGACGGGACACGTGGTCGGTATCAGTTTCGGCGCGCAGACCACCTGTGTCCTCGTCGCCGACCTCCGGGGTCGTGAGATCGAGCATGTCCTCCTGCCCACCGTGGATCACCAGGAGGCGAGAGCGGCCGCCGCCTGGCTGGTCGGCCTGATGGCAGACGCCCGGCAGTCGGCAGAGGGACCGCTGCGCCAGGTCGTCGTCGCGGTGCCGGGCCGGGTGCGGGACGGCAAGGAGCTCCTCCGGCCCGGCCGAAGGGATGCGGGCGTGCGCCGGCTCTGCTCTCCACCGAGCCCTCGCAGCCGCTGGTCGACGCACCCGTCCTGCTCGACAGTGATGCCAATGCATCCTTGCTCGGTATCCTCGCCGAGGACCCCACCGTGGGCAGCGCCTCGCTCTTCAGCGTCAGCAGCATGCTGAACTTCGCCAGCTGCACCGACCACGAGCTCGTGCGAGGGCGCTCGACCGCCTTCGGCGATCTGGGCGCGCTCTTCTCCGGCGTGGGGAATGAGTCCCTCGAAGGGCTGATGAGCACGCGCGGCCTTCTCAAGTTCGCTCGGGGGCGGGGACTGGACCTGGACCGGGTCGAGGACCTGTGGCTGCAACCGCACGACGAGCGCTTGCGCGCCGAGGTCCTGGATGCGTTCGCCACGGCGATGACCACCGCCGTCTGCGCCGTGGCGGTGACGCTGGACCCGAAGTCGGTCTATTTCGTGGGCCGGCTGCAACCGCTGGTCGCACGAGGTCCTTCCCGAGGTGCGGAGCCGGCTCGAAGAGCAGTCTGGCGACGGTGCCCGAGGTGACGGCGCCGCCGCAGGTGCTCGGACTGTCCGTCGCGCGAGGGGCGGTGAGCGAGGGCCTGCGGACTGACGCGCGACCGACTGCGCGAAGCGGTGCTCGGTCACGCGGCAGGATCAGCCTGCGCGCGGAACAATACCCGCCTTCTGAGACATGCTCCGATTGTTGACAGTTGACGGACTCCTCGTAGGCCTTATTGTCGACAATCGACAGGCGCCGGCTCCGGGCGACGTCAGCAGGGGAAGTCATGGGATTCGAGACCACGCCGAAGTTCGTGACGTTCGACATGAACGGAACGCTGATCAAGTTCGCCATCAACGACGCGCTCAAGCAGGTGCTGGGCGACCGGCTCCCTGCCGAGACCGCCGACGCGTACCTGCAGGCGGCCAAGGCGTACCGCATCGACGAGTGCATGGGCGACTACCAGCCGTTCCACCAGGTCGTCGCCCGGTCGATGGAACGGGCCTCGCGCAGGGTCGGCGTGGAGTACCGGGAGGAGGACGCGCGCGCGGTCTACGAGATCATCCCGACCTGGGGCCCGTACCCCGGTGTCACCGAGGCGCTGAACCGTCTGGCCGAGAAGGTTCCGCTGGTCATCATCACCAACAGCGACACCCCGCACGCCGAGCGCCTGGCGAAGAACCTCCAGGCCCCGTTCGAGGTCGTCATCAGCGCCGAGGAGATGGGCATCTACAAGCCCCGGCTCGGTGCCTTCGAGTACCTGTTCACCAAGCTCGGTGTGACACCCGACGAGCTCGTGCACGTCTCCGCGAGCCCGATGTACGACCTCCGTTCGGCGGCGGCCATGGGCATCGAGAACAAGGTGTACGTCGACCGGGGCTTCGAGCACGACGAGCACTGGCTCGGGTACGAGCGGATCACCGACATCGCCGACCTGCCCGTCCTGTTCGGCCTGCCGCGTCCGTGACGGACCGGGGCGGCCCGGGGCAACGCCCAGTGGAGACCACCTTCGCGTGGCCGGAGCGACGCATCACGACTCCGGACGGCGTCTACCGGGTCCTGCGCACCGCCATCCTCGACGGCACGGTGCCGCCAGGGAGGGCAGTTGCGTGAGGCGCACATCGCGGCGGATCTCGGGATCAGCCGGTCGCCCCTTCGCGAGGCGCTGACCAGGCTCGAGGAGGAGGGCCTGGTCGTGAAGATCCCCTTCCGTGGGGCCTTCGTCGTCGAGGTGAGCGCGCGCGACGTCGCCGAGATCGCGTCGGTCCGGCTGCGCGTCGAGCCCCTCGCCGGTGAGCTTTCCATGGCAACCCTGCGGGATCGGGAGCGAGCCCACTGTTGCTCCGCACCCTGGAGGATCTCCGCGTGGCCACGGAGGAGGAAGACATCCCGGCCAGCATCGACGCCCACCTCCGCCTCCACCGGCTCTTCTACCACTTCTCCGGACCACACCATCCTGCAGGACCTCTGGAACGGCTGGGAGAGCAAGCTGCGCCTCTACCTCGCGGTCGACCACCGCTCCTACAGCGACATGCACGAGATCGCGAGCGAGCACGAGGGGCTGGTCAGCGCCGTGCTGGACGGCGACGTGGAGCGCTTCCAGCGACGAAGTGGCACACCATTTCCCGTCTGCGCTTCGGGCCCATGACGACCGGGCGGATGAGCGCCCGGGCCAGCAGGCTGAGGAGGACGCGAGACACATGACCGGCACCACGCCGAAGGCGGCTCCGCCGCGGAGCGGCTGAAGGCACTGGGCCTGGACCTCCCGCCCGTCCGCCCGGGCTCCCCGTACGACAACCACCGGGCGGTCGACTCGAGCATCCATGTCGCCGGCCAGCTTCCCGTACAAGGACGGTAAGCTGCTGGGCCAGGGCGTCGTGGGACGCGACGTCGACCTCGAGACCGGCCGTGAGCTGGCGCGTCACGCCGCGCTCAACGCGCTCGCCGTCGCCGCCGAGGCGGTCGGCGGCCTGGAGCGGGTCCGGGTCGTACAGATGCTGGTCTTCGTGGCGAGCCCGCCCGACTGGGGCCAGCAGTCGAAGGTCGCTGACGCGGCCAGCGAGCTGCTCCTGGAGGTGCTGGGCGAGAACGGGCGCCATGCCCGCACGGCCATCGGGGTGGCCGGGCTGCCGTCGAACACCCCGGTCGAGATCCAGATGATCGTCCAGGCGGCGTAGGACCCACCATGCACCGGTTCCAGCAAGTGCTCGACGGCCTGGCCGGCCGGGTGGACACTCCTGCGCCCATCGTGCTGGCCGACGTGATGCAGCGGCAACATCGAGCGGATGCAGGACTTCGCCGACGAGCAGGGGGTGAGCCTCCGGCCTCACGTGAAGACGCACAAGTGCGTCGAGATCGGGCGGCGCCAGGTCGAGGCGGGTGCCGTGGGGATCACCGCCGGAAACGTCGGTGAGGTGGAGGTGTTCGCCTCCGCCGGGTTCGAGGACATCTTCCTCGCCTATCCGGTCTGGCCGTCGGGGACGAAGGGTGAGCGGATCCGGCAGTCTCGCGCAACGCACCCGTCTGCGCGTCGGGGTCGACAACGTCGCAGCCGTCGAGGCACTCGCAACGGCCATGCAGGACGAACCGGACCGGCTCCAGGTGGTGGTGGAGGTCGACTGCGGTGCCCGACGGTCCGGCGCTCCCCCGGAGATGGCAGGTGACGTCGCCCGCGCGGCCCGTGACCGCGGGCTCGTGCCGGTCGGGGTCTACACCTACCCCGGGCAGGGCAGCGCCGGGCCGGATGCGCGTCAGCCGGCGGCACGAGCCCAGGAGGCCGCGCTGACCCGCGCCGTCCGCAGCCTCGCAGAGGTCGGCCTCACCGCCGAGGTGGTGAGCGCAGGGTCGACGCCCACGGTGGCGTTCTCCACCGGCAGCGTGGTCACCGAGATCCGGCCCGGCGAGTACGTCTTCTGCGATCTGGACAACACCCGGCTCGGCGCCTGCGAGGAGGACCAGGTCGCGCTGTTCGTCGCCGCCACGGTGGTCAGCGACTGGGTGCCCGACCAGGTGATCCTCGACGTGGGCACCAAGGCCCTGGGGCGCGAGGGCAACCCTGACAAGGGATACGGCGGCATCGCCGGGAGTAAGGCGGTGCTGGCGAAGCTCAACGAGTACCACGGCTTCGCTGCGATACCCGCGGGCGATGCGCGCCCGAGCGTCGGCAGCGTCGTGCCCGTGGTGCCGAACCACGTCTGCCCCGTCGTCGCCAGCTTCGAGGAGCTGGTCGTGACCGACTCCGAAGCCGGCACGCTGGAGCGCTGGGCGGTCGCTGCCCGAGGCATGCTCAGCTGACCTGCCAGGAACCTCTCCCGTCACCCGATCCCAGGAGAAGCCAAGATGAGACTCGAGAACCTGACCGCTCTGGTCACCGGCGCCAGCAGCGGGATCGGTCAGGCGGTGACCTCCCACTTCCGACGCGAGGGGGCGCGGCTGCTGCTCACCGGCCGCCGGGAGCAGATGGACACTGTCCAGCCCGAGCGACCTCTACGTCCCCGGGGATCTCAATGACGAGACGTTCGTCGCGGACCTGGCCAGCGGGCTGCGGATCCCTTCGATGCGGTGGACGTCGTCGTGCTCAACCACGGCCTGCAGGCCAGCAGCCCCCTGGTCGAGATGGACTACGCAGGCCGCGCGGGACGTCTTGCACAGCAACCTGCTCAGCGCCTTCCTGGTGATGAAGCACTTCGCGCCGCTGATGCCCCAGGCCGGAGGCTCGTTCGTGTGCGTGGGCTCGCGGCTCGGCATGGTCGGCATGCCGGGAGAGGTGCTTGTACTCCGCAGCCAAGGGCGGTCTGATCATGCTCGCCAAGGGAGCGGCGATCGAGTGGGCCGAGCGCAACATCCGGGTCAACGTGGTGGCGCCCGGTCTGACCGCGACGCCGGTCATCGAGTCGTCCTTCCAACGGCGCCCGGACCCGGAGTCCTACCGCCGCCAGCGCGAGTCCCAGATCCCGCTCCGCCGCCTGGCCTCGCCCGAGGAGGTCGCGGACGCCATCGTCTTCCTCGCGTCCTCGGAGTCCTCCTACATCACCGGAGCAGTGCTGCCCGTCGATGGCGGCTACACCGCGTTCTAGCCGTACTCGGAGCGGATTCGACCAGCTCAACCACCCATTCGGCTTCAACCACCGGTCCACGTCCGTGCGGCCTGAGGGCGAGCCAGGCCGGCACGGATGCGGTCGGGAAGGTTGTCCGGCCACAGATCGACCGCGATGCGGTCCAGCTCCGGGGTCGCGTTGACCGAGATCAGACCGACGATCCGGCCCCCCCGGGTCAGCTCGAAGACGGCGGCACCCGACTCGAGGGATCCCCAGGCTGAGACGGCTCTCGTCCGCCGCCTGCGGGAAACCCGACGCAGCGGATGCGAGCGCCGTGGATGGTGGTCCCGAAGTCTGGGAGCGCTGTCTGACGCCAGGCCGCTCCGGGCCCCGCCAGGAGGTTGCCGACCGCGAGCGCTGCCTGCTGACGCGTCGCCGCCCAGTGCTCGACACGGATCGGCTCGGGGCCGAGGAACGGATGCGGCGCTCTCACCGCGTCACCGGCCCCGACGACCCAGCTGCTGCCGACGGCGAACAGGGTGTCCGTGCACAGCAGCCCGCCCTCGGTGCGCAGCCCGTTGCCGCGGAGCCACTCGACGTTCGGCTCGGTGCCGGTGGCCATCACCACGACGTCGGCCGGGATCCTGCGGCCGTCCTCGAGCACGACACCGGTCGCTCGTCCGTGCTCGCCGTCGATGCCCGTGACCCGCGATCGCGGAGCCAGCTCGACCCCGGCCTCGCGGTGCAGGTCCCAGGAGGTGCTCGGCCACCGAGCGGCCCACCGCGTGGATCGTGGGAATCTCGCCGGGATGGACGAGGGTCGTGGGGTGACCCTGGGCCACCGCTGTCGCCGCGATCTCCGCGCCGATCAGGCCGCCACCGGCCACCACCACTCGCCTCTCCGGCCCCGCGAGCGCTTCCTTGAGGAGTACCGCGTCCTCGACGTCGCGGAACGTGAAGGCACCCTCCACCTCGGCGACCTGCTCGACACTGCGGGGACGGGCGCCGGTGGCAACGACGAGACCGTCGAAGGGAAGCTTCTCGCCTGTCTCCAAGGCGAGCTGCCCGTTCGCGAGATCGACACCCGTGGCTGACGCCCCGAGTCGCCAGTCGATGTCGGGGACGTCCCGTGCCAGGTCGATCCCCTGCCGGTCCGTCTGCCCGGTGAGGAACGCCTTGGACAGGGGGTAGCGGTCGTACGGGTGATGGATCTCGGAACCGATGACCGTGACGGCTCCGTCGTAGCCGATCTGGCGCAGGGATGCGGCGGCGTGATGGCCTGCGAGCGAGCCGCCGACGATGACGATGCGTTTCATCTCCCCGCAAGCTCCTCCGGGTGGGGCTGATCAGTCGCCATGCCCGCCAGGTGCTCGGGTCTCAGTAGGTCATCCAGCACCTCCTCCGACAACGCTCCCGTCGCCAGCACGAGCGCGCGCACGGTGCCTCCGCCGGCGAGAGCGACCTTGGCGATGTCGGCTGCCGCCGCATAGCCGATGTAGGGGGTGAGCGCAGTGACCACTCCGACGCTGCCCGCCATGGTCCTGCGGAGATGTTCGTCGTTGACCTCGATGCCCGCGATGCACAGCGTGGCCAGCTGCTCGAAGGCAGACGCCATCCAGCCGATGCTCAGCAGAAGCGTGTGGGCGATGACCGGTTCGAAGGCGTTGAGCTGGAGCTGGCCCCCTTCGGCCGCCAGCGTGACGCGTGACGTCGTTGCCGACGACAGCGAAGGCAACCTGGTTGACCACCTCCGGGATCACCGGGTTCACCTTCCCCGGCATGATGCTGGAGCCGGCCTGCCGGGCCGGAAGCCTCAGCTCGCCGAGGCCGGCCTGAGGTCCCGAGGACAGCAGACGGAGATCGTTGCAGATCTTGGAGACCTTCACCGCGGTGCGCTTGAGCATCCCGGAGAGCTGCACGAACACGCCCGTGTCCGAGGTCGCCTCGATCAAGTTCGCCGCTGTCACGAGCGGCAGACCGGTGACCTGCCGGAGATGGCGGCAGACCACGTCCCGATAGGCCGGGTCGGTGGTGATGCCGGTACCGATCGCCGTCGCACCCAGGTTGATCTCGCTGAGCAGTCCACGGGAGTCGCGGATGCGGGCATCCTCCTCTGCCAGCGTGGCCCCCCACGCTGCGAACTCCTGGCCGACGGTCATCGGCACGGCGTCCTGCAGCTGGCTGCGTCCCATCTTCGGCACCGACCAGAACTCGTTGGCCTTCAGCTGGCAGGCCTCGCCCAGACGGCTCACCGCCGTGGAGAGGCCCTCAAGAGCGGTGAGCAGCTCAGCCTCACCGCGGTCGGGTAGACGTCGTTGGTGCTCTGGCTGCGGTCCACATGGTCCAGTGGATGGATCTCGTCGTAGCGACCCGCCGGGCGCCCGAGCAGCTCGAGTGCGCGGTTGGCCACCACCTCGTTTGCGTTCATGTTCGTCGATGTGCCGGCACCGCCCTGGATCACGTCGACGACGAACTGGTCGTCGAGCAGCCCCGCGCGTACGTCCTGGCAGGCCCGGTCGATGATCGCCGCTCGGCGGACGTCGACCAGACCCAGCTCTCGGTTGGCCCGGACGGCCGCCTGCTTCACCGCCCCGAGTGCCGCCACGAGCTCGGGGTGCGTCGACAACGGCGTCTTGCTGATCGGGAAGTTCTCCAGAGCGCGGGCTGTGTGCACCCCCCAGTAGGCGCCCCGCGGAATGTGGACCTGACCGAGGAAGTCGCGCTCGACGCGGGCCTGCGGACCGATTCCGGGGCTGATCATGGAGTCTCCCCGCCCCCGCTCACCATTGGACGAGATTGCAGCCGACGTGGTCGGTGGGCTCGATCTGCACGGTGGCATGGGTGACGTGGTGCCGCTCCCGCAACCGCTCGCGGGAACGATCGAGGACCGAGTGTGTGTCGGCGCCGGGCCGGACTTGGAGGTGCACACTGACGGCGTCCATGCCTGAAGTGATGGTCCACACGTGAAGGTCGTGGACCTCTACCACGTCGTCGAGGTCCTCCAGGTCGTGGGTCAGCGCATCGACGTCAATGTGCGCGGGAGCCGACTCCACCAGGATCCGCAGGCCGTCACGGCCCAGGCGGTAGGCCCGGGGCAGGATGAATACTCCGATGCCGACAGCGATCACGGAGTCGACCCAGAACCAGTCTGTGAAGGCGATGATGGAGGCGCCGATCAGCACGCCCACCGATCCCACGGCGTCAGCGACTACCTCGAGGTAGGCGCCATGAAGGTTCAGACTCTCCTTGGCGCCGGCCTGCAGCAGTCGGAAGCAGACGAGGTTCACGATCAGCCCGGCGATCGCAACGATGATCATCGGCGTCGAGGCGACCGTGTGCTCGCCGCCGAGCCGCTCGATCGCCTCGTAGAGAACATAGGCAGCGACGGCGAACAGAAGCAAGGTATTCACCAGCGCCGCGAGAATCTCCAGCCGGTACCAGCCGAAGGTGCGGTGCACCGCAGTCGACCCCCTCACGGCGAGCGTGATAGCGGCCAAGGACATGCCCAGCCCACCGGCGTCGGAGAGCATGTGGCCGGCGTCCGAGAGCAGCGCCAGCGATCCGGACACGACGGCGGTGACGAACTCGACCCCGACGAAGAGCACCGTGAGTACGAATGCCGCCGTGAGCGGGCGGCGGTAGCGGGCACCGGCGTTCACGGCGTCGAGCGCGTTCAGCCCGTGCCCATGCCCGTGCCCGTGCCCGTCACTCGACGCGTCGTCTCGGTCGTCGTGTCTCGGTCCCATCTCGGGATGCCTTTCCGCTTCGGTGGGGACGTTGTGCCGGGGCCGGCGGTTCAAGCGCTCAATGCGCGCGTGACCTCGTGGTGAACCGGGTCCTGCTGATCCCAGAAGTGGCAGGAGACCGTGTGCTCCGCTTCCGCCTGCGTAATGGCCGGCGCGTTGGTGGTGCAGATGTCTTGCGCGAGAGGGCACCGTGGGTGGAACCGGCAACCGCTCGGCGGATCGATGGGGCTTGGCGGCTCACCCTTCAATCTCGAGACGAGGTCGCCTTCTTCACCACGCTCTTCGGCCAGGCTCGCCGCGAGGAGCACACGGGTGTATGGGTGGCGGGGGATGGTGAAGATCTCGTCACGAGTGCCGAGCTCGACGATCTCACCGAGGTACATCACTGCGATCCGGTCGCACAGGTAGCGGACCACCCGAAGATCGTGCGAGATCATCATGAGCGTCAGATCGAACTGCTCCTTCAGCTCCATCAGGAGATTCAGGATCTGCGCCCGAATGGAGGCGTCCAGGGCCGAGGTCGGTTCGTCGCAGATGATGAACCTGGGGTTCAGCAGGAGCGCTCGGGCGATCACGAGTCGCTGCAACTGTCCACCGCTGCACTCCCGTGGGTATCGGTCGAGGATGTCGGTCTCCAGCCCCACACGCTCGAGCATCTCGGCGATCCGTTCGCGACGCTGCGCCTTGTCCTTCATCCCGTGGTGACGCAGGGGCGCCTCCAGACTGGTCCCCAGCCTCATCTTGGGATCCATCGCACCGTAGGGGTCCTGGAAGACGAACTGCATCGAGCGGCGCAGAGCCTTGAGCTGACTCCCCTTGATGGACGTGATGTCGCTGCCGTCGAACTCGATGCGGCCGGAGTTCACCCGAAGGGCCCTGAGGATGGTGCGAGCGAGTGTGCTCTTTCCGCAGCCGGACTCGCCGACCAGGCCCAGCACCTCGCCCTTGCGGACGGTGAGCGAGACCCCGTCGACGGAGTGCACGGTCTTTCCCCGGCCCGCAGGAAAGTGCTTGACGACGTCGGTCAGCTCGAGGGTCGGCTTGGTCGCCTCGAGACGGCTGCGGCGTGCTCATGGTGCTGGTCATACCGCCTCCACGGTGTCGGGTGCGGCATAGCAGCGGCTATGGTGCTCATGCTCGCCGCAGGTGTGCAGGTCCGGCTCGTCCGCCCGACACTTGGCAGTGATCCCGAGCTCGGCGGCGACGGGACACCTCGGTAGGAACCGGCAGCCCTGGGAGAGCTCCCTGGCCTGGTTGACGGTCCCCGGGATCGAGAAGAGTTTGCCGCGATCACCCTCGAGCAGCGAGGACCGCATCAGCGCCTGCGTATAGGGATGCTGGGGAGCGTTCAAGATGTCCTGCGTGACGCCATCCTCGACGACCCGGCCGGCGTACATCACCGCGACCCGATCAGCCATCGAGGAGACGATGCCGAGATCATGGGTGATCAGCAGGATGGACAGGCCGAGCTCGTCCCGCTTGCGCTTGAGCAGATCCAGGATCTGTGCCTGCACCGTGACGTCAAGCGCGGTCGTCGGCTCGTCCGCGATCAACAGCTCCGGATCGGCGCTCAGCGCCGCGGCGATCATGACTCTTTGCGCCATGCCGCCGGAGAGCTGGAACGAGTACGCAGACGCCCGCCGAGCCGGTTCCGGGATGCCCACGTCGCGCAGCAGCTCGACGACGCGTCCCTTCGCCTCTCGGCTACCGACGTGGCGGTGCCTGCGGAGCGCCTCGGAGACCTGGCCGCCGACCTTGGCGGTCGGGTCCAGCATCGACTTGGGCTGTTGGAAGATCATGCCGATCTTCCCGCCCCGCACCTCGTCGCGCCGCTTGTTGGACATGGAGAGGAGGTCCTCGCCGTCGATCTCGGCGACGCCGCCGGTGACTTCGGCACCGGTGGGGAGCAGACCCATCACGGTCAGCGCGGTCATGCTCTTGCCCGACCCGGACTCACCGACCAGTGCGACGATCTCTCCGCGACCCACTTTGAGGTCCATCGACTCGATCGCGGCGCCTTCGCCGACCTCGGGGAAGTCCACACCCAGACCCCTGATCTCCAGCAGGGGACGTGATCCTCCGGACGCAGCCTGCTTATGGGGCGCGGTCTAGTTGAGCAGCTCACTCATGTGATCGCCCCCATCGGGGCCGTGGCACCGTCACTCGACACCTTCGATCCGTCCATCGACGGCATTTTCAAGGTGACGACGGCAACGTCGAAGTGGACCTTCAGCGCGTCCAACGCTCCCGCGGCATCGTTGTCCCGCATCCGCTCGATGATCCGACGGTGCTCCGCCACCAGGTCCTCCCGCGCAGGGAAGGTAGTGAGCGCGCCGAGGCACAACCGGGTCTCCGAAATCACCGTGCTGAAAGAGCGTTGCAGCCGAAGACTGCCGCTGGCCTCGACCAGAGCGGCGTGGAAGTCCAGGTCGTGCTGGCCCACGTGCCTCCCAGTCCCCGGCAGCCTCGGCCGCCTCCATGGCCGCGACGTGCCTGTCGAGCTGCGTTGTAGGCGTCCTCGAGATCTGCCAGGCTGATGATCCGCCTCATCGCCGCGGACTCGAGCGCTTCCCGGAGCAGGTAGATGTCCTCGACATCCTCGTCGCTGATCACGGGGACGAAGACCCCGCGGTGAGGCTGGCTGATGAGCAGGCCCTCCTGGACCAGCCGCTGCAGCGCCTCGCGCACCGGTCCTCTGCTGACGCCGTAGCTCTTCGCCAGCTCCACCTCGCTGAGCTGCTGCCCGCCTCCAGCTCACGCTTGATGATGCTGTCGCGAGGCGCTCGGTCACCAACGAGGCATAGGTGGCGCGAGGAATGCCCACGAGGATTGACTCGGCTCGGGGCTCATGCGGTTTCTCCCTGTGTGTTCGGGGTGACGGGTGCGGCCTCTGTCGATTCTCTCCTGCGGGTCCGTCCTCGGGGACTGCTTCTTGACGTCGAGGCCCTGCCCGATCATGGTCACGCTGAGCGCGGTGATGAAGATGGCGGCGCCGGGGAGGATCCCGAGCAACGGCGCGCGCTCCATGTACGGCTGGGCGTCCAGCAGCATCGCGCCCCAGTCGGAGTCGGGCGGCTGCACCCCAGGCCCAGGTAGGACAGCGCGCCGACCGTGATGAGCTTGTGCCCGAAGCGCAGGAAGCTCATCGCCATCACCGGGCGCAGCGCGTTGGGGATCACGTGCCGGAAGAGGATGAACCAGCTGGGCGAGCCCAGGATCTCGGCTGCCTCGACGAACTCCTTGGAGTTGATCTCGAGGGCGAGCCCGCGCATCAGCCGCGCGAAGGGCGTCCAGCCGGTGATGGTCAGCGCGGCGATCAGCGTGCCGTAGCCCGCGCCGAAGAGCGAGATCAGGAAGAGGGCGACGACCACGTCGGGGAAGCAGATGAGCATGTCGACGCTGCGCATCACGATCTCGTCGACCCAGCCGCCGCGCCGGGCGGCGACCGCGCCGATGATGCTGCCCGAGATCGCGCAGATGACGAGGGTGATCGCGGCGATCGTGACCGAGAAGCGGCCGCCCGACATCAGCCGGGAGAGCACGTCGCGGCCGAGGTGGTCGGTGCCGAACCAGTGCGACGCCGAGGCGACCGGCCAGCCGGCCTGAGAGCGTCTGGGCGGCAGGGTCGTGCGGGGAGATCCACGGTGTCAGGACCAGGATGAGGAGGATGAAGGCCAGCAGGCAGGCCACGCCGGTGAGGAGCGTCCAGTGCTGGTGTCTGCGCCCCGCGCATGAGCAGTGACACGACACCAGGGCGGCGTGTCGGAGGAGCCCGCCGTTGAGGTGGTCTCGAGTGGTCTCCACGTGTCGGTCGCGTTGCGGTGCTAGCCACGGTTCACCCTCATCGCCGGGTTGAGCACGCCGTAGAGCAGGTCGGTCGCGGTGTTGATCACGACCGCAAGGGTGAGGATCCACATCATGCCTCCCTGGATCACGGGCACATCGTTGTTGATCACGGAGGTGTAGAGCAGCCGGCCCATGCCAGGGATGTTGAAGATGACCTCGATGACCACCGATCCGCCCAGCAGATCCGGCGAACCAGAAGGAGAACAGCGTCATCACGGGCAGCATGCTGTTGCGCAGTCCGTGCCGCATGCAGCGTCCTGGGGAAGCTCAGGCCCCGGCTGCGCGCAGCGGTGATGTAGGGCGCGTTCAGCACATCGGTCATGGCCGCCCTGGTCACCTGCGTGAAGTAGCCCAGACGGACGCAGCGCCAGCGCCGAGGCGGGCATGACGACGTAGGACAGTCCCCGCCCAGCCGCTCGACGGCAGCCAACCCAGATAGCGGGCGAAGACCAGCACCAGAACCGGGCCGACCCAGTACTCCGGCGCCGAGACCGAGCTCTGCGACACGAAGGTCACCACGCTGTCCACTTGCCGCCACGCGAGGTGGCGGCCACGATACCCAAGGGTATGGCCAGGATCAGCGCGAGAAGGAGCGCCGCCAGCGCGAGGGAGATGGAGACCTCGAGCGCAGGGACCACCAGCTCGTTGACCGGTGTGCGGCTGGTGAAGGAGAACCCGAAGTCGCCCCTGAGCGGTGTGCCCCAGCCAGTCGAAATACTGCTGGTAGAGCGGGCGGTCCAGGCCGAGCTCCTTGGTTAGGGCCTCGATCTGCGCCTGAGTGAGGGCAGGGTCGTGCACCCGGGCCTCGAGGATCTTGCGCGCCGGATCCCCCTCACCCGGCATAGGGGATCAGGAAGGCCAGCACGGAAACCACTCCGAGGGTGATGGCCAGCATCACCGCTCGGCGGATCAGGAACGCGAACATGGGCCCCTCCGGAGTCCCATCAACACCGCCATGGCCTTACCTGATCATGTCCTGGAACTTGTAGTACGCCCCGGCGAACGGAAGGAACCACGGCGGGCCGACGTGGCCGGGGATCCGCTTGAACGGCAGGTCGCCCCACGGGTTGGCCTCGGAGTTGCCGTCGATCACCTCGGCCATCTGCTTGCCCATGTGGGTGGCCATCTGGACGCCATGGCCGGAGTAGCCGAGGGAGTAGAAGACCCCATCGTGCTCCCCGGCATGCACCATCCGATCCATGCTCATGTCGACCAGGCCGCCCCAGCAGTAGTCGATGCGGGCCTGGGCGAGCTGCGGGAAGACCTCGACCATGGACCTTCTGCAGGATCCGGCCGCTCTTCTCGTCCGACTGCGGGTTCGACATCGCGAACCGGGCCCGGCCCGCCGAACAGCATCCGGTGGTCGGGGGTGATCCGGAAGTAGAACAGCAGGTTCTTGGAGTCCGAGGCCATCCGCCGGGTCGGCATGAGCTGGTCGCAGACCTCCTTGCCCAGCGGCTCGGTCACCACGATGAAGCTGCCAACCGGCGCGATCCGCACCTGCTGCCACCGGAACGGCCGCCGGGTGTAGCCGCTGGTCGCGACCAGCACCTGCTCGGGCCCGCACGCTGCCGCGGGGGGTGACCACCTCGTGGGCGGTCCCCTGGAGGCGGCGCAGCTGCTGCACCGGCGCCTTCTCGTGGATCACCGCGCCCTGCCGGGCCGCGGCCTCGCCCAGACCCTTGACGAACTTGCCCACGTGCAGACCCGCGCCCTTCGGGTCGACCATCGCACCGTGGTAGTAGTCGGACCCGATCTCGGAACGGAGCTCGCTCCTGGGCACCAGGATCGTCTCCTGGCCCACCTATCTCGGCCAGCGCTCTCCGAGGTCTTCTTCAAGCCCTCGAAGTGCGCCGGCTTCAGCCGCCAGGGTCATCTTCCCGGTGCCGCGCGAAGTCGCAGTCGATCGCCTCGTCGGCCACGATCTTCTCCAGCGAGTCGATCGCGTCGTTGTAGGCCAGGAAGTAGGCCATCGCCGACGGCGTCGCCGTAACGCGCCACAGCGTCACGGAAGCCGATGGACAACCCCGTGGTCGCCATCCCGCCGTTGCGCCCGGATGCGCCCCAACCCACCGTCTCCTGCTCGAAGACGTGGACGTTCGCCCCCTTCCTCGCCAAATGCAGAGCCGCGGAAAGACCAGTGAAGCCGCCGCCGACCACCGCCACGTCCGCGTGCCCGCCGATCGCGGTGTTCGAACGGTCGGGCCCTGCGGGGCGGTGTCGAGCCAGTAAGGGAGCGAACTTCATCGTGGTCTCCTCTTGGTGCCGAAGAAGCGGGCGAAGCCTGGATCAGATGCCCAGAAGCGGCGGGAAGCCCGCCAAGATCCTTGACCTCGTGGTAGCCGTAGTACGGCGTGCTCGGCTCGTAGCCGCGGTTGACGTAGACCTTGTTGGTGATGCGGAGGTCGTGCGCCGGCATCAGGTCGTAGCGCAGGCTCGACGAGACGTGCAGGACGTCCCCGGGGCCGACCCCGAGCTGGTCGAGCATGTACTCGAAGGCCTGGAAGCGCGGCTTGTAGGCCTGGGCCTGCTCGGCCGTGAAGACTGCGTGGAACGGCGCCCCGAGCTTGTCCACGTTGGCGTGGATCTGCTCGTCCGCGGCGTTGGAGAGGATGACGAGCGGGTACCGGACGCGCAGGGCCTTGAGCGCCTCGGGCACATCGGGGTGCGGCCCCCAGGTCGGGACGGCCTCGTAGATGGCCGCCCCGTCCTGGTCCCGGTGCTCGATGCCCCAGGCGTCGCACGCGCGGCGCAGCGCGTCGTTGATGACCTGGTGGTAGGGCTTGTACGGCCCCACCACCTCATCGCCTCGGTACGCCTCGAAGTCGTCGAGGAAGTCCTCGATCTTCTCCTCCGGCAGCCGGTCGGCGATCAGCGTCCGCGTCAGCTTGGACATCCCGAAAGCGGTCAGCGTGCCGTAGCAGTCGAAGGTGATGTACTTCGGCTCGAAGTCGATCATCGTTTGCAGTCTCCCTTGCAGTTGGTCGGACCGGGGACGCTCAGTTGCTGAGCGACAGGTCCTTCGTCAACGTGTAGTAGTCCAGCGGGTGCCGTTTGAAGTTCTGGACCTTGCTACTGATTCCCCAAGCTGAGGCCTCGTGGAGCAGCCACACGCTGGCCGCCTGGTCCTCGAGCCGCTTGGCGATCTCGGCGTACTTCTGGTTGCGGGCCGTCTGGTCCTTGGTCGACACCGCGTCCTTGATCATCTGGTCGGTCTCGGGGTCGCAGTAGTGGGCGATGTTGTACCCACCGTCACAGGTGAAGTCCGACTGCAGGTAGCCGCCGGGGTCCGCGACGTAGATCAGGTACCCACGCGACAGCAGGGTGGCGTCGAAGTTGCCCGACAGCATGGCCGGCTCCAAGGAGGCGTAGTCGGCGGACTTGATCTTGACCGTGATGCCGAGCTTCTGAGCTGGGCCTGGATGACCGCTGCAACATCGGCGAACTGAGAGCGTTCGGTGTAGCTGAGCAGCTGGATCGTCAGCTTGGAGGGATCGACCCCGGCCTGCTGGAAGAGCGCCTTGGCCTTGTCGAGGTTTCCGGTGCTCGCAGACTCGTGCACCAGCCGGCGTCCACGGGCTGCCCGGAGGGAACGGCCCCACTGCCGGCTGACCGAGCCCCTCGAACACGGCCTCAACAATGGCCTTGGTATTCACCGCGGCCTGCACGGCCTTGCGCACGAGCTCGTTGTTGAACGGCGGACGGGAGTTGTTCAGCAGCATCACAGTGGTCCGCGGGTTGGTCTGCTCGTCGATAACGATGCTGCGATCGCCCTTGAGGGTGCTGAGGTTCGCCGGGGGAAGATCACGGGCGATCTGCGCCTCACCGGCCTGCAGCTGGGTGGACCGCGTCGCGCCATCGGTGATGAAACGCATCTCGACAGAGCCGAGGTTCACGTGGCCGCCCCAGTAGTTGGGGTTCGCCTTGAGGCTGATCGACTGGTTCGGCACCTCTGCCGGTCACCTCGAAAGGACCGGTGCAGGTTCCCTGAATGTCGGTCTGGTCGCCCGCGTAGGCCTTCGGCGCCAAGGATGCCGGTGTTCGGGCTGGCCACACGCAAGGCGAGCAGTGGGTCCTCCGCGGGAGTCGTGATCCGCACGGTGGAGGCATCGACGGCGGTGACGCTGCTGATCGCCGTCGAGTTGAACGCCTTGGCCGGAGTCTTGACGGCCAGCAGGTGGTTCAGCGCCCCCACCACCGCGTCGGCGTTCAGCGGAGCGCCGTCCTGGAAGTTGACGCCGTCACGGAGCGTGAACTCCCAGTCGGTCGCGTCGACCTGCTTCCAGCTGGTGGCGAGCATGGGCTCCAGCTTCCCGTCGTAGCCGTACTTGACGAGGGTCTCGAGACAGCCCGCGTTCGAGAGGATGAATGCGTCGTCGGTCTCGAGCGCCCACGCGGCGGCAGGCGTAGTCCAGGTGTCGTAGACGAGGTGGCCGCCGGAACTGGCGCTGTCACCGCCGTTTCCCCCGCCCATGCCGCAAGCGGTCGCCGTCAAGGCGACGAGGACCGCTACGGCCGCCAAACGAAGTCGAGTCATCTGTCCAGATCCTTTGCACTGCGCCGGCCGAACCGGCTGTTCGGGTGTGTCGGACTTCACAACCAAAGCATCGGTCACGGTCAATTGTCAACAACTAACAGTTGACGAATGTCGATCGCGGACCGCCACAGTAGCGGGCATGAGCAACATCACGCGGAGTCGGGTGGACACCCCCCGGCGGAGCCTTCTGGTGCGGAGCCTGGCAGCAAGGGGCCGGGGAGCTCGAGGTCACCGATCCCGAGGACGGTCGCGTCCTTGGCGCCGTCGTCGATGCCACCCTCGAGGACACCGATGCGGCCGTGCGTGCAGTCCACCGAGAGGCTCACGGCTGGTCCCGGCTGGCCGGTCTGGCAGCGCCGTGAGGCCCTGACTCGCGCCGCCGATCTCATCCGGGCGCGAGAAGAGCTGTTCGTCGACCTGATCTCGGCCGAAGGCTGCAAGCCGGTGCGAGACGCGAGCAAAGAGGTCGCCCGCGCCGTCGAGACGTTCGCCTCGCCTCGGAACAGACAGCCCTCCTCGAAGGCCGAACCCTTCCCTTCGGCGACACCCCGCGCGGCGAGCATCGATTCGGCTGGTACACCCGTGAACCCATCGGCGTCGTCGGCGGCGATCACGCCCTTCAACGACCCGCTCAACCTGGTCGCCCACAAGCTCGCCCCGGCCTTGATCGCCGGCAATGGCGTGGTGCTCAAGCCCGCAGAGCACACTCCCCTGACCGCGCTGGCGTTTGCCGAGGTCCTCCTGGATGCCGGTGTCCCCACCGGCCGGATCGCAGTAGTGACGGGACGAGGCGCAATCATCGGCGAAACCCTGGTAAGTCATCCGCTGGTCGACCTCGTGTCCTTCACCGGCGGCTACGCCACGGGAAATGCCGTCGCCCGCAACGCCGGGGCCAAGAAGACCCTGATGGAGCTCGGCGGCAACGGTGCCGTGCTGGTGCTCGACGACGCAGACGTGTCCCGGGCAGCACGGGCCATCGTCGACGGCGCCTTCGGCAACGCCGGGCAGAACTGCCTCTCGGTCCAGCGGGTCCACGTGGCGGCGGACAGATTCGAGAGGCTGCTCGACCAGGTCGTCGGAGGTACGCGCGAGTCTCGTCGTGGGCAGCAAGTCCGACGAGCGGGACCGACGTCGGACCCCTGGTGGACGAAGCGGCGGCGCATGCGCGTCGAGTCCTGGGTGCAGCGAGGCCGTGGCCGGCGGAGCGGTCGTGCACTGTCGGAGGCAAGCGAGACGGCACCTTCTACTGGCCGACGGTTCTCGCCGACCCGCCCCTTGACGCCAAGGTCGTCACAGAGGAGATCTTCGGTCCCGTCGTGTCGCTCACTCCCTTCGACAGCGTGGAGTCGGCCGTCGCCGAGGTCAACACCTCCGAGTACGGCCTGCAGGTGGGCGTCTTCACCCGCGACATCGACCGCGCCCTCGACGTCGCTCAGTCGCTGCGTGTCGGTGCAGTGATGATCAACGACACCGGCGACTACCGGATCGACGCGATGCCGTTCGGCGGGGGCAAGCGCTCCGGCGTCGGCAGGGAAGGCGTGCCCTTCGCAGTCGAAGCGATGACCGAACCCAAGATCGTCGCCATCAACAGGAGCGCCTGACTGACCCGGGGCGCGGGAGGCCGACCCCGACTCCCTCCCGCGCCCCGTCTCGGCAGAGCGGATCTCGGTCGCTGCGCAGCAGTCAGGCCGGTGGCAGGAACGGCGCCACCAGCCGTACGCGCTTGGCCGACTTCCCGGTGCGTTCCTCGTAGGCGTCAGCCGAGGCGAGGGTCTTGTGGATCAGCCTGCGCAGCGACAAACCGCAGCGGCTCGGGTTCCCAGTTCCGGGTTCGGTGTCCGACCCAGGGAAGCGATGTCAGGTCGGTGCTGTCACCCAGGATCAGGTCGCGCATCGTGCGGCCGGAGATGTTGGAAGCGGTAACGCCGTGACCGCCGAACGCACCGACGAAGCCCAGTCCTACCTCGCGGTCGTACGTCGTCCTCATGCACCAGTCGCGCGGCACCGCGAGGGGCCCTCCCCAGTGATGGGTGATCCGAGCCTGGCCGGCGGCGGGGAACGCCTCGTCCAGAGTCTGGCGCAGCCGCTCGTAGACGCGGCCGTTCTGCTCGTTCTCCGAGGCGAGAGGCCTGGTCAGCCGATACGGCGCTCCGCGACCCCCGATCGCGATCCGACCGTCGATGGTGCGGTTGGCGTAGTAGTACAGGTGGCCCAGATCTTGTACTCCGAGGCCGTCCAGCCACCCGAGCTCGTCCCAGACCTGCTGAGGCAGGGGCTCGGTGGCGATCATCAGCGAGTAGAGCGGCAGGAACTTCCGTCTCTCGCCCCGCTCGCGGATGGTGTAGGACTCCGTCGCCCGGACCACCACGTCGGCCGAGATCCTCCCGGTGCTGCACTGCACCACCTTGGGGCCGAGGTGCTGAGCCGGACTCTGCTCGAAGATCTTGACGCCGAGACGCTCGCAGGCGGCGGCCAGCCCGCGGGCCAGCCGCGCAGGGTCGACGCGGGCACAGTGCGGGGTGAAGGATGCGGCGCGAACTCCCGCCGCGCCGCGGATGAGGTCGGCTGTTTCGTCCCGGTCGAGCAGCCGCACATCCTCCGGCCCCAGCCCCAAGCCCCGCTTTGCCTCGACCTTGGCGCGGACCCGCTGCGCCTGGGGTTCGGTGGTCGCCAAGGTGAGCGCACCCGACTTGCTGAAGCCGCAGTCGATGCCCTCCTCGCACGCGACTCGGCCGATCTCATCGATCGCGTGCTGGACTTCGCGCTCGGCCCGAAGGACGCTGTCCCAGCCGCTCCGCCGCGCGTAGCGCGAGCTGCTGCCGGCGATGCCGGCCGAGGCGAAGCCGCCGTTGCGACCGGCGCCGCCGAACCCTGCGATCTCGGCCTCGACCACGGTGACCCGCACAGAGGGATCCGCCTTCTTGAGGTAGTACGCCGTCCACAATCCGCCGAAGCCTCCTCCGACGATCGCTACATCACACGAGTGATCGCCCGACAGCGCTTCCCGCGGCGTCAGGTCGTGGACCACGCCGTCCAGCCACAGGCTTCGTGCCCACCGGTTGTCGGGCGGCGGCGGCGGGCCGGCCGAACCGTCCGGCTCTCCATTCGGGCGCTCAACTCCAACCACAGCTCCACCCTCCGTGCTCATGCCAGGAGGCAGTCGCCTCCGGGTCCATCCTGGACCACCGGCCCGGTCAGGCCGACTCTGCCGACTCTGCCGACTTGACCGACTCGACCCAGATCGCCAGGGCCTCCTCGACCTGCTGCTCCTGATCACCAGGGGCGGGATCATGCGGACCACGTTGCCGTAGGGGCCGCAGGTGAGCAGCAGCAGTCCGCGCCGCGCCGCGTCCTGCTGGGCCTGCGACGCCGCCGCCGCGTCGGCGCGCCGTCCGCGGCGGTGAACTCGCTGGCCGAGCATCAGGCCGAGCCCGCGCACGTCGCCGATGACCGGGTGCTCGGCTGCGACCTTGCGGAGGCCCTGCTCGAGCAGGGCGCCCACGTCGCCGGCGTTGGCGACCAGGCGCTCCTCGTCGATCACCTCGAGGGTGGCCAGCGCGGCCGCGCAGGCCACCGCGTTGCCGCCGTAGGTGCCGCCCTGCGAGCCCGGGCCAAGCCGTGGCCATCAGGTCCTGGGGGCGGCGATGGCCGAGAGCGGCATGCCGCTGGCCAGGCCCTTGGCGGTGATCACCACGTCGGGCACGGACCCCGAAGTGCTCGTGGCCCCAGAAGCGGCCGGTGCGGCCGCCGCCGGTCTGGATCTCGTCGGCGACGAGCAGGATGCCGTGGCGGTCGCGCGCTCGCGCAGCCCGGCGAGGAACGCGGTTGGGCCGGGCACGTAGCCGCCCTCGCCGAGCACCGGCTCGATGATGATGGCCGCGGTCTCGGCCGGCGCGGTCGTGGTGGCGAGCAGGTAGGTCGAGCTCGCGGAGGCAGAAGGCCGCGGCCTCCTCCTCGGTCCAGCCGTAGCGGTGGGCGTGGGGGAAGGGCGCGACGACGACCCCGCCCATCAGGGGCTGAGAGGCCGGCCCGGAACGGCGAGCTTGGAGGTGGTCATCGACGCCGCGCCCATGGTGCGGCCGTGGAACGCCGCCCTGGAAGACGATGATGTTGGGCCGGCCGGTGGCGTGGCGGGCCAGGCGCAGGGCCGCCTCGACCGCCTCGCTGCCGGAGTTGGAGAAGAACACCGAGCCGAGCGGCTCGGGCAGCACCTCGGCCGAGGCGTCTCGGCCAGCTCGAGCGAGCGGGGGTGCATGACGGTGGTGTACTGGCCGTGGATGAGCTCGCCGGCCTGCGCCTGGATGGCCTCGACCACCCCGGGGTGGCAGTGCCCGGTGCTGGTGACGCCGATGCCGGCGGTGAAGTCGAGGTACCGGCGGCCGTCCTCGTCGTAGAGGTCACGACGCCCTCGCCTCGGACGGCGGTCACAGGGGTGGCCTGCTTCAGCAGCGGAGAGAGGTATGCCATCGGCGCACTCCTTGGTAGACTGTCGACAACAGACAATCCTACAGCATCTTCAGGAGTTGGCGTGGGCGAGAACAGCGAGCGCGAGAACGGGCGCGAGACCGAGGTCGTCGAGGCGGTGCCCACGGGCCTGTTCATCGGGGGCCAGTGGGCACCGGCCGAGAACGGTCGGACGCTTCCCGTCGAGGACCCCTCCACCGGCAAGACCCTCTCCGAGGTCGCCGACGCCGGCCCCGCCGACGGCATGCGCGCGCTCGACGCCGCGGCCAAGGCCCAGCCCTCCTGGGCGGCCGTCGCCCCCCGCGAGCGCAGCGAGATCCTGCGCCGGGCCTACGAGCTGCTCATGGAGAGGCAGGACGACCTGGCCCTGCTGATGACGCTCGAGATGGGCAAGCCGCTCGGCGAGGCGCGCGGCGAGATCGCCTACGCCGCGGAGTTCTTCCGCTGGTTCTCCGAGGAGGCCGTGCGGATCGAGGGCTCCTTCGCCGTGGCTCCCAACGGCAGGGCCGCCTGCTCACCATGCGGCAGCCGGTCGGCCCCTGCCTGCTGATCACCCCGTGGAACTTCCCGATGGCCATGGGCACCCGCAAGATCGGCCCGGCCGTGGCGGCCGGCTGCACCATGGTCATCAAGCCCGCGGAGCAGACGCCGCTGTCGATGCTGGCGCTCGCCGGGATCATGCAGGAGGCCGGCCTGCCCGAAGGCGTGCTCAACGTCGTCACCACCTCGGACCCCGCCGCCGTGATGGAACCGATGATCAAGGACGGCCGTGCCCGCAAGCTCTCCTTCACCGGCTCCACCCCTGTCGGTCGACTGCTGCTGAGCAGTGCGCGGACCAGGTCATGCGCGTTTCCCTCGAGCTCGGCGGCAACGCCCCCTTCCTGGTCTTCGACGACGCCGACCTCGACGCCGCGGTCGAGGGCGCGATGCTGGCCAAGATGCGCAACATCGGTGAGGCCTGCACCGCCGCGAACCGCTTCTACGTTCACACGTCGGTCGCCGACGAGTTCGCCCGCCGCTTGGGCGAGCGCATGGCTGCCATGCCTGTCGGGCGTGGCACGGACGAAGGCGTCACCGTCGGCCCGCTCATCGACGAGGACGCCAGGGTCAAGGTCAGCACGCTGGTCCGGGACGCAGTCGCCCGCGGCGCCAAGGTCGTGACCGGCGGCGACGCCGTGGGCGGCGCCGGCTACTTCTACGCGCCCACCGTCCTGTCTGGAGTCCCGCACGACGCGAAGATGCGGCACGAGGAGATCTTCGGCCCCGTCGCCCCGATCACCACCTTCGAGACCGAGGAGGAGGCGATCACCGCCGCGAACGACACCGACTTCGGTCTGGTCGCCTACGTCTTCACCCGCGACCTGGACCGGGCGCTGCGCGTCTGCGAGCGGCTCGAGCCGGCATGGTCGGCCTCAACCAGGGCATCGTGTCCAACCCGGCCGCGCCCTTCGGCGGCATGAAGCACTCCGGCCTGGGGCGCGAGGGCGGCCGCGTGGGGATCGAGGAGTTCCTCGAGACCAAGTACGTCGCCGTCGCGACGAACGTCTGAGGCCGCGATGACGAAACCCGAACGTCGAATCGCTCTCGTGCCCGGTGACGGCATCGGGATCGAGGTGGCGGCGTCGGCCGGGCGCGTGCTGGAGCGTCTGAACGAGCAGCACGAACTCGGCCTGGTCATCGACGAGTTCGACTGGTCCTGCGAGCGCTACCTCGCCGAAGGCGCCCTGATGCCGGTCGACGGTCTCGAGACCCTCGCGAAGTACCGAGCGGTCCTCCTGGGCGCCGTGGGGAGACCTGACGTCCCGGACCACGTCTCGCTGTGGGGACTGCTGATCCCCATCCGAAGGGTCTTCGAGCAGTACGTCAACCTGCGACCGGTCCGAAGCTTCGAGGGGATCCCCAGCCCCCTGGCCGGCGCCGACGAGCGCCGGGTCGACTTCCTCGTCGTCCGTGAGAACAACGAGGGTGAGTACAGCGAGATCGGCGGCCGCTACAACCGAGGACTCCCCACTGAGACCGCGGTCCAGGAGTCGGTGTTCACCCGGCACGGAATCACCCGGATCGCCGACTATGCGCTGGACCTCGCCGAGAGCCGGAAACGGCGCCTGACGTCGGCCACGAAGTCCAACGGCCTGATCCACACCATGCCCTTCTGGGACGAGGTCGTACGCGAGCGGGCCGCGGCCCACCCGGACGTCGACCTCACCGAGGAGCACGTCGACGCGCTCGCGGCCAAGCTGGTCCTGCGGCCGGAGTCGCTTCGACGTGATCGTCGCGAGCAACCTGTTCGGCGACATCCTCAGCGACCTCGCCGCCGGCGATCACCGGCAGCATCGGCATCGCCCCTTCGGCGAACCTGGACCCGACCGGCCGTCACCCGTCGATGTTCGAGCCGGTGCACGGCTCGGCCCCGACATCGCCGGCAAAGGCATCGCCAACCCGGTGGGCATGCTGTGGACGGCGGTCATGATGCTGAACCACCTCGACGCCGAGCGAGGCGGCCGGGCGGCTCATGACCGCCATCGAGGACACCCTGCGCGACCCCGCGACCCGGACGGCGGACGTCGGGGGCACTGCGTCGACGGACCAGGTCACGGAGGCGGTGCTGGGACGGCTGGCATGACCGCAGGACGGCCCGGGCAGTCTGAACGGTTCATGCCGCGCACCCGTCCCGTGGTGCCACCGATCCACCAGTCGGTCACCTACTTCCTGGACGACCTCGCCTACAAGGACATCCAGGACGGAGGCCTGGACGAGATCTGGTACGGCCGGTTCCGCAACCCGACGGTGGACGTCGCCGCCGACGAGGTGGCCCGGCTCGAGGGCGCCGACAGCGGCCTTCATGACCAGCTCCGGCATGGGCGCGATCGCGACCACTTGCTGACCCTGCTGCGCCACGGCGACCACGATCGTGGCCGCGCGCCAGGTCTACGGGGACACCCGTGACCTGCTGGTGCGCGACCTCCCGGCGTGGGGTTTCGACGTGGTGCAGGTCGACGCGCTGGATCTCGACGCGTGGCGGCGCGAGTCGTTCGCGGCCGGACCCGGCGTCCTCTACGTCGAGACGCTGGCCAACCCGCAGCTGGATCTCGCCGACCTGCCGGCGCTCGCCGAGATCGCCCACGAAGCCGGAGCTCTGCTCGTCGTCGACAACACCTTCGCCACCCCGTACAACGTGCAGCCGCTCGCACTGGGCGCCGACGTGGTCGTGCACTCGGCGACCAAGTTCCTCAACGGCCACTCCGACGCGATCGCCGGAGTGGTGGTGGGAGACGCCGAGCTGGTCCGGTCGGTCCAGCAGCGGATCATCACCCTGGGCACCTGCCTCGACCCTCACGCCGCCTACCAGGTGTGGCGCGGCATGCAGACCTTCGAGGTCCGGATGGCCCGGTCCAACCAGACGGCGCGGGCCCTGGCGAGCGTCCTGGCCGACCGTGCCGACGTGGTCAGCGTCCGGCACCCGTCGCTGCCCGGGTACGCGCGGCGGAGGTCGCCGACCGGGTCCTGCGACGCGACGACGACGGCTGCGGACCGGCGGAATGGTGACCTTCACGGTCGACCGGAGGCGACGAGCGGGCACTGCGCGTGATGCGTGCGTTGCGGATCGGCCTGCGAGGCGACCAGCCTGGGTGGGGTGGAGACGCTGGTCAGCACACCGTTCAACTCCTCGCACTTCTCACTGACACCGGAGGAGCGTGTGGCCGCGCGCATCGACGACGGCATGATCCGCGTCTCCTGCGGCATCGAACCGACCGACGTGCTGATCGACGACTTCGTACGCGCACTCGACACGGAGAGGTGAGCGACATGGGCCAGGACATCCCTGAAGCCTCCGACGAGAGCACGCGTCGCCCTGGTCACGGGAGGCAACCGAGGGATCGGTCTCGAGATCTGCCGACAGCTCGCCCGCGCAGGCCTGCAGGTGGTCGTGGCGTCCCGGAGCGAGACGGGCGCCAAGGAGGCGGCCGCAAGCCCTGGACGGAGCCGGTCCTCTGCCCGCCGTGGGGGTCGCCCTCGACGTGCGGGACCGTGCAGCGGGCATCGCCGCGGTGTTCGACGACGTCGTGCAGCAGCAAGGCTCGCTGGACGTGCTGGTCAACAACGCCGGCATCGCCATCGACGGGCCGCGGCACCGGCCCAGCGACCCGGACTTCGGTCGGGTCCAGGACAGCCCTGGCCACCAACCTCTACGGCGCCTGGCGCTGCTGCGCGGCGGCGATCCCGCACATGCGCCGACAGCGGGTACGGGCGGATCGTCAACCTCTCCACCACGATGGCGTCACTGGAACGGACGCGTCACCCCGGAGTCTCCCGCCTACCGGATCTCGAAGGTCTCCCTCAACATGCTCACGCGCATGCTGGCCGCCGAGGTGAAGGACGACGGCATACTCGTCAACGCCGCATCGCCGGGCTACACCAAGACGGACATGAGCCCGAAGGCGACCGCGGTCGGTCGAGCAGGGCGCGGACACGCCCTCGTGGCTGGCCACCCTGCCCGACGACGGCCCGACCGGAGGCTTCTTCTACGAGAGGCAGCCACTCGAGTGGTGAGGACGCGCACCGCACCGGTTCGGCAGGTCGACCGGGAGATGGTGCGCCTTGCGCTGCCGGCCCTCGGGGCCCTGGTCGCCGAGCCGCTCTTCCTGCTGGCCGACAGCGCCATCATCGGCCACCTGGGCACGGCCCAGCTCGCCGGGCTGGGTGTGGCGTCGGCCGTGCTGCTCAACGCCGTGCTGCTGTGCACCTTCCTCACCTACGGCACCACGGCCGCGGTCGCGCGCCTGGCCGGCTCCGGGGACCTGCGAGCGGCGCTGGGCCAAGGCATCGACGGGATCTGGCTGGCGCTCGCCATCGGGAGCGTCCTTGCAGCGGTCGGCCTGCCGCTGACGCCCGTGCTGGTCGACCTCTTCGGCACCTCCGCCAGCGCCACCCCGTACGCCGTGACCTATCTGCACATCAGCCTGTTCGGACTCCCGTCGATGCTGGCGGTGCTGGCCGCCACAGGGGTGGCGCGCGGTCTCAAGGACACCCGCACCCCGCTGGTGATCACGGTGTCGGCGGCGCTCGCCAACATCGTGCTCAACCTGCTCCTGCGTCTACCCTGCCGGCCTCGGGGTAGCGGGCTCGGCGCTCGGCACGGTGCTCGCCCAGACCGGCGGCGCGGTCTGGCTCTGCACCGTGGTCGTTCGCGGAGCACGTCAGCACCGGGCTCCACTCCGCCCGGACCGTCGCGGAATCCTGGCCGCGGCATCGGCCAGCGTCCCGCTGGTGGCTCGCACCGTCCTGCTGCGCGTCGCGGTGATCGCGATGACCTTCGTCGCCACGTCGCAGGGCGACGTCGCCCTCGCCAGCCACCAGATCGCCTGGACGCTGTGGTTCCTCCTCGCCATGACACCGGAGGCTTTCGCGATCGCCGGCCAGGCCATGGTCGGCCACGCTCTGGGGGCTGGGACAGCCGACGGAGCGCGCTTGGTGGCCAGGCGTGCGGTGGTCTGGGGCCTCGGCACCGGCCTCGCGATGGCTGTCCTGCTCATCGTGGCGCGGCCGCTGTACATCCCGTTGTTCACCAACGACCCGCAGTGCGCGACCTGGTGTGGACGCTGGCCGTCGTCGTCGCGGCCACCCAGCCCGTCGGAGCCGCTGTCTACGTGCTGGACGCGGCGCTCATCGCCGGAGGCGACACCATCTGGCTGGCGATCTCGATGGTGGTGGCGCTGCTGGCCTTCGTGCCCCTCGCCTGGGCGGTGCTGGTCACCGACGCCGGCGTGGTGATGCTCTGGTGGGCCCTCGGCCGCCTGGCTGCTCGCCCGTCTGGTCACGGTCGCATGGCGCTACCTGTCGGGTGCATGGTTGGTGAAAGGCGTGGGCGCCGCGAGGCCGTCGGAATGAAGACCCGGACCGAGTCCCCGGCTCGACGCTCATGGGCGGCTGCATGGAGATCTAAAGTGCCCGACCGACTGGTGGTCGGGCCGGAGCACGAGGCGGGCTAGCTCAGCTCAGCCCGCCTCGTCCTCCGAGGGGTGAATCCGGTCAGGAGACGTTCACGCCGATCGCCAGACCCACGAGGTACGTGGCTCCGGCCGCCACCGCGCCGAACAACAGCTGCCGCAGGGCGCTCCACCACCAGGTGAGGTTCGTAGCGAGCGAAGCCAGCGCGCCCGCGACGAGCAGGCCGACGGCTCCGACGGTCAGGCCGGCGGCCAGTGACGCAAACCCAGCAGGTAGGGGATCAGCGGCACGAGTGCGCCACTCGAGAAGGTGATGAACGAGGAGCCGGCTGCGACCTTCGGGGACGGCTTGTCCTCCGGGTCAAGGCCCAACTCCTGGGTGACGTGGACCAGGGCCGCCCGCTCCGGGTCGGCGTGGATCTCCTGCGCCGCGGCCAGAGCGGTCGTCTTGCTCATCCCCATGTCCTGGAGCATGTGGGCCAGCTCCCTCTCCTCAGCGACCCGTTGCGTCGGATCTCCTCGGTCTCTCGCTTCCATTCGCGGTCGACCTGCTCGTTCTGGGTCTTCACCGACGCATACTCACCCATAGCCATCGAGAACGCGCCAGCGACGAGGCCAGCGATCCCGGTCAGGATGATGTACCGGGGGCCGACCCCCGCGGCACCGACTCCGGCGATCAGGGCGATGTTGGTGACAAGACCGTCCATCGCGCCGAACACGGAGGCGCGTAACCAACCTCCGGACACGTCGGCATGGATGTGTCCGACCTCGGCCGGACCGGAGACCTCGGCTGCAGTGGTGTTTCTGATCATCCTTCTCTCGTCTCTACTCCGATGCTGTACACCTTGCGAATCGTTTCCGTGACGTCCCAGCGACCTGACCAGCCCTTCGGCTGCACGATCACGTCGCCGGCACCGACCTCGTAGCGTTCGCCGGAGGCGCCGTCGGTGATCGTGGCTCGGCCACTGAGGATGTAGCACGTCTCGGTGTCCGGCCGGTCCACCACGGGCCAGCCGCCGGGCCGGCACTCCCACACGCCCACACGCACGTCAGAGGGAGAGTCGAACGCCAGCGACGCGATCTGCGGGTCGCCCGAGTCAGCGCCGGGGCGCTGACCACGGCTCTCCAGCGGACCGGTAACCACGGCGGCAGGCTGATGCACGTACTTCACGGCCGTCTGCCTCATGCGTCGATCCCCAGCAGCTTGTTGAGCTCGTCCAGAGACTTGACCACGGTGAGGCCGTAGCCCGGCGGGACCGGGTCATAGCCGCGGTCGAGCAGGACCAGGTTGCGGAAGCCCATGTCATGCATCGGGAGCGGGTCGTAGCGAGTGTGCGAGGAGACGTGCACGAAGTCGTCGGGTTCGGCGTCGAGCTGATCGAGCATGTACTCGAACGCGCCGTAGCGCGGTTTGTAGTAGCCCGCCTGCTCGGCGGTGTAGACCGCGTGGAAGTCGGCACCGAGGCGCGGGACGCTCTCGGCGAGGAAGGAGTCCTCGGCGTTGGACAGGATGACGAGCTTGTAGTGCTCGCCCATCTTCTTCAGCGGCTCGACCACGCCGGGGTGCGGTCCCCAGCTGCGGACGCCGTCAGCGAACCGCTTCCCTGCCGTGGGGTCCGACTCGATCCCCCACTTGCGGCACACCCGGTCGTAGGCGTCCTGGAGCACCTGCTCGTAGGGGTAGTACTCGCCGCAGACCTGGTCGTAGCGGTAGCCGCGGAACTCGGCGAGGAACGCCTGCCACTTCTCGGGCGGGATCTGGCCGGCGACCAGTTCCTCGGTGATGGGGGTCATCGGCCAGCTGATCAGAGTGCCGTAGCAGTCGAACGACACGTACTTCGGGCGGAACTGTGCCTGAGTCATGCGCCCTAGGGTCCCGCACGCCCAAACGCGTTGTCAACAATCAACAATCAGCAATAGCCTTGATTTCTGGCGAACGCCATGCTTAGTATCTGCGCATGCATGCAGATACGCAGTCGATACCCAACCTCCCCGAGGACGAACAGGTGGACCTCGCAGTGGAGGTCTTCCGCATGCTTGCCGACGCCACCAGGGTGAAGCTTGCTGTGGGCGCTCCGCGATGGGGAGAGGCCCGTGAACCAGCTCGCCGAGGTGGTACGCAGGGCCCCCGCCGGGGTCTCCCAGCACCTGGCGAAGCTTCGCCTGGCCGGGCTGGTCCGCACCCGCAGGCAGGGGAACCAGGTCTTCTACCGGATCGAGAACGAGCACGTCGAGCAGCTGGTCGAGGACGCGATCTTCCACTCCGAGCATGCCAGCGGCGGCTTCCCCGAGCACCACCGTCAGGACGACCAGGTGGACGATCTGACCGGCAGCCGCCGGCTGGCGACCTGACCACCACCACCCCAGACGTCGAGAAGAACAAGGTAACGAGATGAGCCAGCCCCAGCCCACGCATGACCACGGACACGACCATCCGCACGACGACCACGGACACGGGCATGACCACGGTCACGACCACGGGCACGGTCACGGTCACGGCGGCGTCCTGGGATGGGTGAAGGAGATCTTCGTCCCGCATTCGCACGACAGCAGCAACAAGATCGACTCCGCCCTCGAGGCCAGCAACGAGGGCATGCGCTGCCTGAAGATCAGTTTTGCCGGCCTGTTCCTGACCGCACTCGTGCAGACAGTGATCGTGTACTACACCAACTCGGTGGCCCTGCTCGGTGACACCTTGCACAACTACGCCGATGCGCTGACCGCCGTTCCAATCGGCATCGCCTTCATCGTGGGCCGCCGGATCGCCACTCGCGCCTACACCTACGGCTACGGCCGGGCGGAGGATCTGGCCGGAATCGTCGTCGTGGTACTGATCGCCCTCTCGGCCGCCCTCGCCGGCTACGAGGCGATCCGCCGGTTCAGCAACCCGGGCGACATGCACTACCTCGGCGTGCTGGTCGGGGCCGGAGTCGTCGGCTTCATCGGGAACGAGGTCGTCGCCCAGTACCGGATTCGCACCGGACGGAGGATCGGATCGGCCGCCCTCGTCGCCGACGGCCTGCATGCCCGCACCGATGGGTTCACCAGCCTGGCGGTTGTGCTGAGCGCTGTCGGCGCCTGGGCGGGCTTCCCCCTGGCCGATCCGATCATCGGGTTGCTCATCACGATCGCCATCCTCTTCGTCCTCAGGGACGCGGCGCGCGAGGTGTACCGCCGGCTGATGGACGCCGTCGATCCGCACCTGGTCGACCAGGCCGAGCAGGTCATCTCGTCGACTCCAGGAGTCGTGGAGGTGAGCGAGGTGCGACTTCGGTGGCACGGCCACAAGCTGCTGGCCGAGGCACGCATCACGGTGGACACCTCGATGTCGCTGGTGGAGGCGCACCACCTCAGCCATGAGGTCGAACACGAGCTCGTGCACGGTGTGCGTCGCCTGGCTTCGGCCACCATCCACGCGGAGCCGTTCGCAGCGGACTCGGTAGCAGCCCACGATCTGGTCGCCCATCACGAGTGACCATCCAGCCGGACACAACCACTCAGAGGAAGACAACATGAGGCGACGCGATATCTTCATCTTCACCGCCCGGCCGGGCGCGGCCGACGAGGCCAAGAAGTACATGGGTGAGTGGCTCCGATCCCTCGAGGGCCACCCCGGCTACCTCGGGGGATCGGTCCTGGAGGAGGTCGCCGGGGAGCTCCTCCCTGACACCCTCGCCCTGCTCATGGAGTTCGAGTCCACCGAGGCGGCCCGAGCACTGTGGCCGAAGATCGAGAACACGGTGAACCCGCTCTACCCCGACGACAAGAGCGACAAGACCCCCGACCAGGGCACCTCCTTCTTCGACGGCACCAAAGACTCGATCGCGGCTGGGGCCGAATCCCCGCTGAAGTTCATGCGCGGCAATGGCCTCCTCGCCCGCATGCTGCACATCCACGCAAGCGTGGTGGAGGAGGTCGCAGTCCCTGCGTGAGCCGCCCTGGTTGATGTCCGGGCAGCGCTGGCCTCGGAGAGCTGCGGCTGGTGCAACGAGCCAGGGTCCCCGATCGAGACCGGGAACCCTGGCTCGTTGCAGCCGTTGAGCTGCTCATCGGTCGAGTTGCTAAATGTGCAGCTCCATCCGCGCCTTGTCGTAGCGGTCCAGCTGACCGGCGATCTCGTCACCGACTGTCAGCAGATTGATGGTGAGGTGCTGCAACAGCAGGTTGGCCTTGGTGATCAACGTCTTGTAGGCGTCACTGTCCATCAACCCGAAAATCTCCGGCATCGCCGGATACGCCGTCGCGAGCGTTCAGCGCGCAGGGACGTCTTCTCGGTCGGTGATCTTCTGGCCAGCTTCGTCGCGACCGAAGCCCGCAAGACGGTGTTCGTGGACATGTACCGGGTCCACGACGTCGGTACCTGCCTGCCCGGGAGCACCGACCCGCTGCTCAAGCACGACATCTCGGGTTACGTCAGGTACGACCTGCAGCTGGTCGATGCCCTGGCGGGCTATCGGGACAAGGTCGTCATCGACTGGGGACCGGGAGCGCGGAGCTGGCACCAACAAGCCGCAAACCAGGGTGAAGCCAGTGATCGAGATCGCCAAGCAGTACGAGCCCCGCTTCCCCGGCTTCCGTGTGTTCGTCCGCCCCGGCCGCCGTGGACACCTCCCGAGCCTGGTGGTAGCCGTTGCGGACCACCAACCGCCGACCATCCTCGTCGACCAGCTCGGCATGGGCCTCGACGTAGGCGGCGACCTCGGCCTGCAACGCCTCCGCCAACATCAACCTCGCACCGTCGCGGGCCAGCTCATCCAACAGCGACCCACCAACCCCCGCCGGGCCGTGTCCGTTGGCGTCGTTCTCCTGGTGGATTACCTTGAGCATGGGCGTACCTTCCCGAGCCGGCGCGCCAACGCCGACCCTGATCAGAACTTGCATGGGCTTCAGATCTTGCTCGGGAGGTACGCCCACCTCACGCCACCCCGCCGAGAGCCATCCACAGGTTCTGATCATTGCTCTCCGACGTGGGCACGTCACGAGATCGGCTATCACTAGAAGCCGGACGCTCGCTCAGCCTGATAGGCGTGACGCACAACTTCGATTGGCAGGCCCTCGCCTGCGTCCTGAGACTGGCACCCCCTGCTGAAGTCGCAGTACCTTGTCGTGTGCCTCGATCTGCCGGTCGTGGCACAAGCCGCCAGCGGATCCAGATTCGGCTCACCCGCGATCACAGGATGCATCGCCGCCCGGTCCGGGGGCAATTGCGCGACTGGTGGCCGTCGCCATCGCGGAGAAACTCGGGACCTCAAACACGGCCGCAGAAGGCCCCCGACTTACCCCCCGACTTTGGGCGAGAACCAGCGGGAAACGACGCAAGGCATCACGAGGCCCGGATGACCGTTACGGCAGGTCAGACGGGATGTCTGCGTCTCAACGGGTACCATCGATTGACGCGTTGCCATAATCAGCGGGTTCGGGGTTCGAGTCCCTGATGGCGCACCATCACTGCAGATCAGGCGCTTCACCCTCCTCCGTATCGGCCTGGGAACCCGTACTTTCACCCGTACTTCGCCCTTCGAGCGGGTAGCCGAGGGCGTTCTCCAGCGCGGCGGCGGCCTTCGGATTCCTCGTCTGGCGGCCCATGTAGACGTCTTGGGTCATCGACGGGCGGGCGTGACCCAGCTGGTCGGCCATCTGGCGCGCGGACTGCCCGGCGTCGTCGAGGATCGTTGCTGTCGTCTTGCGGAAGGTGTGTGACGTCACCCAGCCCAGCCCGTCATCGCTCGCCGGCCCAGCGGCCGACTCGACGAGGCGCAGGTGGGTCCAGGCGGCCGAAGTTCACGCAGCAGGTGCGGGCCGCTTCGCTGGTCGCGACGGCTGGGGGGAAGGATGTGGCCATGGAATATCGCCAACTTGGCCGTTCCGGCCTCCGTGTTTCGACGCTCACTCTCGGCACCATGACCTTCGGCGGTCGCGGCTGGGCCGCCGCCGTCGGCAGCACCGGCGTGGATGACGCCCGGAGGCAGATCGCCATGGCGCTCGATGCCGGCGTGAACCTCATCGACACCGCCGACGTCTACTCCGCAGGGCTGTCCGAGGAGATCGTCGGCAAGGCGCTGCCGGTGCCGCGGGACGAGATCCTGATCGCCACCAAGGTGCGGATGCCGATGGGCGACGGCCCGAACGACGCCGGCTTGTCGCGCCACCACATCGTGCGCGGCTGCGAGGCCAGCCTGCGCCGGCTCGGCACCGACTACATCGACCTCTACCAGGTGCACGAGTGGGACGGCCAGACGCCCCTGGAGGAGACGCTGGCCGCGCTCGACCAGCTGGTCGCCTCCGGCAAGGTGCGGTACATCGGGGCCTCCAACTACTGCGGCTGGCAGCTGATGAAGGCGATCGGGGTGTCCGAGCGCAACGGCTACGAGCCGTTCGTCTCCCAGCAGATCTACTACTCCCTGCAGGCACGTGACGCCGAGAACGAGCTCGTCCCGCTCACCGTCGACCAGAACCTCGGGATCCTGGTGTGGAGCCCGCTCGCCGGTGGCCTGCTCTCGGGCAAGTACCGTCGTGACACCCAGCCCGACGAGGGCCGCCACCTCGGGGACTGGTCCGAGCCGCCGGTCCACGACACGGACAAGCTCTACGACACGGTCGACGCGCTCGTCGAGATCGGCAGTGCGCTTGGGGTCTCCGCCGCCCAGGTCGCGCTGGCATGGCTCCTCGGCCGGCCCGGCGTCACCACCGCGATCGTCGGCGCCCGCACCGACCAGCAGCTCGCCGACAACCTGGCCGCGGCCGACCTGGTGCTCAGCGCGGAGGAGCGGGCCAAACTTGACACGGTGTCCGCCCAGCCGCTGCCATACCCGCACTGGCACCAGGCCAACACCTCCGGCGACCGGCTCAGCCCGGCCGACCTCACCCTGCTCGGCCCGCACCTGCCCTGATCCCCGTCGCCCCCCACGCCCGGGTCGCGACGATCTCGGCGCGCTCGCGGACCTCTTCCACGACCCCCACGGCCCGCCCCTCCTCCCCGACCAGCAGCGGACCGCTGGCGCAGGCCAGGTCCGACGGGACGTGGACCGTGGTGCTGAAACCCACCCCGTGACCCGCCCCACGCATGGTCGGGCGGCTCCCCGGGCACGATCCGAGAGCCCTCACAGTTCGACCCTGCTGCCCGTGTCGTGGCCGAGGACCCGGCTACCGAGTCTCGACGCACACCGGCCGCGTGCTGAGCACGAACGAGCGTGGCGTCGAACGCGAAGCATTGCTCGCTGCCGGATAGCGCCGTTGAGCAAAGGATCCGCTGCGTCGCTGCATGCCTTCGTCACCGACCCCGTGGAACCCGGCACCACGGTGATCACCGGTGTCTGGCAGGGCCACCGCGGCGTCGACAAGGTCGGCTACACCCACGACCAGCGCAGCCAACGGGCGGCGGGCCCCCGCGGGGGAGATCCTCGCGCCGCTTGATCGTCCGATGCGGCGGCGCCGAGAGTTCCGCATCTTCCGGCACCGGATCGAGTCCAGCTTGAAGCTCGGTTCGATGATCTGTGCCGGCAGCTGAGCCCGGAATACGCCAGCACGAGCGGACGCCCCTCCCCGCCGGCGGCGAAGTGACTCACCCAGTGGTCGCGGGCGAGGGTGAACCCACACCGTTCGCTTCCGTCATGGCCCCCGACTCCCACAACCCGTACGCTCGACCTGCCGCGCCGCGACGACGGTGGTACGCCTCACGTCATCACGCTTAATCGACCCACCTGGAGGACCCGTGGTAGACCCCGTCACGACCAACCCCGAGCTGTACTCGGTGGCATTCGAGAACGACCGCGTGCGGGTCCTGCGCTACCACGACCACCCCGGCGACCACACCCAGCCCCACCAGCACCCGGACAGCGTGATGATCACGGCGTCCACCTTCGACCGCCGACTGCGCCACCACGATCAGAGCATCGATGTCACCATCCCCGCCGGCGAGGTCCGGTGGCTCGACGCCCAGGAGCACTCCGGGGAGAACATCGGCAGCACCGACACCCTGACCTTCTTCATCGAGCTCAAGGAACCTGCGCCGCCGCGCGATCCCGTGGCCGGCGTCCTCGGCCCCCGCTCCTGACGCGACGCGAAACCCCGCAGCCTGTTCAAGGATGCTCTGGTACCGAGAAAGCTGGTCGGTCGGCGAAGAGCGCGTAGCGTTACTACGCGCTCTTCGCGGCTAACGAGTGCGTTCTGACGGCGCGGCCCCAGAGCTTTGAGTCGGTTCCGGACGCCTGCAGTCGGCCGCTAGGCGTGGCGGTGAACCGCGCTCACAGCCGCGGTCGCCGCGCTCGTTCGCGGCGTTCACCCAGTGCTTCGACCGCGCCAATCGCCTGCACGGCAACGGCATCGCCCCACAGAACGACACGTCCGCGACCTGGATGTCGACGTGCTTGCGAAGACCGCAACCACAGCACCACCGATCCGCCGCCCAGGCCCCCGGCGATTACGCACGCATTACGCAACGCGTACGTGCGGTGTGGCTCATGCCGGACCCGAGGAACGTCGACGTGCTTGACTGGCGTGGTGCCGTCCCAGCTCCCGGTCCTGTCGTTCCCGTCCAAGGCCGCGTTCGAGTCGTGGTTGGCCGGCAACCACCGGTCCGCGCCCGGCCTGTGGCTGAAGATCGCCAAGAAGGAGTCCGGCCACACAACCGTGGACTACGCCCAGGCGCTGGAGGTGGCGCTGTGCTACGGCTGGATCGACGGGCAGAAGGACAAGCTCGACGAGAAGTACTGGCTGCAGCGGTTCACCCCGCGCGGGCCGCGCAGCAAGTGGTCGAAGATCAACCGGGACAAGGCCGAGGCGCTGGTGGCCAGCGGCGCGATGAGGCCGGCCGGCCAGGCGCAGATCGACGCGGCGCGCGCGGACGGCCGGTGGGACGCGGCGTATGCGGGGGCGAAGTCGGCCACGGTACCCGAGGACCTGGTCGCTGCCCTGGCCGCGAACCCGGCCGCGCACGACTTCTTCGGGACCCTGGACAGCCGCAACCGGTACGCCATCCTGTACCGGGTGCAGGACGCCAAGAAGCCGGAGACCCGGGCCCGCCGGGTGACCCAGTATGTGGAGATGCTCGCCGAGGGTAGGAAGATCTACCCCTGAGCGTTGAGCAGGGCCGGCACCTCGGGGGCGTGAACGGCTCGGCCACCGGGCGCACCCCGGCCACCGTGTCGACGTACCGCTGGGTCAGCCCGCTGCCCACCACGCACGGCAGCGTCCGGCGCCGGTCCCGGTCCCGGTCCCGCGCCCGGACGATCACCAGCGTTGCCTCGTACCCATCGTCCAGCCGGGGGTTTCGCTCCTCGGCGTAGGTGCGCTGCCTCCGCGTTCGTGCGTACCTCCTCGAACCGGGCCCGCGGGAAGTAGGCCGCGATCGCTCAATCGCGCGGGGGTTCGCCCGGCGAGTGGCCCAATGAGACGATCCTGTACCTGTTGTCGTATCGCCGGGATCCCGTTCGTTGTGGGGGTGTAAGGCGGTCATCGGGACCGTCCGGAACTGAAGGAGAAGTGGGATGACGCACTACTTGCTGGCCGTGCACGGCCCCGCCGAGCGGAACGAGTTCGGCAACTACGGCTCCAAGGAGGAGATGGAGGAGGCGTTCGCCGCGACCGGCGCCTTCAATGACAAGATGCGCACCGAGGGCTACTGGGTCTTCGCCGGCGGGCTCCAGCCGGCATCGACGGCGACCGTCGTCGACGGCCAGGGTGAGACGCCGGTGATGACCGACGGCCCCTACCTCGAGACCAAAGAGGCCCTGGGAGGTTTCTGGGTCATCGACGCGCCCGACCTCGACGTGGCGCTCAAGCTCGCGGCGGAGGGGTCCAGGGCGTGCCGAGGCAAGGTCGAGGTCCGTCCGTTCGACGGCCTCGCCTGAGCCGGCTCGACCGAGAGCGGATCGATGCAGGACGCAACGGCGGCCGTCGAGCGGGTCTTCCGCGAGGAGTACGGCCGCGTGATCGCCTCGCTTGTCCGCCGCTTCGGTGACATCGACATCGCCGAGGAGGCGGCGGGCGAGGCGCTCGTGGCCGCGTTGGAGAAGTGGCCGGAGTCCGGGGTGCCTCCCAACCCCGGAGCCTGGCTCACCACCACTGCAGGCCGCCGCGCGATCGACCGGATCCGCCGCGAGAAGCAGCGCGGCGCCAAGCATCAGGCGGCCTTCATGTACGTCGACGACACGCCCCACGAGCCGACAGGACCGGTCGAGGACGACCGGTTGCGGCTGCTGTTCACGTGCTGCCACCCAGCACTATCGCCGGAGGCACGGATCGCGCTGACGCTCCGCCTCCTCGGGGGGCTGACTGTGCCCGAGATCGCGGAGGCGTTTCTGGTGCCCCAGGCCACGATGGCGCAGCGGATCACCCGGGCGAAGCAGAAGATCGCGGCCACAGACGTGCCCTACCGGGTGCCCGAGGCGGCCGACCTCCCCGAGCGGCTCGGCGGTGTGCTCACGGTGCTGTTCCTCGTCTTCAACGAGGGCTACCTCGCCACCGGCGACGGCAACCCGGTCCGCGCCGAGCTGACGGGAGAGGCCATCCGGCTGACGCGGATCCTCCGCCGGCTGCTCCCCGAGGAGCCGGAGGTGGCCGGTCTGCTGGGGTTGCTGGTGCTCTCCGAGGCCAGGCGTGAGGCCCGTTTGCGCAATGGACAGCTGGTCCCGCTCGACGAGCAGGACCGCGGGGGCTGGGACCGCGCGCTGATCGCCGAGGGCCACGACCTGGTCCGCGAGTGCCTCGCGATCAACCGGCCCGGCCGCTACCAGGTACTCGCCGCGATCAACGCCGTCCACACCGACGCCCCCGCCGCGCGGGACACGGACTGGTCACAGGTCGTCGCCCTCTATGACCAGCTCACCCGGCTCGACCCGTCGCCGATCGTCGCACTCAACCGCGCGGTCGCGGTCGCCGAGCTGGACGGCCCGGAAGTCGCCCTCGCGCTCGTCGACCGCCTGCCCTTGACGGGCTACCACGCATGGCACGCCGCCCGCGCCGACATGCTCCGCAGGCTCGGCCGCAGCGCCGAGGCGAAGGAGGCATACGACGCCGCCACCGCCGCCACCCAGAACACCGCCGAGCGCACCTACCTGAGCAGGAAACGAGGCGAGTTGACGTGAGTCCGCCTGTAGCCGACAGATCCCGCTCCAGAGGGCTCAACCCGGTTCCATGGCGGCGACCACGCGGCTACTGGACGATTCCTCGTAGGACCGGTGTCCGTCCGGACTCGGTCCGGTTGATCGGCGGGAAGTTCTCCTTGCGGATGCCCGCCCTGTTCGGGGTGTGGCTCATCGCTCATCCACGTGTCTCGCCAGGAACCTCGGATGACCTCTTTCGGGGTGGTCGTTGGGGTGCGCTCATCGCGGTGGCGCACCACGCGACCCGGAGGCAGGAGCGTGGCACCCGGCCCGCGGGGGTGTGGGCTGGCTCACGGAAATTGATGGCCGTCGCGAGGATGGGTAGCGTCGACCGGGTCGGTAGGAGGTGGGTGTCGTGTGCCGCTGGCTGGCGTACTCGGGTTCCCCGATCGCCTTGGAGGCGTTCCTGTCCAAACCGAAGAACTCCCTGATCCACCAGAGCCGTGAGGCCGCGATGGGGGCGACCGCCCTGAACGGCGACGGGTTCGGGGTCGGGTGGTACTGCGAGGGCGACCCGGTGCCCGCGTTGTTCCGCAGCGTCCAGCCGGCCTGGGCCGACCCCAACCTCGGTGAGCTGTCGCGGCATATCCGCTCGCCCCTGTTCCTGGCCCATGTGCGGGCGACAACAGGGTCCGCGGTGCAGCTGACCAACTGTCACCCGTTCCGGCACCAGCGTTGGCTATGGGCCCACAACGGGGAGGTGCGTGAGTACGAGAAGGTACGGCGCGACCTCGTGCTCGCCGTGGAGCCCTCGCTCTTCCCGGAGATCGTCGGCTCGACGGACTCCGAGGTCATGTTCTTCCTGGCCCTCACCTTCGGCCTTCGGGACGACCCGGTCGGGGCGGTCCAGCGCATGGCCGGGTTCATCGAGGACGTGGGGCGCGCCCACGGCGTCGAGTCGCCGCTGCAGATGACGATCGCCACCAGCGACGGGTCCAGCCTCTGGGCGTTCCGATACTCCAGCGAGGGTCACTCGCGCACCCTGTTCCACTCGGCGGATGTCACCAGCCTGCGACGGCTCCACCCCGAGGTCGTCGAGCTGCTGGAGGTCTCCGACGGCGCCCGGTTCGTCGTGTCCGAACCCCTCGGCGTCCTGCCCGGTGCGTGCGTTGAGTTCCCGGAGTCGTCGTGGAGCGTGGTCCGACCAGGCCCGGACGTCCTGGAGCCGTTCCACCCCGTGCGCCCCTGACGGCGGCGACAGCGCGCTGTGACGGTGCCTTGCCATGTGCTCGGTGGTATGTGGCGTCGACGGCGGCACCTGACCACGCAGTGGTCCTCGTCGCGGCAGGCGCAGGCGAGCCCGAGGTCGTCCCGAGCTGACCCCCCGCGGGCCCGCGGCGGCCGCCGCCCATTCCCTGCCGGAGCACGGTGAGGAAGCAGACCTCCGGTGGCAGCCCCGCTGCCGCAACACGAAGCGACCTGACAGGTGTCGCCACGACAGGGGCTCCCCTGTGTCCGGGAAGCCCCTGCGGGCGTGGGCGGAGGTCAGCTCCAGCGGCCCCCGCCGTGTCCGCCGAGCATCATCGGCTGGCCCGCGTCGTGGGCGGCGAGGATCGCGTCGGCCTGTGCCTGGGTGATCGTGCCGGCCTTGACCATCGCGGAGAGGCGCTCGGTGACCTGGGTGGTCATCGTCGCCTGCCGGTCGGTCTGGAAGGACTCCAGCGCAGCCTGCACGTTGGCGGCGTCAACCTTGAGCGCGGTGGCGAGGTAGCCGGCCTCGGCCTTCTGCCGGGCGGCGAGGTCCGCGTCGGACAAGGCCCCGCCGGGGGCGGTCACCGGGTTGTCGACGTGGTACTGCTGCAGGGCCGCGGCGACGGCATCGGAGGACACCCCCAGCTTCTCGGCCAGGTAGTCCGCCACCGCGGTGGCGCCGTACCCTGCACCGTTCATTGCGCCGCCGCGGGCGGACCAGCCGCCCATCCCGACCCCGTGACCACCCGGCCACGGCGCGGCACTTGACGTGGGAGTGGGCGTCGGTGTCGTGGCGTTGGCAGCCGCGACCACACCCAATGGGCCCGCGATCGCGATCACCCCACCCACGAGGCCGAGGGCGATCTTCTTCGTGGTCTTCATGTCAGCTCCTTAAAGCATCTGCGGGTTGTTGGTGTCTCCCACGATGCCCACCGGTTGTGTGGCCCATACGGGGCCGTCCGTGAAGCCCGCGTGAAGACGCCCGGGCGGGCCCTCATCGTTGGAACCGGCGGGCCGGAGGTCCGCTGGTCCCGGCAGGGTGGCTACCACCGCGACGGCGAGTCCTTCTGGCTCGACCCTTACCGCGCATTCGCGACGTCGTGGTTCACGGTTGAGGCCGCGGCGGGGCATCGGCCCTGTTGGTGCGCGGGCGCGGGAGCAGCGCGGGTGCGACTGGCGCGAGTGCCATGTCCCCGGCGGAGTCCGTCACGCGCGATCTTCGGTGGCACGGCCCGCGGGGGCGACTGGACAACGGCGCGCCGGAGCACGACTGCGACGAGCGGCCCGGCGACGATGAGCGTCATCCAGACGGTGGAGATCACGATGATCTCGCGGAGATACCCGCGATCCACTCCGCCCGTCGACGAGACGGCGACGAGCGCGCCGACCGCAGCAGCGAAGCTCGACACGAAGAGCCGGCGGATCGTCCGCTCGATCGTGTTGCGCCGCAGGCTGCCGCCAAGGATCGTGGTCACGCGGTTGAAGCAGCCGTGGGCGTGAGGACCCGTCGTAGTCGAGGATCCGGCGGACCGCCGCCCGGCAAGCCGTGCGCCGAACAGTCCCTCGTCGTGCAGAGCATCGGGCAGGTCGCGGACCGTCGATGCATCCACTGTCATGGGTCAGGCCATCTCCTCGAGCTCTCGGCCCTTGGTCTCCTTGATGCCCTTCAGCACGAACACCAGCGACATCAAGGCGAACACCGCATAGATGCTGTAGGTCAACCCGAGGCCGATGGCACTCAGTTTCGGGAACGACACCGAGACTGCGAAGTTGGCCAACCACTGCGCCGAGGCTGCCAGCGCCAGGGCACTCGCCCTGATGCGGTTGTTGAACATCTCGCCCAGCATCACCCAGACGACGGGTCCCCAGCTGACACCGAAGAAGACGACGTACAGGTTGGCCGCGACCAACGCGACGGTGCCGAGGTGTCCCGGCAGGTGTGGCTCACCGGCGACGGTCTGTGACTGGTAGAAGCAGTAGGCCATCGTGGCGAGGGTGAGGAGCATCCCCGAGGAGCCCACGATGAGGAGCGGTCTGCGGCCCAGCTTGTCGATCAGCGAGATGGCGACGACGGTGACCGCGATGTTGGTGACAGACGTAATCACGGTGATGAGCAGGGCGTTCGACTCGCCGTACCCCACCGCCTGCCACAGCACGCTGGAGTAGTAGAAGATCACGTTGATGCCCACGAACTGTTGGAACACCGCCAACAAGATCCCGACCCAGACGATGGGCAGCAGCCCCGCGGCCGGTCCCCGCAGGTCGGAGAGCCGGAAGTCATGGTCGCCTTTGAGCGTCTCCTCGATCTCGGCGACCTTCTTGTCGGGCTTGGCCACGACAAAACGACGCAGCACATCGGCGGCCTCTTCAAGCCGGTCCTTGGCCACCAGGTAGCGCGGCGACTCCGGGATCGTCAACGTGAGGGCGCCGTAGATGAGAGCCGGAACCAGAAGCGACAGGAACATCCACCGCCAGGCCTCGAGGCCCAGCCACAGCTCGCTTGAGGCGCTCCCCGCAGCTGTTGCGAGCGCGAAGTCCACCAGGAGGGCCAAGAAGATGCCGACGACGATCGCCAGCTGCATCATCGACCCCAGCCGACCTCGCAGGTGCGCTGGGGAGATCTCCGCGATGTAGGCCGGCGCGATCACCGAGGCGGCACCCACTCCCATCCCGCCGATGAACCGCCACAGGCTGAAGTCGTACTGGCCGAACGACAGCCCGCTCCCGACCGCCGACACGGTGAACAGACTGGCCGCGATCATCATGACGCGCGGCCGCCCGAAACGAGTAGCCAGACCGCCCGCGAACCATGCGCCGACAGCGCAGCCGAGCAGCGCCACGGACACCGCGAACCCGGCCATGAACGGCGCCAGCTTGTAGGCCGACACGAGGGCCTTGACGGCCCCGTTGATCACCGCCGTGTCGTAGCCGAACAGGAAACCCCCCAGTGCGGCAACCCCCGACACCAGGATCGTCTTGCCGAGCGACGGACCCGGCTCGGCGTCGCCTGTCGTTGGTCGCTCGCCTCGTGGCTGGGCCATGACGATCGTCGTCACCGGCAGCCCGTACCGGCGCTCGATGCGGTGCGGCAGATCGGCCTGGAGCCACTCGGAGACCCGCCGCGGCAGCGCCGACACGATGACCTCGTCGAAGTCGTGGTCCGCCAGCGCCGCCTCGATCGCTTTGCGCGGGTGGGCGCTCCCGAGGTGTCCCTCGACCTCCACATCCGGAGCGGTCAGACCTGCCACCAGCTCATCCAGCCGGTGCCGAGCCTGGGCGGTCGCTTCCGCGTTGGACCGGGGACCGTCGATGGTCCTGTCCATGGTGGGCATCGGCACATGGCCACCAGCCACCGGTGTGGACTGGTAATGCGCGGCGGTGGTGTTCGGGACAACCACATAGATCGAGCTCGGACCCGCCCCGATCCGCTTGCGAAGCTCCTCCTCCAGCTCCGCGCCCCCCAAGGTCTGATTCGCCACCACGAGATACCGACGCATGCGATCGCCTTCTCGGCCATTGCCGACCCGAATACTCCTGCACACTACTCGTCCAGAAATCAACTGTCACCGCCGTCCCCGCTCACTCAGCCGAGGCGCGCACAAGGCCATATGTCAATCTCCTGGAACCATGGAGACTCCTCTTGGCTGATGGTTTCGGTGCTCCGTGCGCGACCCGCCGAGCAGGCATCAGGAGTGCGGCCAGTCCCTCGTCCTTCCGGCCCAGAGGCCGTCGATCGTGACGTGCGGTAGGCGGGGAGGGCCAAGCGCCCTCTCTCATCCGAGCGGCGCGTTCGATCGTGGCCGAAGAGTAGGCGCGTCTTCGGGTGCGGACCCACGCGGTTGCCCATCGGGGTGTGGCGGGTGTTCTGAACGGCACCCATGTAGCGTCGGAGGATAGTCGACGTGGGTGCCGGCTCCGAGGAAGGGCTCACGCATGGATTGGCTCGATTCGGTCATCTGGTGGCACTGCTACCCCCTGGGATTCGTGGGAGCGGAAGAGCGTGCCGAAGATCGCCCTGCAGGCGAGCCGAGTCACCGCCTCCGGCACCTGACGGACTGGCTTGGCTACCTCATCGAGCTGGGATGTAACGGGCTCATGCTCGCGCCCGTCTTTGCCTCCACCTCCCACGGTTACGACACCCTGGACTACTTTCGCATCGACCCGCGCCTCGGCGACGACGCGGACTTCGACGAGCTGATGAGCAACGCCGCGGAACGCGGCATCCGGGTCTGCCTGGACGGCGTGTTCAACCACGTCAGCCGCGACCACCACATCGTGCAGCGCGCCCTCGGACCCGGCGCCGGGTCCGAGGAGGGCCACTGGCTCAAGTGGGACCATGGACACCCCATCGCCTTCGAGGGGAACCTCGACCTGGTCGAGCTGAATCTCGACCACCCGCCGGTCGCCGACTACATCGTGGACGTCATGACCTACTGGCTGGGCCGCGGCATCGACGGCTGGCGACTGGATGCCGCGTTCGCTGCCGGGGCGGCGGCATGGCGCCCCATCCTCGAACGGGTGAAGGCTGCCTATCCGCAGGGGTGGATCGTCGCCGAGGTCATCCACGGGGACTATGTCGACTTCATGGCCGAGAGCGGCGCCGACTCGCTCACCCAGTACGAGCTGTGGAAGGCGACCTGGAGCTCGCTGAACGACGCGAACTTCCATGAGCTCGCCTGGACACTGAAACGCCACGCCGAGTTCTCAGCCTCGTTCCGAGCGCAGACCTTCCTCGGCAACCACGACGTCACGCGTATCGCGACCAAGCTGACCGATCCGCGCCACCTGCCATTGGCCGTCGCGATCCTGATGACCCTGCCCGGTATCCCGACCATCTACGCCGGGGACGAGCAGGGCTTCACCGGGGAGAAGCTGGACCAGCCCCACGGAGACGACGCCGTCCGACCGCCGTTCCCGGCGACCCCTTCGGAGCTGTCCCCGGGTGGCGCCCAGACCCTGGCCGTGTACAGGGGCTTGGTCGCACTTCGCAGAGACCACCCGTGGCTGGTCGACGCCAACCTCACCACGTCCGACGTCAGCAACACCTCCATGGCGATACACCTCAGCAACGACGAGCAGCAGCTGACCCTCGCCTTGAACACCGACGACCAGCCGGCCCAGGTGGGCGGCCTCACGGTGGCACCGCACAGCTACGCCATCGACCGGTGAGCGGCGGATCTCGCAGGCCGTTCGGCTGGCGGGCGATCGCAGGTCCGGCGTGTCCGGCGCCCAGGGCGTGTCTCCCACGGCGAGCCGGCTGACCGGCCTCCTGGCCCCCATACGTGTGTTGCCCGCGGCTCGCGCCCCCTCGGCGCCATGGGGGTGCCACCGATGCGTTGGGTTCGAGTCCCTGATGGCGCAACGCCTCGGGGCCACGGGTCAAGCGGCCGGTGGCCTTCGTCGTCCCGGTGGCCTTCGCCGTCTCAGAGGTAGAGGCCGGTGTGGTCCTCGCTGACCCGGGCGGCAGCGACCGCGTGGATGTCGCGCTCCCGGAGCAGCAGGTAGCCCTTGCTCTGGATCTCCACCTCGGCCCGGTCGTCGGGGTCGAACAGGACGCGGTCCTCGACCTGCACCTGGTGGACGTTCGGGCCCGCGGCGACGACGACGGCCCACGAGAGCCGCTTGCCGACACTGGCGGTCGCCGGGATGAGGATGCCGCCGCCGGAGGTGCGCTCCCCCGGCTCGCCCTCAGCGCTGACGAGCACCCGGTCGTGCAACATCCGGATCGGCATCCGGTCCGGGGCACGGCGGCCACTGGGGGGCACGGCGGGGATAACCTTCGCGGTCAGCGGCGGTGCCGCCGACCGAGCAGCACCTTCAGCCCGACGACGAGGACGACCACGGCCACCGCGCCGGCGATCCGCTCGACCCGCAGGTCGCCCTCGGGGGTGGTCGTGGCGTCGACGAACCTGGCCTTGGCGGCCTCCACCTGGCGCTGAAGGATCGCCCTGGGGGTGGCCCGCTGGGCCAGCTCGTCGACGGTGCGCGCGAGCCGGTCGCGGCGTGCGGCGATGTCGGCCTCGAGCTCGCGGATGGTGCCAGGGCGCGGCGCGTCTGGGGTCATGGTTGTCCTCACTCGAGTCCGAGGTCGCGGCGCAGCTTGGCGACGTGACCGGTCGCCTTGACGTTGTACCACGCGTCCGTCACGGTGCCGAACTCGTCGAGGACCACCGTGCTGCGGATGACGCCGCGGACCGTCTTGCCGTACATCTGTTTCTCCCCGAACGCCCCCCACTCGGTCAGCACGCCCCTGTCCGGGTCGGAGAGCAGGGTGATGCTCAGGTGCTCCTTGTCGCGGAACTTCGCGAGCTTCGCGGGCTGGTCCGGCGAGACCCCGACAACCGCGTAGCCGGCGGCCTCGAGCGAGTCGAGGCTCTCGCTGAAGTCGCAGGCCTGCTTCGTGCAGCCGGGGGTCATCGCGGCCGGGTAGAAGTAGACGATGACCTTGCGGCCGCGCAGACCGGAGAGCGAGACCTCGGCGCCGGTGTCGTCGCTCAGCGTGAAGTCCGGTGCCGTGTCCCCCGGGGAGAGTCGTCCGCCCACTGTTCCTCCTCGTCGAGTCGGTCGTATGCCGTCCGCCCCGTCTGGCGTCTCTGTCAACCTACCAGCGGCGCACCGGCGCGTCGGCTCACCGCCGTCGACGCGCTCGACACGTCTCGAGGCCAGGTCAGGGCCCTGACACAGCCGGTGGGACCCGCCGGAGTGACCCGCGTCTCATACCGCGCTACCGACCCGTAACGTTCCACCGGGAGGTCTTGACTGTGCCCATGGCCTCCCCCCGCACCCGGGCCCCTCGCCCCCTCGCCGCCGCCCCTGGCCCCCTCGCGTTCGGGCAGCGCCGAGCCTCGTCCTGCTGGGGTTGGTCAGGCCAATAGCAGGCACCGTGCGCAAGGGGGGACTCGAACCCCCACACCCGAAGGCATCAGGACCTAAACCTGACGTGTCTGCCAGTTCCACCACTTGCGCGCCAGTCAAATGTAGACGGAGCAGGGCAGCCGGGTCCCCCGGACGTCGCACCTTGAGCCGGATACGATCCCTGACGGGCCCACAGGTTCTCCGCTCGGACAGCACCTGCGTGGCCGGGACAACGCGGCGCGCCCGGGACGGGACTCCCTAGTCCGCCTCGAGGCTCGCCCGGATGTCGCGGCCGAGGGACCGGAAGGCCCGGCCGCGGTGCGAGATGGCGTTCTTCTCGGCGTCGGTCATCTCGGCCGTCGTCCGGGTCTCGCCGTCGGGGACGAAGGCGGGGTCATAGCCGAAGCCGTTGGTGCCCCGCGGAACCCGGATCAGCCGGCCGCTCACCCGGCCCTCGGCCGACGTCACCCGCCCGTTCGGCATCGCCAGCACCGCGGCGCACACGAACGCCGCCCCGCGGTGCTCGTCGGCCACGTCCTCGACCTGCTCGAGGAGCAGCCGCAGGTTGGCACGGTCCCGCTCGGCGCGGCTCGCCCCGGCCCCGGCGAACGTCCCGGACCAGCGGGCCGAGAACACCCCGGGCGAGCCCCCCAGCACGTCGACGGTCAGGCCGGAGTCGTCGGCGATCGCCGGCAGCCCGGTCACCCGGGCGAGCGTGACCGCCTTGAGCGTGGCGTTCCCGGCGAAGGTCACCTCGGTCTCCGGGACATCCGGCACGTCGGGGAAGTCGGCGGCTCCGACGATCTCGAGGTCGAGCTCGGCGACGAGGTCGGCGAGGATCTGGCCGAGCTCATGGATCTTGTGCTCGTTGCGGGTGGCGAGGACGACCCGGCGGCTCACCGGCGCACCCTCGCCGCCTCGGCGAGGGCCGCCTGCTGCATCGCGGTCAGCCGGGTGCAGCCGTCCACGGCGAGGTCGAGCAGCGCGTCGAGGACGCCGCGGTCGAACGGCTCACCCTCGGCGGTCCCCTGGACCTCGACGAACCGGCCGTCGCCGGTGACCACGACGTTCATGTCCGTCTCGGCGGTCGAGTCCTCGGGGTAGTCCAGGTCGAGCATGGGCACCCCCTTGACGACCCCCACGCTGACGGCGGCGACCGAGCCGGTGAGGGGTTCTGCGCCGGGGGCGATGAGCCCCTTGGCCCGGGCGTCGGCGATGGCATCGGACAGGGCCACCCAGGCTCCGGTGACCGACGCGGTCCGGGTGCCGCCGTCGGCCTGGAGGACGTCACAGTCCAGGACGATGGTGTTCTCGCCCAGGGACCTGGTGTCGATGACGGCCCGCAGGCTGCGGCCGATGAGCCGGGAGATCTCGTGGGTGCGGCCCCCCACGCGCCCCTTGCGCGACTCGCGGTCGCTGCGGGTGTTGGTCGAGCGCGGCAGCATCTCGTACTCGGCCGTGACCCACCCGGCCCCCCGGCCCTTGAGCCAGCGCGGCACGCCCTGGGTGAAGGAGGCGGCGCACAGCACGCGGGTGCGCCCGAACTCGACGAGCACGCTCCCCTCGGCGTGGTCGAGCCAGTTGCGGGTCAACCGCACCTCGCGAAGCTGGTCGGGCAGTCGGCCGTCGTGTCGGGGTTCGGGCATGCGGGCAAGACTAACCGTCCGCGCGTGCGGGTCAGGCACCCGAGCGGCGCCGCCGGACCTCATGCAGGACGGTGTGGATCGGCCCCTCGAGCACCGGTGGCACGTACCTCGCGAGACGATGGGCGGGCGCCCCGACCGACAGCAGCCGCAGCACGTCATGGCCACGCACGGCCTGGGTCTCGCACGGCCATCGCGCGCTCGCGGCCCAGTGCGCCACCGCCTCCCGGTAGGGACCCGCATCCCCCCAGGTCGCGTACATCTTCTGTGGGCTCAGGGCGAAGGGGACGAGGCCGCCGGTCGCGACCTCGGGCCAGACCGCGGCGGCGACCCCGGGTGCGTGCTCGGTCCGGAAGTCGTCGAACACGACGACGCCCTCGTCGGCCAGGAGCGTGTGGGCGGACCGGACGTCCACGGCGACGTGGTCGTAGAGGTGCGAGGCGTCCACATGGACGAACCGGTGGGTGCCGTGCGCCGCGTGGTCGAGGATCGTCGAGCTCTGGCCCTGGAGGACCACGGGCAGCTCGCCGTGCAGGTCCCGGTAGGCGCGCTCGAACCGCTCCCGGGTGACGATCCCGGCATACCACTCGTCCTGCTCGCGCTGGTTCTCGTCGTCGTTGGCCGGCGCCTCGAAGAGGTCGACGACCGTGAAGACCTCTCCGTCGCGGCGGTCCGACCCGATGAGCACGGCCGCCCGGCCGGCGGCGACACCAAGCTCGGCCAGGTCACCAGTGCCCGCCTGGGTGCGGCTGGCGGCCAGCACCACTCGGAACAGCGAGAGGTCCGGCTCGAAGAACGCCCCGGAGATCGCCAGCACGTCGGCGTCGGTGACACTCGCCATGGCCGCCAGTGTGTCAGGTCCGAGGTGCCCCCCGGTTCAGAGGTCGTAGGCGGCGTCGGGGCTCGCCAGCTCGACCTCGCCCGGCCAGACCGCGGCGGCCTGGGCGCGGCACACCTCGGGGTCGTTCCACGACGGCAGGTGGGTGAGCATGAGCCGGCCGACCCCGCCCGCCGCGACCGCCGCCCGCGCCGCGCGGCTGCCGCTGAGGTGGATGCCACCCAGCCGGTCGCGGCCGTCGACGAAGGCGGAGTCGGCGAGGACGAGGTCGGCCCCGGTCATCAGTGGCGTGAGGTTGTCGCACGTGTCCGTGTCGCCCGTGTACGCGAGGACCGCCCCGTCGGCCTCGACCCGGAAGCCGAACGCCGGGACCGGGTGGTTGACGGCATACGCCGTGACCGTGAACGGGCCGGCGACGACGGGCTCGCGTTCGGCCAGGTCGGCGAAGGCGAGCTCGGCCGCCATCCCACCGGGCCGCATGCCGATGTACATCCCCTCGATCACCTCCCCCGAGCCCTCGGGTCCGTAGACGGGCAACGGGTGCTGGGGGCGCCCCGCCGGACGGTACTTGCGGGCGACGTGCAGGGCGAGGACGTCGACGCAGTGGTCGGGGTGCAGGTGGGTGAGGAACACGGCGTCGAGCGCGGCAGGGTCGAGGTGGCGCTGCAGCGCCCCGAGCGCGCCGCTCCCGAGGTCGAGCAGGATGCTGGCCGTGCGGCCCTCGTGCGGTGCCTGGAGGAGGTAGCAGGACGCCGGCGACCGGGGGCCCGCGAACGACCCCGAGCAGCCCACGACCGTGACCCTCACGCGGCACCTCCCTCGGACACCTGCGAGGAGGTGAAGACGACATCGATCTCGGGGCTGAGACCGAGGAAGCGCCGGGCGAGCCGGCGGAAGGTCTCGGCGTCGCCGGTCGTGGTGAACCCGTGGCCGGGCGGCGGCAGGTGGTCGGAGCGGAGCAGGCCGCGGTCGGACAGGACGCGGTAGACGTCCTTGGCCGTCTCCTCGGCGGAGGAGACCAGGGTGACCCCGTCGCCCATGACGTAGGAGATGACGCCGGTCAGCAGCGGGTAGTGGGTACAGCCGAGCACGAGGGTGTCGACCCCCCCGATCCTGCAGGGGCGCGAGGTAGTCACGAGCCACCCCGATGAGCTCGGGCCCGCTCGTGATCCCCTCCTCGACGAACTCGACGAACCGCGGGCAGGGCCGGCTCGTGACGTCGAGGTGCGGCGCGGCGGCGAAGGCGTCGAGGTAGGCCCGCGACTGGTGGGTGCCGACCGTCGAGATGACGCCGACCCGCCCGTTGCGGGTCGCCGCGGCCGCCCGCCGAACGGCCGGATGGATCACCTCGACCACCGGCACGTCGTAGCGCTCCCGGGCATCGTGGAGCACGGCGGCGCTGGCCGTGTTGCACGCGATGACCAGGGCCTTGACCCCGTGGTCGACGAGCCGGTCGAGGCACTCGAGCGCGAACGCCCGGGTCTGGGCGATGGGCCGCGGGCCGTACGGGGCCCGGGCGGTGTCGCCGAAGTAGGCGATGGACTCGTGAGGGAGCTGGTCGAGCACCGCTCGGGCGACGGTGAGACCACCGTAGCCCGAGTCGAAGATCCCGATGGGTGCGTCGGCCACCGGACAAGGGTAGGTGGAGATCATCGCCGGACCGGCGGCGACACCCTCGTGCCCTCCGTCACACCGGGGGCCCGGGAACGGCTCCCCGTCCCGGTAGCCTGGTGCGCGAGGTGGCGCGCCCCGACGCCCATCGCCACGACGGAGGAATGACACGGTGTTCGGAGTGCCACCAGGGATCTCCGTGCTCTTCTCCCCCGCGACGAGGCGCCGGCTGGTCGTGTCGATGGGGGGGTCGCTGCTCGTTGCCGGACTGGAGGTCGTGGGCGTCGCCGCCCTCCTTCCGCTCCTGCAGCTGGTCACCGGGGTCGACAAGAGGTCGGGCGCCCTGGGCTGGGTCTGGCGGCACACCGGCGAGCCCGACGACCGACGGCTCGCCCTGCTCATCGCCCTCGTCGTCTTCGGGGCCTTCGTGCTCAAGGCCCTGGTGACCGTCGCGTTCCGCTGGTGGATGCTCGGGTTCATCTCGGCCCAGGAGGGGGAGACCGCCGTCCTGCTGTTGCGCCGCTACCTGGCTGCGCCGTACTGGATGCACTTGCAGCGCAACAGTGCGGACCTCGTGCGGACCATGAACGACGCCGTCAACCAGACCTACTCGCTGACCGTCGCCGGGCTCATCGCCGCCATCACCGAGGCGGCGACCGTCGCCGCGATCGGCCTCGTCCTGCTCGTCGCCGAGCCCGTGCCGGCCCTGCTCGCCCTCGCCTACTTCGCGCTCGCCTGGATCCTGTTCTCCCGCCTCGTCCGGCGGCGGGCGGTCCGCGCCGGTGAGCACATGCAGGACGCGTCCTACGGCATGTACGTCAGCGCGTTCCAGGCGCTGGGCGGGGTCAAGGAGATCACCGTCCGGCGCAGCGCCGCCCACTTCGTCGAGCGCTACGCCGAGTCCCGTGCCCGCTACACGCGAGCGCGCCGGATGTCCGGCTTCCTCACCGAGCTGCCGCGCTACTACCTCGAGCTCGTGTTCATCGTGGGCGTCACCTTCCTCACCGTCGTCGTCTTCGCGCAGAACCCCACCGCCCGGGCCATCAGTACGCTCGCCCTCTTCGTGGGCGCCGGGTTCCGGATGCTGCCCAGCCTCGTCCGCGGGCTCGCCTCGGCCCAGATGGTGCGGATCGGCCGCAAGGGTGTCTCCCTCCTCGTCGCGGACCTCGCCGAGGGCGCCATCCCCGGCAGTGGCCGGTCCGACGACCCACGAGCGGCGCCTCTCGCCGTCCGCCAGGGCATCGAGATCCGCGACGTCTCGTTCCGGTACTCGCCCGACGCCCCCGACGTCCTTCACCACGTCTCCCTCAGCGTGCCCGCCGGGACCTCGGTCGCCCTCGTGGGCTCCAGCGGCGCCGGCAAGACGACCCTTGTCGACGTCCTGCTCGGCCTGCAGACGCCCGCCGCAGGGAGCATCCTCGTCGACGGCGTCGACATCGCCGAGGTCCTCCCCTCATGGCAGCGGGCGCTCGGCCTGGTGCCCCAGGACGTCTACCTCCTCGACGACACGCTGCGGGCCAACATCACCTTCGGCGAGCGGCCGGAGGACGCCGACCCGGGGCGCCTCCGGTCGGCGGTGGCCCGGGCACAGATCGAGGCGTTCGTCGACTCCCTCCCCGACGGGCTCGACACCGTCATCGGCGAGCGCGGCTCACGGCTCTCCGGAGGGCAGAGGCAGCGGGTCGGCATCGCCAGGGCCCTCTACCTCGAGCCGGCCGTCCTCGTTCTCGACGAGGCGACCTCGGCACTCGACAACGAGACCGAGCAGCGGATCACCCGGACGATCGAGTGCCTGAGCGGAAGCATGACCCTGGTCGTCGTCGCCCACCGGCTCTCCACCGTCCGGGGCTGCGACCGGGTCGTGTTCCTCGCTGACGGGACCGTGGAGGCGACCGGGTCCTTCGAGGAGGTCCGCGCCGCCTCACCCACCTTCGCCCGGCTCGTCGAGCTGGGCACGCTCGAGCCGGCCACCGTGCCGGCGGAGGGCGGCGACGGTGGCGGCTGACGGGGTGAGCGTCGTCGTCCCGCACTACGGCGACCCGGCTCCGACGACCGCGCTGCTGGCCGCCCTCGCCGACCAGCGGACCGAGCGGCCGGTCCAGGTGGTCGTCGTCGACGACGCCTCCCCCGAGCCCCTCCTGAGGCCGCCCGACCTCCCCGGCCACACCACGGTCACCGACCTGAGGGTGGTCCGCCGCGACACCAACGGCGGGTTCGGGGCCGCCGTCAACACCGGCGCCGCGCTCGCCGAGCATGACCTGCTGCTCGTCCTCAACAGCGACCTCATGGTCGGCCCAGGGTTCGTCGAGGACCTCTGCCGGGCCGCCCAGCCGTGGCAGCCCGCCGTGGTCGGCCCCCTGGTCACCGATCCCGACGGCGCCCCCACCTGGTCGGGACGGCACTTCCCGACCACGGCGCACCAGGCGCTCGAGTGGCTCACCCCGCTCGCCGGGCTCCGCGGCCGGCCCGCCCTCCATGAGGCGGTCGGGCACGACACCCGTGCCGTCCCGGGCGCCGTCACGTCGGTCGACTGGCTCGTCGGTGCGGCCCTGCTCCTGCCGACCGCGGTGTTCCGCGAGGCCGGGGGCTTCGACGAGGGCTACTTCATGAACGCCGAGGAGGTCGACCTCCAGCGGCGCCTGCGCCGGCGCGGCATACCGTCGGTCTTCGCCGGCACGGTCAGCGTCGCGCACGTCGGGGGCGGGTCCAGCGACCCCCAGCGGCGACGGGCCTGGCTCGTGGAGTCGCGGTTCCGGTATGCCGCGCGCTATGGCGGGCAGCGGCGGCTGCGGACCGCGCTGGCAGCCGCGACGGCGGCGAACCTCGTGTGGAACGTGGGCCGCCGCGCGCTCGGACGCCCGGTGCGCCCGCTCGCCACGGCCCGCGAGGAGCTCGCGCTCGTGAGGAGCAGGCCGCGGTGAGGGGGCGTCCGCTGCGCATCCTCGTCGTCGGGCCGCTGTTCCACGGCTACACGGCGGTGGTCGGCGACGCGCTGCGCCGCCGCGGGCACGACGTCGCCGTCCATCACTACGACGACCACCGCACCACCTGGGGCAAGGCCCGCACCAAGCTCGTCTACGAGCTGCCCGACCGGACGGGCACCGACGCCGGCCGGCGCGCCCAGCAGCGCGCCGCGACGAGCCGGGCGCTGGCGGTCCTCGGCGACGCCCGGCCCGACCTCGTGCTGGCGATCAAGGCCGACATCCTCGGCCCGGCGTTCTGGGAGAGCGCCCGCGCCGTCGGCGCCCGCAGCCACCTCTGGCTCTACGACGAGCTGCGCAGGATGCGCCACGACCCGGCCGTCCTGGCCGGGGTCGACCAGCTCACGTCCTACTCCCGCGCCGACGTCGCCGCCCTGGCGGCGCAGGGCCTGCCGGTCACCCACCTCGAGAACGCCTTCGACAGTCACCTCGAGTTCACGGCGGCGCCGTCGGGCGACGTCCTGTTCGTCGGCGCGCGCTACCCCAACCGCGAACAGCTGCTCCTCGCCCTCCATGAGCGCGGCCTGCCCGTGCGGGCCGTGGGACGTGACTGGTCGCACCACGTCCGCGACCGGGTGCGCACCTGGGGGTCGCGCCGGCCGTCCCTGCCCGCCGGGCGCGACGTGCCGAGGGACGAGGCCTACGCGTTGATGGCCGGCGCCGCCGCCAACGTCAACATGCACCACGACCAGGACGGCTTCACGATGCGGACCTTCGAGATCTGCGGCGTGGGGGGCCTGCAGCTGATCGACCGGGCCGACGTCGACGCCGTCTACGAGCCCGGCACCGAGGTGCTCGTCTACGGGTCGCCCGACGAGGCGGCCGAGCACGTCGCCCACGCCCAGGCCGACCCCCGGTGGGCCGACCAGGTCTGCGAGCGCGCGCGCGCCCACACCCTGTCCGCCCACACCTTCGACCACCGGGCCGCCGAGCTGGAGGCGCTGTGGGCCTGACCCATCCCCGCAGCCTCGCCGACTGGCAGCGCTGGCAGGACTCGACCCGCCCGCTGTCCCGGCGGGTCCGTGGCCTGGTCGACCGGACCGGGGCGCGGGCGCTCCCCGGCGCCCCGGCCCGGGTCGTCGTCACCCGGGGCGGGACGGACCCCCGGGTCGTCGTCGTCGTCGACGCGCTCACCCCTACCGCCGTGGCAGCCGTGCTGGAACCCCTCCGGCACCTCGACCCGGCCGACGTCATCGTGCTCTCGGCCGCTCGGGTGCGGCCGCTCCTCGGGGACGGGGCGTGGACCGAGGACGTCGAGGACGACCGGCACGCCGTCGGGAACGCCGTCGACGGGCGCACGACGGTGGTCTCCATCGGCCACTACCTCCGCGTCGGCGCCATGGCTCATGCTGTCGCCCGGCGGCGAGGCGCCCGCTTCGTCACCGTCCAACACGGCCTGCTGACCCCGCACGCGCCACCCCTGGCCGAGGGGACGACGCTGCTGGCCTGGAGCGAGGCGGACGCCGCCTTCTGGGCCGGCGGCCGCGACGACGTGACCGCGGAGGTTGCCGGCTCCCAGCTGCTGTGGGAGGCCGCCACCCGGGCGGCCGTCGCACCGGCCGAGGGGGCCCGGCCCGTCTACCTCGGCCAGCTCCACGGGGCAGAGCTCCCCCGGCGCGACCTCACCCGGGCGGCGGAGGAGTTCTGCACGACCGAGCACGCGGCATACCGCCCGCATCCGGCGGAGACCGACCGGCGCTCCCGGGCTGCCCACCACCGCCTGGAGCGCGCCGGGGTGGTGGTCGACCGCTCGGGTGCCCCCCTGCCCGGGCTCGGCGCGCCCGTCGTCAGCGTCTTCTCGACCGGAGTGCTCGAGGCCGCCGCCGCGGGGCTGCCGGCCTGGGTGCACTTCGGCGATCCTCCCGCCTGGCTCGCCGAGTTCTGGGAGCGTTACGGCATGAGCCGATGGGGTATGCCGCCGACCGCTGCGCCATCGCGCCCGGAGGTCGAGCCGGCCGCGCGGGTGGCTCAGGTGGTGCGCGGCCTCGCCGCGGGTGGCCGCGTGAGCATTCTCTGCGTCGTCCCCGCCCGGGGCGGCTCCAAGGGCGTGCCGCGCAAGAACCTGCGGCTCGTCGCCGGCCGCCCGCTCATCGAGTGGACGATCGACCAGGCCCTGGCGTGCTCCGCCGGGCTCGACGTCGTCGTCTCGACCGAGGACCCCGAGATCGCCGAGGTCGCCCGCGCCGCCGGTGCGCGCGTCGTCGACCGGCCCGACGAGCTGGCCCAGGACACGACCCCGACCGAGCCGGTGGTCCGGCACGCCATCGCCGAGGCCACCGCCCGGGGAGCCGCGCCGGACTCGGTGATGCTCCTCCAGGCGACGTCCCCGGTCCGGCTGCCGGGCACCCTGGACCGCGCGGTCGCGGAGTTCGCAGCCAGCGGGGCCGACTCGATGGTCGGTGTCGTCACCGCGACCCCGTTCGTCTGGCACCCGGGCGACCCGCCCACCGCCGACTACGATGTCACCCGCCGACCGCGCCGCCAGGACCTGCGGGCGGGCGACCTGCACCACCGCGAGACCGGGTCGCTCTACCTCACCCGCACGCGGGTCTACGAGCGCGAGGACAACCGGATCGGCGGCCGCGTGGTCCTGTTCGTCATGACAGAGGTCGAGGGCGTCGACATCGACAGCGAGGTGGACCTCGCCGTCGCCGAGCAGACCCTGCGATCGCTCCGGAGCACGGAAGACCCCACGTCATGATCATCGAGCGCAACCTCGCGCCCTACGTCGTCTACGGCGAGGACCCCGTGCTGCGGGCGCTCGAGAAGATCACGGCGAACCAGGAGCGCATCGTCTTCGTCGTCTCCGAGCACGGCCACCTCCTCGGGGCCCTCACCGACGGCGACTTCCGTCGCTGGCTCGCCGGCCAGGACCACGTCGACCTGACCCGGCCGTGCTCCGAGGCCGCCAACCCCACCCCCCGCTCGGCGCCCGCGAGCTCCACCCCCGCCCAGGTCCGGCCGCTGTTCACCGCCGTCGTCGAACACGTCCCCCTCCTCGACGAGCGCGGCCACCTCGTCGCGATCGCCGTCAACCGCAGCGACGCCCTCCAGATCGGCAGCCATCTGGTCGGCCCCGGCAACCCCGTGCTGCTCGTCGCCGAGATCGGAAACAACCACAACGGGTCCGTCGACCTCGCCAGGCGCCTGGTCGACCTCGCCGCCGACGCCGGCGCCGATGTCGTGAAGTTCCAGCTGCGCGACATGTCCGTCCTCTACCGCAACACCGGCGCGGGCGCACACGCGGGCGAGGACCTCGGCCCGCAGTACACCCTCGACCTGCTCTCCCACGTCAACCTGCCCGCCGAGCGCCTCTTCGAGGCGTTCGACCATGCTCGCGAGCGTGGCATCGACGTCATGTGCACGCCGTGGGACGCCCCGAGCGTCGATGCGCTGGTCGGCTACGGCGTCCCGGGCATCAAGATCGCCTCCGCCGACCTCACCAACCACACCCTCCTGTCGTATGCCGCGGCCCCGGGCATCCCGCTCGTCGTCTCGACGGGGATGTCGAGCGAGACCGAGATCGCCGAGAGCGTCGACCTGCTGAAGGCGAGCGGCACGGCATACGCCCTGATGCACTGCCAGTCGACCTACCCGGCACCGTTCAAGGACGTCAACCTGCGCTACCTCACCCGGCTCGCCGAGCTCGGCGGCTGCCCGGTGGGGTACTCGGGCCACGAGCGCGGCTTCCACGTGCCGCTCGCCGCCGTCGGCCTCGGGGCGAGCATCATCGAGAAGCACCTGACGACCGACAAGGCCATGGAGGGCACAGACCACAGGGTCTCGCTGCTGCCCGGCGAGTTCGCCGAGATGGCCGCCCGGGTCCGCGAGCTCGAGGAGGCCCTCGGGACGAGCTCCGCCCGGGCCGTGTCCACCGGCGAGCTGATGAACCGGGTCAACCTGGCCAAGAGCCTCGTCGCGGCCCGCCCGGTCTCGGCCGGCGAGGTCATCACCCCCGACGCCGTCGACGTCAAGAGCCCCGGTCGCGGCCTCCAGCCCAACTCCCTGCCGCGCCTGCTCGGTCGCACGGCGAACCGGGACGTCGCCGCCGGCGACTTCTTCTATGCGACCGACCTCACGGACACCACGCCCCGCGCCCGCGCCTACGCGTTCCGCCGGCCGTGGGGGCTGCCGGTGCGCTACCACGACTGGCGGGCCCTCGTCGCCGACACCACCCCCGACTTCCTCGAGTTCCACCTGTCCTACAAGGACCTCGAGCTCGACCCGGCGGCGTTCTTCGCGGACCTCCCCGAGCGGCTGTTGACCGGCGCGGGCCGGCTGGCCATGGGGCTGACGACCCACCTGCCCGACCTGTTCTCGGGCGACTTCCTCGTCGACCTCGCCTCGCCCGACGACCAGACGTGGACCCGGTCCATCGCCGAGGTCCAACGGACCATCGAGACCACCCGGGCCCTGTCGAGGTGGTTCACCCTCGACGACGACCCGGTCATGGTCGTGACGATGGGCGGGTTCACCCGGGACCGCCACCTCACGGCCGCCGAGCGCGAACCGCGCTACGCCCGGGTCGCGGCGGCTCTGCGTCGGCTCGACGCCTCCGGGGTACTGATCACCGCCCAGACGCTCCCGCCGTTCCCCTGGCTCATGGGCGGACAGCAGTACCACAACCTGTTCCTCGACCCCGTCGACACGGCGGAGTTCGCCCGGGCCCACGACCAGCGGGTCACCCTCGACGTCTCGCACACCAGGCTCGCTGCGACGTTCCTCGGGATCCCCTTCTCCGAGGCCGTCGCCCACCTCGCACCGTGGACCCTGCACCTGCATCTCGTCGACGGCGTCGGCATCGACGGCGAGGGGGTCCAGGTCGCCGAGGGCGACGTCGACTGGCCCGCGCTGGCGCACCAGCTCGACGACCTCGCCCCGGCCGCGAGCTTCATCCCCGAGATCTGGCAGGGCCACGTCGACGGCGGCGCGGGGTTCTGGACGGCGCTGGAGCGGCTCGAGCAGTGGTTCTGAACACGCCCCTCTCTGCCGCCCGGCCCACGGCCGTGTGGGTCGTCCCCGTTGCGGCGCTGGCCGGGGTGGGCCGGCACGTCCTCGACGTCGCCGGGCACGGCATACCGGGCTGGCGGCTCGTCGTCGTCTGCCCACCCGGCCCGCTCGCCGACCGGCTGCGCGAGCGGGGAGCAGCGGTCCTCACCGCCGCCGTCGGCCCGGATGCCGGGTTCGCGGCGTCGGTGCGGTCGGTCCGCCACGTCGTGCGGACGATGCGGCCCGCGGTCCTGCACAGCCACCTCGCGTATGCCGATGTCGTCGCCACCGCCGCCAGCGTCGGCTCGGACGTCGCGCTGGTCAGCACCGAGCACGGCATCGCCGGGAGCGACCGGGTCTACCACGACGGTGCCGCACGGGCGGCCGCCATGAGCCTGGTCCACGGGGCCCGCCTGCGCCGGGCCGACGCCGTCATCGCCGTGAGCGAGGCGACGGCCGAGGCGGTGCGCGCCGCCTGGCGCCCGCCTGCGCGGCTGGACGTCCGGGTCATCCGCAACGGGGTGGACCGGCTCCCGGAGGCCACGGCGCGGGCAGGCCGGCCCGGCACCGCCGCGGGCCCCGGACCGCACGTCGTGTCCCTGTCGCGGCTCGCTCCCGAGAAGGGGTTGGGGCACCTCATCGAGGCCTTCGCGCTGCTTCGGGCCGACCGGTCCGGTGCCCGCCTCACCCTGGCCGGCGACGGGCCCCTCGGCGCTCGGCTGGCCCATGAGGTGCACCGGCTCGGCCTCGACGACGCGGTCGTCCTGCCGGGCCATGTCGACCCCGCCCCGCTCCTGGCGGGCGCCGACGTCCTCGCCCAGCTGTCCGTGTGGGAGAACAGCTCCTACGCCCTGCTCGACGCCCTCGTCCACGGTCTCGGGATCGTGGCGAGCCCGGTCGGTGGCAACCCCGAGATGCTCCCCCGGCAGTGCTTGGTGCCGGCCGGGGACCACGCCGCGGTGGCGGCGGCGCTCGCCGACCAGGCGGACGTCATCGATGCCCGGCCCCACCTGGCCGACGACTGGCCCACGGTGGCGCAGATGGGCGCGGCGATCGGCGAGGTCTATGCGGCCGTGCAGGGGGCCGGGGCGCCATGAGCGACAACAGCCCGGCCGGGATCGCCTGGGACCTGCCCGCCGACGCCGACCCTGCCCGCGACAACAGCGGCATGCTGCCCGACCTCATCCTGTTCACCCTCGTCGCGCTGCCGATGACGGTGCCGGTGCTCCGCCTGCCGCTGCCCGAGGTCGCGGGCATCGGCGTCATCGGGCTGGCGTGGCTGCGACGGCCGACGACGCCGACGCCACGCCCCCGCTGGTTCCCGTGGCTGCTCGCCCTGCTCTGGCTCGTCCTGGCCGCCTCGAGCTTCCTCAACGGGGTCGACGCCACCCGCCGGCTGGGCCACCTGGCGATCTATGCCGGTCTCGCCCTCACCCTCTCCTCGGGCCGGATCCACCGGCTCGGCGCCACCCGCGGCCTCGGGCTCGGCCTCGCCATCGCGGTCGTCTCCGGCCTGGTCAACTGGGTGGTCCCGGTGTTCGGGACGGGCTACACGGGGCGGCTCACCGGGCTCTTCCACGACCCGAACGTCGCCGGGTTCGAGCTGACCGTCCTCGGCGCGGTGGCCCTCACGGGCGCACGCCACGGCCCCCGTCGGTGGTGGGGCGTCCTCGCCCTGGTCGGGTCCGTCGTGCTCACCTACTCGCGGACCTCGCTCGTCGCGATGTTCCTCGGCGGGGTCTGGCTCTCGGTCCGCCGGGTCGGGCGCACGTGGATGGCCCTCGCCCTGAGCGGCGTTGCCGCGTTCGGGGTCTCGTCCATCCCGGCCGACCTGTGGCTCTGGGGCCCGTTCTCGGGCCGGGAGGGGAGCGACGAGCTGCGCAGCCGGATCCTCGCCCACGAACAGGCCAAGCTGGCCCTGCACCCGTGGATCGGCAACGGCGGCGGGACGTCGCGGGTGACCCTGGGGCCGGAACAGACCTTCTTCTTCCACAGCAGCTACCTCGGCCTGCGCAACGAGGTCGGCTGGATCGGCCTGGCCGTCTTCGTCGCCCTGTTCGGGCTGGTCTTCTGGCGCCTCGTGACCGTGCCCCACCACCTTCGCCACCCCTGGCACGAGGCCTCGCTCATCATGGTGGCCATCGTCGGGCTGAGCCTCGGCGAGGTGTTCCTCGAGCTGCCGACCGCCATCGTCCTGGGCCTGGCCATGCGCCACGCCCTGGCTCCGACCGAGCTCGCGACGTCCGACGGCACGGCGTCGCCGGACCACGTCTTCTGACCATGGGCCGGCTCACGGTCGCGGCGAACAACGCGGACATCGGTGGTGGCGAGGTCATGGCGCTCGCCGTCGCCGAGGCGGCGCGCGACCTCGGCGCGGAGGTGGAGGTCGTCGGGCCGCACTCACCCGGCGGGGTCCTCGACCGCGCCGAGCAGGAGGGGTTCGCGGTGGTGACCCTTCCCCCGGACCGCCGCGCCTACGCGCGTGCCCTGCGCGCCTGGGACCGCCGTCGCAAGGGGATCCTGTGGTGCGCGGGCCTCGTCCCGTCCCTGGCCACCGCTGGGCACCGCGGCCGGGTCGTCCACGTGCACCAGCGGCCCCACGGGGCCCAGCGGGGCGCCCTCGCCCTGGCGCGGCACGCGGCCCTGGCGACGCTCGTCCCGTCGTACGACCTGGCCGCCCACGTCCGGGGCGCCACGACCCTGTGGAACTGGACCGGCCCGATGCAGCCGCCCCCCCGGGCCACGCCGGTCCGCGAGGGCGGCCCGGTCGTCCTCGGCTTCCTCGGCCGCCCCAGCCCGCAGAAGGGGGTGCTCGTCCTCGCCGACGCCCTGGCTCGGCTCGACCACGCCGCACCCGGCGCTCACACGCTCCTCCTCGCCGGAGAGCCACGGTTCGTCACCGAGGCCGACCGGCGGCGGGTCGAGGGCGCGCTGGCCCCGGTCCGGCACCTCGTCACCGAGGTCGGGTGGGTGGACCGTGCTGACTTCCTCGCCGACGTCGACCTGGCCGTCCTTCCCTCGCTCGTCGACGAGGCGTTCGGGCTCGTCGTCGCCGAGGCCATGGCCGCCCGGGTGCCCTTCGTCGTCTCCGAGGCGGGCGCGCTGCCCGAGGTGGCGGGCCCCGACCACCCCTATGTCGTCCCCCGCGGGGACGCCTCCGCTCTCGTCGACGCCGTGACGGCGTGGGAGAGCGCCGACGAGGCGAGCACGCGCCATACGCTGGACGCCGCCCATGAGCGCTGGCGTCAGCATTTCTCGCCCGCGGCGGGCCGCAGCCGGCTCGACGCCGTCCTCACCGCGCTGGGTGTCGTTCCGGGAGGCAGCGATGGCTGAGCACAGCGCGAGCGTCGTCGTCCCGACGCGCGGCGGTGCCGGGCGGCTGCCCGCCCTGCTGCGGGCGCTGGCCGCGCAGACCCATCCCGACACCGAGGTCGTCGTCGTCGTCGACGGCGACACCGACGGCAGCGCCGACGTCCTCACCGGATGGGTCGGACGGCTCGACCTCCACCCGGTCGTCCTGCCCGAGAACCGGGGCCGGTCTGCCGCTCTCAACGCCGGGTTCGCCCTGGCCCGTGGCGAGGTCCTCCTGCGGTGCGACGACGACCTCGAGCCGACCCCCGAGCACGTCGCCCGGCACGTCGCGCACCATCTGGGCGAGGGCCGCGTGGGCGTCATCGGCCTGTGCCCCAACGTCTTTCCGGACACCCCGTATGCCGCGGCCTACGGTCGTGTCCGCGACCGCCGGTTCGCCGAGGCGGCCTACGCGATGTCGGCCGGGCTGCGCTGGCGGCTGTGGGGGGCCAACGTCTCGGTCGCCCGGGAGACCTGGGCAGCCGTCGGCCCCTACGACGAGGAGTTCCGGGCCTACGGGTGGGAGGACGTCGACTGGGGCTACCGGCTGCACCGGGCAGGCGCGGCGCTGATCGTCGACCCCCACGTCGCGGCACCCCACCACGGAGCCGCGACGACGACCCGGGTCAGGGCCCGACGGGCCTTCGACTCCGGTGCCGCGCGGCACGCGTTCGAGGCCAAACACGGGGACGCCGCCCTGGGCACCGATGCGAGCGGCCGGACGGCCTGGGACGGCCTCGTCGGCGCGGTCTCGACGGTGGCCGGCCCGCGCGGTGTCGATGCCCTGGCGGGGGCCGCCGACGCCACGGTGGGGCACCTGCCGGCCCACCTCGGGGAGAAGGCGGTCGCCCTCGTCGTGGAGGCCGCCGCCCGATCTGGTTACCGCAGACCAAGATCGACCGGCCTCTCGGTCTGAGCCGTCGAAGCGGTTACACTCCTCGCCGAACGTTGACTCGACGAGGAGCCGATGACCCGATCTTCGCGCACGCGACCGGACGGCAGCACGGGTGGCCGCCCCACTCCGCCGCGCCCGGCTCGGCCGCCCACCCGGGACGGGCCGATGAGCGGCCGAGGCCCGACGGTGGCCATCGCCCACGACTACCTCACCCAGCGCGGCGGTGCCGAGCGAGTGGTCCTCGCGATGCTGGAGGCGTTCCCCGACGCGATCCTCTACACGATGCTGTACGACCCGGACGGGACCTACCCCGAGTTCCGCCACCACCGGATCGTCACCTCACCGGTGGACCTCTTCGGGTTCCTCCGGCGCAACCACCGGTACGCCTACCCGTTCCTCGCCCCCAGCGTCATCCTCAAGCAGATCCCCGCCGACGTGCTCATCGTGTCCTCGAGCGGCTGGGCGCACGGGTTCCGGACGACCGGCCGCTCGCTCGTCTACTGCCACGCCCCGGCCCGTTGGCTCTACCAGCCCGAGCACTACCTCGGCGGTCCCGTCTGGGCCTCCCCCCAAGGCCTCATGCTGTTGGCGACCAGCCCGCTGCTGCGCCGCTGGGACCGGTGGAGCGCCCGTCGTGCCGACCGCTACCTCGCCAACTCCCGCGTCGTCCGCGACCGCATCCAGGAGGCCTACGACATCGAGGCCGAGATCCTCCCGGCTCCCCATGGCGTGACCGGCGGAGCCGACCGCGCGCAGGACCCGGTGCCCGCCCTGGTCGACTGGCAGGAGGTCGGGTACCACCTCATCGTCTCCCGCCTGCTGCCCTACAAGAACGTCGATGCCGCCGTCGACGCCTTCCGCGACACCGGGGAGCGCCTCGTCATCGTCGGGCGGGGCCCCCAGGAGGCAGACCTGCGGGACTGGCTCCCGGCCAACGCACGCCTCGTCGGAGACCTCACCGACCCGCAGATGCGCTGGGTCTACGCCCACGCCCACGCCATCGTCGCACCGAGCTACGAGGACTACGGGCTCACCCCCCTCGAGGGCGCGACCTTCGGCAAGCCCACCCTGGCGCTGCGGGCCGGCGGCTACCTCGACACCGTCGTCGACGGCACGACCGGCCTGCACTTCGACGAGCCGACGGCCGCTGCCATCCGGGCGGCGGTCGTCGAGTCCCGTGGGCGGAGCTGGGACACCCAGGCGATCCTGGCCCACGCGGCGGCATTCTCCGAGGAGACCTTCATCGAGCGGCTGCGCACCGAGGTCGAGCGCCTCTTCTGACGCGGCCGGCCGGTGGGCTCCGGACGACACCGGATGCCGTCGGCTCGTGGGCCGCTCGACCCGCCTCAGGCGCCCATCCGGGCCGCCTGGGCCTTCTTCTGGGAGGACCCCCAGTGCCGGGCGCGGCGCTTGCCGGCATACGCCTTGGCTGTGTGGTACTCCGAGCGGTGCGAGCCGTACCCGTAGCCGTAGACGACCGAGCCGAGCCCCTTGCGCGGAGCGAGGTTGAGCACCGTGCCGAGCAGCGTGCCGCCGACCTGGGTCATGACCTTGGCGCACAGCCGTGCCTGCTCCTTGTGGGTCTTGCCCACCGCGAGGACGAGCACCGCCCCGTCCGCCATGGCAGACAGCAGGCCGGCGTCGGTGACCGGCAGCAGCGGCGGCGCGTCGAGGATGACGAAGTGGTCGACGGACAGCTCCTCGATGAGAGCCCGCATCCGCTGCGAGCCGAGCAGCTCGCTGGGGTTCGGTGGGGTGCGCCCCGAGGCGATGAGGGTGAGGTCGGCCTGGTCGGTCTCCTGCAGGGCCTCGTCGAGGCTCACCTGGCCCGACAGCAGCTGGCTCAGCCCCACCCGTCCGCTCATCCCGAACATGGTCGCGAGCATCGGGCGGCGCAGGTCGGCGTCGATGAGGACGGTGGGCTGCCCGGCCTCGACGAGCACCCGGGCGAGGATCGCCGACAGGGTCGACTTGCCCTCGCCGGCATTGGCGCTGGTGACGACGATGCTGCGGGGCGGGTCGTCCACGTTGACGAAGCGCAGGTTGGTCCGCAGCTGGCGGAACGCCTCGGCGGCGCCGCCGAGGTTGTCGATGCGCCCCCGTCCGGTGGCGACCTTGAGCTCGGGAGTGGTGGGGACGATCCCGAGGACGGTGCTCTGCGCGAGGTCCTCGACGTCCTTGACCGTGCGCACCTTGGTGTCGAGCATGCGGCGAAGGAAGACCAGCGCGTAGCCGAGGGCGAGGCCGGCTGCCCCTCCCCCCACGACGTACTTGGGCACGTTGGGGGCGATCGGCGCCCCCGGAAGGAGCGCGCTGTCGATCGGGAGGATGCGGACCACGGCGACCTGCCCGGGCGCCGCGGTGGCGCCGAGCTCGAGCACGTTGGCCTCGTCCGCCGTGGCCGCGATGGTGGCGTCGGCGAGGGCCTTGGCCGCCTGCGGCGTCGACCCGGTCGCGGTGACCTTGAGAATCGGTGAGTTCGGGGCGACCGAGGCGGAGATCCGGCTCGCCACGCCCGCCGGGGTGTCCGTCGCGTCGGTGCCCATGATGGCGATGGCCCGCTCGGCGACGGCCCGCGCGGTGACGAACGGCAGGAACGACTCGGCCTTGGCGTTCGCGAGGCTGCTGCCCGCCACGGCGTCGCCGGTCGTCTGCGTGCCGTCGCCGACGACGACATATCCGCTCGCGTCCGCCTGGTAGACCACGGGGAGCGTGCGCACATAGCCGTAGGCGAGCGCCGCCCCCACGACGAGCAGGAGGAGCAGGCGCCACGCGTTGACGCGGCTGAGCCGAACGAAGTCGATGAAGGTCACGAAGCCCCTCGCGGGTGCGGGCCTGCCCTCCCGGGCAATGATCGGGGCCGAGTCTACCGGCTGAGGTCCGGCCCCTCCCCCGGTTCGGACAGGTCCGCGACCGGTCTCGGGCGACCGTCGCGACGTCGCCAACACCTACAGTGGGGCTCGTGGTCGACGCCCGAGACATCCCCACCCGGGCCCGGGTCCGGCTCGCCCATGCGGCGGTCCAGGCCCTGTCGCGGGAGCACGGGGTCGACGTCCTGCACATCAAGGGTCCGGCCGTGGCGCCGGGGCTTCGCCCGCCCGGGCGCGGTGGTGCCGACGTCGATGTCCTCGTCCGCCCGGTCCACGTACCCACCCTCGTCGCAGCGCTGGAGGCGACAAGGTGGCGACGGGAGACCGGGTTCACCTCGGGGTCGCCGTTCGACCACGCCGCCAACTACTTCCACGACAGCTGGGGCCTGCTCGACGTCCACCGGTCCTACCCCGGGCTCGACGAGGACCCGGACGCGGCGTTCGAGACCCTGTGGCGGCGGCGGACGACGGTCGACCTGGCCGCCATCGCGTGCGCCGTCCCCGACCGCACCGCCCAGTCGCTGATCCTGCTGCTGCATGCGGCGCGCAGCGCGACCCCGGGTAGTCCGCACCCCGATCTCGGGCCCAACTGGCACGACCTCGACGAGGAGCAGCGGGCCGCCATCACCGAGCTGGCCGCCGACGTGCACGCCGAGGTGGGCCTCGCCGCGGCGACCGGTCGGCTGGAGGAGTATGCCGGGGACCCCCGCGCGGCCCTCTGGCGGGCCCTCGCCGACGACGGCTCGCGCCTGGAGGAGTGGCGGGCCCGGCTGAGCGCGGCGCCCACGGTCCGGGCGAAGGCCGGTGTCGCGCTCCGGGCGTTCGTCGTCAACCGCTACTACCTCGAGCAACGGCTCGGCCATCCGCCGACGCGCGGGGAGGTCGCCCGTGAGTTCGTGCGCCGCCTGGGGCAGGGGGCGCGTGAGGCCGCCTCGCCCCTGCGGCGGAGGCCACCGTGAGCGGTGTGGAGCCGCCCGCAGGTGCGGTGCTCCGACCCGGCACCGACGTGGCCTACGTCTTCGACGAGGCCGACGACGCGCCGCGGGTCTACCTCGCGCGGGTCCCGGCCGGGCCGCCGTTGGTCCTGGACGGGCCTGGGGCCCTCGTCTGGGAGGAGGTCACCGAGGGCGGCACCCGCGAGGAGATCACCACCCGGGTCGCTGAGGCTGCCGGGCGCTCCGTCGCCGAGGTCGCAGGTGACGTCGAGCACTTCCTCGACGAGCTCGCCGGGCTCGGCCTCATCGTCAGCGGGTGACCGCGCGCCCGGGCGTCGGCTCGGACCGGCCGGGCGGGTGGCTCCGGCGGCGCAACGCCACGGCCAGCGCCGCTCCCAGCAGGGCGCCCAGCGAGTTGGCCAGCACGTCGGCCCAGGAGGGCACCCGGGTCGGCAGGGCGAGCCCCTGGGTGAGCTCGATCGCCGCACTGGCCAGCGTCCCGCCCCACGCCCACCACCACGGTGAGACCTGCTCGATGACGAGGCCGGCGACGAGGACCGGCGGGACGAAGATCAGGATGTTGAGAGCGAACGCGTAGTGCTCCGGGGTGAGCGCCGGGCTCACCCCGCGGTGGAGGAAGAACAGGTAGAGGTCGAGGTTGAGCCGGCGCACCGCCCGCCCGCTCGGCCACAGCAGCAGGACGGCGAGCCCGGCGAGATAGGCGAGAGAGGTCCCGGCGAGCCACCACCGCCGCCTCGGGGTCACAGGTCCCCTCCCTTGGCGAGGACGTGCACGAGGCTCTCCTGCAGCCAGCTGAGGAAGTCGTAGACCGCCGCCGCATAGACGAGAGGGTGCTCGAGGTCGAGCTCGCGGACCGTCGCGTGCAACCGGTCGGAGTCCTCGTCCTCGCGCAGGCCCAGCCGCTCGCCGAGCACGAGGCGCACGTCGGTGAGGGCGACGACCATGGCCCGTGCGGAGCGCCGGTCGAGCTCGACGGCGTCGGTGGGGGTCCGCAGCGCCGCGATGGCGGTCGCGAGCAGGTCGGCCTTGCGACGCCGCAGCCCGTCCTCGGTCAGCCTGCGGAACTCCGCGGCGGCCTGCTCGTCGGTTCGGTTGCCCGAGGGCAGCAGCCGCTCCAGCGCAGGGTCGCGCTCGCCGAACGAGCGGGCCGTCTCGGGCACCGGTCCGGTGTCGGGCCAGGAGGCTGCGCCGGCGTCGAGGACCATCCCGGAGCCCAGCCCCCCGAGCCCCGACACGATCTCGTCGAACGCCACGTCGCCGGTCGCCGACTCCTCGGGCCCCGCGCCGCCCGCTGCCTCGCCCTCCGGGAGGAGCAGCTCGCGCACCTGCTCCATGAGGTCGGCGACGGTGGCCCGCTCGACGTCGTCGAGCCGGGCGGCATACCGCAGGGCCTCGCCCTTGCCGCGTCGCTTGAACCCTCGTGCCACTCAGTCGTCCTTCTGGAACGTCGCCCACAGGCCGTAGCCCTGCAGTGCCTCGGCGTCGATCTCCATCTTCTCGCGAGGCCCGTTCGAGACCACGGCCCGGCCCTTGGTGTGGACGTCCATCATCAGCCTCTCGGCCTTCTTCTCCGAGTAGCCGAAGTACGCCTGGAAGACGTAGGTCACATACGACATGAGGTTGACGGGGTCGTTCCACACGAGGGTGATCCACGGGACGTCAGGTGCCACGTCGACCGCCGGGGAGGCGGTCTCCTCTCGGGTCGGCGCAGTGGACACGCCCCCACAATAGGCTGCCGTCCATGGCTCCCTCGCCCGTCACGGCGCTGTTCACCGACCACTACGAGCTGACGATGCTGGAGGCCGCGCTGCGGTCCGGGGCAGCCTCACGCCGGTGCGTCTTCGAGGTGTTCGCCCGCCGGCTGCCCGACGGCCGGCGCTACGGCGTGGTGGCCGGGACGGGACGGCTCCTCGACGCGCTCGACGCCTTCCGGTTCGGTCCGGAGGAGATCGACCGGCTGCGGTCGGCGGGGGTGGTCGGCGTGGAGACCCTGGCCTTCCTCGAGGGCTTCTCGCTGACCGGCGACATCTGGGGCTATGCCGAGGGCGAGACGTACTTCCCCGGCTCGCCGGTGCTCGTCGTCGAGAGCGACTTCGCGCACGGAGTGCTCCTGGAGACCCTCGTGCTCTCGGTGCTCAACCACGACAGCGCCGTGGCGAGCGCGGCCTCCCGGATGACCTCGGCCGCCGCGGGCCGGCCGTGCATCGAGATGGGGAGCCGCCGCACCCACGAGGAGGCGGCGGTCGCCGCCGCGCGCGCGGCATACGTCGTGGGGTTCGACGCGACGAGCAACCTCGAGGCGGGACGGCGCTGGGGGGTGCCGACGACCGGGACGGCGGCGCACGCGTTCACCCTCGTCCACGACGACGAGCGCTCGGCGTTCGCGGCCCAGGTGGCGGCCCTGGGGCCGGGGACGACCCTGCTCGTCGACACCTTCGACGTCCCCGCCGCGGTGGCGGCGGCCGTCGAGACCGCCGGGACGGACCTGGGCGCGGTCCGTCTCGACAGCGGGGACCTGCTCGTGCAGGCCCGCGAGGTCCGCGACCAGCTCGACGCGCTCGGGGCCACCCGGACGCGCATCGTCGTGACGTCCGACCTCGACGAGCACGCGATCGCGGCGCTGGCTGCCGCCCCCGTCGACGCCTACGGCGTCGGGACCTCGCTCGTCACCGGTTCGGGGGCCCCGACCGCCGGGTTCGTCTACAAGCTCGTCGCCCGCGAGGGCGCCGAGGGCCGACTCGTCGGTGTCGCCAAGGCCAGCAAGGACAAGGCGACCCTCGCGGGCCGCAAGTACGCCCTGCGGCGCCGGGGTCCGGGGGGCGTCGCCGAGGCCGAGGTCGTCGGGGTCGGCGAGCCGCCGCCCGCCGACGGCGACGACCGGCCGCTGCTCGTCCCCCTCGTCCGCCACGGGCGCCGGGTCGACACCTCGACGCTCGCCGACGCCCGGGTCCGCCATGCGGCCTCGCTGGCCGAGCTGCCGCGCTCGGCGCACCAGCTGAGCCGCGGCGAGCCGGCCCTGAGGACCGTGCTCGTCGAGGGTGAAACGCGAACGTAACGTTCCGCTCGCCCTCGCGAAACCCACCTCGCGCAGGATGGGTCCCGGCGTACACGACGAGGGGGAAGGGCGAGCCATGCCGGGACACCAGCAGCGGACGAGCGTGGGTCTCACGAGGCTCCTGGCACTGCCCGCACCGGGTCGGCACGTTCTTGTCGTAGGCGGTGGTGCGGTCGCGGCGCGCCGGGTCCAGGCGCTGTCCTGGGCCGGCGCGACCGTGGCCGTCGTCGCCCCCCGGCTGTCGGACGCGATGTTCGACCTGCTGGCCGAGCGGCGCATCACCTGGGAGAACCGGCCGGTGCGCGAGGCGGACCTCGACACGGCCTGGCTGGTCCACGTCGCCGTCGGGCACGCCCACGCCGAGGCGCTGGTCCGCTCGTGGGTCTGGCGCCGCCGGCTCGCCCAGGAGATCCAGACCCTTCACCGCCAGCTCGGCTGAGCCGCACCCTGGTCCCGGGCCCCGCCGGGCCCCGCCAGGCCCCGAGCCGCCTTGCCGCTGTGCCCCGACCTCCGAACCCGGCCTACCGGCCATGGCTAGGCTCGCAGCATGGCTGACCCGCGACGCGCCCTGGTCATCGTCGACGTCCAGAACGACTTCTGCGAGGGCGGGTCGCTGCCCGTCGCCGGGGGCGCGGACGTGGCGCGGCGGGTCGCCGACCACGTGCTCGCCACGACCGGGCGGTATGCCGCGGTGGTCGCCACCGCGGACTGGCACCTCGACCCGGGGGAGCACTGGGCCGCCCCGGGCACCGAGCCCGACTTCGGCCGGTCGTGGCCGGTCCACTGCCGGGTGGGCAGCGGCGGCGAGGACTTCCACCCCGGACTGGCCCCCGCCCTGCCGCACGTCGAGGCGGTCTTCCACAAGGGGCAGCGCAGCGCGGCATACAGCGGGTTCGAGGGGCTGACCGGTGAGGGGGACGCCACCGTCGGGCTGGCCGACTGGCTGCGCCGGCGCGAGGTGTCGGCGGTCGACATCGTCGGCATCGCCACCGACTACTGCGTGCTGGCGACGGGGGTCGACGCGGCGCGGGCCGGGTTCGACACGACCGTGCTGGTCGGCCTCACCGCCGGGGTCGACCCGGCCACCACCGAGGCGGCGCTGGGCACGCTGCGGGACGCCGGGGTCCACCTCGACCTCCCGCAGCCATGATGGCTGAGAAGTCGCCATCGGGCTGAGTACCTTCTCAGCCCGATGGCGACTTCTCAGCCGCCCGCCGCCCGCTACCCGCCACCCACGCGGGCCCGGGGTTTGCGATGATGCCCACCATGGACGCGACGACGCCCGACGAGGGCACCCCGCAAGCCGCCCCTCCCGCGCACGACGAGGTGATGGAGGCGATCGCCCGGGCGCAGCAGCTGGCCACGGGCGGCGAACGCGAGCAGGCGCGGGCCGAGTTCGCCAAGATCTGGGACCGGATCGGGCCGGGGGGCGACCCGCTGCACCGGGTGAGCCTGGCCCACTACATGGCCGATGTGCAGGACGACACCGCATCCGAGCTGGGCTGGGACCTCCAGGCGCTGGAGGCGGCGGACGAGCTCACCGACGAACGCGCCAAGGCCTACCACCACACCCTCGCCGTGCGGGGGTTCTACCCCTCGCTGCATCTCAACATCGCCGCCGACTACGACCGGCTCGGTCGTCCCGACGACGCCCGCGACCACCTGGTGAAGGCCGAGGCGACGCTGGTCCACCTCCCCGAGGGCGGGTACGGCGACCTCATCCGCTCCGGGATCACCCGTCTGCGCGACCGCCTGGGCTGAGCGGCGTGGGCCGCCGCGCCCTCGGGCGGCCGTGACGGCGTGACCCTGCTGAGAGATGCTGGACCCATGACAGGACCACCCCCAGGAGCCAGGCAGTTCAACAAGCTGGCCGTCCGTCTCGCCGGCCGGCGGTACGTCCCGCTATGGGTGGTGCTGCACCACCGCGGCCGCACGAGCGGCACGGAGTATGCCGTCCCGCTCGCCGTGATCCCCACTGCCTCGACCTTCGTGATCGGCCTGCCCTGGGGGCAGGGGACGGACTGGGTGCGCAACGTGCGCGTGGCCGGAGGCTGCACCGTCCGCTGGAAGGGCGCCGACTACACGTGCACCGAGCCGACGTTCGTCGGCAAGGACGTCGCCCTCGCCGCGGCGCATGGCATCACCCGTCGGGTGCTCCAGCGCGGGGGCTTCCCGCACGGGTTCCTCCAGCTCACGCGCAGCCCGACCGGCTGACCGCCGAGCCGGCCCCCGAGGCGTCGAGCGCCGCACGGTCCGCGGCATGCGTCAGCGGGAGCCGCGCCCCCAGGACAGCTGGTACTCGCCGTCGTCGCAGACGCGCCCGGCCTCGCCGAGCTCGAGCGGGCGGAACGTGTCGACCATGACGGCGGTCTCGTCGAAGTAGTGCACCCCGATCGACGCCTCGCTCGCTCCCGGCTGCGGGCCGTGCGAGTGCCCGCCGGGGTGCAGCGAGACCGAGCCCACCCCGATGCCCGAGCCCTTGCGCGCCTCGTAGTCCCCGTCGACGTAGAACATCACCTCGTCGGAGTCGACGTTGGAGTGGTAGTACGGCACCGGGATCGACAGCGGGTGGTAGTCGACCTTGCGCGGCACGAAGTTGCAGACGACGAAGTTCCACCCCTCGAAGACCTGGTGCGCCGGCGGTGGCTGGTGCACCCGCCCGGTGATCGGCTCGAAGTCGTCGATGTTGAACACGTAGGGGTAGAGGCAGCCGTCCCAGCCGACGACGTCGAGCGGGTGGAACGGCACGACGTGCACGGTCCCGACGATGCCCCCTGACGATCCCGGGCCGCTCCCCCGGTGCTTGATGAGCACCTCGGTCTCCTCGCCGGCCTCGGCGCCGACGTCCTCGGCCAGCACCGGACCGTCGGGCAGGCGCAGGTCCCGCTCGCAGTACGGGCTGTGCTCGAGGAGCTGCCCGAACCGCGAGAGGTAGCGCTTCGGCGCCGTGATGTGGCTGTTCGCCTCGATGCAGTAGGCACGCAGGGGGTCCTTCGTCGACCGCTTCGGCAGCCACCGGTGCGTCGTCGCGCGCGGGATGACGACGTAGTCGCCGCGGCCCACCTCGAACGCCCCGAAGACCGTCTCGACCCGGGCCCGGCCCCGCTCGACGTAGATGCACTCGTCGCCGATCCCGTTGCGGTACCACGGGCTCGGTGCCCCGGCGACGGCATACGAGATCCGGACGTCGGCGTTCCCGAGCACGAGCCGCCGCCCGGTCACGACATCGGTCCGCGCGACGGACCGGGGCTCGACGAGGTCGTGCAGCCTGAGGTGGCGCGCCTGGAGCGGGTGGTTGGGGGTCGTCGAGAGGTCGCCCACCGACCACTCGCGGACCTCGACGACGGCGGAGGGGATGTTGCGGTGGTAGAGCAGTGAGGAGTCCGACGCGAACCCCTCCTCCCCCATCAGCTCCTCGTAGTAGAGCTCGCCCCGGGCTGTGCCCCGGGCCGGCCGACGGTGCTGCGTATGCCGCTTGTGCGGAATGCTGCCCATCGCCTGGTAGTGCGCCACGGTCTCCACCTCGCTGTGGTCGGTGCTGATCTGCGGTGTCGCGCGGTCCCGCGCTGTGCTGCGGCGTCCTCGTGGGGCCGCATCCGGCCACTGTAATCCGGCGCACTGGGTCGGGACGCCTCGCTCGGGCTAGCCTGCTGGACATGCCTTCGACGCCTCCGACGGTCGCTGTCCGGCTCGCCGAGCGCGCGCTCTTCGCGCGCCTCGTCGACGACGCGGCGGTCTTCCCCCCGGCCGGCGTGCCGCTCGACGCGGCCGTCCGCGCCCACCTCACCCACCGCACGAGCACGTATGCCGACCTCATCGGTCCGCTCCTCGTCCGGGCCGCCTCCGCGAGCGACCTCGTCGAGGTGCTCGCCGGGCTGGAGGTGGGTGCCCCGGTGCGGGTCGGCGTCATCGCCCGCCCGGGCACCGACCCGGCCATCGTCGTCGAGGCGCTCACCCTGCTCGGCGCGGCCGACGCCGTCGACGTCGCCGGTGTCGAGATGGGCTGGTCGCCCTCGTGGCGTGAGGTCGACACCGCCGCGCTGCCGCTCTCGCTCGAGGTCGGGCGCGGCGACGCCCAGGCGGAGGCGGTCGCCGACATCGCGGCGGGCGCATCGGACGCCCGGCCCCTGCAGGCGAAGTTCCGCACCGGGGCGACGCCGCAGTGGGCCTGGCCGGACGCCGTCGAGCTCGCGACGTTCATCCGCAGCGCCATCGACCACGACCTCGGGTTCAAGCTCACCGGCGGGCTCCACCACGCCGTGCGCGGCGACCACCCACGCCCCGAGGGCGGCACCGAGCCGCAGCACGGGGTGCTCAACGTCCTCGTCGCGACCCGCTCGGCGCTCGTCGGAGCCGAGGTCGACGAGCTCGTCCTCGTCCTCACCGAGCACGACCCCGCCGAGCTCGTCCCGCATGTGACCCGGATGAGCGCGGCCGATGCGGCGATCGTGCGGGCCTTCTTCACGGCATACGGCTGCTGCAAGGTCACCGACCCGATCGGCGAGCTGGCCGGCCTCGGCCTCGTGGAGGTGCAGGGGTGAGCCCGGCGACATCGTGGGCCGAGGTCCCCGCCGACCACCCGTTCGGGATCGCCCACCTGCCATACGGGGTCTTCTCGACGCCCGGCACCGCGCGCCGGGTGGGCGTGCGGATCGGGGAGCACGTCCTCGATGCGTCGGCCGTCGCCGCGCTCGGCGGCGACCCCGGCGACGGGCCGCCCCTGGCGCGCGGTCTGGTCCACCGGGTCCCTCAACGCCTTCCTCGCACTCGGCCGACCCGCCTGGCGGACCGCCCGGGCCTGGCTGACCGAGATCCTCAGCGACGACGTGCACCGGGCCGGCGTCTCCCCGCACCTGGTCCCGGTGGCCGCCGTGACGATGCACCTGCCGGTCGAGGTCGCCGACTACGTCGACTTCTACGCCAGCGAGCACCACGCCACCAACGTCGGGCGGATGTTCCGGCCCGACTCCGCCCCCCTCACCCCCAACTGGAAGCACCTGCCGATCGGCTACCACGGGCGCTCCGGCACCGTCGTCGTCTCGGGCACCGGCATCGTCCGGCCGAGCGGGCAGCGCAGGCCGCCGGACGCGCCCGCGCCGGTCTTCGGGCCGAGCGTGCGGCTCGACATCGAGGCCGAGCTCGGGTTCGTCGTGGGTGGTGCGACGCGCCTCGGTGAGCCGGTGCCGGTCGCCGAGGCCGACGACCACCTGTTCGGGGTCACGCTGCTCAACGACTGGAGCGCCCGCGACATCCAGGCCTGGGAGTACGTGCCGCTCGGGCCGTTCCTCGGCAAGTCCTTCGCCACCTCCGTGTCGGCGTGGGTCACCCCCCTCGACGCCCTGGATGCCGCCCGCGTCCCCCTCCCGGGCCAGGACCCCGAGCCGCTCCCCCACCTGCGCGGCGAGCCGACGGCCGACGGCGCCGGGACGGCCTACGGGCTGGACATCGACTACGAGGTCGAGTGGAACGGCACCGTCGTCTCGCGGCCGCGGTTCCGCGAGATGTACTGGTCGCCCACCCAGATGCTCGCCCACCTGACGAGCAACGGCGCCACGCTGCGCGACGGAGACCTGTTCGGGTCGGGAACGGTGTCGGGCCCCGAGAAGGGGTCTCGCGGCTGCTTCCTCGAGCTGACCTGGAGCGGCGCCGAGCCCGTGACGCTGGGCGACGGCTCGACGCGGACCTTCCTCGAGGACGGTGACACGGTGACGCTGCGGGCCTGGGCCCCCGGGGCCGACGGAGCCCGGATCGGCCTCGGTGAGGTGACCGGGACGGTCCTGCCGGCCCGCTGACCGCCTCGCGAGGTGAGGCTGGACCTGGTCAGCCGTAAGGGTCTCGCAAGGTCGATGCGGCCGTCCGCGGCGCCGGCGTTTGGCACCGTGGAGGGATGCGGGTCGTCGTCACAGGTGGGGCCGGGTTCATCGGTGCGGCGGTCGTCCGCGCCCTCCAGCAGGGCGGGGCCGACGTCGCCGTCGTGGACTCGCTGCGCCCCGACGTGCACCGCGACGGCGGCGCGGCGGCGCGGGAACGGCTCGCCGTGCTCGGCGTCCGGCTGACGCAGGGCGACATACGCGACCTCGCCGCCACCGAGGATGCCGTTCGCGGCGCCGACGCGGTCGTCCACCTCGCCGCCAAGGTCGGCCTCGGGGTCGACCTCGACGACATGGACGACTACGTCTCCAGCAACGAGCTCGGCACCGCCGTCGTCCTGCGGGCCGCCGCGCACGCCGGCATCCGGCGGGTCGTCCAGGCCAGCTCGATGGTCGTCTACGGCGAGGGCCGCTACCGGTGCCCCGACCACGGCGAGACGGCCGCACCGCCGCGCGAGGAGCACCGGCTGGCTGCGGGACGGTTCGAGCCGGCGTGCCCGGCCTGCGGGAGGGACCTGGAGCCCGACCTGGTCGCCGAGGGGGCGCGGATGGACCCGCGCAACACGTATGCCGCCACCAAGGTCGCCCAGGAGCACCTCGCCGCCGTCTGGGCGCGTGAGACCGGCGCTGCCGCCGTGTCGCTGCGGCTGCACAACGTCTACGGCCCGGGGATGCCGCGCTCGACGCCGTATGCCGGGGTCGCGGCGATCTTCTCGTCCGCCCTGGATCGTGGCGAGGCCCCGCGGGTCTTCGAGGACGGAGGGCAGCGCCGCGACTTCGTCCACGTCGAGGACGTCGCGACGGCCTTCGCCGCGGCCGTGCGCGAGAGCACGGGCGAGCCGCTCGCCCCCGGTGGGCACGCGGCATACAACGTGGGGTCCGGGACCGTGCACACGGTCGGGGACCTCGCGAGCGAGCTGGCGCGGGCCGCAGGGGGGCCCGCGCCGGTCCTCACCGGCCAGTACCGGCTCGGGGACGTCCGCCACATCACCGCGTCGAGCGCGTTGGCCCGGGACCGGCTGCGCTGGTCGGCGCGGGTCGGGCTGCGCGAGGGGCTGGCCGGGCTGTCGTTCGGCTGAGCGCCGGGCGGTCGAGCGGCCCCCGTCGGCCGCGGGCTCCGGCTCCGGCCCCGGCCGCGGGGTCCGGCCCCGGCCGCCGGCCTCCGGCTGAGAAGTCGCCATCTGGCTGAGTACCTTCCCAGCCGGATGGTGACTTCTCAGCGAAAGCCGCCGGTGATGCCACGCGCGACGCGGGCGGGGTCAGCCGCGGGCGGCGTCGACCGAGGGCGGCAGGGCCACCTCGAAGCGACAGCCACCGGGGACGTTCGCCACCGAGATCGACCCCGCGTGCGACTCCACGATGCCCTTGGCGATGGCCAGGCCGAGGCCCGCACCGGCGTCGCGGCCGCTGCGCTCCGGGTCGGCCCGCCAGCCGGCCTCGAACACTCGCCCGAGGTCGCTCTCGGCGATGCCGCCGCATTCGTCGCGCACCGACAGCCGGGTCCGCCCGTCCTCGCCCCGGTCCGCGAGGACGACGACGTGCCCGCCCGGGGTCGTATGCCGCACCGCGTTGCCGACGAGGTTGGTCAGCGCGCGGGTGAGCTCGTCCCCACTTCCGGTGACCGCGAGGCGGTCCTCCTCGCTCGGCGTCCGCAGCTCGAGGTCGACGTGGTGGCGAGCGGCGTGTGCCTGCAGCTCGCCGACGACGTCGTGGGCGACCTCGACGAGGCTCACGAGCGTCGGCGCCGCGGCAGGTGTGGGGGGCAGCGTGCTGACCCGGGACAGGTCGAACAGGTCCCCGACGAGCGAGTCGAGCCGATCGACGGTCTGCCGGATCTGCGCCAGCGCAGGCCCCTCGTCGATGACCTGGTCCTCGAGGCCCTCGGCGAGCGCGCGCAGCCCGGCCAGCGGAGTGCGCAGGTCGTGGGACATGAACGCAACGAGCTCGCGCCGCGAGCTCTCCAGGGCACGCTCGCGGGTCTGCGACTCGGCCAGCCGGACCCTGGTGCTCTCCAGCTCACGGCCGAGGGCGAGGAGCTCCGCGGGGGCGGCGTCCACGGCCGGGGCCGGCTGCCAGTGCTCGGAGCGCTCGCCCAGGGACCGCAGCGAGCTGGCCAGCCGCGAGGACCCGGCCACGACCCGCCGGCCGAGGGCGAGGGAGAGCAGGACGGCGATGAGACCGGCGTTGCCGACGGCGACGAGGACGACCGTGGAGTCGTGGGTCGAGATGAACATCCGCTGGACGTTGACGATGACGGCCAGGCTCACCGCGACGACCGGCACGAGCGCGGCCACGACGACCTGCAGTGCGGTCGTGCGGCGCCGCAGGACGGCCAGGACGCCCCCGCCCACCAGGCCGACGACCAGGCAGACCAGGGTCGTCACCACGACGATCTGCTGCATGTCGCTCACGGGGGACCTCCCTTGTCCGGGTCGTCGGAGGCGTTCCCGTCCGTCAGGCTCTGGCCCGGCGCCGGCTCCCCCGCCACCGGCTCGGCCGCCTCGCCGAACCGGTACCCGGCACCCCGGGCGGTCACGATGCGCACGGGGTCCGACGGGTCCGCCTCGATCTTCTCGCGCAGCCGCCGCACGTGCACGGTGACCGTCGAGGTGTCCCCGAAGTCCCAGCCCCAGACCCGCCGCATGAGCTGCTCCTTGGAGAACGTCTGCCCGGGGTGGGCGACGAAGTACGCGAGCAGGTCGAACTCGCGGGCCGTCAGCTGGGTGGGCTCGCCGTCGACGAGGACCGTGTGTGCCCCGGAATCGACCCGTATGCCGCTCGCCTCCAGCACCCGAGGGAGCACCGCCACCGACCCCAGCCGCTCGGCTCGCCGCAGCAGGGCCTCGACCCGGCCCACGGCCTCGCGTGGGCTGAACGGCTTGACCATGTAGTCGTCCGCCCCGAGCTCGAGGCCGAGCAGCCGGTCCTCCTCCTCACCCCGCGCGCTCAGGACGATGACGGCGGCATGGTCGTCCTCGGTCCGGCGCCGTCGCAGCACCTCCAGCCCGGACATGAGCGGCAGCATGATGTCGAGGATGACGACATCGGGCTTGCGCTCGCGCCACTGCTGCAGCGCGCTCACGCCGTCGACGGCGAGCAGTGACTCGAAGCCCGCCCGGCGCAGGTAGGCCGAGAGGACGCTCGAGACGGTCGTGTCGTCCTCGACGACCAGCACGGTGGCGACCATGTCCGAAAGGGTATGCCGCGCGCCTGCCTCTGCGACGCCTCCCGCGGTCCGCCGCGCTGCGCTGTAAGGGTTTCGTCATCGCCTCCCGTAAGGGTTTCGTCATCGACTCGGCCGGGCTCGGCGGTCTCTGCGCCCCTAGCGTCGAGGCATGACAGAGGTGGATGTCGTCCTCCCGTGCCTCGACGAGGAGCGGGCCCTGCCCTGGGTGCTGACCCGGATGCCGTCCTGGGCGCGCCCGATCGTCGTCGACAACGGCTCGACCGACCGGTCCGCCGAGGTGGCCCGCTCGTTCGGGGCGCGAGTCGTGGAGGCAGCCCAGCGGGGGTACGGCGCCGCCTGCCACGCCGGGCTACTCGTCGCGACGGCCCCGCTCGTGGCGTTCGCCGACGCCGACGCGAGCCTGGACCCGAGGTCGCTCGCGGGGCTGCTCGCGGCATACGACGGTGGGGAGCATCTCGTCGTCGGGGCACGCCGGCCCACCATCCGCGCCGCGTGGCCGCTGCGGTTGAGGCTGGCCAACAGGGTTCTGGCACAGCGGGTGTCGCGCCGCGTCGGGATCCGCCTGCCCGACATCGGGCCGATGCGGCTCGCACCCACCCAGGCGCTGCGGGACCTCGGGATCTCGGACCGGCGCTCGGGGTACCCCGTCGAGACGGTCCTGCGCGCGGCCGACGCCGGCTGGCGGATCACCTCGGTGCCGGTCGACTACCACCCCCGGGAGGGCCGGTCCAAGGTGACGGGGACCTGGCTGGGGGCGGCCCGGGCGGTCTCGGACATGAGCAAGGTGCTGGCGTCATGAGACTCGGCCCGTCGACGGGGGGCTGGCACGGCGGCCGGTCGGTCGTGACCCCGGTCGTGACCCCGGTCGGCGGCGCCCGCGGAGCCGCGCGCGCCGATCTCGACACGGTCGTCGTCATCGCCAAGGCGCCACGGGCGGGCCGGGTCAAGACCCGCCTCACCCCCGTCTTCACCCCGCACGAGGCGGCGACGCTGGCGGCTGCCGCCATCCGCGACACGCTCGATGCGGCTCGCGGCACCGGCACCCGGACGTTCGTGGCGTGGGAGGGCCCGCGACCGACCTGGCTCGGGCCGGAGCTGGAGGTCGTCGACCAACGGGGCGAGGGCCTCGGCGAGCGGCTCGACGCCGCGCTCCACGACGCGCTCGGCGACACCCAGGACCGGCCCACCCTGCTCGTCGGGATGGACACACCCCAGGTCACATCCGCTCACCTGCACGCCGACTGGCACGGCGCCGACGCGGTGCTCGGGATGTGCGAGGACGGCGGCTACTGGGCGATCGGGCTGCGCCGCTACCGGCCGGGACTGTTCGACGGGGTCCCGATGTCGACCGACCACACCGGCGCGGCCCAGCTGGAGCGGTTGCGGGCCTGTGGACTCAGCGTGCACCTCCTGCCGCCGATGCGGGACATCGACGAACCCGAGGACGCGGCCGCCGTGGCGGCGCTGGCACCCGAGACCCGGTTCGCCCGTACCTACCGTCGCATCGTCGGTGCTCCGTGCCACCCGAGCACGTTGTGGGACACCGCACTCACCGTGGGAGGAGTCCAGGTCTCCGGGACCCCCGCGGGTCGGCTGCGCTCGCGGCCGCTCGACGTGTCGCCGTGGCAGACGCTGTCCGCGGTCGACGAGCTCGTCGTCAGCCGGTGCGCCGGTCCGGTCATCGACATCGGCTGCGGACCAGGACGCTTCGTCGAGGCGCTGGCGGCACGCGGCATACCGGCGCTCGGCATCGACGTGTCCGGCGCGTCGGTGGACCAGACCCGAGCCCGCGGCGGCAGCGCGCTGCTCCGCGACGTCTTCCGGTCGCTACCCGGGGAGGGGCGCTGGCGAACGCTGCTGCTCGCGGACGGCAACATCGGCATCGGCGGCGACCCCCGCGCACTGCTCGGCCGCTGCGGTGAGCTGCTGAGCCCCGAGGGCGCGGCGGTCGTCGAGGTCGACCCCGACGACGTCCGCGACGAGCGCACCGCGGTGACGCTGCACGGACCGCTCGGGCGCACGTCGACGCCGGTGCCGTGGGCGCACGTGGGCTCGGCGGCCCTCACCCGGTATGCCGCGGGCGCCGGCCTGCTCGCGATGGAGGACTGGGCGGCGGCCGGGAGGTTGTTCATGGTGCTCCGTCCTGCCGCCTGACCCACCCTCGAGCGTCGACCGGCCGGAATCCTGTGAGCACGCTCATGACGCAGGCGCGAGGCCTTCGGCGCCGACTACCGGGCCTACCGCAGGACCACCTGGCTCTGCGGACACTGCCCGGCCCGCTTGCTGGGCCCCGGGCCGGCCAACCCGCCCCGACGACGGTGGCGGAGGCCGGGCCGGGTCGACGTGGGGTCTGGCTGGCCAGGGTGGCGAGGTGGGTAGAGTCGCGAGTAGACGCGTGCCACCCGCTCGACCGGCCACGGCCGAGGTGACCGGACTGCGCCGGCTGATCACCAGGGTGATCGGCCCATGACGGAAGGACTCTCATGCTCCAGCGACCGCTGGGCCGGACCGGCCGCGACGTCTCCGCGGTGGGTCTCGGCACCTGGCAGCTCGGTGCCGACTGGGGCGAGGTCAGCGAGGCCGACGCGGATGCGGTGCTCGCGGCGTCGGCCGACCGCGGGGTGAGCCTGTTCGACACTGCCGACGTCTACGGCGACGGCCGCAGCGAGACGCTGATCGGCGCGTTCCTCGCCCAGCGACCCGGCCACCGGACCACCGTGGCGACGAAGATGGGTCGGCGGCTGGCCCAGGAGCCCGAGAACTACACCCCCGAGAACTTCCGCGCCTGGGCCGACCGCTCGCGCCGCAACCTGGGCGTCGACACGCTCGACCTCGTGCAGCTGCACTGCCCGCCCACGGCGGTCATCGAGGACGATGCGACCTACGAGGCTCTCGACGCGCTCGTGGGGGATCTCGTGGTCGCCGCCTACGGCGTCTCGGTCGAGACCTGCGCGCAGGCGCTGGCGGCGATCGCCCGGCCGAACGTCACGAACGTACAGATCATCGTCAACCCCTTCCGCCTCAAGCCGCTCGAGGACGTCCTTCCGGCCGCGGAGGCGGCCGGCGTCTCGGTCTTCGCCCGGGTGCCGCTCGCGTCGGGTCTGTTGTCGGGCAGGTACACGTCGGCGACGACGTTCGCGGCGGAGGACCACCGCACCTACAACCGCGGGGGCGAGGCGTTCGACCGCGGCGAGACCTTCTCCGGGGTCGACTTCGAGGTCGGTCTCCGGGCGGCATCCCGCCTCGACGCGGCGCTGCCCCCCGGTGTGGCCCTTCCGGCCGCGACCCTCGCCTGGATCGCGTCGCGCCCGGGCATCACCACGGTGATCCCGGGAGCCCGCAGCGTCGCGCAGGCCAGGGCGAACGCCGACGCCGCGACCCTGCTCGACGACGGGTTCGACCTCGACGGCTTCGACACCGTCGTGCACGAGGTCTATGACGACCTGCTGCGGGAGGCGATCCACCCCCACTGGTGAGCCTGCGCCGAGCGCTCGCCCAGATCCCGACCGACCCCTCAGCGACCCACCCCGCCGGTGGCCAGCAACGGGATCGCGAGGAGAACGACGGTCAGGGCCGCGAGACCGGCCACCCGGATCACCGGCGCCACGCGCACGGGAGCCCGGTCCCGCCACAACCGCCCCAGCGCGACGGCCGAGGGCGCGATGACGCCGTCGTGGACGGCGACCCCTCCGGCCAGCCAGATCACCACCCGGAGCCAGTCGTTGACGGAGACGTCCGTCACGAAGATCCAGGCTCCCAGCCCCAGGAGAGCCAGCCCGGCCAGCCCGACCAGGGCACGCGGCATACCGAGCCGGCTGCGGGACACCGCCTGCGAGCTCATGCCAGGACCTCAACAGCCGTGACCCACTTGGTCTGCAGGACGCCGGGGCGGTCCGGGGCGATGAGCCGCACGGGGTACCCGTGGTCCCGGGTCAACCGCGACCCGTTGAGCTCCATGGCCAGCAGGGTGTCGGGGTGGCGGGCGAAGTCGTGCGGGAGGATGCTCTCCCGGTAGGCGCCATGCCTCTCGGCCGAGACGACCCGGACGTCACCGGTCACCCCCCCGACCGCCGCGACGATGTCGCTGACCCTCACCCCGCGCCACGTCGCGCCCGCGCTCCACCCCTCGACGCAGGCGATGGGCAGGTGCACCTCGCGCTGTGGGAGTGCCCGCAGGGCGGATGCGGTCAGCCGCTGCTCGCCGCCTGGCCCGCGGACGAGCACCGACCACGACTCGTCGTCGGAGGGGTCCAGTGCCAGCGGTATGCCGGCCCGCGCAGCGGTCCGGTTGACGGGAACCCCGAGGGGGCTCGTGCTCGGCCGGCGGCTGCGGAGCACCGAGATCCCCTCCAGCGCCGGCACCGCCGACCCGACGGTGAGCAGCACGGCCCCACCGGCGACTGCGAGCGCTCCGACGACGAACGCACGCCGCCCCTCGGAGCGCACGGCCTCCTCGCCCTCGGTGGAGAAGGCGGCCCGGACCGCCGGCAGCTTGACCGCGATGTGCACGGCCAGGGCCCCGATGCTCACCCAGGCGAACGCCCAGTGCACCCGGGTGAACCCGAACCCGAAGACGTACCACTGCGCCACGTTCGCGATCCCGCTCGTCACCATGAGCAGCGACGACGCCACGAGGACGGCGATCGAGCCCCGCTCCAGCGCCCGCAGCGGCGAGCCCAGCACGGGGCGCTCGAAGAGCCTCGGGTAGGCGGCATACAGCTTGGCGAGGAGCAGCGGCAGGCTGGCCGTCCCGCTGGCGACGTGGATCCCCTGGGTGACCCGGTAGAGCCAGGCGGGCGAGGTCGGCAGCGGCAGCCAGCCGACCGGATGCTGATGAAGGTGGCTCAGCAGGCCGGTGAGGAAGCAGACGGCGAACGCCGCGCCCAGCCACACGCCGAGGCGGGCGACGACGGAGCGGTCGTGGACCGGCGACGTGAAGTCCTCGCTCGTCGGCGCGGCCTCGGAAAGCCTTGGGAGAGTTGGCATGCCATCGACAGTAGGTTTCCGGCGGCCGTTCCGGACCCCCCGCGCGCTTACCGGACGATGACGAGCGGCGCCGGGACCCCGATGGACCCTCACGGCGCCGCACGCGTCCTTACGGGTCGATGACGGACCGGGCCAACAGCCCGCGTGGGCGCCTCCCCGGCCGCTTCGTGGGCGAGAGTGGGGCGATGCGACGGCTCCTCGCCGGCACCGCGGTGACCGGGCTCCTGGCAGCGGGGTATGCCGCGGCCGGGGACCTCGACGCCCACCGCGGCCGGCTTGTGCTCGCCCTCGCCCTGTGGTGGCCGACGTATGTCGTCCTCACCCGGTGGGTCACCCGGCCCCGGCCGGCCCTCGCCCGCCCCGTCCTCGCCGTCTTCCTGGCGGCCCTGGCCGTCCAGCTGCCCGGAGCGAGCGTCCCACCCCGCTCGAGCAGCGACGCCTACCGCTACGTCTGGGACGGGCGGGTCCAGCTCGCCGGGATCTCGCCCTACCGCTACGTGCCGCTCGACGACCGGCTGGCCCGTCTGCGTGACCCGGTCATCTTCCCAGGGCTCGGGCCGGAGGACCGGTCCGGCGTGCTGACCTCACCACTGCCGAGCGAGCGCAGCCAGCTGTTCCAGCGGACCCACAACGACCCGCGCACCCGGATCAACCGTCCCCTGGTGCCGACGATCTACCCGCCGGCGGCCCAGGCGTGGTTCGTCGCCGTGGCGTCCGTGACGCCCTGGTCGCTGGGCACGACGGGACTGCAGCTCGGCGCCGCCCTGGCCGCGGCGGCGCTGGCGGCGGGGATCGCCGCACTCCTGCGTCGACGGGGACGCTCGCCGACGTCAGCGATGTGGGTCGCGTTCTGCCCCAGCGTCGTCGCCGAGGCCGGAAACGGGGCGCACGTCGACATCCTGGCGGCCGGTCTGCTCGTCCTCGCGGTGGCGGTGGCCGCCCGGAGGCCGGCGCCGGACAGCGCGTCCGGGCTGCCCGGGATCCTGCCCTGGGTGGCCGCCGGCGCACTCGTGGGCCTGGCCGCCTCGGTCAAGCTCACCCCCCTCGTCGTCCTCCCCGCACTCATGCCGTGGCACCGGATCCGATGGCGGGCCGCGCTCGCCCCGCTCAGCGCCCTGCTGACCCTCGCCCTGACCTACCTGCCACACGTCCTCGCCGTGGGCTCGCTCGTCCTGGGCTACCTCCCGAGCTACCTCCGGGAGGAGAACGGCCGCAACCGCGCGGCCGTCCTCGGCCTCGTCCTGCCACACGACCTCGCCGGGGCTGCGGCCCTCGGCCTCCTCGCCGCGGTGGGGGTGCTCGTCCTCCGGCACCGCGATCGCGATCCCGCCTGGGCGGCGACGGTCCTGTTCGGGACCTTCCTGCTCGCGCTCACCCCGACCTACGGCTGGTACGCCCTGCCCCTGATCGCCGTCTGCGTCCTGTCCGGGCGGCTCGAGTGGCTGGTGGTCGCCGGCGCTGCCGAGGTGGCCTACGCCGGAGCGTCCGTGCCCGGGGTCCCGGCCGTGGCGTATGCCGTGGCCACGCTCGCCGTGCTCGTCGCGGTCGGCCTGCGACACCGCCAGAGCCACGCCGGCGCCGCCGCGGCGCTCGACCCGCGCGTGGGGGCGCTCAGCGGTTCTTGACGACGAGCGTGTCGGCGATCTTGTCGTGCAGACACTGGCGCCGCGGGTCCCACAGCAGCCACGCGTCGTCGAGCAGGGTGAGCATGCTCCCGATGGTCGAGACGAACGGCACCAGGGCGACGACCGAGACGCCCACGGTGATGACCTGGCGCCGCAGCGCCGTGACCAGTCCCAGCGAGCCCGCGTCCCCGACGCGGCGCACCCGGATGCCCAGGAGGAGCTTGCCGAGGGTGGCACCGCGCCACAGCAGGAACGCCGTCTCGTAGGTGAGCGAGATGACCAGCGAGATGAGCGCGATGGGCAGGAGGTACTGGGTGATCTGGGCCTGGAAGTCCAGGCTCGACGGCGGCGTTCCGCCGCTCTGGGCCGCGTTCATGGCCTCGCGGAAGTAGTCCTCCATCGTCGTCAGCAGCGGCCCCACCCACGGCGAGGCGACGACGAGGGTGACGACGGACAGCAGCACGCTGTCGATGATCCGGGCGAGAAGCCGCTGCCACCACACGGCGAGCGGGGTGCCGTCGGGCGCCGCCTTCCCGGCCTGGGCCCACGGGCCGCCCGCATAGACCTGTCCGGGTGGGGCGGGGTACTGGCCGGGCTGGGTGTACTGCCCGTATCCGGGCTGGCTGTACGGGGGCTGGCCCTGCTGGCCGTACCCCTCGCCGTGCCCGGGCTGCTCGACGCCCTGACCCGACCGCGGCTGCGGGCCGGGGGCGGCCAGTCCGATCGTGGACTGATGGGCGGTCGGCGAGACCTTGGGGACGGTGTTGGAGGTCCACAGGACGCCGTCCCAGTAGCGGAGCTGGGTCGGGTCGAAGGGGTCTTCGTACCACCCCGAGTGCTGTGCCATGGGCACCACTGTCCCACGGCGGCGGCGGCCCGCCGCTCAGAGGTTGCCGCGGCGATCCTGCTCGCGCTCGATCGACTCGAACAGCGCCTTGAAGTTGCCCTTGCCGAAGCCCAGCGAGCCGTGCCGCTCGATGAGCTCGAAGAACACCGTCGGGCGGTCGCCCAGCGGCCGGGTGAAGATCTGGAGGAGATAGCCGTCCTCGTCGCGGTCGACGAGGATGCCACGCTTCTGCAGCTCGGCGACGGGGACGCGGACCTGGCCGATCCGGGCCCGCAGCTCGGGGTCCTCGTAGTACGCGTCGGGGGTCGCCAGGAACTCCACGCCCTCGTCGCGCAGGGTGTCGACGGTGGTGAGGATGTCGTTGGTCGCGAGTGCGAGGTGCTGGGCCCCCGGGCCGCCATAGAACTCGAGGTACTCGTCGATCTGGCTCTTCTTCTTGCCCAGGGCAGGCTCGTTGAGGGGGAACTTCACCCGGTGGTTGCCGTTGGCGACGACCTTGGACATCAGCGCGGAGTACTCGGTGGCGATGTCGTCACCGATGAACTCGGCCATGTTGACGAAGCCCATCACCCCGTTGTAGAAGGCGACCCACTCGTCCATCTTGCCGAGCTCGACGTTGCCGACCACATGGTCGAGCGCCTGGAAGACCCGCGCGGGGGCGCCCGCACGCTTGCGGAAGGTGGAGGAGGCGGCGACGTACCCCGGGAGGTAGGGGCCGGCATACGTGCTGTCCCCGATGGTGCGCTGGACGAGGCTGTGACGGGTGTCGCCGTAGGTGCCGATCGCGGCCAGCCGCACGGTGCCGTGCTCGTCGGAGACGTCGTGCGGCTCCTCGAGGACGGTCGCGCCCGCCCGGCGCGCCTGGGCGATGCAGCGGTCGACGTCGGGCACCTCGAGCGAGATGTCGTCGACGCCGTCGCCGTGCCTTGCGTGGTGGGCGAGGAGCGGGCTGTCCGGTGCGACGGCGCCCTTGAGGACGAACCGGATCGAGCCGCTGCGCAGCACGAACTCCTTGTGGTCGCGCTGCCCCTGCTCCGGTCCGCGGTAGGCCTCGAGCTCCATGCCCCAGGCTGACTGGAAGTAGTGGGCCGCCTGGGTGGCGTTCCCGACGACGAAGCGGACGGCGTCCCAGCCGGTGACCGGGAACGGGTCGGTGCTCTCGTCGTAGTCGACGAGACCGACGAGCCGCCTGAGCTGGTCGAGGTCGAGTCCGGCGGCCAGCTCGTCGGGGGTGAGGTCGAGGGTCGTGTCGCTCATCCTGACACTGTGGGGTGGGTCACCCAGGATAAGCAAACCTCACTCGCCGTGCTGGTCACCATGCGCAGAGTGTTGCCCTGCTGCGGGGTCATGATGGACAATGTGCCATGCCCTCTCCTGCCGGGATCGACCAGCTCGACGCCCGCATCATCGCCCTGTTCTCCGACCGCCCCCAGATCGGGGTGCTCGGGGCCTCCCGCGAGCTCGGGGTCGCGCGCGGCACGGTGCAGGCGCGGCTGGACCGGATGCAGAGCCGCGGCGTCATCCGCAGCTTCGCCCCGCAGGTCGACGCTGGGGCTCTGGGCTACCCGGTGACGGCGTTCTGCACCCTCGAGATCCGCCAGCGCCAGGGGCACGGGGCGGTCGTCGAGCACCTGTCGGCGATCCCCGAGGTGCTCGAGATCCACTCGATCACCGGCGTCGGCGACCTCATCATCCGGATCGTCGCCCGCGACAACGCCGACCTCGGCCGGGTCATCGACCAGATCATCGACGACACCCACGTCCTGCGGGCCAACACGGCGATCTCGCTGGTCACCCACCTCGAGCACCGCACCGACCCGCTCGTGCGGGCGGCGGCGGGCGGGGTAGACCGCGGTCCTGGCACCGGGTAGCTACTCCTTGCCGTCCTCCGGCGCGCGCAGGCCCTGGTAGATCTCCTTGCACGTCGGGCAGACCGGGAACCTGTCGGGGTCCCGTCCGGGCACCCACACCTTGCCGCAGAGCGCGATGACCGGGTCGCCGGACAGGGCGCTCTCGAGGATCTTCTCCTTGCGGACGTAGTGGGCGAAGCGGTCGTGGTCGCCCGGCTCGGCGAGCTCGGGGACGGTCTCCTCGCGCTCGAGCACCGCGGTCCGGTGCTGCGGCTCCTGACGCTCCGGCTGTGGGGCGTTCGGGTCCTCCAGAGGGGTCGGCGGCTCGCTCATCCCCCCATTGTTCCAGCCCCGCGCGGGTCAGGGGCGAGCGGCCGGCCGCACATCGCCCGGTCTCAGTTCCAGGTGGGGTCGTCGGGGTAGGAGGCCACCCACGACAGGTTGCCGATCTGGCGCCGCAGCACCCGCCGCCACAGGACGTCCGGCTCGTCGGTGAAGGCGTCGCGCACCTCGGCGTCGACGACGTACCAGCTGCCGGTGCGGATCTCGCCGTCGAGCTGGCCGGCGGCCCACCCGGCGTAGCCGGCGAAGATCCGCAGTCCGCCGATATCGGGCGCCACGAGCAGCGGCGGGGTGTCGAGGTTGACCAGGCCGACCGAGCCGAACAGCCGCATCACCCCCGTAGGCTCATCGCCGTCGCCGGGGACCGTGACCAGGCCGAGCGCCGAGTCGAGCTGGACGGGACCGCCCTGGAAGAGCGCCTGGGGGCGGCTCAGGTGGTCCTCCCAGCCCGGCAGGACGGCCTCGACGTCGGCCTCGAGGGGCCGGTTGAGCACAACGCCCTGGGCCCCCACGGCGTCGTGGTGCAGCACGAGCACGACACTGCGCCGGAACACACCCTCGTCGATCTGGGGCGTGGCGACGAGCAGCCTCCCGGTCGTGTACTCAGCGCTCACCTCTCCCATTCTGCCCCGGCCCGCCGCGCTGCGAGCCTCTCGACCGCGGTTGCTGGTCACCGCGCGCGCCACCACGGGAGCCGCCACGGTCACCACCGCGCTCGCGGCCCCGGTCCGTGGTCCGGGGCGGACGGCCCCGCTCGCCGCGGGGGCCGCCGCGGCGACCGGGCCGCCCCTCGACGATGGGGCGCCAGGACTGCTCGGGCACCGGCGTCCCGCTCGGCTCCGAGCCGCCGAGGTCGGTGATGGTCGCGTCGCCGGGGCGCACCGTCCTGGTGGTCGCGTCGGCACCGGCCGACTCCACGAGCCGGGCCATCATCCGCTTCTGGTGCGGCAGGGCGAAGGTGACGACCGTGCCCTTCTCCCCCGCCCGAGCGGTGCGCCCGGACCGGTGGAGGTAGTCCTTGTGGTCGCGCGGCGGGTCGACCTGCAGGACGAGTCCGACGTCGGGGACGTCGATCCCGCGCGCGGCGACATCGGTGGCGACGAGCACCGGCACGGTGCCGTCGCGGAACGCCCCGAGCACCCGGTTGCGGACCGACTGGGTCAGGCCGCCGTGCAGAGCCGCCCCGAGCACACCGCGCTCGCGCAGCTCGTGGGCCACGCGGTCGGCGCCCATCTGGGTGCGCACGAAGACGATCGAGCGGTCGGGCCGGTGGACGAGCTGAGCCGTGAGGGCCTTCTTGTCCTGCGGCCCGATGAGCAGCACGTGATGCGCCATCGTCGTCACCGTGGCGGTCGCGTCGTCGGTCGAGTGGGTGACCGCGTCGACGAGATAGCGCTCGACGAGCGTGTCGACCCCCTTGTCGAGGGTCGCCGAGAACAGCAGCCGCTGCCCGCCCGGCGGCACCAGGTCGAGGATCGCCGTCACCTCGGGCAGGAACCCCATGTCGGCCATGTGGTCCGCCTCGTCGAGGATCGCCGTCTCGACCCCGCCGAGGTCGACCGCACCGCGCTCGACGAGATCGGTGAGCCGTCCGGGGGTGGCGATGAGGAGCTCGACGCCGCGGGCGATCGAGGAGATCTGGGGTTCGTAGGACAGGCCGCCCGCGACGAGGCGGTGCCGCAGCCCGAGGACGTGCACGAGCGGCTCCAGGGCGTCGCTCACCTGCATGGCGAGCTCGCGGGTCGGGACGAGGACCAGCACGAGCGGCCGCTTGGACTCGGCCCGCCGGCCCTCGGCGGCAAGCCGGGCGAGCGTGGGCAGCCCGAAGGCCAGCGTCTTGCCCGACCCGGTCTGGCCACGGCCGAGGACGTCGCGCCCGGCAAGGGCGTCGGGGATCGTCGCCGCCTGGATCGGGAACGGCTCGGTGATCCCGTCGCGCGCCAGCCGCTCGACGAGCCGACCGGGCAGCCCGAGCGCGGCGAAGCCGTTGCCCGCCGTGACCTCGGCGGAGCCCCGCGTGCCACGCGAGGTGTATGCCGTCCAGTGGTCCGCGTCGGCCCGGTCCTGCTCGGCGGGCCGGTCGCCACCACGGTCGGCGAAGCGGTCGGCGTGGTGGCCCTCGTGCCGGTCCCGGCGAGCCGGGTCGGCGACCCGACCCTTGGTGCCGCGCTCCGGGCGGTCGGGGCGGGAGGCCCGCTCCGGCCGCTTCCACTCGGGCCGGTCGGGGCGGGAGGCCCGCTCCGGCCGCTTCCACTCGGGCCGGTCTGGGCGGGCGGCGCCGTCGGGGCGGGCGGCGCCGTCGGGGCGGGCGGCCCGACCGCGGTCCTCGCTCTCAGGACGGGGCCGCGGCGACCGCTCCGGGCGGTCGGCGCGCGTCCGGGCGGGAACCCGGCGATCGGGGCGGTCGGCGCGCTCGGGGCCGGGTCGCGCAGTGCGGCCGGGCCGCTGGCGGCCGGTCCCCTCGCTCCGCTCGGGCCGGGAGGCGCGCTCGGGCCGTTCGGGGCGGTCCCGTCCCTCGCCGCGGGCCGGTCCCTCGCTCCGGCGCGCCCGGGACCCGCCCGTCACGCTGCCGGCCGTCTTGGCCCGACGCGTGGCGGAGCGGGCACGCTTGGCCTCGGCCTTGCGCGACGCGCTCCAGCGGGCCTTCTTGGCCGGCTTTCCGGAGCCCTTGGACGTGGGCATGCGGTCATCTCACTTCGGTCGTGAACGGGTCCTGGCGCCTGGGTCGTCCTCGGGGCGACAGGGGCGAGCACGGTGAGTGGTCGGCGTGGCGCAGACGTGCCTGGGCGGTCGGTGCCCGGCGGCGGTGTCCAGGGTATCAGCGCGAGCGGGTCAGCCAGCGCGCCAGCAGCCAGCCCAGGGCGACCCCGACGAGGTCCGCCACGGCGTCCCAGACATCGCCGTCCCGATGCGGCAGCAGGCTCCACTGGACCAGCTCGCTCACCGGTGCGTGCACGGCGACGACGCCGACGACGAGCAGCGGACGCAGCCCGGCCAGCACCCCGAAGACGACCGGCGCCGCGAAGATCGCCGCGTGAACGATCTTGTCGGCGTTCGGGAACGGTGGCGCCCCGCCGCCCGACGGTGAGTAGACCGCCACCAGCTGCACCACGACGGCCACGCCGAGCGCCGTCCACCACAGGCGTCGCGGCCGGAGGACCTCGGTCACTGTCGCGCCCGCGGCGGCCGGGTCGACCGGGACAACCTCAGCTCCTCGAGGGCCTGAACCCGTCCGGCGAGCCAGATGCAGGCGACCGCGACCGGGAGCTCGACGAGCAGCGCCGCGAGGACTGCCCAGGCCTTCTCCATCCCGTGCGAGGTGACGACGTCGAACCAGGCGTCGACGACCAGCATCGTCGCGGCCGAGGATGCCCACACCGGCAGCCAGCGCGGCGCCCGGAACGCGGCGGACGCCGCCGCCGCCAGCACGACGACGAGCATGACGTCGAACCCGGTCCACGCGAGGTCGTAGTGCACCGCAAGGACGTGCCGCGGCAACGTGACGGCCAGATAGGCCGTCCACGGGACCAGCAGCACGGCACCGGCGGCCAGGCCCCAGGCCGCCAGCGACACCGCGCGGGCCACCGACCTCTCGCTCGGGTCGCGGACGGTCTCGGCGGCTCCCTCGCCGAACGGCGCGGGGGCCCTCGGCTCGCTCATCGCGCCATCATCACCTGTCCACCTGTGCACGCAGCAGGTAGCGCTCGTCCTCGACGTGGTACCCCCAGTACACGGGCTGTGGGAGGTGCACCACCGCGACGTCCGCCACGAGCGGCTCCAGGACGGCGACCAGCGCGCCCGACGGGGTACCCCCGCTCCACGGCGTCCCCGGCATCCCGGCGGCGTTGGCGGCCTCGGTCCCCCACACGCCTTCGATGAGGACCAGCCGCCCCCCCGGTCGCACGAGTTCGACCCAGCGGCGCAGCGTGGCCTCGGGGTCGGGGATGGTCCACAGGATGTGCCGGGCCAGCACCGCGTCGACGCTCGCCGCTGGCAGCGGAGGGTCGCTGACGTCGGCGCGCTCGATGCTCACCCGGCCAGCGAACCTCGCGGTCTTGGCCCTGGCTCGCCCCACCATCTCCTCGGAGAGGTCGAAGCCCACCACCTCGTGGCCCATCTCGAGGACGAGCTCGCTCAGCGTCCCCGTCCCGCAGGCGAGGTCGGCGATGCGCGCGGGCGCCGGTGGTAGCGCGCCGCACAGGAGGTCGGCCCACGCGGTGCGGCCCGGCGCCTCGTGCAGGCCATGGTCGGGAGCCTCGTCGTAGGCCGCGGCCTGTCCGTCCCAGTAGGTCCGGATCGCGGCCACGTCATCGGTCTCGTCCATCCTCCGACCCTACGAGGCCACCCACGGTGACCGCCATGACCGTTGCCTGGTGGGATGTGGTGGGCTGGTTCGGGCGGCGCAGGGAGAGCGCCGCGGACGGCATACCTCGTGCGGCCACGGGTTCCGGCGGATCCTGACTCCGGCCGGCATGGTCGCCGCCTGCTCCGGCCGCCTGGGGTTCACCCAGGAGGGCGAGCGATGGTCCCCCGACCTGACCTGAGCCGATGGTCCCTCGACCTGGCGCGAGCCGGGCGCTGCCGCGACGGCCCCGTGTGGGGTGTGTCACTCGCGCCGGCCATCCGTGCACGCCACGGCTCCCCCGACACGAGGAGATCCCGCCGCCGGTAATACGATTCCTAACGGTTCACTGATCCCATGCCAACGGAGGCAGATATGTCACGGTTCGTCTACGACTTCGAGGAAGGCAACAAAGACCTCAAGGACCTCCTCGGAGGCAAGGGGGCAAACCTCGCCGAGATGACGAACCTCGGGATCCCCGTCCCGCACGGATTCACCATCACCACCGAGGCATGCCGCGCCTACCTCGAGACCGGGTCCTCGCCCGCCGAGATGGCCGCCCAGATCGAGGAGCACCTCCAGCGCCTCGAGGGCAAGCTCGGCCGCACCCTCGGCCACGCGGAGGACCCGCTGCTGGTCTCGGTCCGCTCCGGCGCGAAGTTCTCGATGCCCGGGATGATGGAGACCGTCCTCAACATCGGCCTCAACGACAAGTCCGTCGAGGGCCTGACCGCCCAGACCGACAACGCGCGGTTCGCCTGGGACTCCTACCGCCGGCTCATCCAGATGTTCGGCAAGACGGTCCTCGACCTGCCCGGCGAGCACTTCGAGGACGCCATCGACGACATCAAGCGCGCCAAGGGTGTCACCAACGACCTCGACCTCGACGTCGACGACCTCAAGGACCTCGTCGACAGGTACAAGAAGGTCATCCGCCAGGACTACGGCACGGACTTCCCCCAGGACCCGCGTGAGCAGATGCACGCGGCTGTCATCGCCGTGTTCAACTCGTGGAACGCCGACCGCGCCATCCTCTACCGCCGCCGCGAGCGGATCCCGTCCGATCTGGGCACCGCCGTCAACATCCAGTCGATGGCCTTCGGCAACAAGGGCATGGACTCCGGCTCGGGCGTCGCCTTCACCCGCGACCCGTCCACCGGCGCCACCGGCGTCTACGGCGACTACCTCCAGAACGCCCAGGGCGAGGACGTCGTCGCGGGCATCCGCAACACCCTGACCCTGGCCGACCTCGAGGGCATCGACAAGACCTCCTACGACGAGCTCGTCGACATCATGGCGCGGCTCGAGGGGCACTACCGCGACATGTGCGACATCGAGTTCACCATCGAGCGCGGCAAGCTGTGGATGCTGCAGACCCGCGTCGGCAAGCGCACGGCCGAGGCGGCGTTCCGGATCGCCATGGACCTTGTCGACGAGGGAAAGATCGGCGAGGACGAGGCGCTCCAGCGGGTCACCGGCGACCAGCTGGCGCAGCTGATGTTCCCCCACTTCGACACCTCGGGTCAGCGCAGCCTGCTCGGCAAGGGCATGAGCGCCTCCCCCGGTGCCGCCGTCGGCCAGGCCGTCTTCGACTCGGCCACCGCCGTCAAGCGTGCCGAGGAGGGCACCCCGGTCATCCTCATCCGTCGCGAGACCAACCCCGACGACCTCGCCGGCATGGTCGCCGCCCAGGGCATCCTCACGAGCCGCGGCGGCAAGACCTCGCACGCGGCGGTCGTCGCCCGCGGCATGGGCCGGACCTGCGTGTGCGGCGCCGAGTCCCTCGACGTCGACACCAAGACCTGCCAGTTCACGACCGCAGACGGCACCGTCGTCAAGGAGGGCGACGTCATCTCGATCGACGGCTCCACCGGCGAGGTCTTCGCCGGCGAGGTCGCGGTCAAGGACTCCCCCGTCGTCCAGTACTTCGAGGGCACGATCTCCGCCGACGAGGCCGCCCCCATCGTCAAGGCCGTCGACCGGCTCATGAAGGTCGCCGACGCCAAGCGCCGCCTCAAGGTCCGCGCCAACGCCGACAACGCCCCCGACGCGGCCCGCGCCCGCCGGTTCGGCGCCGAGGGCATCGGCCTGTGCCGCACCGAGCACATGTTCCTCGGTGAGCGTCGCGAGCTCGTCGAGCGGCTCGTCCTCGCCGACACCGACGAGGACCGTCAGGCGGTCTTCGACGAGCTGCTCCCGATGCAGCGCGACGACTTCGTCGAGATCTTCGAGGCGATGGAGTCCCTGCCCGTCACCATCCGGCTGCTCGACCCGCCGCTGCACGAGTTCCTGCCCGACCTCACCGAGCTGTCCGTCAAGGTCGCGCTCGCCGAGGCCAAGGGCGCCGTCGACGAGAAGGACGTCGTGCTGCTCAAGGCGGTCAACCGGCTGCACGAGCAGAACCCGATGCTCGGCCTTCGCGGCGTGCGGCTCGGCCTGGCCATCCCCGGCCTGTTCCAGATGCAGGCCCGGGCGATCCTCGAGGCCGCGGCCGTCGTCTCGGAGTCCGGCAAGAGCTCCAAGCCCGAGATCATGGTCCCGCTCGTCGGCGCGGTCCAGGAGTTCACCAACATCAAGGGCGAGATCGACGCCGCGGCCGTGCAGTCCCGCGAGGCCCACCCCGTCGAGGTCGAGCACCTCGTCGGCACGATGATCGAGCTGCCACGCGCGGCCCTCACGGCCGGTGACATCGCCGAGGAGGCCGAGTTCTTCTCCTTCGGCACCAACGACCTGACCCAGACGACGTGGGGGTTCTCGCGCGACGACGTCGAGTCGGCGTTCTTCGGCCGGTACATGGAGATGGGCATCTTCGGGGTGTCCCCGTTCGAGACGCTCGACACCACCGGCGTCGGCCGGCTGGTCCAGATGGGCACGACCGAGGGACGCGCCGCCCGGCCCGGCCTCAAGGTCGGGGTGTGCGGTGAGCACGGGGGCGACCCCGAGTCGGTGCACTTCTTCCACGACACCGGTCTCGACTACGTCTCCTGCTCCCCGTTCCGGGTCCCGGTGGCCCGGCTCGAGGCCGGCCGCGCCGCGGGCGCTGGCGGTAGCGACACCCGCTGAGCCACGCGGCATACCGCGCAGCCGCAGCTGCAGCCGGCGCCGTCAGCCCCTTCCGGGTGGCGGCGCCGGCTGCTAGCGTCCGCAGCCATGACGGTTGACCTCGCGCACGACGTCGAGGGCGAGGGGCCGCTCCTCGTCCTCATCCACGGCATCACCGAGAACCGGCACACCTGGGACCCCCTCGTGGCCGACCTCGCCCGCGACCACCGCGTCCTGAGGGTCGACCTGCGCGGGCACGGCGAGTCGCCCACCGCCGAGAGCTACGGGGTCGACGAGCTGGCCTTCGACGTGGCGGCGCTCGTCGACGAGACGCCGTTCGTCATCGGCCACTCCCTGGGTGGGATGGTCGCGACGGCATACGGCGCGACGTTCGCCAACCGGGGCGTCGTCAACATCGACCAGAGCCTCGACCTCGCGCCGCTCCAGGCCGGACTCCTCGAGCAGGCCGAGCTGCTGCGCGGCGACGCCTTTCCCATGGTCATGGCGGCGCTGTTCGACTCGCTACGCGGGGTCGTGCCCGACGAGGAGTGGGCGCGGCTGACCGCGCTGCGCCGGTTCGACCGGCCGGTCGTCCTCGGCGTCTGGTCGGTCATGCTCGACTCCTCCCCGGAGGACCTCGACGCGACGGTCACCAAGATCGTCGGCGGCGTCACCGGCCCCTATCTCTCGCTCCACGGGATCGACCCGGGACCGGAGTACGCCGGATGGCTCACCGAGCGGATGCCGCAGGCGCAGCTCGAGGTCTGGCCCGACCTCGGGCACTATCCCCACCTCGTGCGCAGCGAGCAGTTCCTCGCCCGGGTGCGGGCGTTCGAGGCGACCCTGCCCAGCGCCTGACCCCTGGTCAGCCCGGCTGGCCGAGCCAGGTCGACGCGGCGGCGACGAGGGCGGCGACGCCGGTCGTGATCGTCGGCTCCACCACCGGCGCGTACAGCGGGGAGTGGTTGGACGGCAGGCGCTCGACGACCCGCACCAGCGCTGCGAGGTCGGCGGCACCGGCGAACGCCGCAGGGTCGGCTCCGCCGAGGATCCAGTACACGCACGGCACCTCCGCGTCGGCGGCGAACATCCCGACGTCCTCGCTGCCCGTCACGGCACCGGGGTCGACGACCCGTGGTGCACCGAGCGCCGCGGCGAGACCCTCGACGGTCCGCGCGCAGGCGTCGGGGTCGTTGACGAGCAGCGGGAAGGACTCGGTCGTCTCGATCTCGGGCGGCCGGGGTGCCCCCGAGGCCTGCGCCTCGGCGTGGACGACCCGCTCGACGGCAGCCAGGACGCGATCGCGAACGACCGGATCGAAGGTGCGGACGCTGATCTCGAGGACGGCGTCGTCGGGGATGATGTTGACCTTGGTCCCGGCCCGGATCGTCCCGACGGTGACGACCGCCGCGTCGGTCGCCGCGACCTCGCGGGCGACGATGCCCTGAAGGCGCAGGACGACGGCCGACGCCATGACGATGGGGTCGACACAGGTCTCCGGGCGCGACCCGTGACCGCCCGTGCCGTGGAGGGTCACCCTGAGGGCGTCGTACGCCGCGAACGCCGGCCCGGGGTGCAGCCCGACGAAACCGGCCGGAAGGGGCGCCACATGCTGCCCCAGGACGACGTCGGGACGGGCGAACCGCTCGTAGAGGCCGTCGTCCAGCATGGCGCGGGCACCCTGGCCGAGCTCCTCGGCGGGCTGGACGACCAGCATGAGCGTGCCGCTCCAGCCGTCCCGCTCCTCGGCGAGCCGAGCCGCGGCACCGAGCAGGCAGGTGACGTGCATGTCGTGGCCGCAGGCGTGCATGACCGCGACGTCGACGCCGTCCGGGTCGACGCCACGCGCCGTGCTGGCGTACTCGAGCCCGGTCTTCTCCTGCACCGGCAGCGCGTCCATGTCGGCTCGGACGAGGACGGTCGGGCCGGTGCCGTTGCGCAGCATCGCCACCACCCCCGTGCGTCCCACCCCGGTCGTGACCTCGTAGCCCCACGACGCCAGGGCCTCTGCGGCGATCCGCGGGGTGCGCTCCTCCTGGAAGGAGAGCTCGGGGTGACGGTGCAGGTCGCGGTACAGCTCGGCGAGCGTCGGGCCGTCGGGCACTGCCGGTAGCACGGGCGTCTCGGTCGTCATGGCCGCTCTCCTCGTCGTGGGTCGGCCCCAATCCTGCTCCACCCGATGCGTCCCCGGTGGCGCGGTCCCTCCTGACGAGGACCGCGGCGACGGCCTGGCCGGTGGCCTGGCCGAGCCGGCCGCGACGTGGCCGCCTACGACGGCGGCCCGTCCACGTCGATGGGGGCGGGCCGCGAGGCGGACGAGCGTGGGTCGAGCCGATGGTGGAGGTGGCGGGAATCGAACCCGCGTCCACTGACGGGAAACCAGGGCTTCTCCGGGTGCAGTGCGCTGTGGAGTTTCTCGGCCCCAGGGCTCGCGCGCACACGTTCCCTGACAGGCCCAGTCGAGTGAGTGTCCCGCGGACGCCCCTCGACAGGCGGCGCGGCAAGCTTCCTAGACGACGCCAGGAACTAGGCCGAAAGCAAACCTAGGCTGACGGACTTCGGAGCTCGCTCAGGCGGCGAGGGCGAAGTCGGTGCGCTTGGAATCGGCACCTATTGTGTTGCAAGGAGCGTTGACGAGATGACCTTGCGTCCTCGACCCGCTTCCCCTGACCAGCCGACCAATGTCGAAACCGATCACCCCCATGAGGGGCTCAACCCACGCTGTTCAGTTGTCCTACGTACCAACTGCCAGTATGCCGGTCAAACGCCGCTGCGCCCAACCGGATTCCCAGCCCGACGCCGACGCCCCCCTCGCCCGCCCAGAACGCCCGCAGTGCGGACACCGTCGGGCCGGTGTGACCCGGCTCATACGATTGAGGTTCCCCGACGACATCGGAGGCCCCAGTGTTCGAGAAGGTCCTGGTCGCCAACCGCGGCGAGATCGCCGTCCGCGCGTTCCGCGCCGCCACCGAGCTCGGCGCGAAGACCGTCGCCGTCTTCCCCGTCGAGGACCGCACGTCGGAGCATCGGCTCAAGGCCGACGAGTCCTACCAGATCGGCGAGCCCGGGCACCCGGTCCGCGCCTACCTCGACCACGACAACATCGTCGCGGTCGCCCGGGAGTGCGGCGCCGACGCGATCTACCCGGGCTACGGCTTCCTCTCCGAGAACCCGCGGCTCGCCGAGGCGTGTGCCGAGGCCGGGATCACGTTCGTCGGGCCACCCGCCGAGGTGCTCCACCTGACCGGCAACAAGGCCAAGGCGATCGCCGCCGCCCGGGCCGCCGGGCTGCCCACCCTGCAGAGCGCCCCGGCGACGACCGACCTCGACGCCCTCGAGGCGGCCGCCGACGGGATCGGCTTCCCGCTCTTCGTCAAGGCCGTCTCCGGTGGCGGTGGCCGCGGGATGCGGCGGGTCGACGACCCGGCCCGGCTCCGCGACGCCCTCGAGGCCGCCCAGCGTGAGTCCGAGTCCGCCTTCGGCGACCCGACGCTCTACCTCGAGCAGGCCGTCGTCAACCCGCGGCACATCGAGGTCCAGGTGCTCGCCGACACCACCGGCGAGATCATCCACCTCTTCGAGCGGGACTGCTCGCTCCAACGCCGTCATCAGAAGGTCATCGAGATCGCCCCGGCACCCGATCTCGATGCGGGTCTGCGCGAGCGGATCTGCGCGGACGCGGTAACGTTCGCCCACTCGATCGGCTACGTCAACGCCGGCACGGTCGAGTTCCTCGTCGGCGAGGACGGGTCCTACGTCTTCATCGAGATGAACCCGCGGATCCAGGTCGAGCACACGGTGACCGAGGAGATCACCGACGTCGACCTCGTCGTCTCGCAGATGCGGATCGCCTCCGGCGACACCCTCGCGGACCTCGGTCTGAGCCAGGCGGGCATCACCCCCCGCGGGTTCGCCCTCCAGTGCCGGATCACGACCGAGGACCCGGCCAACGGGTTCCGTCCCGACGCGGGGACGATCACCGTCTACCGCAGCGCGGGTGGCAGCGGCATCCGGCTGGACGGCGGGACCGTCTTCATGGGCGCCCAGGTCAGCCCGCACTTCGACTCGATGCTCGTGAAGATGACCGCTCGGGGGCGGACCTTCCCCGCCGCGGTCGCCCGGGCCCGCCGCGCCCTCGCCGAGTTCCGGATCCGCGGTGTGTCGACGAACATCCCCTTCCTCGAGGCCGTCCTCGCCGACCCGGCATTCGTCGCCGGCCGCGCCACGACCTCGTTCATCGACGAGCACCCCGAGCTCCTCCAGGCCCGGATCCCCGCAGACCGCGGCACCAAGCTCCTGACCTACCTCGCGGACGTCACCGTCAACCAGCCCAACGGTCCGGCCCGCACGCATATCGAACCGGTCGCGAAGCTCCCCCGGATCCAGGCTGCCGCGGCCCGGCCGCGCGGGAGCCGCGACCTGCTCCTCGAGCTGGGACCGGCGGGGTTCGCCCGGCAGCTGCGCGAGCGGACCGACGTCCCGGTGACGGACACGACGTTCCGCGACGCCCACCAGTCCCTCCTCGCCACCCGGATGCGCACCCGCGACCTGCTCGCCGCCGCCGACCACGTCTCACGGCTCACCCCGCAGCTGCTGTCGATGGAGGCCTGGGGCGGTGCGACCTACGACGTCGCACTGCGCTTCCTGTCCGAGGACCCATGGGAGCGGCTCGGCCGGCTCCGCGAGGCGATGCCCAACATCCCCCTCCAGATGCTCCTGCGTGGCCGCAACACCGTCGGCTACACCCCGTACCCGGTGCAGGTCACCGACACCTTCGTCCACGAGGCGGCCCGGGCCGGTCTGGACGTCTTCCGGATCTTCGACTCGCTCAACGACGTCGAGCAGATGCGCCCGGCCGTCGAGGCCGTCCTCGCGACCGGCACCGCAGTGGCGGAGGTCGCCCTGTGCTACACGGGCAACCTCATGGACCCGGGCGAGCGGCTCTACACCCTCGACTACTACCTCCGGCTCGCCGAGCAGATCGTCGACACCGGTGCGCACATCCTGGCGATCAAGGACATGGCCGGCCTGCTCCGCGCCCCCGCCGCAGCACGGCTCGTCCGGGCCTTGCGCGGGCGGTTCGACCTGCCGGTGCACCTGCACACCCACGACACCGCGGGTGGCCAGGTCGCGACCCTGCTCGCGGCGATCGGCGCCGGGGTCGACGCCGTCGACGCGGCGAGCGCACCGATGGCGGGGACGACGAGCCAGCCCTCGCTGTCCGCCCTCGTCGCGGCGACGGACGGCACCGAACGGCATACCGGCCTCGACCTCGCGACCGTCATGTCCCTCGAGCCGTACTGGGAGGGCGTGCGCCGGCTCTACGCCCCGTTCGAGTCCGGGCTGGCCTCCCCCACCGGCCGCGTCTACACCCACGAGATCCCCGGCGGGCAGCTCTCCAACCTGCGCCAGCAGGCCATCGCCCTCGGGCTCGGCGACCGCTTCGAGGAGATCGAGACGATGTATGCCGCGGCCAACCGGATCCTCGGCAACATCGTCAAGGTCACCCCGAGCAGCAAGGTCGTCGGCGACCTCGCTCTCGCCCTCGTGGGCGTGGGGGCCGATCCCGCGGACTTCGAGGCCAACCCGACGGCATACGACATCCCCGACTCGGTCATCGGCTTCCTCGAGGGCGAGCTCGGCGACCCGCCGGGCGGCTGGCCCGAGCCGTTCCGTAGCAAGGCCCTCGCCGGGCGCAGCGCCAAGCCCCGGGTCACCTCGCTCACCGACGAGCAGGTGCAGGCCCTCGCCGACGATCCGCGGCGGGCCCTCAACACGCTCCTGTTCCCCGGTCCGACCCGCGACTACGAGGCCTCCGTCGAGCAGTTCGGCAACCTCGGCGTGCTGCCGACCGTCGAGTTCCTCCACGGCCTCGAGCTCGGCGCCGAGGTCGAGGTCGACCTCGAGGCGGGCAAGCGGCTCATCCTCGGGGTGGCCTCGATCGGCGAGACCGACGAGAAGGGCATGCGCACGGTCATGTGCACCCTCAACGGCCAGTTCCGGCCGGTCACGGTGCGCGACCGGTCGGCCGAGGTCGCGGTCAAGGCGGCCGAGAAGGCAGACCCGGGCCGTCCCGGTCACGTGGCCGCGCCGTTCGCCGGCATGGTCACGCCGGCGGTCGCCGAGGGGGACGTCGTCGAGGCGGGCGCGGTCGTCGCGACGATCGAGGCGATGAAGATGGAGGCCAACATCACCACGCCGGTCGCCGGGACGGTGTCCCGCCTCGCCATCGGTGGTGTCCAGCAGGTCGAGGGCGGCGACCTCCTGCTCGCGATCACCCCCGCCTGACCCGCCTGACGGCGCCTCCCCTACGCCGTTCGGGCGGGTCCGCCATGGGACCGGTGCGCCAGGTCGCCGAGCAGGGAGGCGCTGTCGTCGTAGCGCAGGGTGTCGATGGGGACGCCGGTCCGGGCGGCCTACCAGGACCCGCCTGAGCTGCCGCCGCCGCCGCCGCCCGAGAACCCGCCGCCACCGCTGAACCCGCTCCCGCCGGAGGACCCCGGGGTGCTGACGAAGGTGCCCGCGGCGGTTGTCGAGAAGCTGTCCATCCCGGCAGCCAGCTGGCCGAAGCCACCGGCGTTCCAGGGCCCGCCGTACCAGATGGGTGGCGCGATGGGGCGCCCCGCCGCGGCCGCCGCGTCGGCGACCCGCTGGAACACCGCGGCCCACCGCTCGGCGACCCCGAAGACGATGGCGTAGGGGAGGTAGCGGCTGAAGACGTCCTGGGCCTCCTCCCACTTGATCTGGTTCGCCTCGGCGGTGACGAGGTACTGCTCGAAACCCCGGGACTGGGCGAGGACGGCGCTGCCCTCGGCCGTCCGGGCCGCCATCCGCTTTCCGAGGGCCGAGACGATGAACCCGCCGGCGACCCCGCCGATGCCGAGCACCCACACGGGCGGCAGCGGCAGCCCCGCGTCGGCGAAGGACCCACCCACGGCATGGCCGACCGCGACGGCCGCGACGGCCGAGCCGATGGCCAGGGCGATGCCGGCGGCGCCCCAGACGCCCCGCTGGGTCTCGGGCGACTTGCGGAACCAGCCGCGCTGCACCGTCTCCTCGTACATCAGCCGCTGAACCGCCTTGAGCGTCGGCGCGAAGGTGTTCTTGAGCTCGCTCAGCCGCACCTGGCTGCCCCCGGTGAAGACCGAGTCGAGGAGCAGCTGCTCGTAGGGGTTGAGCGACGCACCACCGGCGGGAGGGGAGGTCCGGGAGAGGTTCCAGTCGGCGCGCGACCAGGCGTGCGCCCCCGGCACCTCCTCGAGGACGAGGTAGCCGCGCACGGCGAGGTCGATGAGCGTGGCGGTCACGTCGACGACGTTGGCCTCCTCGTCGATGATCGTGCCGAGCATGCCGGGCTGGACCCCGGCCGGAGGGGTGAACTGCACGGCGACGGTGGGCGCCCGGCTGCTGCGGACCACGGCAGCCTCCTGGCCGAGCCCCGGGGCCAGCCCCGGCGTCAGCCCGGCGTACTGCTCGTCCCGTCCGCGCTTCCACACGAGCAGCCCCATGAGCCCCGCGGCCAGCGCGGGCACGAGCCCCCCCGTGCCGATGAGCAGCCAGCCGAGCCGGGAGGCGGCCGTCGGCGACATCGTCGAGCCCGCGGCGCTCGTGGGACTGCCCTGGCGGACGTCGGGGGTGAGGTCACCGAAGGCCGTGCGCGGGTAGGAGGTGAGGACCGAGGCCCCCTCGCCGGCGCCCAGGTCGGGGACCGTGAATGTCGAGTCGACCCCGGGGGTGGCCGTGCACTTCTGGGTCGAGCCCTGCGGGCCGTAGAAGCAGGCCGCCCTGGTCGCGGCGACCGGACCGGACACCCGCGCCGAGACGCCCTTCATGGCCGTGGCGTTCGTGGGCGAGACGAGGTTGTAGTAGAACTCCGCGGTCCCGTCGCCGATGTCGTTGACGACCCGGTCGAGGTGGTAGTGCACCGTGTACTGCTGGCGGCCCGAGACGGTCTGCGAGGGGCTCCCGACCCGCAGCCGCGCCGTCGCGCCCTCGTCGGTGATGGAGATGTCGGTCGGGGCGCCGGTGCTCGAGGTGACGGAGACCTGGCTGAGGGCGTAGTAGCGGTACTTGTCGGGCTGGTCCTGGTAGCCGGCTCGGACGGTGATGTCGCGGTAGATCCCGTGCTTGTCGACCCCCGCGGGGAAGGCCCAGGTGATGTTCTCGGTGACGTCGACGGAGCCGTCCTCGTTGACCCGGTAGCCCACGGCGAACCCTGTGGCGTTGTCGTCGGTGACCAGGGCCCAGCCGAGGGCCGGGACCGACGCGGGGGCCGCGACCACCGGGGTGGCGACGACGGGGGGGCCGGCCACGGCGGCCGACGAGCCCACCATTACCACGGCCGGCACGGCCAGCACGGCATACACCGTCATCATGAGCCCCCGGACGGTCCGCATTCAGCGCTCCCTGCTGTGCAGTGCCCGCTCGGTCTCGCGGCGGTCCTGCCGCTCCCGGAGGGCGTGTCGCTTGTCGTACTCCTTCTTGCCCTTGGCCACGGCGATCTCGACCTTGGCCCGGCCGTCCTTGAAGTACAGCGCGAGCGGCACGATGGTGTGGCCGCTCTCGCGGGTCTTGTGGGCGATCTTGTCGAGCTCCGTGCGGTGCAGCAGCAGCTTGCGCCGGCGCCGCGGGGCGTGGTTGGTCCAGGTGCCCGAGGAGTACTCGGGGATGTGCACGCCCTCGAGCCACAGCTCGTCGCCGGTGAACGCGGCCCAGCCGTCGACGAGCGAGGCCCGGCCCATCCGCAGCGCCTTGACCTCGGTGCCGGTGAGGGCGATCCCCGCCTCGAAGGTGTCCTCGATGAGGTAGTCGTGGCGGGCCTTGCGGTTGCTCGCCACGAGCTTGCGCCCCTGCTCCTTGGCCATCGCCGCCCTCCTCCCTCGTCGTGGTCGACGTCGTCGGGACGCAACGCTACCGGGCGGGCGGGGGTGCGGGCGCACGGCGCGGGTCCAGCGCCGGGACAGCGGGGCGTATGCCGCGGCCGGTCAGGCCCGGACGCTGCCGCACCGGCCGGTCACAGCCACTTGCGCGGGTCGACCGGCGCGCCGTTCTGACGGGTCTCGAAGTGCAGGTGGCAGCCGTTCGACAGGCCGGTCGTGCCCTCGTAGCCGATGACCTGGCCGCGGGTGACGTGCCCGTGCCACACCTTGATCCGGCTCAGGTGGTTGTACGTCGTCGAGAGGTCGACCCCGCTCTGGTAGCCGTGGTCGATGACGACCCGGTTGCCGTAGCCGCCGCCCCAGCCGGCCGAGACGATCCAGCCGCTCGCGGCCGCATGGATCGGGGTGCCGCAGGGGGCCGCGTAGTCGCGCCCGGCGTGCAGCCGTGAGTAGTGCAGGATCGGGTGGTAGCGCCAGCCGAACTCGGAGCTGATCCAGCCGAGGGTCGTCGGTGGCGACAGGAAGCCCTTGCCACCGGTGCCGTGCGTGCGCCCGGCGCGGCGGGCGGCGCGGGCGCGGGCGGCCAGCACCCTGGCGAGCCGGTTGGACTCGGCCTTCATCTTGCTCAGCCGCTTGCGCTCGGCCGCGGCCTTGGCCGCCACCGCGGCGGCCTGGGCCTTCTGCTGCGTGGCGAGGCTCTCGAGGGCGGTCTTGGCGGCCGCGGCCTTGTCGCGGGCGGCAGTGGCGGCCGCGAGGGTGGCCGCGGCCTGCTTCTGCGCGGCGGCGGAGGCGCGGCGGAGCGCGGCGAGGCGGGACTCCTCGGCGACCTGGTCGGCCTGGGCGTTGGCCAGCCGGCCGAGTGACCCGTTCTGCAGGTCGATGACCGTGTTGACCATGGCGAGCCGGTCGGCGAAGTCCTGGGGCGAGGTCGAGTCCAGGGCCACCGAGATCTGGCCGAGGCCCTGCTCCTGGTACATCTGCGAGGCGACCTGGGCGACCATGCGGTGGCTCGTGTCGATCGACGCGCGGGTCGCGTCGAGCTCGTCCCGCGCCTTGCCCTCGTTGGCCCTGGCGACCGCCAGGTCCTGCTCGGCCTTGGCGTCGACGAGCTGCGCAGCGGCCTCGGCCGTCTGGGCGGCGCTGAGCGCTGCCTGCGCGGCGGGGATCTTGGCCTGGGTCGCCTTGAGGGCCTGGTAGGCCGCGAGCAGGCCCTTGTTGATCTCGTCGAGGTCGACGGTCAGCCCCTTGATCTGGGCGTCGACCTTCTTCTTCTTCGTGTTCGGGTTCGACGAGGCGGGCGCGACGGCCGCGGCGTTCCCCGGCGTGGGAGCGGCCTCCGCGGCCACGGCACCGAGCAGCCCGACGGCACACACCAGCGCGGCCCCGGCGAGCGCCGAGCGGCGCGGGCGGGAGCCGGACCACCGGCGTCTGCTATGTACCACGAGTCACATTGGTAACAGAGATCTCACCCGATGTGAACCACCCGGCCCGCGATTCGCCGTTCGGGGTCGAGCTCCCCGAGGGCAGCCCGCTGCCGGCGGGCTCAGATCCGCAGGAAGCGGCGCAAGGCGACGACGCTGGTGAGGATGGCCACGACCATGGCTCCCACGAGCATCCACGGGGTGATGACCCACAGGTCCGAGGAGCCGATCCAGGCCCCGCTCACCCGGCTGAGGCTGCTCTCGAACACGAAGTGGAGTAGCACCCACAAGGCCACCACGGCCAGGCCCACCCCGACAACCGAGACGATGAGCATCTCGACGATGAACGGCATCCGGATCGTCGTGCTCGACGCCCCGACCAGCCGCATGATGGCGATCTCGCGGCGCCGGGTGAAGGCCGCCTGACGGATCGTCGTGCCCATGAGCAGGGCCGCGCAGGCCACCATCGCGCCCGCCAGGACAACGGCGATCCACGTCACGACGGTGATGACGGTGAACAGGCTCTTGAGGACCTTCTGCTGGTCCTGGACGCTCGCGACGCCCGGGGCGCCCTCGAACTGGCTCGTCACGACGGCGAACTTCGTCGGGTCCTTGAGCTGGACCCGGAAGCTCTGCGGGATGTCGCCGACCTTGAGGTTGTTGACGACCGGGCTGTTACGCATCTGCTCCTTGAACCGGTTGAAGGCCTGTTGCTCGGACTCGTAGTAGACGGTCTTGACCTCGGGCATGGCCTCCAGCTGGGCCTTGATCGTCGCCCTCTGGGCCTCGGTGACCGACTGGCCCTGGCAGTTGGGCTGCACCGAGACCACGTTGCACAAGAAGATCGAGACCTGGATGCGGTCGTACCAGTAGCCCTTCATGGTGTCCGCCTGGCGCTGCGCGAGCAGCCCGAGCCCGAGCAGGAACACCGAGACCATCGTCACGAGGATGACCGAGGCGGCCATCGAGATGTTGCGGCGCAGGCCGGTGCCGACCTCGCCGAGGATGAACCTGGACCTCACGTGCTCTCCCCTGCCGCTGCCTTCTTCCTGCGCGCCAACCATTTCCTCCCAGACGCGGCGGCGACCGGCGCGGCCCCGCTCGTGGAGGTCGTCTCGGTCTGGGCCTCGGTCGGGGCGTCGGTCTCGGCGTCGGGCGTGGCCGACTCCGAGGGCGAACCCGGCCGGGCCGGCGCAACGGCCTGGTCGCCGGCGATGTAGGTGCCATCCCGCTCGTCGCGGACCAGGCGACCGGCCTCGAGCTGGACCACGCGCCGGCGCAGGTCGTTGACGATCTCGTCGTCGTGGGTCGCCATGACGACCGTGGTGCCGGTCCGGTTGATCCGGCCGAGCAGGTGGACGATCTCGAGGCTGATCCTGGGATCCAGGTTGCCGGTGGGCTCGTCGCACAGCAGGATCGCCGGCTTGTTGACAACGGCGCGGGCGATCGCGACCCGTTGCTGCTCACCGCCCGAGAGCTCGTGTGGCAGGCGCCCACCCATGTCCGTCAGGCCCACCATCTCGAGGGTCTCCGGGACGACCTGGCGGATGACGTGGTTGGGCTTGCCGATGACCTGGAGCGCGAACGCGACGTTCTGGTGCACGGTCTTGCCCGGCAGCAGCCGGAAGTCCTGGAACACGGCGCCCATCTCGCGCCGCATCCGCGGCACCTGGCGTGCCGAGATGGTCCCGAGGTTCTGGCCCGCGACGAGCACCGTCCCGGAGGTCGCGAGCTCCTCGCGCAGCACGAGCCGCAGCAGGGTGGACTTCCCCGAGCCGGAGGGACCGACGACGAAGACGAACTCGCCCCGCTCGATGTCGATGCTGATGTCGTCGAGCGCGGCGTGAGTGCTCCGGGGGTAGACCTTGCAGACGTTGTCGAAGCGGATCATGCGCTGGGGCAGGCCTTCGGACGTGGGGGCGGGAACGGCATACGGGAGCGTGGCTCCGGGTCGAGCATAGGTTCCCCGCCTGAGGAACCCGGACAGGCTGGCCGTCCTCGGCGTGCCTCGGGCGGGGCCGTCAGCCCTGGGTGAGGGACAGCGTCGCGGGGTCGGCGACCCCGAACGCCTCACGCATGGTCGTGGCCACCGTGTGAGCGGCCCGGGACGCCTCCTCGGCAGGGAGGAAGGGCGCGGTCGGCACGTCGTCGGGCCACCAACGGACGTAGTCGGAGCCGTCGCCCAGGCCCGGGTGGTGCCACCCGGCGGCGACGATGACGGCGTCCTCCTCGGGGCTGATCGGGAACCCGGAGCCGAACGCCTTGGCCCCCACGCAGCTCCCGCGCAGGTGGTCCTCGGCCCGGCGCAGGGCGATGGCCGGGACCGCGTCCTCGTAGCGGGCCGCCAACAGCCCGAACCATCGGCGCGGCCGCACCTCGCGGGACCGGGCGCTGTCGGGCGGCCCGGCGATGAGCAGCACGCCCGCGTCGGCCAGGTCGAGCACCCGCAGCGCGAGCTGCGCCGTCCACGCGTCCCAGGCCCCCTGGGCCCGCTGCTCGGCCAGGTCCTCGGCTCCGTCGCTGAGGTCGCTCATCGCCGCCCCCATGCCGTGCTCATGGCGGTCAGTCCCCGCCCTTCTCGACGGCCCGCCGCCAGCGGACGCCCGCCTCGATGAAGTCGTCGATGTCGCCGTCGAAGACCGCGCTGGGGTTGCCGACCTCGTGCTCGGTGCGCAGGTCCTTGACCATCTGGTAGGGCTGCAGGACGTAGGAACGCATCTGCTCACCCCAGCTCGCCTTGACGTCGCCGGCCAGCTCCTTGCGCTCCGCGGCCTCCTCGGCCTTCTTCAGCAGCAGCAGCCGGGACTGGAGCACCCGCAGCGCGGCGGCCCGGTTCTGGATCTGGGACTTCTCGTTCTGCATGGAGACGACCGTCCCGGTGGGGAGGTGCGTCATCCGTACCGCGGAGTCGGTCGTGTTGACGGACTGCCCACCGGGACCCGAGGAGCGGAAGACGTCGACCTTGATGTCGTTCTCGGGGATCTCGATGGAGTCGGTGTGCTCGATGAGCGGGACCACCTCGACCGCGGCGAAGCTCGTCTGGCGGCGGCCCTGGTTGTCGAACGGGCTGATCCGCACCAGCCGGTGGGTGCCGCCCTCGACCGAGAGGTTGCCGTAGGCGTAGGGGACGTCGACCTCGAACGTCGCCGACTTCAGCCCGGCCTCCTCGGCGTAGCTGGTGTCCAGGACCTTGGTGGGGTAGCCGTGGCGCTCGGCCCAGCGCAGGTACATCCGCATCAGCATCTCGGCGAAGTCGGCCGCATCGACGCCGCCTGCGCCGGAGCGGATCGTCACGACGGCTGCGCGCGAGTCGTACTCGCCACTGAGCAGGGTCCGGACCTCGAGCTCACCCATGGCCTTCTTGACGATGGCGAGCTCGCGCTCGGCCTCCTCCATGGTGGCGGCGTCGCTCTCCTCGGTGCCGAGCTCGACGAGCGCCTCGAGGTCGCCGATGCGGGCCTCCATCCCGGTCACCCGGTCGTACTCCGACTTGGCCCTCGACAGCTCCGAGGTGACCTGCTGTGCCTTCTCCTGGTCGTCCCACAGGTCAGGGACGCCGGCCTGGCCCTCGAGGTCGGTGATCCGGGCCTGGAGGCCGTCGAGACCGGTCACCTCACGCACCGACGCCATCGTCGAGCGGAGGTTCTTGATCTCGGTCGCGAAGTCTGCTGCCACGGTTCGCAGCCTACGTCAGTGCGAGTGGCCGGATGCCGTGCGCCCGGCCGGCGGCGGGGTCCCCTCAGGTGGTGCGCAGGTCGCGGACGACGAAGCCGGTGCGGGGCTTCGGTGTGAAGAACGTCGACTTCGGCGGCATGAGCAGCCCCTCGCGGGCGGTGCGCTCGATCTCGTCGATGGGGACCGGCCGGATGAGCACCGCGGCCTCGGCCCGGCCGGTGGTCACCGCGTCGAGCACCTCGGCCAGCCCGTGCTGGTAGTCGACCTCCGCCGCGGTGCCGCACAGGGCCGCCTCGAGCCAGGCGCCGTCGAGCGCCCGCACTCCGGTGAAGGCACCTGGCTTGGGGGCGAGCCACTCGCCGCGACCGTCGCGGCCGACGAGGACGAGCCGCCCGAGGTCCTCCATCTCGCGGAGCAGGGCCGGTTCGAGGGCGGACGCGGGCGCCAGGTCGAAGTGGGCCGACAGCGCGTCGCGCAGCGCGGCATACGGCATCGCGGTGTAGAGCCGATGGATGGCCGCCACGCTGACCTGCTCGGCGACGAGCTCCCCCACGAGGGCGAGGGTGAGCTCGGCCGTGGAGTCCTGACGCCCGGTTGACTCGCGGACCTCGTCGCGGTAGCGCCGGGCCACGCCATAGCGGTGGTGTCCGTCGGCGATGAGGACGTCGGCGGCGCGGACGTATGCCGCGACCGCTGCCACCCGGTGCGGGTCGGCGAGGCGCTCGACCACGTGCGTGACCCCGTCGACCGTGACCTCGCCCATCGGCTCGCCCGGCTCGCGGAGCAGCTCGGTCAGGCCCGTCGCGAGGGACAGGCCCCAGACCGGCGAGAGGTTGGTCCCGGTGGCCCGGGTCAGGTCGAGCCGGTCGGTCGACGCCTTCGGGGTGGTGCGCTCGTGCGGGAGCACCCCCCCGGCCCCGTCGTCGACGACCTCGAGCGCCCCGACCACGCCGACCAGGTCGCGGTCGGTCCCGGTCTCGTCGGTGAAGCGGGTGCGATAGAGGGTGAACGTGGGCGTGGGGTCGGGCACGAGCACGCCGTCGGCGACCCACCGGCGCAGCAGGGCCCCGGCCCGGTCGTAGCGATCCTCGCCGTCGAGCGGCACGTCGACGTGGACGACGTTGCGCTCCTCGCGCGCCGCGTACGCCTCGACGTCGGCACGGGACAGGACGTCGTAGGGCGGCGCGACGACGGCGTCGAGGGCGATGCCGGGGGCGTAGCGCAGGGCTGGGAACGGCTCGAAGCGCGGCACGGCCCTAGCCTGGCACGCCCACCCCGGGCGCCGTCGCGCCCGCCCACGGCTCGATGGCCGTCGTCACCGGCTCTCCGGTCGCGGCGGCCTCGTCGATGGCCAGGCTGAGCAGGTGGTCCTGGCACGCCTCGGCGAGGGGGTAGGGCTCGGGCCCCTCGTCGCGGGCCCAGGCGCCGACCGCGCCGAGGAGCGCGGCGACGGCCAGGTCGTCCTCGGAGAACCCGGACCCGACGAAGTCGTTGCGCCACAGCACGTTCCCGTCGACGCTGACGTGTTGGACCTCCAGTCCCTCGAGGTTGAGGTCGAGCCCGGTGACCCTGCGCAGGATGCGCGACTCCACCGGAGTGTCGGGCGCGGCGAGCCGCACGACGGCGTCGTCGACGATCTCGCCCAGCGAGCCGCGCACGACGATCCGCCGGGCCCGGAACGGGTTGAACCACTGGGTGTCGGTGAAGTCGTAGAGGCCCATCCGGCCGGGCCCGAAGTCGAGCATCGCGATGGTGGTCTCGAGCGAGCGCGGGGTCGTCGACGCGGTCCAGCCAGAGCGGTCGAGCGGGTCGACCAGTGGCGCGGCATACGAGTGGGCCCGCACGGTCACCGCACCGGACCCCGCCCCGAGCAGCCCCCGGATCATCGACGTCGCGTGGTAGCCGTGGGTCGAGGAGACCTGCACCGAGGTGACCTCGCCGATGGCGCCCGAGCGGGCCAGGGCCAGCCGGGCGGCGTGGGCCGGCATGAGGAGGTACTGCTCGGCGACCTGGACGAGGCCGCTGCCGCCCACGGCTGCCCACAGAGCGCGCAGGCCGTCGGCGTCGGGTGCGGGTGGGGTCTCAGCGAGCACCCGGACGCCCGCGCGGACGAGATCGGTCGTCACCGTCGGCGTCTGCGCCCCGGGGACCGAGACGATGACGACCTCGGGCTGCGCCGTCTCGACGAGCTCCTCGACGGTGCGGTAGGTCGGCACGCCCCAGACGGCCTCCACCTCGGCGCCGCGCTCGGCGGAGCGCGTCGTCACCCCACCGATGCAGAAGTGCCCGGGGGCGGAGCGGGCCAACCGGAGGAAGAACTCCCCCCGCCAGCCGCTGCCGACCAGCCCGAACCGGACGGGTTCAGCGCTCATGCCGTCCTGCCTATCACAGCTCCTGCGAAGGAGGGGCCGGTGGAACCGTGCCGGCACCGCCCGCGCCTGTCAGCCAGGGGCGAGCGGCGCGACGAGCGCCGCCACGTCGGTCTCGACGTCGCCGCCGCCGGGCAGGCGCCGCGTGCCGAGGTGGCCGGGACCGAGGATGAGCGACAGGTGGCCCCGCGCGTCCAGATCGACCCGCCTGACGTCGCGCGCGGTCGCGGCGTGGCAGGCTCGACGGCGTCGGCCAGGTCGCGAAGGAGGAGCCCATGCGGGTCATCGGCGTCATCGGCGGCATGAGCTGGGAGTCGACCGCGGAGTACTACCGGTTGCTCAACACGATGACGGGGCAGCGGCTCGGCGGGCTGCACTCGGCCGACCTGCTGGTGCGCTCGGTCGACTTCGCGGAGATCGAGCGGCTCCAGGTGGCCGGCGAGTGGGAGCGGGCGGGCGAGGTGCTGGCCGAGGCCGGAGCCGCGTTGGAGGCCGCCGGGGCCGAGCTGCTCGTCCTCGCGACGAACACGATGCACAAGGTCGCCGGCGCCATCGAGGAGCGCTGTGACATCCCACTCGTGCATCTCGGGGACGCGACCGCGGCCGCGGTGCTCGCGGCAGGGGTACGGCACGTCGGGCTGCTCGGGACGGCGTTCACGATGGAGCAGGACTTCTACGCCGACCGGCTCCGCTCGCACGGGCTCATGGTCACGGTGCCGGAGGCTTCGGACCGGGCGGAGGTGCACCGGGTCATCTACGACGAGCTGTGCAGGGGGCACGTCGTGGACTCCTCGCGACAGGCCTACCTCGACGTCATCGCCCGGCTCGTCACCGCCGGCTGCGAGGGGGTCGTCCTGGGGTGCACCGAGATCGAGCTCCTGCTGCCCATGGAGTCGGCCCACGGCGTGCCGCTGTTCCCGACCACCCGGATCCACGTCGAGGCCGCCCTGACCGCCGCCCTCCGGCCGGGCTGACCCGACCCGGTGGTGCCGGCGCCGCCGGCGTCCCGCGGCCGCACGCGGCATACGGTCCGCGTCGCGGGAGCACGCCGGCGTCTACCCGACGCCGGGGCACCCGGATCACGTCGTGATCGACGAGTCCGTGGTCGGCGACTGGTCGGCGTCCTTGACCCTGTCACCAGGCGTCTTACCGGCCGGGTTCGTCTCCTTGACCTTGGTCTCCTTGACCTTGGTCTCCTTGACCTTGGTCTCCTTGTCCTTCTTCTGCTTGACCTTCTCACCGGGAGTCTTGCCGGCCGGGTTCGTCTCCTTGACCTTCTCACCAGGCGTCCTGCCGGCCGGGTTCGTCGCCGGCGGGCCAGGGGTGTTGACAAGGCCCGGGATACTCGTGGACGCCGGGTTCCGAGCCCCGCGGCTGTGCGTCGACTCGGGTCGACCGGGCGTGGTGTGGCTGCCCGGGTGAGAGCTCTGGTGGGCGGCCGGAGCCCCGATGGCGTGGTGGGCGATGTCCTGCAGGGTCGGCGGCAGCACCCCGCCGTATGCCGCGGCGGCGACCGCGCCAGCCGTCAGCACGCCGGCGGAGGCGACGAGCACCGCGGCCGGACGGGCCACCAGCCGCCGGGCCATCGTGGCGGGGCCCCAGCCCCACGACCGCGCGGTCTCGGACTGGTGTGCCACGAACGCGGCGAGCGCCGCATCCAGGCCGACCAGGTCGGCCTCCGTCGGGGGAGCCGTCATCGCCGCGAACAGCTCGGCGAGCGCTGCGCCCCCATCGTCAACGAGGTCGTCCCCAGCCGGACCGGCCAGCAGTCGGTCGAGCAGCCACGGGTCGGTGGCCGGCTCGTGCTCGTGGGGACGCGGGTGCTGGGTATCAGTCATCTCGGTGAGAGAACGTCGGCCTCGGGGCCGGCGTTACAGGAGGCAGGCTCGACCAGCTGCGCTCGCAGCGCGCGCAGGGCCCGATGCACCGCTACCCGGACGGCGCCGGGGCTGCGTCCGACCAGGGTGGCGACCTCGGCGACGTCCATCCCGACCAGCACCCGAAGGGTGATCATCTCGGCCTGGTCCGCCGGCAGGGTCGCGACCAGGTCCAGCGCGGCCCGGGTCGACATCCCGCTCTCCACCAGGGCCGCAGGGCCCGGCGCGGCCGACGGCCCGTCGAGCACCAGCGGATCGGCGACCAGGTCCTCGGGGCGGCGTCCGGCGCGGCGCATCTCGTCCACGCGGATGTTGCGGGCGATCGTGACGACCCACCGCCGGAAGCCCGGCTCGCCTCCCGAGAACGACCCCAGGCCCCCGAGCACTCTCAGCCAGGTCTGGGACGCCACATCCTCCGCCTGCTGGCCCGCGGTGACCCGCAGATACCGCACGAGCATCGGCTGTGTCTCACGCCACAGCTCCGCGAAGGCCGACACGTCACCGCCGCGTGCTCCATCGAGCACATCGGCGAAGCGGTCACCCAGCACGGGGGTCAGTATTCAGGAGCCGCAGACCCCGCACCGGAAGTTCGGCGGAAAGCCGTGCTGTAACGCTGGGCACCCTTGCGACGATTCCTGGGTGACGCCATTGCCGCCCCAACAACCGGAAGGGATACCGATCGTGCCCGCCACGTGCACCGCCGCCGCCGAACTCGCCGTCACCCGCACGACGCCCATCACCGACTGCTGGGGCTGGAGCGGACACGCCCACGTCGACGTGCGGTGCCGGCACCACCGCTCCACCCGCCGGCGACCGGTTGCCCGCCACGGCCGGCCGTCCACCATCACCCACTGACCGCGGCATACCGCGCAGGTCGCCCGCACCTTTGGCTGAGAAGTCACCATGTGGCTGAGAAGGTTCTCAGCCACATGGTGACTTCTCAGCCAAAGGTCGGCGCTGTCAGCGGACCCGCCACTCGGCGACGATCTCGTCGCCCTCGCGCTCGGTGGTCTCGACGAATCCCAGTGCGGCATAGAGGGATCGGGCCCCATGGTTGTGGGGCTCGTAGCTGAGCCGCACCACGTCGTGGCCACCTGCTCGCGCCAGCTCGGCGAGCGCCTGCACCGTGCCGCGCCCGTAGCCCTGGCGCTGCCGCCGGGCGTCGACGACCAGTCCGCCGACCCAGAACGACCCGTCGTCGTCGACGACGCCGCCCATGACGAAACCGACGACGGGCCGATCCGCCGCCCCAGTGGCGCGGACGGCATACGGCCGCCACGGCCCCTCGTCGTAGGCGCACAGGGCGAGGTAGCGGGTCACCGGGGCGACGAACTCCTCCTGGCCGGGTGCGACGGCGAGCTCGGCGCAGGCCCGCCAGTTGTCGGGACCGACCGGCTCGAGGACGACCGGCCGGTCGGGGACCGGTGCTGTCATGGCTCCTCCTCGGACGTGGGGTCACGGCCGGACGGGACGACCAGCGTACCGACGGGTCGCCCGTCAGCGCGGGAGGACCAGGTCGTCCCACCCGTCCGCGGAGGCCGGCCGGGGCGCCCGCCGTCACGAGGTCGGGTCAGGGGACCTGGACGTCGGCGCGGGCGCGGGACACCACCTGGATGGTCACCGACGTGCCGAGCGCGTCCAGCAGGGGCCCGACCATCGGCAGGTCGGCCTGGCAGCTCATCGCCACCACCGCCGTCCGCCCGTCGGGCGAACCCGTTCCCGCGTCGACCCGCCACGAGGAGATCCCGACCGGCAGCGGCCGGCCCGCGACATACTCCCCCACACTCGCCCGCACCGACGCATCGCTCAGCGGCACCGCGTCCTGGACCCCGCGCGAGTAGGCGCTCGCGTCCAGCGCGTCGGCGGCATCGAGCGCCGCCGCGTCGGCCACGTCGAGGAGCCGCATCCGGGACAGCTGCGCCGAGGTCACCGCCGCCGTCCCGAGGATGAGCATCAACGCGACCACGGTCAGCCCGATGATGAGCAGCGTCACCTGCCCGTCCTCGCGCCGCCGGCGACCCGCACCCAGCGCACCAGGGGGTATGCCGCGCTCCCACCCGCGGCGGGCCGCGCGCCCAACCCGCCGGGCCACCAGCCGGGCCACCAGAGCCGTCGCCCGGCTCATGGCACCACCTTGAACCGGTCGACGCTCGCCAGCTGCTCGGCCTCGATCGGCACGGCCAACGGGATGACGTCCCGCGCGAACGCCGGCACCAGCGGCAGCGGCACCGTTACGACCGTGTGCAGCTCGACCCGCGCGTCCGGACGCAGGCACGGCGTCCCGCCGCAGCGGATCGTCAGCTCCCCCTGACCCTCGAAGCCCTGGTCGGCGAAGGCGATCGCCGCTGCCGCCCGCGCCCGCGGCTCGGCGTCCTCCTGCGAGGTCGCCGTCACGAACGCCCGCCCGGCCTCCCGGGCCGCCGTCGAGGCGGCATACGCCCCGGCCTGGACCCGCGCCAGCAGCAGCACGAGGTAGATGAGCGGCACCAGCAGCAGCGTCGACAAGAACACGAACTCGACCACGGCGCTCCCGCGCTCGTCGCGCCGCCGGCCCGCCCGCCGTGCCGGCCGCAGACCCCGCGCCGGGCTCACTGGTCCTCCTGGAACGCCCGACCGGTCACGTCCAGCCCACCGGAGAGCCCCAGCGGCCCGAACACCGGCAGCGGTGCCCGGACCCGCACGGTCACGACCTGCACCCCACCGACCGTCGCCGTCCCGGCCCGGACGTCGCCGGCATACCGCGCCGACAGCGACGCCGTCACCAGCTCGCGCGTGCGCGCGACCCCGTCGCCCGGCACCGCATCGGCCCGCGCGCCGTAGCGCGCGCCCTCAGCGGCGCACGAGATCAGGGTGTTGCGGACGTACAGCGCGAACCCGAGCTGGAACACCGCGAGGAACAGGGCCAGCACCAGGACCGAGACCAGCGCGAAGTCGACGACCGCGGACCCCCACTCGTCCCGGCGCCCCGAAGCCGCCCCCGGTGCGACCCGCCACCGCGAGGAGCTCCCGGCATGCCGCGCCCGGCGGTCCGGCGCGAGGGCGCACCCGCCCATGCCGACGCGCTCAGCCGGTCACCGAGCTCAGCGCCCGGTGCAGGATGTCGACCAGCTCGGTCCGCGCCACCGCCCACAGCACGGTGACCAACCCGGCCGTCATCAACGTGATGAGCACCCAGCCCGGCACGTCGCCCCGCTCGTCGCGCGGCCGACGTGAGCCGGCGGCCCGCCGGACCTCCATCGTCACTCTCTCCAGCGCTGCCATGGTGCCGCCCTTCCTGCTCGACCCGACGAATAGCCCCTGGTCACAACGTGAACCTGAGGAATGTGAACCCCGGGAAGACGGCGAAGACCACCGTCACCGGGAGGATGAGAAAGACGACGGGGACCATCATGGCGATCTCGCGTCTGCCGCCGGACTCCATGACCGCGCGACGCCCCTCCTCTCGGACGTCCTGCGCCTGCGCACGAAGGACGTCGGCAAGAGGGGTACCCCTTTCGACCGCCACGATGATCCCGTCGACGAACCGGGCGAGCCCGACCAGGGCGGTGCGGTCGGCCACACCCTGCAAAGCCGTCGGCAGGTTGGCCCCGGCCCGGGCGTCGGCCAGCGCCCGGCGGAGCTCGTCGGAGAGCTCGCCGTGCGACAGGCGGCATACCCGCTCGAGAGCGGCGACCGCTCCCTCTCCGGCGCCCACGGCCAGCGCGAGCAGCTCGGCGATGGTGGGGAACTCGGCCAGGATCCGGCTCTCCCGCCGCACTGCCCGCCGGGTGAGCGCCCAGTCCGACCACACGAGGCCGAGACCGGCCCCGATGAGGGTGAGCAGGACGACCGTGACGCTGCTGCTCCCCCGGGCGAGGTAGAGCGTCATCGCGACCACCCCCGAGACCGCACCCCCGGCAGCACCCCACATCACCTGTTCCGCTCTGAACCGCTCGACATCGGGCGCCCGGCCGGCGCGCTGGAGCCGGTGCCGGACCGATGCCGTCCCACCGAGCAGGCGGTCGACCCGGCGGCCGAGATCGGCGAGGACCGGCGCGGCGACGGCCGCCAGCATCCCGCCCCGCAACGCGGCCTGGTCGAGCAGGCGGGACGGGCGCGGGGTGTCCCGCAGGTAGGGGAGCAGGCGTTCGGCGAGCCCCGTGCGCCGATGCCACGGCAGCCCCGCCCAGAGCAGGAGGAGCCCGACCCCGAACACCGCCCCGACGACGGCGCCGGGACGGGACAGTATGCCGCTCATCGCAGCACCCGCTCGTCCTCGGGCAGCCGCCCGATCCGCACCATGACGCGGTAGGCGACGACGGTCACGCCGGCCCCGACGGCCAGCACCAGTCCTCCGACCCGGGTGCCGTAGGCCTGCACCGACTCAGGCCGGGTCGAGAGCATGGCGAGGACCACCCACGGGGCAGCCACGGCGAGCCGGGCGGCGTTGACCGTCCACGCCTGTCGGGTCTCCATCTCGGCGCGGGTGCGGGCGTCCTCGCGCAGGAACGTCGACAGGGTGCGCAGCAGCCGGCCGAGATCGCTGCCGCCGACCTCCCGCGCGATCCGCATCGACTCGACGAGCCGGTCGGCGACCGGGTCGCTCAACCGGTCCTTGAGCCGGCTCAGGCTGTCCTGGAACCGTCCGGTCAGCCGGTAGTCCTCACCGAACGCGGCGAACGCCGGGCGGAGCTCCTCCGGTCCGCGATGCGCCAGCTGGGACAGGGCCTCCGGCAGCGCCATCCCGGCCCGCACGGCCGAGGCGATGTTGTCGACGGCATCGGGCCAGACGTCACGCAGGCGGCTGCGCCTGCCACGAGCCCGCATCCGTACGAAGGCGAGCGGGGCGTACCCGGCCATGAGTGCGAAGCAGAGCGCCACGGCCGGAACGGCGACCACGGCATACCCGATGAGGAACACCAGGACGGCAGCGATGACGGCCGCCGAGACCAGTGCCCGCGGCGTGATGGTGGCATAGCCCGCCTGGACGAGGTCGTCAGCGAACCGTGCCAGCAGGCGCGACCGGCGACGCGGTGCCCGCGGCGCGGTCGCCGGCACCCAGCAGGACCACCACATCAGGAAGAGGCCGACCCCGAGGAGCAGCCCCGCCAGAAGCCCGCTCACGCTGCCCCCTGGGCGAGCAGCGCCGCCACATCGTAGCCGGCGCGCTGGAACCGGTCGAGGTGCGGCGGGAACCCGTCGGCCCGCACGAGCTCACCGTCGCGCCGCACGAACAGCTCGGCGATCTCGACGATGTCGCCCTCGGCCCGGCCGGGCACCGCCACGATCTCGCGCACCGTGCGGCTGCCGTCGCGCTCCAGTGCGGCGTGGACGACGATGTCGATCGAGCTCGCCACCGTCGGCACCACGAAACGGCTGGCGACGTTCTCTCCGGCCAGCAGCGGCAGCGTACACATCTTCGTGACCGCCTCGCGGGCGCTGTTGGCGTGGATGGTGCACATGCCGGGAAGGCCTGAGTTGAGGGCGATCAACAGGTCGAGACTCTCCGCCTGGCGCACCTCGCCGACGATGATGCGCGACGGCCGCATCCGCAGCGCCTCCTTCACGAGGCGGCGCAGCGGAACCTCACCGGTGCCCTCGAGCGAGGGCTGGCGTACCTGAAGCGAGGCGACGTCGCGCAGCGGGATCTTGAGCTCGAAGACCTCTTCGCACGTGACGACCCGCTCGCGCGGCGGGACCGCCGAGGCCAGGCAGTTGAGCATCGTGGTCTTGCCGGCCTGGGTGCCGCCGGACACCAGGACGTTGAGACCCGCGACGACGGCCGCCTCGAGGAAGGCCGCCGCCTGGCGCGACACCGTCCCCAGCCGGACGAGGTCGTCCAGCGAGTCGGCCTTCACGACGAACTTGCGGATGTTGACCAGCCAGTGCTCCCTGCTGATGTCGGGGATCACCACGTGCAGCCGCGAGCCGTCGGGCAGCACCGCGTCGACGAACGGCGAGGACAGGTCCACCCGACGCCCCGAGCTCTTGAGCATCCGCTCGACGAGGTCGCGCACCTCCTCCTGCGTCAGGATCGTCGTCGTCAGGTCGGCCACCCCGTCCCGGGCGACGAAGACCCTGGACGGGTCGTTGACCCAGATCTCCTCGACCCGCGGGTCGTCGAAGTAGCGCTGCAGCGGCCCGAACCCGGCGACGGCGTCCCACACCGCCTTCGCCGCCTCGTCGCGGTCCCCCAGCAGCGGCATACCACCATGGATCGAGCGCTCGTCGTAGTCCGCCACCGCGTCGCGCACCAGCGCCCGCACCGCCGCACCGTCCCGCGCCGGGTCCAGCCCGGAGCGCCGGATCAGCTCCTGGACCTCACCCCGCACGGCATGCACGGCATCCATCGGGCGCCTCCCTCCGCCGCTCGCGCCCACCAGCGCGACCATCCAACCGCATCCGCGCCGAACCGCCGTGGCGTCATCCACAGCCCCCGGCGCGAGCGGTTCCGACGGTAGACCACCGGCCAACCTTTGTCGCTCCGAGAGCTCGGGTATGCCGCGCGCCCCACCTCCCGTGGACCGGCCCCCCTGCGCTTGTGGCTGAGAAGTCGCCATCTGGCTGGGAAGGTACTCAGCCAGATGGCGACTTCTCAGCCAGATGGCCCGGACCAGGCCTTCACGGAACCTTCACACTTGCTGCGGTTGAGCCTTCATCGACCACGACGAGCCTGGGGCCCAACGACACGGTGGCCGCCGGCCACCGCGGGACGACGAAGGAGATGCATCGGTGATGGGTTGGTACCACGAGAGCGGATGGAACGCCGGCAGCTGGGTCGGCATGGGTCTGGGCATGCTGGTGTTCTGGGGTCTGCTGATCTTCGGCATCATCGCCCTCGTGCGGTGGACCGGGCAGCCGCGCGTCGCCCCGTCGGCCCCGGGTGGGGACAACCCGTCCGGCCACGCGACACCGACCACGGCGGCGAGCGCGCTGCGCATCCTCGACGAGCGGTTCGCCGGCGGGGAGATCCCGGAGGAGGAGTACCTCCGTCGGCGCGACATCCTGCTGGGGCGGTGACCCGGTGCGCTCCACCCTGCGGGTCGCCCTCGTCGCGGGCGCGGCCACCGTGGCGCTCGCCGGCGGCTCCACCCTCGCCCTCGCGGCGGTGACCGACGGGTTCGGGACCGGCCGGACGGGCACGGCATACGCGCCGATGTCCCGCGCGGGAGCAGGCCAGGTCGACCCGTCGACCTCCTGCACCGTCCCATCGCTGCCCGGCTCGGTCGTCGAGGTCACCCTCGCGGACATGGGCGGCGCGATGGCGGGCTCCGGCGGGTATGCCGGCCGCGACGGTATGGGCGCAAGGGGCATGGGCGGCACCGGCAGCGGCGGTCGACCGGGCGGCCCGATCGGTGGCGTCGCGATGATGAGCGTCGGCCTCAGCCGCACGTCGGTCCCGGCCGGCCAGGTGTCCCTCGCCGTCCGCAACCTCGGGGTGCGCGACCACGAGCTGGTCGTCCTGCCACTCCCCGACGGGGCCCAGCCCGGCCAGCGCACGGTGGGCCCCGACGGGACGGTGAGCGAGGACGGCAGCCTCGGGGAGGCGTCGGCCTCCTGTGCCCCCGACGAGGGCGACGGCATCGCGTCCGGCGCCACCGGCTGGACGACGCTCACGCTCGCAGCCGGACGCTATGAGCTCGTCTGCAACCTGCCCGGCCACTACGCCGCCGGCATGGTCGCCGAGCTCGACGTCACGAGCTGACCCGGCCAAGGCGCCCTCTTCGGCACGTATCGGCACGGCTTTAGCCCGGAAATGTGTGGCCTGCGTCACGAGTTGACCATTTGTTGACCAATATTTTGAATGGGCATGACATTTCCCGGATCGACATTGTTCGCGAAAGGCGCCCCACCTCACTGTCGGCGCCCGCCAGGGTGGCCGGGGTCGGCGACCATCGGCCCCGGCGGCGCACGTGCCTCACCGTGCGACCGCTCTCGAACCTGCCGAGTCACTGGTTTCTGCAGGTCAGCGACCTGACGATGCGCTGGGAAGCGCGCCCGTCGGCATGCGGACCGACCCTGACCCGCGGTTGACCAAGACTTGACCAAACCGGGGAACTTCCTTACCCAACCCATACCGAATGGGGTCGATCCGGCGCGTATAAGCCCCTGCGCGGGCCTTGTCCGCGGCCCGACCGACGGCAGTATTGCCAAACGAGAATGCGTTCCTGGAACGCAGGCTAACGTCGCGCTTGGAATCGTCCAGCACAGGCGTTCCATAGGTGTGCCGGGGTCCCTCTCTCTCCCTGAAGATCACGGCACCGAGTTTGGAGGTAGTCGTGTTCCGCGCACCTGGGCGCCACGTAAGGCCCGGCCGGGTCATCCGACCGCGATGGATCTACCCCACGGCCATCGTGCTCGGTGGCGTTCTCGTCGGGTCCGCCAGCGTCCTCACCACGGCTCACTGGTCCGTGTCCCCTGCCTCCGCGTCGTCCAGTGGACTGGGCTTCGCCGCCTGTGCCTCACCGGCCACCGTCGATGTCGTCGCAACCCCCCGCATCTACGACATCGTCTCGTTGGCCGCGTCCCGCGCCGGGAAGGACTCGTGTACGAGCCTGACGGTGAGAAGCGAAGAACCGGCCGTCACTGCCACCGCTCTCACCACCGGCCATGGCCTTGACCTGTGGATCCCCGACTCGACGATCTGGGCCACGCAGGTGAACGATCAGGGCGGGGGGGAGGTCCGGCAAGGCCCCTCCATTGCCACCTCCCCCCTCGTCGTCGCGGTGCCCGGTCGGCTGCACGTCAGCACGACCACCTGGGCGCAGCTGGTGAGCGGCGCGCTGCCGATGCAGCTCGCCGACCCGGTGAGCAACACCTCCGGCCGGCTCGCGGTCATCGCCGCCCGCACGGCCCTCGGTGGTGACAAGGCCATCAACAGCGCACTCGGACGTGGCCTCGTCGAGCTCAGGCGCACCGCGGCAACCTCGGACAGCCAGCTCTTGGAGCGGCTCCGCACCGCTCCGCAGGAGGCGGCGGCGTTCCCCGTCGAGGAGGCCACCCTCACGGCCTTCGCGGCGAGAAACCCCTCCGTCGCCGTCTCCACCCTGGTACCGACCGACGGGACGTCCCGCTTCGACTACCCCCTCCTGACGCGGAGCAACGCCTCCACGTCAGTGTCGAAGGCGGCGACGGCCCTGACGACGGTGCTGCTCAGCGCCGAGATGCGTCAGCGGATCCGCGACGCCGGACTGCGCACCAGCGCGGCCGACGCCCTCCCCGACGCCTCCGGCATCCACTCGGTCGCCCCGGCATACGTCCCCCTGCCCTCGGCGGGCGAGGCCGCGGCCATCCTTCACGAGTGGAGCTCGGCCCAGAGCGACGCGCGCACGCTCGTCGTGATGGATACCTCGGGGTCGATGGCGTATGCCGCCGGAGACTCCACCAGGATCGGCCTAGCCCGGGAGGCAGGGACCCTCGCCCTGCAGAACGTCCCCGACAGCTCCGAGATGGGGCTGTGGATGTTCGCCTCCCGGCTGGGCGGCCCGGACGTCGACTACCGGCGGCTCGTGCCGATCCGGGCGCTGTCCGCCACCGTGGGCAGCGCGACGCAGCGCGAGGCGCTGACGCGCGGGCTGGCCACGGCGGCCCGCTCGGTCAAGGGCGACACCGGCCTCTACGACACCGTCGCCGCGGCCTACGCCGAGCTGCAGCGCACCTACGACCCCACCAAGGTCAACACCCTCGTCGTCATCACCGACGGCAGGAACGACGACCCCGACGGCGGGCTGTCCCTCACCCAGCTCGTCGCTCGGCTCCAGGCGGCAGACGCGAGCCGCCCCATCTCCGTGGCCATGGTCGGCATCACCCGCGACGCCGACGTGTCCGCCCTCAGCCGGATCGCGACCGCCGCCGGTGGCCGCCTCTTCCGCGCGAACCAGCCCGCCAAGATCCAGGACGTACTCGTCGATGCCCTACTGTCACGCCGCGCCTGAGCACCGCCGCTGCGTGCACGCGGATGGCGGGCGGGTGGCGCAGGCCACCGCCCACACCACCGCCGGATGCCGTGGCCGGGCCGCGGTGAGGCGCGCCTGGGCCCTGTCACCACGGCACGGGTCGGGCCGGGGACACCGCACAGCCTGAGCCTGAGCCTGAGCCTGAGCCTGAGCCTGAGCCTGAGCCCGGGCCTGGGTCCGGCCTCGCGGCACCGCGCCGTGGCCTGTGGACAACCCGCCGGCCCCGGGCGGCGGACTGCATAGCGTGCGCCCCATGGACTTCACGGTCTCGGTCCACCTGCCGCGGCGCCGCCGCACCGTCCTCGACGTGGTCGTCGAGGACGGTGCCGACGTGCCGACCGAGGCCGCCGCGCACACCGTGGCCGACCTGCGGACCGGACTGGCAGCCCTGCTCGGCGAGCCGGTGCCGGGCCTGCTGCTCGGGGGTATGCCGCTCGCCGACGCCATGGTGCTCGGCCGGCCCCCGCTGCTCCACGGCTGCTCGCTCGTCGTCGCCGCGCCCGCGCCTGTCGCGACACGCGGCTCGGCCCCAGGCCCGGGTTCCCCACCCGGCGCGCGCCCGACGCGACCTCGGCAGGAGGCCGCCACCACCCCCCTCATCCTCGCCGTGACCGGCGGGCCGGACTGCGGCCACCTCAGGCCCGTGCCGTCCGGTGGCCTGACGGTGGGCAGGTCCGGCGGATGCGACCTCGTCCTCGACGACCCCGACCTGAGCCGGAGGCACGCGCGGCTGTCGCTGTCCGCCGGGGGCCTGGACGTCGCGGACCTCGGCTCGACGAACGGCGTCGGCAGGCAGGGGGGCACGGCCGTCCGGCTCGGGGCGAGCACGCTGCGGCTGCGCCCGGCCGACCAGGCCCGGGTGCCGACCTCGCCGACCGGTTCGGGCCGGCTGCTCGTGCACCGCTCGCCGCGGGTGCTGGCGCCGCTCCCCGAGATCGTCCTGGAGGAGCCGGCACCGCCCGCCGCCCCGCCCAGGGGGCGGGTTCCCTGGGTGGCCGCGGTGGCGCCGCTGCCGGTTGTCGCCGTGCTCGCCGTGGTGTTCGGTCCGCAGTACCTCCTCTTCGCTGCCACAGGTCCGCTGATGATGCTCGGAAACGTCGTGGCAGAACGCATTTCGGCACGACGCACCCACCGTGGCGACCACGCGGCATACCGTGGTCGGCTGGTGGACCGCAGGGAGGCACGCGAGGCCGCGCTGGCCGCCGAGCAACGCCAGCGGGACCGCGCTCACCCCGACCCGGCCGCCGTCCTCGCCGTCGCCGTCGGTCCGGGGTGCCGCCTCTGGGAGCGGTCGCGCGACTCCCCCGACGCCCTCGTGGTCCGGGTCGGCTCGGGGCCGGTCCCCGCCCGGCTGCGGTGGGTCAGCGCGGCTCCTGGGGAGGCGCCCACGGCCACGCACCCATGTCTCGACGGTGCCCCCGTGACCGTCGGGTTGGTCGAGACACCCGTCCTGGGAGTCGCCGGCCCGCCCGAGGCCGTCCTCGGCGTCGCGCGGTCGGTGGTCGGGCAGCTCGCCGTGCTGCACTCGCCGCTCGACCTGCGCCTCTGGCTCACGTCCGACCTGGAGCCCTCGCCCGCGGCCGAGGACTGGGGATGGTGGCCATGGCTCCCGCATGCCGAGAGGCCCGGGGCCCTGCCCACCTCCGAGTCCGGTGGCCCGCGCCACGTCGTCGTCGTCGACCTGCGTCATGGCCGGCCCGCCCCGCCCGGTCTGCTCGCCCTGCTGGAGACGGCGGCGGGCGGCCGTATGTCGTGCGTCGTCCTCGCCCCCGACCTCGCCCACCTGCCGTCGCGCTGCGCGGCGGTCCTCGAGCTCGCGGACGGCACCGGGACCGTGCTACACCGGCACGGGCTCGACCCGCAGCTCGACGTCGTCGCCGACCGCGTCGGCTGGTGGTGGGCCGAGCGGCTGTCCCGCGCACTCGCGCCCCTCGTCGACGGCCGGCCCGGGCCTGCCGGCGCTGCCGAGCCTCCCGACGCGGTCCGGCTCGACGAGCTCGTGGGGTTCGACCCCGCCGACCCCGATGCGGTGTCGGGCACCTGGGCCCTGGCGCCGTCCCGTCACTACGCACCGATCGCGACGCTGGGCGCGACGGGCGTCGGCCCGTGGCGGGTCGACCTGCGCACCGACGGGCCGCACGTCCTGGTGGGAGGCACTACCGGCTCGGGCAAGTCCGAGCTCCTGCAGGCCCTCGTGGCCTCGCTCGCGGTCGAGCTGCCTCCCGAGGCCGTGTCGTTCGTCCTCGTCGACTACAAGGGCGGCTCGGCGTTCGCGGCCTGTGCCGGGTTGCCCCATACGGTCGGCGTGGTCACGGACCTCGACGAGCACCTGGCCGCACGCGCCCTGACCTCGTTGCGGGCCGAGCTCGCCCGCCGGGAGCGGGTGCTCGCACGGGTCGCCGCGCGCGACATCGAGGACTACTGGCGCCGCCGCGGCCCAGGCGACCCCGACCTCGGGCGGCTCGTCCTCGTCGTCGACGAGTTCCGGCTGCTCGCCGAGGACCAGCCCGAGTTCCTCGGCGGCATCCTGCACCTCGCGACCGTCGGCCGCTCCCTCGGCGTGCATCTCGTCCTCGCGACCCAGCGCCCGGCGGGGGTGGTCTCGGCCGACATCGCGGCCAACGTCAACCTGCGGATCGCGCTGCGGGTGCGCGACCGGGCCGACTCCCTCGACGTCATCGAGACTCCCGACGCCGCCGCCGTGCCCGCCGACCGACCCGGCCGTGGTCTGGCCCGGGCCGGAGGCGGGCCGCTCGTGGCGTTCCAGGCAGCCCGGGTCTCGGCTCCCCCTCGGGGCCGCGGTGGCCGAGGCCTGGTCGTGCGCCGCGCGGGCCCGCAGGACTCCCACGACACCGGACCCGGCGCCGGGAGCACGGATGCGGGCGACGACACCGACCTCGCCCGCATCGTCGCTGCGGCGTCGACCGCGGCCGCTCGCCGTGGCCACCCGCCGCCGCACCGCCCGTGGCAGCCCCCGCTCCCGGGAACGGTCCCCCTCGACACCCTGCATGACGATGGCGAGGCCCCCGCGGTGGGGCTGGCCGACCTTCCACGCGAACAGCGACGTGAGCCGCTGCGCTGGGACCCCCTCGGCGGCCACTGGCTGGTCAGCGGCGGTGCCCGCTCCGGTCGCACCACCTGTGCGCTCACCATCGCCCTGGCCGCGGCGCGGCGGTGGGGCCCGGCGGACCTGCAGCTGCATGCCGTGGACGGCTCTGGAGCGCTGGGGCCGCTCGCCCGCCTACCGCACACCGGGACGGTCGTCGGCCTCGAGGAGCCGGCCCGGGCGTCCCGGCTGCTCGGCGCCCTCGCCGCGGAGGTGGCGACCCGCTCGAGCGGACTCGCCGCGGCCGGGGCCGTGGACCTCGCCGAGTGGCGCGCGTTCGCAGCGACCGGGGCCGTGGCGCCGCCCCCGCCACCGATCCTGCTGGTCGTCGACGGCTGGGAGCGCGTCGTGGCCGCGTCGGACGTCGTCGGGGGTGGACCGGCCGACCAGCTCGTGGGGCTGCTCCGCGACGGCGCGGCCTGCGGGCTCGGCGCCGTCGTCACCGGCGACCGGTCGGTGCTGGTGGGGCGGCTGCCCGCCGTGGCCACCGACATGTTCCTGCTCGCCCTCGCCGACCCCGTCGACGCCGCTCTCGTCGGGCTGGTCCGGGCCGACGTGCCACATCACCCGCCGCCCGGCCGGGCCGTGCGCGCCCGCGACGGGGTCGAGGTCCAGCTCGCCCACCCCGGTCCCTCGCCCGACGGCACCGGGCTGCGCATGGCCGCCGACGCGGTCGCGGCACGGTGGACCGGGCACCCTTCGGGACGGCACCCTCCGATCCGGGTGCGCGGCCTGCCGACCACCGTGGCGTGGACACAGATCCTCGAGCCGCCCCCCTGGTGCCTCGGGCTCGGGGGCGACGACGCCGGGCCGGTCACCCTCGACCCTGGCGTCGCCGGGCGCCGGCTGCTCGTGGCCGGCCCCCCTGGCTCGGGTCGGACGACCGCGCTGGCCGCGTTCGGGAGCGCGGCCCTTGCCGCCGGACGCGCCCTGGCCGTCGTGGCCGAGCCGACCGCACCGCTCGCCGGCTACCTCCTGGGGCGCGGCGCGGTCGCCGCGGCCACGGCATACGACCTCGAGCCCCTGGTCGACGTGCGCCGGACCCACCCCGACCTCGTCGTGCTCGTCGATGACGCCGACGCCGTGGCCGATACCCCGGCCGAGCCCGTGCTCCAGGAGATCGGGCGGCTCGTCGACCGCGACAACGGCGTCCTCGTCGTCGCCGCGAGTCCCGCGGCTGTGCTGACCAGGCTGCGCGGGGTCACGGTCGACGTCGCCCGTCGCCAGCGCGGCCTCCTCCTCAGCCCCCAAGGACCGGCGGACGCCGCCGTGTTCGGGGTCGCCGCGCCGCGGGGGCTCCCCGGGCACCGCGGCCGGGGGCTGCTCGTCGCCGGACGTTCGGGGGTCGAGGTGCAGGTGGCGCTGCCTCCGGGCTGGCCTCCGGCCACCGGGGGCTGAGCAGTCGACCCGGCCGGAGCCACCCGGCCGAGCCCTCGGGACCGGCGGTGCGGGCTCAGCCCTCGTCGACGTCCGCGCCGAGGTCGTGCTCGGGCGTGGGCGTGCCGAGCGCCGAGCCGAGCCCCACGACACCGGCCGCCCCGACGACGGCACCGATGACGCCCTGGCCGCCCTGGACCAGGCCCCAGGCGACAGGCAGGAGGATGACGCTCCACAGCAGGGTGGGCGTGCGCTGCCAGGTGCCCTCACCCAGCCAGGTCCGGGCCATCGCCCCCAGGGCGGCGGCGGTGACGAGGATGAGCACGACAGACACGACCACCCGGGCCGTGCTGGCGCCCCGACCGAGCGCGAGCTCGCGGACGTAGAAGCCTGCCACGACGAGCAGTGCCAGCCCCTGGAGGGCGAGGACGGCAGCGGCGAGCACCCGTGGTCCACGGCGGGCCACGCGGTCGGGGACGTCGGGGGGCACAACCACGGTGGGCAGCCTAGCGGCCGGCGACGACCACGCCCCTGACCTGCGCAGGAACAGGACCGGACGCTCGTTCGTTGGGACCCGAGGCGGCCGTCGTACCTGCCGAGAAACGCATGATCAAACAGCACTCAGACGGGTGCGGAACTCGACCGCCACGGATAAGATTCTGAGACGGGCGTCTGTGCGTGACGTCCTCTGGCTGCGCGGCGCCATCCGCCGCTGCCAGCAGGCGACCGGCACGACCCCCTTCCGACCAAGGAGCCAAGACCCATGGACTGGCGCGACCGCGCTGCCTGCCTCGACGAGGACCCCGAGCTGTTCTTCCCGATCGGGAACACCGGCCCGGCCATCCTCCAGATCGAGGAGGCCAGGGCCGTGTGCCGCCGCTGCGAGGTCGTCGACACCTGCCTGAAGTGGGCCCTGGAGTCCGGTCAGGACGCCGGCGTCTGGGGTGGCCTGTCCGAGGACGAGCGCCGCGCTCTCAAGCGCCGCAACGCCCGCGCCCGCCGCGCCGGCTGACCCGCCGAGGCTCGGCCCGGTCCCTACCGCACCATCGGACGCAGCCGGGCCACGAACTCGACCCTCGTGCCGCCGCCGGGCGCGCCCTCCCAACGGATCCGCCCGCCCAGATCCTGGACGAACGACGTGACGATCCGGGTGCCCAGTCCGGCGAGCCCCGGCCGGAAGCCCGCGGGCAGCCCGACCCCGTCGTCGGTGATCGTCACGACGAGCTCCTCCTGCCCGGAGGACACCCACTCGCGGCTGACCGTGACGTCGACATGACCGTCCTGGTGGGCGAGGCCGTGCTCCACGGCGTTCTGGACCAGCTCGGACACGACCAGGGCCAGTGAGGTGGCGTCATCGGCCCGCAGCCGACCGAACGAGCCGTGCAGGGAGGACTCGACCCGGAACTCGCTCGTCGCGACCTCCACGACCGCGCGCAGCCCCTGCAGCGCCACCTCGTCGAAGTTCACCGTCTCGTCGAACCCCTGCCCGAGCGTCTCGTGGACGAGCGCGATCGTCGCGACCCGCCGCACCGCCTCCTCCAGGGCCACCTTGGCGCCGGCCTCGGGCTGGCGGCGCGCCTGTAGCCGCAGCAGCGCGGCGACCGTCTGGAGGTTGTTCTTGACCCGGTGGTGGATCTCGCGGATCGTCGCGTCCTTGGTCATCAGCTCCTGCTCGCGCCGGCGCAGCTCCGAGACGTCGCGCACGAGGAGCATCGCCCCCACCCGGACGCCGCCCTCGGTGAGCGGGATGGCCCGCATCGACACGCTCGCCGACCTCGTCTCGGCCTCGCTGCGCCACGGAGCGCGCCCGGTGAGGACGAGCGCGAGCGACTCGTCGACGGGGATCGTGCTGCGCTGCAACAGGTCTGCGACGATCTGGGCCAGTACTTCGCCGACCACGTCGCCCCGGTGCCCAAGTCGGTGGATGGCCGAGATGGCGTTGGGGCTGGCGTACCTGACCAGCCCCTCGACGTCGAGGTGGATGACGCCGTCGCCGACGCGCGGAGCGCCACGACGCAGGCCGGTGGGGTAGGCGGGGCTGGGGAACTCCCCCGCCGCGATCATCCGGGTCAGGGCGTCGGCGAGACGGCGGTAGGTCAGCTCGAGCCGGCTGGGCGTGCGCGCCGAGGCCACGTTGGTATGCCGGGTGATGACGGCCAGGGCCTCCCCCGCGCGCACGACCGGGACGGCCTCCTCGCGGACGGCGAGCTCCTCCCGGCGCACGGGGTCCTTGCCGAGGACGATCGAGCGGGTCGTGAACGCCTCGTCGAGCATCCACCGGTGGCTCGTGGTGCTCGACAGACCCACGATGTCCTCGTAGAACACCATGGGCCCGGTGTTGGGGCGTACGTGGGCGACCGCCCGCCAGTCCCCTTCGGTGGACGGCGCCCACAGGACGAGGTCCGAGAAGGACAGGTCGGCGATGAGCTGCCAGTCCCCGACGACGTAGTGAAGCCACTCGATCGCGGGGTCGTTCAGCCCTGTCGAGAAACTGAGGGCCTCGGCCAGGGTCGTCACGACCGGAAGCCTAACCGCCGGCCGGTATGCCGCAGACCCCTCCCCGGGAGCCGCACGTCGCGGCTCAGGACGAGGAGCTGCCGGCCCTCACCACCGACCGCAGCGTCCGCAACGCCACCGACAGAGCCGCGATGTTGGGGCTCTCGAGCCGCTGGATCCCGGCGAGCGAGGTCTGCGCCCGCTGCATGACGTCGGCGTTGGCCGACGCCCACACGTCGAAGGCCTCGGCGGGCTCGCCGTCGGCCGACCCGCCGTTGGCGTCGAGGACCGCCCGGGTCATCGACTCGAGCACCGCATAGAGGTCGTCGCGGAGAGCGCCGCGAGCCAGGGCGTCCCAGCGGTCCTCGCGGGGTAGCCGGGTCACCTTCGTCAGCATCGTGTCGATGCCGAAGCTCTCGGACGTGAGGTAGTAGAGCGGGGCGATCGAGGTCGGCAGGTTGCCCGTGTCGGCGGCGATGTCGACGATGTCGAGGAGCGAGTACCGGTCGAGCAGGCCCGCGGTGCGGGTGGCGAGGTCGGCCGGGACACCGGACTCCTCGAACTCGGCGGAGCGGCGTTCGAGCCGCTCGCGCTCGTCGCCCTTGAGCAGCCCGGGCACCTTGGGCCCGAGGCCGGCGACGACCTCGGCGAACCGGTCGATCTCGGAGCGGATGTCGACGGCGTTGGCCCGCGACGCGAGGAACCACCGCACCGAGCGGTCGAGCAGCCGGCGGAACTCGAGGTAGAGGCGGGTCTGCACCTCGGTCTCCACGACGTTGTCGAGAGCCTCGACGGCGGCGACGTAGCCGGCCAGGCCGAAGACCTCACGGCAGATGACGAACGCCCGGGCCACCTGCTCCGGCGTCGCCGCGGTCTCCTCCATGGCCCGGAAGACGAAGGTGATCCCGCCCCGGTTGACCATCGAGTTCGCGACGGCGTTGGCGACGATCTCGCGGCGCAGCGGGTGCTCGGCCAGGTCGTCGGCGTACGAGTCCCGGATCCCGGCGGGGAAGTAGGCCGCGAGGGTGGCCGCGAGGTAGGGGTCGTCCGGGAAGTCGCTGGCGAGCAGGCCCTTCTTGACGGCGAGCTTCGCGTAGGCGAGCAGGACCGAGAGCTCAGGTGAGCTGAGCCCACGGCCCTCGTGGTGGCGCTTCTCCAGCTCGGCGTCGGACGGGAGGAACTCCAGGCCGCGGTCGAGCTCGCCGCGCTGCTCGAGCCACCGCATCATCCGGATGTGCACGGGCGCCATCGACTCGCGCTGGGCCCGGGCGTTGCCGAGGAGGACGTTCTGCTCGTAGTTGTCGCGGAGCACCTGCTCGGCGACCTCGTCGGTCATCGATGCGAGCAGCGCGTTGCGCTCCTCGATGGTCATCTCGCCGCGGCGCACGACGTCGCCGAGGAGGATCTTGATGTTGACCTCATGGTCGGAGGTGTCGACGCCGGCGGAGTTGTCGATGGCATCGGTGTTGACCTGGACCCCGCTCATCGCGGCCTCGATCCGCCCCAGCTGGGACAGCCCGAGGTTGCCTCCCTCGCCGACGACCTTGGCCCGCAGCTCGTTGCCGTCGACCCGGATCGCGTCGTTGGCCCGGTCGCCCACCTCGAGGTGGCTCTCGGTGGACGCCTTGACGTAGGTCCCGATCCCGCCGTTCCACAGCAGGTCCACCGGAGCCAGCAGGATCGCGTGGATGAGCTCGGCCGGGGTGAGCTTGGGTCCGGCGTCGTCGGGGAGCCCCAGGGCCTCGGCCATCTGCGGCGTGACCCGGATCGCCTTGAGCGAGCGCGGGAACACTCCGCCGCCCTCAGTGATCAGGCTCTTGTCGTAGTCGTCCCACGACGATCGCGGCAGGGCGGACATCCGCAGCCGCTCCGCGAACGAGACGGCCGGGTCGGGGTCGGGGTCGACGAAGATGTGACGGTGGTCGAACGCCGCGACGAGGCGGATGTGCTCGGAGAGCAGCATGCCGTTGCCGAAGACGTCGCCGCTCATGTCGCCGACTCCGACGACGGTGAAGTCCTCGCTCTGGATGTCGACGTCCAGCTCACGGAAGTGCCGCTTGACCGACTCCCAGGCTCCCTTGGCCGTGATGCCCATCGCCTTGTGGTCGTAGCCGGCGGAGCCGCCCGAGGCGAAGGCGTCGTCGAGCCAGAAGCCGTAGGACTGGGCCACGCCGTTGGCCATGTCGGAGAACGTCGCCGTCCCCTTGTCTGCAGCGACCACGAGGTAGGGGTCGTCGTCGTCGTGGCGGACGGTCCGTGGCGGCGGGACCACGGTGCCCTTGACCCGGTTGTCGGTCAGGTCGAGCAGCCCGGAGATGAACAACGTGTAGGCCGCCTTGCCCTCCTCGAGCCAGCCGTCGCGGTCAACGGCGGGGTCGGGAAGCTGCTTGGGGAAGAACCCGCCCTTCGAGCCGGTCGGCACGATGACGGCGTTCTTGACCATCTGCGCCTTGACCAGGCCGAGGATCTCGGTGCGGAAGTCCTCGCGACGGTCCGACCAGCGCAGCCCGCCCCGGGCGACCGGGCCGAAGCGCAGGTGCACGCCCTCGACGCGGGGGCTGTAGACCCAGATCTCGAACGCCGGCCGTGGCGCCGGCAGGTCCGGCACCATCGAGGGGTCGAGCTTGAGCGAGACATAGGGCTTGACGGCGTGGCCGCCGGGGCCGGGGGCGTCGCTCTCCTGGAAGAAGTTGGTGCGCAGCCCGGCGCGGATGACGCCGAGGAAGGCCCGGATGATCCGGTCGTGGTCGAGCGAGCTGACCTCGTCGAGCGCCTCGATCACCCCGTCGGCGAGCCGCTCGGCAGCCGCCGAGCGCGCACCGTCAGCCTGGCCGGCATACAGGTCGGGGTCGAAGCGGGTCTCGAAAAGGGCGACGAGGTCGGCGGCGATCGAGGGGTTGGAGACGAGGGCGTCCTCGAGGTACTCCTGGCTGAACGTCGAGCGGGTCTGGCGCAGGTAGCGCGCGACGGTGCGCAGGATGACGACCTGGCGCCAGGTCAGCTGGGCACCGAGCACGAGCTTGTTGAACCCGTCGGACTCGGCGATCCCGTCCCAGACGGCGGCCACGGCGCCCTCGAACAGCTGTCGCAGCCGCTCGTGGCTCATGGCCTCCCAGACTGCGGCGTCGCCGACCCGCAGCCCGAAGTCATAGACGTGGAGGTCGGCCCCGTCGGAGCGCTCGACCTTGTAGGGCTGTTCGTCGATGACCTCGACGCCCATGTGGGTGAAGATCGGCAGGATGTCGGTGAGCGACAGCGCGTCGATGCGGAACAGCTTGAAGCGGCGCACGGTCGCCGGGGCGTCCATCGGCCGGTAGAGCGCCACGCTGGTGCGGTAGTCGTCGCCGAGCCGGTTGAGGTGCGCGAGGTCCGCCACCCCCTGGCTCGTCGTGAAGGTCTCCTCGTACGCCGTGCTGAAGCCCCGGCCGAAGCGCGCCATGAGACGGTCGCTCTCGGCCTCGCCCAGCTTGTCGAACAGGGCGGTGCCGAGCCGGTCGCTCCAGGTCCGGCTCACCTCGACGAGCCGCTGCTCCAAGGCGTCGCGCGCCTCGGCGGACAGGGTGCGCACCTGGACGCCCTTGGGCATCCGGACGACGTAGTGGATCCGGGACAGGGCACTCTCGGACACCCGCGAGCTGAACTCGATGGACTCCCCGTCAAAGGCCTCCTTGAGGAGGTCCGCCATCCGCAGCCGGACCGCCGTGTTGTAGCGGTCACGCGGGATGTAGACGATGGCCGAGACGTAGCGTCCGTAGTCGTCCTCACGCAGGAACAGCCGGGTATGGCGCCGCTCCTGGATACGGGTCACGGCCAAGGCGACGTCGAAGAGCTGCTCGACCGAGGCCTGGAACAGCTCGTCCCGCGGGTAGGTCTCGAGGACGCCGAGCAGGTCCTTGGCCGTGTGCGAGTTGGGCGCCACGCCCGACATCTCGACGATCGAGCGGATCTTCTCGGCAACGAGCGGGAGGCGGGTGACCGAGTCGGTGTAGGCGGTCGCGGAGTACAGCCCCAGGAACCGGCGCTCCCCCACGACCCGCCCGGACGCGTCGTACTGCTTGACCCCGACGTAGTCGAGGTAGGCCCGACGGTGGACGGTCGAGCGGGAGTTGGCCTTGGTAACGATGAGCAGCGTGGGCTCGTGCGCCTTGCGCTCCGCCTCCGCCGAGAGCGGCTGGTGGGTCTCGCCGAGGTCGGGGTCGGCGCGGAGCAGCCCGAGTCCGGTGCCGGTCACCGGGACGATCGCCTCTCCGCCGACCTCTGTCGGTTCGAGGGTGTACTCGCGGAAGCCGAGGAAGGTGAAGTTGTCGTCGGCCATCCAGCGCAGGAAGGCGACGGTGCGCGCCACCTCCTCGGCCGACACCCCCCGGGGCGGGGCGCCCTCGGTCTCCGCAGCGATGACGAGGCACCGGGAGCGCATCTTGGGCCAGTCCTCGACCGCCTCGCGCACGTCGCTCAGGACGTCGCGCAGGCGGGCGGCGATGGCCTCACGCCGCTCCTCGTCGCCCTCCCGCTCGACGGTGACGAGCATCCACGACTCACGCAGCTCCCCGACCGAGCCCACCGCGCGGTTGGCCACTCGGGAGTCCACCTCGAGCACGGCCTCGAGGTTGCCGAGCACGTCGCGGCGGACGACGAACTGCGGGTGGACGATGAGGTGGACGTCGCTCCCCTCGGCACCCAGCGCGCCCGTCACGGAGTCGACGAGGAACGGCATGTCGTCGGTGACGATCTGGATGAGGGTGCGGGGGTTCGCCCAGGGCTCGTGCTCGGTGGTCGGGTTCGTGACGGCGATGTTGGCCGTCCCCGGGACCCGGTAGCGGGCGAGCTCGAGATGGCCCGCGACCGCCCCCGCGAGCACCTCGGCGGGCCGCTCGGCGAGCTCCTCGGTCGCCACGTGCCGGAAGTAGCGCTCGACCAGGTCGAGGGGAGCGCCCCCCTCCGGGGCCGTGGTCAGCTGCTCGGCGACCTGCTCGAGGATCTGGTTCCGTACGGGGACGAGGGTCTCGGACATGATGCGGTGGCGATCCTTCGTGAATGACACACACCGGGTTGCGGTGGGGCGCACGTCGCTGTGCGCCACCCATGAGCCTATGCCTGTCCGGACCTCCCGCGGTGCCGGGCCGGGGTATTGCCAGCGGCCTCACACGCGGTGGTCAGGGGCGCAGGACGTCGAGTGTGGCCAGCGTCGGGTCGTGCGCGTAGGCAACCCGGACTCCGCTGTCCCGGGCCTGGCGCAGAGCGTCGAGCACCTCCGTCGTCACCCGCTCCCCAGGGGCCAGTACGGGCACGCCGGGCGGGTAGGGGGCGACCAGCTCGGCGCTCGTCCTGCCGACGGCCTCGCCGGCTGGAACTCGCTCGCGGGCCCCGAAGAAGGCCTCGCGCGGCGAGACGTCGACAACGGGCTCGACGGCCCAGGCGCTCGCGGGCAGGACCGGCCGGGGCACCCCCCGATGCTTCTCGACGAGCTGCCCGAGCGCGTCCCCGAGGGCTGCGACCGATGCCGCGTCGTCGGCCACCGTCACCATCGCGACGAGGGTGTCCCGGTCGGCCATCTCGACCGGCATCCCCTGCTCGAGCAGCCCCGCCTCGACGGCGAGACCGTCGGCCCCCGTCCCCGACAGGACGAGGGTGACCTTGACCGGGTCGACACCGGGGCCGTCGAGAACGGCCAGGCCGGGCACCGTAGCGAGCCGGTCGCGCAGCCTGCGGACGCTGCCGACGAGGCCGCCGAGCAGGGCCGGACCGTCGCGCTCGAGCAGGGCGCGGCTCGCGTCGATGCTCGCGAGGATGGCCCCGCTCGGGCTCGTCGTGTGGGTGGCGTCGACCGCGGCGTCGAGCCGAGCCGGGTCGACCCGCTCGGTGCGGGCGAGGACGAGGGCCGCCTGCGACCATGCCGGCAGGGTCTTGTGAGCGCTGAGCACCATGGCGTCGGCCCCCGCGGCGAGCGGGTGCGGTGGGAGGGCCGGGTGGAAGCCGAAGTGGGCGGCCCACGCCGCGTCGACGACCAGCGGTATGCCGTGCCGGTGCGCCACCTCGGCCAGCCCCGCGACGTCTCCCACGGTCCCGACGTAGGACGGGTCGCCGACGAAGGCGGCCACGACGCCGGGCGCGTCGTCCAGCGCCTGCTCGAGCGCGCTCGGCGTCACCCCGCGCGGGAGCCCCAGCCCGGGATCGACCTCGGGGCGCACCCAGACCGGCTCGAGCCCGGCGAGGACGAGGCCGAGCAGCATCGAGCGGTGCAGGGTCCGGCCCACGACGACCTGCGCACCGGGCCGGCCGACCGCCAGCGCGAGGGCCTGGTTGCCGTGGGTCGACCCGCCGACCGAGAACCGGCATCGATCCGCGCCCCACAGCCCTGCCGCCCGGGTCTCGGCCTCGACGAGGACCCCGCCCGCCAGCGACATCGTGTCGAGCCCCGCGTGGAGCGGCACGTCGCCTGCGACGACGTCACCGACGAGGTCGGTGCGCTGCTTGTGGCCCGGGATGGTGAACGGAGTGACGTTGCGCTCCTGGAAGCGCAGCCAGGCGTCGAGCAACGGCGCGTCGCCGCGCAGGCCGCGCGGGTCAGTGGGCACGTCCGCCCCCGCGCGTCCGGCCGCCCGTCATGCCCGTCACTGTAGGCCCCGGGCCCACTGCCGGCGGCGCTGTGGGTAACCCCACGGCGCGTCCACGACACGCCACTACAGTGGCGGGGTGCCCGCGACGCCCGACCAGGCCGCGCCCGTCCTCCTCGCGCTGGGCCGGCTCGGCGCCCGCAGCGCCGGCGCCGAGGACGACCTCCTCGCCGGTCTCTCCAGCCTGGGCGAGCCGCACGCGCAGCGCGTGCTCGACGACTGGCTCGACCTGGCGGCCGACGCCCTGCGGGCCATCGCCGTCGAGGCCGACACGGCGGCCCATCTGCTCGCCGCCGCCGTGCCGGCCGGTCGTCCCGCGGATCGGCCGGCCGGCCCTGCCACCACGTCGCGGGACGGCCTGCCCGCAGAGCGACCGCCCGACGGCCGGTGGGCCCGGTGACGGCCGTCGTCCCGGGCGACCCGGGGTCGCTGTCCGCCGCGGGCGCACTGCTGCTCCGCACGGCATCGGCCGTGCGCTCCGAGGGGGCAGGGCTGCGCGCGGCATACGCCGACCTCGGCCGCGGGTGGGGCGGGCACCGCTCGCTCGTGCTGCGACGACGCGGCGAGGTCCTGCTCGGCGCAGCCGAGGACCTCGCCGCGACGTTCGAGCGGGTGGGGGCGGCCCTGCAGGAGCACGCGACCGACCTCGCCGAGCTGTCCGGCCGGGCGCGCGCCGTCGCCGACCGGGCCGCGCTCGACGACCTGGAGATCCGCGACGGACGCGTCGAGCTCGCCTACGGCGTCACCGGAGAGGCGCAGGCCGACTCCGCTGCGCACCGGGACGAGCGGCAGGTGGCGCTGCAGGGCGAGCTCGACCTGGTCCGCACCCAGCTCGCCCGCCGGCGCGGGCGGCTGGTCCAGGTCCTGGCGTCGTCCGGGCCGCCCCTCGCCGAGGCCGCCCGGGCCCTCGGCGCGCTCTAGGCGCCATGACACGACCCGACGGGGACGGTGGGGTTTGGGTACCCTTCGACGACACCCCACGAGCGCAGGAGCAGGCCGTGAGACTCACCACCCGCGAGGAGTTCGAGTCCGCCCCCGAGGCGGTGTTCGCCGTGGTCAGCGACCAGGAGTTCCAGCGGGCCAAGTGCGCGGCCACGTCGACGGGGAGGTTCTCCGTGACGGTCAGCATGAGCGGCGACCGCACCCTCGTCCGCTCCGAGCGGCACCTGCCCAGTGACGGGCTTCCCGATGTCGCCCGCTCCTTCGTCGGCCCCGAGCTCACCGTGGTCGAGCTCCAGGACTGGGGGCCCGCCGACGCCGACGGCACCCGCCGGGGCCGGGTCGGCCTGCACGTCAAGGGTGCACCGCTCACCCTCAAGGCCGAGGTGATGCTGGCCCCGGGCGGGCTGGGCAGCCTCGAGACGCTCGATGGCCACCTCAGGGCCAACGTGCCCTTCATCGGCGGGCGGATCGAGGAGGCTGCTGCTCAGCCCATCCTCGCCGCCATCGGCATCGAGGCCGAGACGCTGCGGGAGTTCCTCGACCGCTAGGCGCTCAGCCCATGTGCGGGTAGACGTGGTCGGTCGCTGGGACGAAGTTCTCCTTGATCGAACGGGTCGAGGTCCACCGCAGCAGGTTCTGGGCCGAGCCGGCCTTGTCGTTGGTGCCGGAGGCCCGTCCGCCGCCGAAGGGCTGCTGTCCGACGACAGCGCCCGTGGGCTTGTCGTTGATGTAGAAGTTGCCCGCCGCGAACCGCAGCGCCCGGGTGGCGTCGGCGATGGCCTGCCGGTCCTGGGCGATGATCGAACCGGTCAGGGCGTAGGGCGCGAAGGACTCCATCTGCTCCACGACCTTGGCGTACTGACGGTCCGGGAACACATGGACCGAGAGGATCGGGCCGAAGTACTCGTCGCGGAAGATCTCGTCGGTCGGGTCGGACCCGACGAGCACGGTCGGCCGGACGAACCACCCCTCGGAGGCGTCGTAGGTCCCGCCGGCGACGACGTCGATGTCGGCCTGCTGGTGGGCGCGGTCGATCACCGCCGTGTGCTTGGCGAACGCCCGCTCGTCGATGACGGCGCCCATGAAGTTGCGGAAGTCTCTGGGGTCACCCACCGGCAGCCCGTCCGTGATGGTGACCAGGTCGTCCTTGATCTTGCGCCACACGCTGCGCGGCACGTAGGCGCGCGAGGCGGCCGAGCACTTCTGGCCCTGGTACTCGAACGCGCCCCGGACCAGGGCGGTCCGCAGCACCTCGGGGTCGGCGCTGGGGTGGGCCAGCACGAAGTCCTTGCCACCGGTCTCGCCGACGATCCGTGGGTAGTGCCGGTAGGTCGGGAGGTTGCCCGCGATGTGCTGCCACAGCCCGTGGAAGACCCGGGTCGAGCCGGTGAAGTGCAGGCCTGCGAACTCCGGGTGGCTCAGCGCGACCTGCGAGACGTCGACACCATGGCCGGTCACGAGGTTGATCACGCCGGGCGGCATCCCCGCCTCCTCGAGGACCTCCATGAGCACCTGCGCCGCGAGCTGCTGGGTGTGCGACGGCTTCCAGACGACGGGGTTGCCCATGAGGGCCGGCGCGGTGGGCAGGTTGCCCGCGATCGAGGTGAAGTTGAACGGAGTCACCGCGTAGACGAACCCCTCGAGCGAGCGGTACTCGACCCGGTTCCACAGGCCGGGGCTGTGCGCGATCGGCTGCTCGGTGAGCAGCTGGCGGGCGAAGTGGACGTTGAAGCGCCAGAAGTCGACCATCTCGCACGCCGCATCGATCTCGGACTGGTAGACCGTCTTGGACTGCCCCAGCATCGTCGCGGCATTGATCCGTGAGCGCCACGGCCCCGCGAGCAGGTCGGCGGCCTTGAGCAGGACGGCGGCCCGGTCGTCGAAGTCGAGGTCGCGCCAGGCGGGGGCGGCGGCCATCGCGGCGTCGACGGCGGCTGCCGCATCGGCCTTGGTCGCGTTGCGCATCCGGCCCAGCACCTTGCGGTGGGCGTGTGGTTGGCGTACCTCCATCCGCCGCCCGCTGCCCAGGACGCGGTGCCCGCCGATGGTGTGCGGCAGTTCGTGAACCGTGCCCCCGACGTCCGCCAGCGCCTGCTCGAGCGTGGTCCGCTCGGGGCTGTCCGGCGCGTAGCCGAGCACGGGCTCGTTGACCGGGGCGGGGACGTTCGTGACGGCATCCATGGTGGGACTCCTTCGACGGCGACGGCGGGGTGTTCGTATCGTGCCACGCCTGGGGGGGCCCGAGCAGCGCCGGTGCCGGTGCGACGCAGTGGTATGCCGCCGAGTCGGCTCAGCCGTCACCCGTGGCGAGGGCGATGACCTCCTCGACCTCGGTCACGTCGAACCACAGCAGGTCGGCGTCATCGACCCCACCGGGGACCTCGTCGACGTGGAACGAGACGATCCGGCGCAGCGGCACGGGGGCGTCGACCTCGATCTGGGTCGCGCCGCCGTCGGCAACCTCCTCCACGAGAGCGGGTTCGACGTCGGCGGACACGACGACCCGCCGCCCCCCACCGGGGCGCATCGCGTCGGCCTCGGCGGCGGCGGCGAGCAGCGCGGCATACTCCAGGGACTCCTCGTCGGTGCCCAGCCCGCCATGACCCGGCGCCGTCGCGACCGCGTGGGCCCGCAGCGGTGCCGGGCCGATCTCGCGCCGGTTGCGGAGCATCGCCAGCCCAGCCTCGTCGAGGGGGAGGTAGATCCGGATGAGGGGCATGGTCTTCTCCGGTGCGGTGAGAGCGGTCAGTCCACCGCGGCGCGGGGGGCGTCGAGCAGCTCGCCGAGGGCATCGGCGACGGCCTGCCCGAGGACGTCGGCGTCCGGGATGGCGTCGCGGTCGGTGTAGAGGCCGTAGTAGACCCCGCCATCGTAGGAGGTGAGCCCGATGGACAGGGCCTGTCCGGCGCTGAGCGGCATGACAGGGTAGGTCGAGACCATCCGGGCGCCTCCGGCATACAGCGGCTGCTGTGGCCCGGGAACGTTGGTGATGACGACGTTGTAGAGGCGGCGCGACACGGCGCTGCCGAGCCGGGCGCCCAGGGCGTGCATCGTCGGCGGGGCGAAGCCGGCCAGCCCGGTCAGGGCCTCGGCGGGGACCGGGCGCCCTCCCTCGATCTGCTGGCGCATCGCGAAGGCGATCTGGTGCAGCCGCATCGACGCCCCCGGCTCGCCCACCGGGAGGTCGACGAAACAGGCGGTGAGGTCGCGTCCCGTCGCGGCGCCCGGACCCTCGTGCATGCTGACCGGGACCATGGCGCGGATCGTCGTCCCCCCGTGGACGGCCTCCCCACGGGTGAGCAGCCACGTGCGGAAGGCGCCGGTGACCGTCGCCAGGACGACGTCGTTGATCGTCACCTCCTCGGCGAAGGCCCCCTTCGCCAGCCGGCTCCGGATGGTCCGGTAGTCCTCGAGGTCGGTGCCGATCATGACGTAGCGGCGGGCCCGGCCGACCGTGGCGTTGAGCGGCGAGACGGGGGCGGGCCGGGACGCGCGCAGCAGTGTGGTCGCGACCTCCCCGGCGACGTGCGCGACCCGGCCGGCGGTGGCCTTGAGGTCGCTGATGCCCGACTGGACCGTGTCGAGCACCTGGCTGGGGGCCCGCAGGTTGTCGGTCACGGCGGCGAGCACGAGGTCGAGGTCGGAGGGTTCGCGTCGGGGGCGCCACTCGACGGCGCCGTCGTCGTCGGGGTCGGGCGGCGAGGCGGTCTTGTCGAGGATGACGTTGGCGATGTCGACGGCGTTGACCCCGTCGACGAGGGCGTGGTGGGTCTTGGAGATGACGGCGAAGCGGTCCTCGGCGAGCCCCTCGACGAGGTAGACCTCCCACAGCGGGCGGGCCCGGTCGAGCGGCCTGGGCAGGATGCGCGCCACGAGCTCCTCGAGCTGCTCGTCGCTGCCGGGCCGGGGCAGGGCGGAGCGCCGGACGTGGTAGGTGACGTCGAAGTCCTCGTCGTCGACCCAGACGGGGTTGGCCAGGCGACCTGGGACCTCACGGACCCGCTGGCGGTACCGCGGCACCAGGGCGATGCGTTCGGCGATGAGGGTGACCAGCCGGTCGTAGTCGAACCCGCTGCGCGGCGGGTCGAAGACCATGACCGACCCGACATGCATCGGCGTCGTCGCGTCCTCGAGGTGCAGGAAGGACGTGTCCAGCGAGCTCAGTCGGTCGGCCACGGCCCCATCGTGGCAGATCAGGGGCCGGTGCACGGGCCGGTCGTGATCGACAGAACGCTCAGCCCGGCCGGACCGCGCGCCGGCCCCGCCAGCCGCCACGGGCGGAGCGGCGGGTCGGCTCGGCGGAGGGGACCCGCTCGTCGACGAGCGCGGCCAGGGCGCCGACGGCGCCCGCCACGACGCCGAGCGGCGAGTGTTCGACGAGGCTGCGGCCGGCCAGCGTCGCGGCGTCGCACTCCTGGGGGGCCCACGGTACGAACCGCGGCGCCTCGAGCCCGGCGAACCGCGAGAGCACCTCGCGGATCTGCCGCTCCGGATGCGGCCCCGCGACCGTTGCGCGGACCTTGTTGACGACGACGAGCGGCGGCGGGGCGGGCCGGGACGCGACGTCCTGGACCGCTCGGACGAGACGCTGCAGGCCGACGGGGTCGCCGGAGCCCACGACGAGCAGGTGGTCGGCCTGCTCGAGAGCGGCCAGTGTCGTCGCGTTGCGGCGCGGCGCGGCGGTGTCGTAGCTCAGCTCCTCGTCGTCCTCGATGGCGAACCCGCAGTCGATGACGACGTGCCCCGCCAGCGACCGGGCCAGGGCCAGCAGGTCCTCGACGACGGGGGCGCGCACCTCGGTCCACCGCCCAGGGGTGGGGATGCCGGTCAGCACCCGCAGCCGGGGAGCCGCCTCGGGTGCCAGCCGGGCCAGGCCGGGCACGTCGAGGACGCCGCTCTCGGAGGCGCGGGCCGCGGCGGCGAGCCCGGGCGCCTCGTCGAGCAGGGCGAGCGCCTGGGCGACGCTGGCGCCGTAGGTGTCGAGGTCGATGAGCAGGGTCGGCACGCCGGCCTCGGCGAGGGTCGCGGCGAGGGTGACCGCGATGGTCGTGCGGCCCGGGGCGCCGGTCGGTCCCCACACCGCCGTGACCAGGCCGCGTCCGGGCTCGGGCAGCGTGGAGCGTCCCGGCCCGCCCGGCGCCCACGGGCTCGACGGCTCCCCCATGGCGAGGTCCAGCGGGTCGAGGACGTCCGGCGCAAGGTGCGACGTGGTGCCCGCGACCAGGGCCCGCAGCCGCTCCGCGAGGTCGTCGGGGCCCGCGTGCGGGCCGAGGACGAGGGCGATCCCGAGCTGGCGCAGCCGCCGCTCGCCCACCTCGTCGTCGGGGTCGACCAGGCCGGCCACCCGGACACCGTGCCCCGCGAGGTGCCGCACCGCGTCGCGGTCGAGCGAGCGCAGGTCGGGCGAGACGACGGCGACCGCTGCCGCACCGGCCGACGCCGCGGCCAGCAGGTCGGGGAGGTCGGCGCACCGGCGGACGACGGTGACGCCGGGCGCCGCCTCGAGCGCCGTGACGAGGCCGGTCTCGAGGCGGTGGGTGACCGCGACGAGGACCGTGATGCTCACGGTGCCGCCCCGAGCAGCGAGCCGGGCACCGGGACGAGCGTGATGCGCGAGCTGAGGTCGACGTCGGAGACGAGCTGCTGCACCCGCTCGCGCGGCACGAGCACCTGGACCGAGCGGGTCTGTGCGGCCGACCCCAGCACCCGGTCGTCGGCGCTCACCCGCAGGACGGTGGCCCCTTCGAGCACCTTCTCGGGGCCGGCATACGCCGTGCTCCCGACGGCGGCGGTCCCCTGCGGGTCGGGCCGGTTGACATAGACGTCGACGACCGAGCCCACGTCGAGCACCCCGGCCGAGGTGGCATCGACGAGCAGCGCGAGCGGCTGCACCGCGACCTCGCTCTGCCGCCCGACCGCTGAGCGCGGGATGAGCTCGCCGGGGCGGACGTCTCGCAGGACGTAGCTGTCGGCGGCGAGGGCGGTGGCGGCCGAGAGGTACGCCGTGGCCGCCCCGGCCAGCTGGACGTCGACCCGGGACACCTCGTCCGCCGTGAGCTGCTGGCCCGCGACGAGCGGGACGCGGGCGGCATACATGGGCACCCGGTCGTCCGCCCGGGCGAGCAGGACCGAGCCGAGGGCCGCGGAGAGCACGACGAGCAGCACACCGACGACGAGGCGGCTGTCCCGCCACGAGGGCCGCTGCAGCCGCGAGGCCGCCGGGGCCGGCAGGTCGGTCATGGTCCCCCCACTTCGTGCTCGTCGTGCCTACAGTGCACCGTCAGCGGTGATTCTGGCCCACCTCGTGCGGCTTCGCCTCCGGAGCGGGTCGCGGCTGTGGACAACCCGGAGCCGGTGGGCCGAGATGGCAGACTGACGATGCACCGGACAGGCGTCGGCGAAGGAGATCCCGGGTGGCGCGGCGGTTCATCCCCCTGACGGAGGTCTCCGAGATCCTCGACATCTCGGCGGCCCAGGCCTACGCGCTCGTCCGGTCCGGGGACCTGCCGGCCATCAAGGTCGGCGGTCGTGGCCAGTGGCGGGTCGAGACCACCGAGCTCGAGAGCTACATCGAGCGGATGTACCGGCAGACCCGCCAGCTGGTCCAGACCCACCAGGGCGAGGACGACGAGCCCGCCGGCTGACTGGCTCGACCGGTTCGCCACCACGAGTCGGGCCGCTCAGCGGGCTTCGACGACGACGATCGCCGCGAACGGCACGGTGCGTGTCCCGCGCACGTTGGCCTCCCGCCGCGGGTCGTCGGCCGGGTGCTCGGCGAGGTCGAGCGCGTCGGCACCGACCGAGTCGATGGTGCCGGTCACCGTGAGGTCGCTGGTGTCGGTCAGGGCGACCACCGACCGGTCGCGGGAGAGCGCCCGCAGGGCGTAGCCCAGCCCGAAGCGCCGGGCCAGGTCGGGCTCGAGCGACCGGGGGCCGAGCCCGAGCACGCCGGTCACGGCCGCGACGGGCACGAGCGCCTCGTGCCGGGCGCCGCCCCGGCGCAGCAGCACCCAGTCCGCGCCCACGTCGGCCACCTCGCCGTCGAGGGCTCGGCCGGTCACGAGCCGGAGGCGCAGCGGGACGTCTCGGTGCGCCCCCAAGCGCGCCACGAGGGTGACCTCGGCCCGCTCCCGGCGGGTCCGGTCGGCGACCTCCGCATCCCGCTCCCGGCGCTCCTCGCCGTCCCACTGGGCCGCGAGATCGTCGAACAGACCCTCCCACCTCATGGCGCGGCAGCCTACCGTCCACCGGTCGCCACCGTCCGGTTGCGCCATCGAATGACACGTTCTATGGTCAAACGCATGCAAACTGCTATAAACGATCAACGGAGCCACCGACTGGGCGAGCCGCCGACGGCGCCGTCGGCACGGATCTGGCCGCTGCTCTGGGCGGCCACCCTGGCCGCCGCCGCCCCGGCGCTATGGCTCGGCGCGGTGGCGCGGGGGCTGGAGCGGGCCGTCGTCTCGGGCGGCCCCGCCGCGCCGCAGGACGTGCTCACCCTGCTGGCCGCCCTGGCGGGTCTCGCGCTGTTGGCCTGGCTGCTGCTCGCGGTGCTGGCCGAGGTGGCGGTGACCGTCCCGGGGTGGGCCGGTCACCTCGCGACCCGGCTCGCCCGGCGGGTCACCCCGGGGCTGGTCCGCCGTGGGGTGGCGCTGGCGCTCGGTGCGGGCCTGGCGGGGCTGGGCACCGCGCAGCTGGCCGCGGCCGACGGCCCACCCGACCCCGGCTTCGGGCCGGCCCGGGTCCCCGACCCCGGGTGGCCGACCGCCACCGCGCCGCCTCGAGGCGACCCCCCGACCGCCCCCCGGCCGCGCCCCGCTCCACCATCGTCGCCACCCACCACCCGGGCGGCCACGAGCCCTGGCGTCGCGGTCCCCGTACCACCGTCCGCCCACCCACCTGCCGTGCCCACGCCCGGCTGGGTGCCGGCGGCCCCGACCGTGCGCCGTCAGCCGAGCACCGACCTGCTCGCGCGCCCCCCACGTGCCGTCGCGCCCGAGGACGAGGTCGTCGTCCACCGCGGCGACACCCTGTGGTCCATCGCCGCGCGCCGGCTCGGACCCGCGGCGAGCGACGCCGAGGTCGCCGCCGCCTGGCCGAGGTGGTATGCCGCCAACCGCGCGGTGGTCGGACCCGATCCCGACCTCGTCCTGCCCGGCCAGCGGCTGCGCGTGCCGAGCGACGGTGACCACGCGTGACGACCGGCTCCTCGGCCGCCGCGGCCCGCCCCGGACCGGCGCTCAGCCCGCTGCGGGTCGTGCCGACCCACCAGTCCCGGCCGCCCGCCCTGCCCCTCGACGTGGCCCTCGCCCGCGCGGATGCGGCCACGACGTCGACCGGCTACATCCAGGACGCGCTGGCCGTCGACTTCTCCCGCGCCAGCGACGCTCAGGTGTTCGGCCCGCAGAGCACGCCGCGGGCCGACCTGCCCGAGCCACGGGACTGGGCGGCCCGGATCGGGCAGGCCCTCGTCGAGGTGATGACGGGCTCGCGTCCGGCGCCGCAGGTGCTGCGCTGGACCACGCCCGAGGTGTATGAGGTGGTGGCGCGTCGGGGCGCCCTCGCGGCCCGACGGGCCGGGTCCGGACGGCACCCGGGCCGCACCCCGGTGCGCCACCGGGTGGCCGTCCGCAGGGTGCTCGTCTGCGAGCCGGCCGACGGGGTCGCCGAGGCGTCGGTCGTCGTCGTCGACGGCGGCCGGGTGCGGGCCCTGGCGATGCGCCTCACCGGCCAGGACGGTCGGTGGCGCGTCGAGGCCCTCCAGGTCGGCTAGCGTGCGGGCGGCTCGCCCCGTCGTGGGCTAGCGCCGCTCCCCGTGGCACATCTTGAACTTCTTGCCGGACCCGCACGGACAGGGTGCGTTGCGCGGGGTGGTGGCCATCTGCTCCTCGCTGAGCACGGCCGTCGTCCGGCCCGCGCTCACATCGCGCTCGTCCAGGCCGCCGGAGTCGCTGGGGGCGGAGTAGTGCAGCTGCCCCGCGGGCCGGGGCCGCTCCAGCCCATGGCCGCGCAGAGCCACGTGCTGGGCCTCGTAGGCCTCCGCGGGCGCCTCAGCGGCCGGGGCCGGCTCGATGTGCGGTATGCCGTTGCCGTCGGAGCCGATCGCGGCGCCACCCCCGGTCCCGCCGTCGGCGCCGGCGGACAGCCCGGCGAACATCTCCGAGACGTGGACCGGAGCCACCTGGGGCTCGGCCGGCGGCTCGACCTCGACGTCGACGTGGAAGAGCAGCCCGACCGACTCCTCCTTGACCGACTCGTTCATCGCCTGCCACAGCTGGAAGCCCTCGCGCTGGTACTCGACGAGCGGGTCGCGCTGGGCCATCGCGCGCAGCCCGATGCCCTCCTGGAGGTAGTCCATCTCATAGAGGTGCTCACGCCACTTACGGTCGAGGACCGAGAGCATGACCCGGCGCTCGACCTCGCGCATGACCTCATCGCCGAGGGCCTCCTCGCGGGCGTCATAGGCGTGGTGCGCGTCGGAGGTGATCTCCTCCTTGAGCAGCTCGGGGGTCAGCCCGCCGCGGCCGTCCGGCGGCCTCGAGCACCTGCTCCTGGCTGACCGAGATGGGGTAGAGCGCCTTCAGCGCGGTCCACAGACGGTCGAGGTTCCAGTCCTCGGGCACGCCCTCGGCGGTCTCGGCGTCGATGTAGCCCTCGATGACGTCGTTGACGAACATCCGCAGCTGCTCGTGCAGGTCCTCGCCCTCGAGGACGCGGCGGCGCTCGGCGGTAGATGACGGTGCGCTGGCGGTTGAGGACGTCGTCGTACTTGAGGACGTTCTTGCGGATCTCGAAGTTGCGCGCCTCGACCTGGGTCTGCGCGCTCTGGATCGAGCGCGTGACGATCTTGGACTCGATGGGTAGGGAGTCCTCGAGCCCGGCCGTCTGCATGACCCGGTCGACGAGCCCGGCGTTGAACATCCGCATGAGGTGGTCCTCGAGCGAGAGGTAGAACCGCGACTCGCCCGGGTCGCCCTGGCGGCCGGATCGGCCGCGGAGCTGGTTGTCGATGCGCCGCGACTCGTGCCGCTCGGTGCCGAGGACGTAGAGCCCGCCGAGCGCGGTGACCTCCTCGTGCTCCGCCGCGACGGCCGACTCGGCCTCGGCGAACGCCTCGTCCCAGGCCGCCTCGTACTCCTCCGGCGTCTCCACGGGGTCCAGCCCGCGCTCCTTGAGCGCCGCGACGGCGTTGAACTCGGGGTTGCCGCCGAGCATGATGTCGGTCCCGCGGCCGGCCATGTTCGTCGCGACGGTGATGGCACCCTTGCGCCCCGCCGAGGCGACGACGGCGGCCTCGCGCTCGTGCTGCTTGGCGTTGAGGACCTGGTGGGGTACGCCATGCCGGCGCAGCTGGTCGGAGAGGTACTCGCTCTTCTCGACGCTGACCGTGCCGACGAGCACGGGCTGGCCCTTCTCGTGGCGCTCGACGATGTCGTCGACGACCGCCGCATACTTCGCCTCCTCGGTCCGGTAGACGAGGTCGGCGCTGGTCCGCGCGGATCATCGGCATGTTCGTCCGGATCGGGCACGACGCCGAGCTTGTAGATCGAGTGGAGCTCGGCGGCCTCGGTCATCGCCGTGCCGGTCATGCCCGAGAGCTTGTCGTACATGCGGAAGTAGTTCTGGAGGGTGATCGTCGCGAGCGTCTGGTTCTCGTTCTGGATCTCCACCCCCTCCTTGGCCTCGATGGCCTGATGCATGCCCTCGTTGTAGCGGCGGCCCGCCAGCATGCGGCCGGTGTGCTCGTCGACGATGAGGACCTCGCCGCCGAGGACGACGTAGTCCTTGTCGCGGTGGAACAGCTCCTTGGCCTTGATCGCGTTGTTGAGGTAGCCGATGAGCGGGGTGTTCGCGCTCTCGTAGAGGTTGTCGATGCCGAGGTAGTCCTCGACCTTGTCGATGCCCTGCTCGAGGACGCCGACGGTCTTCTTCTTCTCGTCGACCTCGTAGTCGCCCTCGCCGGACTCCAGCTCGCCGCGCTCGAGCCGCTCGGCGATCCTGGCGAACTCCTTGTACCACTTCGTCGCCTGGTCGGCCGGGCCGGAGATGATGAGCGGCGTGCGGGCCTCGTCGATGAGGATCGAGTCGACCTCGTCGACGATGGCGAAGTTGTGGCCGCGCTGGACCAGCTCGTCGGTCGACCACGCCATGTTGTCGCGCAGGTAGTCGAACCCGAACTCGTTGTTCGTCCCGTAGGTGATGTCCTTGGCGTACTCGGCGCGGCGCTGGTCGGGCGTCATCGAGGCGAGGATGACGCCGGTCTCGAGGCCGAGCAGCCGGTGGACCCGGCCCATGAGCTCGGACTGGTACTCGGCGAGGTAGTCGTTGACGGTGACGACATGGACACCCTTGCCGGTGAGGGCGTTGAGGTAGCTCGGCAGGGTCGCGACGAGCGTCTTGCCCTCACCGGTCTTCATCTCGGCGACGTTGCCCAGGTGCAGGGCGGCACCGCCCATGATCTGGACGTCGAAGTGCCGCTTGCCGAGGGTGCGCTTGCTCGCCTCGCGCACGGCGGCGAAGGCCTCGGGGAGGATGTCGTCGAGGGTCTCGCCCGTCGGCCAGCCGCTCCCGGAACCGGTCGGTCTCGGCCCGCAGCTCGGCGTCGGTGAGCTTCTCGAAGTCCTCCTCGACAGCGTTGACCTGGGCCGCGATGGACTCGAGCTTCTTGATGACTCGGCCTTCACCCGCGCGCAGCAGGCGCTCGACGATCTTGGGCACGGACAACTCCTGAAGTCTGCTCGGGCCACCGATCTGGTCGCCCGGGTCCCGCAGCACGCAGCGCCGGACTGGGACCCCGCTTAGGGTAGTCGACCCCGGTGGGCCGGGCTCACCCGGCGCCGTGGTGGCAACGCCCCGCCCGGAGGCCGAGTTCCGGCGGGAATGCGGCATGCGCCTCCTCCCCAGACGGTTGTGGGCGCCCCTCCGACGTGCTGGTATGGAGGGTGGGCGCTCGCCGACGCCCGGGAGGTGAGCCGGGTGGCCGGGATCATCAAGGCGTTTGCCACCGATCTTGACGGCACGCTGACCCACGGGGACGCGGTGGCGCCCCAGACCCTGGGCGCGCTGCGCGAGGCGCGGGCGTCCGGCATCGCGACCATCCTCGTGACCGGACGGGTCGCCGAGGACCTCGACACCTACTTCCCTGGGCTCCGTGACGTGTTCGACGCCGTGGTCACCGAGAACGGCGGGGTGCTGGAGACCGCCGGGGCGCTCACTCCCCTCGCCGGGGGTGTCGACCCGGCCCTCGAGGCGCGCGTCACGGCCGAGGACATCGAGCACCGCAGCGGCCTGTGTGTCCTCGAGTGCTCCGCGACCCACGCCCCGCGGCTGCTCGAGCTCATCAGCGAGCTGGGCGTCGACGCACAGCTGCTGCGCAACCGCGACCGCCTCATGGTCCTGCCGGCCGGGGTGTCCAAGGCCGGCCGGGCTGCTGTCGGCCCTCCACGAGCTCGGCCTCTCCCCGCACAACGTCCTTGCGGTCGGCGACGCCGAGAACGACCTCGCGCTCCTCGAGGTCGCCGAGATCGGGGTGGCCGTCGCCAACGCGCTCCCGTCGGTGAAGGAGCACGCCGACCTCGTCCTCGACGAGCCCGACGGCGCCGGGGTGACCGGCCTGCTCGCCGGCCCACTGCTCACCGGACGCGACCGGGTCCGCACGAGCCGGCACGAGATCGTCATCGGCCACTACGGAGACCAGACCCCGGTCCGTATCCCGGCCGGTCAGGCGAACGTGCTGGTCCAGGGCGAGAGCGGCACCGGCAAGTCCCACCTCGCCGGGCTGCTGGCCGAGCTGTGGGTGCGGGCCGGCTACAGCGTGCTCGTCATCGACATCGAGGGCGACTACCACGGTCTGGAGCACCTCGTCGACGTCGTCGTCCTGGTCGGCGGGAGCCCGCCCGACGCGGGCGAGCTGGTCCGGCTGCTGCGCCAGGGGGGGATCTCCGTCGTCCTCGACCTCTCCCTCACCAGCGAGGAGGAGGCCACCGAGCTCCTGCACAACGTGGCAGCGGTGATCGACGCCGAACGGGCGGCCTGGGGCCAGCCGCACTGGGTGCTCGTCGACGAGGCGCACTCGTCGCTGGGGCTGGGCGGTGCGATGGAACGGATGGTGCGGCCCGGGGACCAGGGCTACTGCCTGGTGACCTACCGCCCCGACCAGCTGCCCGAGGCGATCACCGCGGACCTCGATGTCGTCATCACGACGACCGGGCACGACGCCCGCGGGGGTCACGCCGCTCGGATCCGGCTGGGCGAGGGTCCTGAGCGCACCTTCATCGTCAGCCCACGCTCGACACCGCACGTGCGCCACTGGCACAAGTACGTCGGGGCCTCCCTTCCGCCCGAGCGGTGCTTCCGGTTCGTCGACGCTCACGGCGCCGTCGTCGCGAGCGCCGGCAACGTCGAGACCTTCCTTCGCTGCCTCGAGTCGGTCGACCCCGCCGTGCTCGACGGCCATCTCGCCCGCGGCGACATCTCACGCTGGCTGTCGGCCTGCCTGCTGGACCACGAGCTCGCGGCGCAGGCGGCCGCGGTCGAGCGGGACGTCCTGGCCCAACGGGCCCTCGGCCTGCGCCGGGCCCGGCACCGGCTCGTCTCGGCGGTCGAGTCTGTCTACGGCGTTCCCGGGCCAGGCCCGTCCGACGAGCCCGCGACCTAGCCGCATCGCCCCATCGAAACTCCCGGGCGCGCTCACCGCCCTCGGCCACAATCGCCGTATGCCGTTCCCCGACTGCGTCCCCGAGCTCACCGACGGTGTCGTCCTGCTCCGGGCGCACCGCCGCACCGACCTGCCCCGAGTCGTCGAGCAGTCCCAGGACCCCGGGATGCTGGAGTTCACCACAGTGCCGCGGCCGTACGGCGAGGCCGACGGCGAGGGCTTCCTCCGGCTCATCGAGCAGGGGTGGACCGAGGAGGGCGGGCGGCGGCACTGGGCCATTGCCCGGGCTGACGACCCCGACGGGACCTTCCTCGGCACCATCGACCTGCGCCCGCAGGAGGGTGCGCAGGGCGTGGCCGAGGTCGGGTTCGGGCTGCATCCGCAGGGCCGGGGGCAGGGGCTGATGTCGCACTCGCTGCGGCTGCTCGCCCACCACTGGTTCGGGCAGGGCGGAGTGCGGGTCTACTGGCGGGCCGCCCGGGGCAACTTCGCCTCGTGGCGGGTGGCCTGGGCCTGCGGGTTCACCTTCCACGCCACGTTGCCCGAGCAGCTCGCCCACCCCGACGGGCCTCAGGACGGGTGGGTGGCCAGCCTCGGTCGGGACGACCCCATGACGGCGCGTCACCCGTGGTACGACCCCCCGGTCCTCGAGGCCGAGGGGGTCCGGCTGCGCCCGTGGCGCGACGAGGACGTCGCGGACCTCGAGGAGCCCGACCACCCCGCGCACTTCATGCCGGGCCGGGCGGCGCTCGACCCCCCGAACCTTCGCGGGCTGGTTGGCCCGGCGCCGGGAGCAGGCCTCGCTCGGCATCGGTGTCTGCTGGTGCGTCGCGGAGCCGTCGACCGACCGGGCCCTGGGGGAGGTGGTGCTGTTCAGCAACGGAGGCACCCTGGACGAGGACCACGCGGAGCTGGGCTACCAGGTGCTCCCGAGCGCCCGGGGCCGGGGCGTGGCCACCGTGGCCGCGCGCGCGGCCACGGCATACGCGCTCCGGCCCCGTGACCAGGGCGGGCTGGGGCTGCGCCGCCTGGTCGCCGAGACCGCGGCCGACAACGAGGCCAGCAACGCCGTGCTCACCCGCCTCGGCTTCACCGTGTGGGGGCGGGAGCCGGCCGTCGACCCGCTCCCGGACGGGACCTACGGCGACGGCCTGCACTGGTCCCTCGTGGGCTAGGCCGAACGACCAAACCCTGGCGGGTTCTCGGGGATCCACCCCGCCGCGGCTGGCATCATGCCCTGCATGCCCCCCGCTTCGTCAGACGACCCCTCCGGCCCTCGCGCGGGAGACCGGGACGCCCTCGGGGCGGCTCTGTCCTGGGCCCCACTGCTGATCTTCGCGGCGTTGCCCGTTCTGTGGGCAAGGACCACCTTCCGCCCCATCACCGACCCCGACACGTTCTGGCACATCCGAGCCGGCGAGTACCTCTGGAGTACCTGGCGCTTCTCCGGCCCGGACACCTGGACCTCCGCCTCCACGCAGCCCTTCGTCCTCCACGAGTGGCTGGCCCAGCTGGGCATCGCCGCGGCGTACCACGTCGGGGGCTTCCTGGCTCTGTCGTGGGTCCAGGCGGTGCTCGCGTGGACGCTCCTCGTCACGCTCTACGTGAGCAGCCGCCGCCTCGGTGCCCGGATCCTGCCCGCCGCCGTCGTCGCGGCGGCAGGGTGGATCGGCACTGCCGATGGGCTGGACCTGAGGCCCCAGGCACTCAGCTTCATCCTCCTGGCCGTCACCGCCACGGCCTGGCTGCGCGACGGCAGAGGACCACCGGCCGCGTTGGTGGCTCATTCCGCTCAGCTGGGCCTGGGCCTGCGCCCATGGGCTCTGGATCGCCGGGCCGCTCACCGGCGCGGTCGTCGTCGTGGGCCTGCTCTTCGACCGTTCCCTCACGCGCGGCCAGGCGGCACGGCTGGCCGCTGTGCCGCTGGGTGGGATCCTGGCGGCAGCCGGCACCCCCATCGGACCGCACCTGCTCGTCATCCCCTTCACCCTGCGTGGCTACGGCGCCTACGTCCAGGAATGGGCGACCCCGTCGATCACCAGCCCTGCCGTGGTCGCCACGATGGCGCTCGCCATGGTCGTGGCGGTCATCTGGGCCCGCGGCGGACGGCGCGTGTCATGGGCCCATCTCGGCCTCTGGGGGCTGGGCCTGGCGTGGACGCTCGCCTACGCGCGCACCGTCGCCCTCGGCGCGGTCACCATCGTGCTGCTGGCGGCGCCGGCCCTCGATGGCATCCTCCCGGTGACCATGCGGCGGCAGCCGAGCCGGCAGGCCGAGCTACGCAGCATCGCCATCGGCCTGGTCGCAGCGGTGGCTCTGTGCCTCGCCGTTGGTTCGCGCTGGAGCCAGCCTCCTGGCCTGATGTCACCCCAGCTGGAGTCCCAGGTCCGGGCCCTTCCGGCGGGCACGGTCGTGTTCAACGACTACGCCCTCGGCGGCTGGCTCCTCTTCGCCGACCCCGAGCTCGACCCGTCATCGACGGACGCGCTGACGTCTACACCGTCGCCTACCTCGGCCGGTATGTCGCCGCCACCGGAGGCGCAGGACGGCTGGCAGGAGACCGTCCGGTCGAGCGGGGCCAGCGTCGCCCTGCTCAAGAGCCGTTCCGCTCTCGCTCAGGCCCTGCAGGACCAGCTCGGCTGGACCGGGCAGGCGCACGACGCGACCTACGTCCTGCTCGAGCTCAGCCTGCGGCCCTGAGCAGGCGTGTCCACCAGGCACCTCGCGCCAGGCCGAGCCAGCGCCGCCATGAGGTCGAGCTCGGCCGCCAGCTCGTCGGCGGCCCCGGGCGGTGCTGACTGCTCCCAGGTGCAGCCGCGCACGCGCAGCCGGCCCGCGGCCCGGTCGGCCTTGAGGTCCACCCGTCCCACGAGCCGGTCGCCGAGCAGGAACGGCAGCACGTAGTAGCCGTGCACCCGCTTGTGCGCCGGGGTGTAGATCTCCAGGCGGTAGTCGAGCTCGAACAGGGCCGCCGTCCGGTCGCGCTGCCAGACCAGGCTGTCGAAGGGTGAGAGGAGGGCTCGCGCAGCGACCCGCCGCGGGCGGCGGGCTTCGCGGTGGAGGTAGGCCGGCCGGCGCCAGCTGTCGATGCTCACCGGTACCAGCTCCCCGGAGGCGACGAGCGCGGCGATCGCCGGCCTCGCCTGGTCCGGCTTGAGCCGGAAGTAGTCGCGCAGGCACTGCTCCGACCCGACGCCGTGGGCGCGCGCGGCGATGGCGATGAGCGACCGGAACGCCTCGTCGGGCGCCGGGCGGTCGGCGGGGTCCAGGGCCACGGCGTGGACCGGTCGCGGCAGCACCCGGTCCAGGGCGGCATACCGCCGCTCGAACTGGGCGGTCCGTCCGGCGCTGGAGATCTCGCCGGCCCAGAACAGATGCTCGAGGGCGGTCTTGACCAGCGACCAGTTCCAGCCCCACTCCTCGCGCTCGCGGGGCTGGTCGTGCTCGAGCGCCACCTCGACCTCACGGCTGGTGAGCGGCCCGTGCGCCACGACCTCGGCACGGACCGCCGCCACGAGGTCCGGATGCTCCCGGGCCACCGCCCGCATCCCGCCCCAGGAGTCCTCACGGGCCCGGCGCATCCGGAAGTCGAGCAGCGGCCAGGTGGGCGGCGGCACGAGGCTCGCCTCGTGCGCCCAGTACTCCACGAGGCGCCGTGGGGCGACGTCGCGGGCCCGGTCGAGCAGCGCCCGGTCGTAGGGCCCGAGACGCGAGAAGAACGGCAGGTAGTGGCTGCGGACCAGGACGTTGACGCTGTCGACCTGGACGACGCCGATGTCGCCGACGACCCGCTGCAGGTGCCGCATCGTCGCGACGTCCGGGCGGGGCCGTGCGAACCCCTGGGCCGCCAGGGCGATGCGCCGGGCCGCCGGGAGGCTGAGTCGCGTCGGCAGTGCCGGCTCAGTCACCCGGCCCGAGGAGGTTCTCGCGCACGGCGAACATGGCGGCCTCCATCCGCGAGTGGAGCTGGAGCTTGTCGAGGATGTTGCGGACGTGGTTCTTCACCGTGTTCTCGGAGATGAACAGCGTCGTCGCGATCTCCTTGTTGGCCAGCCCGCGGGAGACCAGCCGGAGCACCTCACGCTCGCGCTCGGTGAGCCGCGGGACGACGACGCCCGTCGGGCGCTCCTCCTGCCGCTTGCTCATCTGGGCGAACTCGGCGAGCAGCTTGGACGCCATCGAAGGCGAGATGAGTGAGTCGCCACCGGCGACCTTGATGATGCCCTCGGCGATCTCCTCGGCGGGGATGGACTTGAGGAGGTAGCCGTTGGCGCCCGCCTTGACGGCCTCGTAGAGGTCGTACTCCTCGTCGGACATGGTCAGCATGATGATCCGCGTCGAGGGCACGAGCTCCTTGATCCGCTGGCACGCCTCGATGCCGGAGGTGTGCGGCATCCGGACGTCCATGAGGACGATGTCCGGGAGCAGCTCGACGGTGCGCTCGACCGCCTCGTCACCGTCGCCGGCCTCGCCGACGATCTCGATGCCGTCCTCGAGGAGCACGACCGCCTGCAGCCCGCGCCGGTAGAGGGCGTGGTCGTCGGCGATGACGACCCGGATCGGCTCGGCAGCATCACCTGCCCCGTTGTGCCCACTGCTCACGCCGTCATCCTGTCATGCGGTGGCCTCCGTGCCCACCGCTGCGGCCGGTGCGTCGGCCAGCGCTGCGTCGAGGTCGCCGGACATCTCGAGGTGGATGACGCCGTAGGACCAGCCACGCCGGCGGTAGACGACGCTCGGCTTGTCGGTCTGGTCGTCATGGAAGAGATAGAAGTCGTGGCCGACCAGCTCCATCTCGCGGATGGCCTGGTCCAGCCCCATCGGGGCGCTCGCGTGGATCTTCTCGCGGACCTCCACGACCGACTCGCCCTGGGTGCCCAGCGGGTCGGCCGCTCCGCCGCCCCCAGGGGCACCGTCAAGCCCACCGGCGCCGTCGCGGGGAGCATCGATCCGGGCCGTCGCCCGAGCCACCGACTCCGGCGAGCGCCGCCCGCGATGGACCCTCGCCCGGTCGTGCGAGCGGCGCAGCCGCTCCATCAGCTTGTCCAGGGCGACGTCCAGGGACGCGTACTTGTCGTCGAGACAGGCCTCGGCGCGCACCACGCTGCCGGAGACCCGGCAGGTGAGCTCGACCCGCTCGCAGCTCTTGGCCTGGCGCTTGTTGGCCTCATGGCTGACGACGACGTCGATGCGCTGTACCCGTGGCGCCAGCTGCGGGACCTTGGTGAGCTTCTCGGCCAGATGGCTGCGGAAGCGATCCGAGACCTGCACGTGACGGCCAGTGACGACGATTTCCACGGTATGTCCTCCTCGAAGGAGAGGATGTTGGGGTCGGGGCCTGCGAAGCCGACGCGGTCGCGCTACCACCCCCACCGGGGGCCGGTGCCGGACGGGAGTCCGGGCCTGCTGCCCAGGGCCGCGCGCTGTCGCCGTCCAGGTGTGCGGACCGGCCGCTCCGGCTGTCGGGCCATACCTCGACGGTAGTCGAAAGCGCGCGACGGCGTCACCAGTACCCCTGAACGTCCTCGCCGGCCCAGGGATCTCCTAGGCTGCGCCGCCCGCCGGCCCGCGTCGCCGGCGTGGGGTCGCGCAGACCGTGGCCGCCACCACGTCGGCTGCGCCCGCCGAGCGCAGCGCCCGGGCCGCCTCGACGAGGGTGGCACCGCTGGTCACGACGTCGTCGACGACGACGACGCAGGCCCCGTCGACCCGGGCCGCCGACCGCCGTCGGACCCCCATGGCCCCGCGCAGGTTGTCGGCCCGCTCGGCCGCCGTGAGCTCGGACTGGTCCTGCACCCGGCGCACGACCCGCAACACCTGGGCCAGGGCGACCTCGTGTCCGAGGTAGCCGGCGGCCACCCTCCGGGCCAGGGCCCGCAACGGGTCGTCGCCACGACGGTGCCGGGCGGCCCGACCGGAGGGCACGGGAACGAGCAGAACCGGGCCGCGGCCCGAGGCGAGGGCCGTCCGGGCCGCCGGGCTGGCGGCGAGCGAGGCCTGCACCGCGCCCGCGAGCAGCGGCGCCAGCTCGCGGCGCAGGTCGCGCCGGTCGGCGTCCTTGTACGCGACGAGCCAGGAGGCCACCGGCGGCTCGTATGCCGCCCGCGCGTGGGTCGGCGGGAAGCCGTCGGGCGCCGGGCTCGGCGCGACGTCGCGGGGGCCACCGGGCCACAGCACCCGCCGGGCCGCCGCCCGGCATACCGGGCACACCCTCTCGCCCGGCTCGCCGCAGCCGGCACAGGCCTGTGGAACGGCCAGGTCGGCCAGCGCGAGGGCGGCGGCGATCATCCCCATCGGACCATCGTGCGGGCGCGCCGACGTCGGGTCGCCCCCGGGGGCTGCCGACCTGTGGACGACAGCCCCGGTCAGGGCCATCATGTGGACGACCGGGGCGCTGGGCCGCGCGCGACTTCTGGTGATTCGTGTGATTCGTGGGACAACGTGACGGCCCGCATGGAACCATGGGGCCAGTCAGACGGAAGGGACGCGCACGTGCGCTGGCTGATGGGTCTGTCCATGACGACCCGCCTTCGCGTGATCGTCGGCGGCGTATTCGTGCTGCTCCCGACCCTGGAGAGCCGGTTCCTGGTCGCGGCGCCGTGGGTCGTCGTCATCGTGCTGCTCGACGTGCGGGCCGAGATGGTCCTGTCGCGACGGGTCCCCAAGCCGCTCGGCGAGGGCGACGACCCCGATCACCGGTCGCGCCCGAGCCGGGCGAAGCGACTGTCCTGGCGGCGCCAGGCGTTCATCATCATCTGCGTCGAGGCCGCCCTCGCCGGTGCGGCGATGGGCCTCGGCGGCATCTGGTCCCTCTACATCCCGTTCCTGCCCTCGCTGCACGCCGGGCAGGAGTTCCGCAGCCGCGGCGTGGCCTGGACTGCCGGGCTCAGCACGGTGTTCGCCTTCGGAGTGGCGATCGGTGCCCACCGGCTCGACTACTTCGTCGCCGAGTTCATCCTCATCGCCCTGCTCGTCTCGATCCTCATCGGCGTCCTCGCCGCGTGGGCCCACGACTCCCAGCTGGCCACGGCACCGGACGGTGAGCCTCACCGGCGAGGCCGGCGCGCTGCTGCACCGGCTGCACGAGCTCGCCGAGACGCTCGACACCGGCTTCGACGCGCCCGGGTCGGCCGAGATGGCCCTGCAGGACCTGTCGACCCGGATGCGGACCGCCCGCAGCGCGATCCTCGTCGGCTACGGGCCGAGCCCGGCGGTCCCGCTGGCCATCCGTGGGGTCGACCGAACGCCATGGCCGGACCCGATCGAGCCCGGGTCGGTGCTCTCGCCCGCGTGGCGCGAGGGCACGCCCACCCTCGACCTCTGGGACGGCGACGCCATCCAGCGGTCCGTCCTCGCGGTCCCGCTGCTCGACGAGCGCGGCGACCGCCTCGGGGTCCTCGTCGCCGACCGGCCGGCCGCGACGCCCTTCACCGAGGAGGACCTCGAGTCGGCGATCGAGGTGGCCGAGGCACATGCCGCGAGCATCGACCTCTCCGTGCTGTTCGCCTCGCTGCGCGAGCGCTCCAGCCTCGAGGAGCGCGAGCGTCTCGCCCGCGAGATGCACGACGGCGTCGCCCAGGAGCTCGTGGCACTCGGCTTCGGCATCGACACCCTCCGGCACATCGCCCGGGACCAGAGCTCGACCCTCGCTGCCGACCTCGACGAGCTGCGCTCCGAGATCACCCGGATCCTCGGGGACCTGCGGCTGCAGATCGCCGACCTGCGGGTCGGGGTGCGCCCGGACGCCGGGCTCGGCGCTCTCATCGGCGCCCGGCTCCAGAACGTCGGTGCCATGAGCGGGATGACGACGCGGATGCACCTCAGCGAGACGGGGTTCCGCCTACCCGCGCATACCGAGGTGCTCATCTACCGGCTGTTCCTCGTGGTGCTCGCCGACGCGCGGCACATCGCTGAACGCCCAGGCGATCGACGTCAGCCTCAACGTCGCCGCCCCGCGGGTCGAGCTGTGGGTCTCCCACGACGGCACGTCCTCGCTGGACCCCAAGGACTTCGAGACCCATCCCTTGCGTGCCCTCGGCGCGGATATCTCGGTGGAGAGGTACGCTCGCCGCGGAGTGTCCGTTCGGATGCGTATGCGGGCGCGCGGAGCCAGCCCGTCTGCCACGTTGTCCCATGAAAGGATCCCGCATCCCTCATGACCATCAACGTCGCCGTCATCGACGACCACACCCTTGTTCGTGAGGCCGTGTGCCAGATGATCGACAGCGAGCCCGACCTCGCTGTCGTCGGCCAGGCCGGCGGTGTCAGCGAGGGCCGGGCTCTCCTGTCCCGTCAGCCCATCCATGTGCTCGTCGTCGACGTCACGATGCCGGACGGGTCCGGTCTGGCCCTCGCCCGGGCCGCCCGGGAGGCCTCGCCCCGGCTGGGCATCGTCGTGCTCACCATGCACAACGACGACGAGACGCTGCTCGAAGCGCTCGACCTCGGCGCCTCGGCCCTCGTGCTCAAGGCCGCCCCCTCGGAGGAGGTCATCGCCGCGGTGCGACGGGCCGCGGTGGCACCTGACGCGTTCATGGCCACCGGCCTCGCCCAGGCCCTGCGACGTCGCGCCCACAGCGACCGCCCCTCGCTCACGCCGCGGGAGACGGAGGTCCTCGAGCGTCTCGTCGCCGGCGACTCCATCGCCGACGTGGCCAAGCGGCTGTACATGAGCGAGTCGACCGTCAAGACCCACGTGTCGAAGGTCTACGAGAAGCTCGGGGCCCACAACCGCGCCTCGGCGGTCATGGCGGCGCTGCGCCACGGTCTCGTCAGGCCGGAGGCCGGCGCACCTGCGACCAGCGCTACCGCCTCGAGCGGCCGGGCCTCTCGGGGGGGTCGAGCCCGGCCCCCGCGTGCCCGGCCCGCGCTCAGCGCTGCGAGAACACCTCGGCGATGCGGAGCCGCCCGGCCCGATCACGACGACGAACAGCGCCGGCAGGATCCCGAGCATGACCGGGAAGAGGATCTTGACCGGGACCTTCTGCGCCTTCTCCTCGGCGAGCTGACGCCGCACGAGCCGCATCTGGAGGACTGCTCCCGCAGCACCGACGGCGATGGGCAGGCCGAGGCGGTCGGCCTGGACGAGCGCCGAGACGAAGTTCTTGGCCTCCGGGACGGTGGTGCGGTCCGCCAGGGCGGCGAACGACTCGCCCCGCGACTTGCCGATCTGGATCTCCGACAGGACGCGGGCGAACTCACCGGCGATCGGGCCCGTCACGGAGCGGGCCACCTGGAGCAGCGCGGCGTCGAAGCCCTGGCCCGCCTCGACGCACACGGTGAGCATGTCGAGCGCGTCGGCCAGCCCGCGCCGCAGCTCCTCCTGGTACTTCATCCCGCGTTGACGAGGAGCAGGTCCGGGAGGTAGAAGCCCAGCACGACGACCCCGGCTCCGATGACGACGCCGAGCATGCCCATCTGGACGAAGAAGAAGAAGAGGACGACGCCGACGAGGAGGAGCGCGCCCTTGGCGCCCATGAGCCGCTCGGCGTTCCAGCCTCCCGGGTTGCCGGCCCGGTCGAGCAGCCTGCTCAGCCGCTTGGCGGTCCCGGCCGGAGACAGGCGCGTCCCGAGGGCCGGGTGTGCTTGAGGAGCGGCACGACGACGCGCTCGGTGAGCGGCAGCTCGGAGTTGCCGACCTCCCGCCGGTCGACCTTGTGCTCGATGAGCTCGAGCGACCTGGCCACCCCGACCGCCGCCCCCGAGCCCCAGCTCGCGGCAAGGACGACGAGGAGGAGCGCGACGCCGATGAAGGCGACGCCGATGATGAGGAGAATTCCTGCGACCCATGACTCAGACCTCCACGTCGACGAGCTTGCGCATCCACACGATCCCCACGACGAGCATCGTCACCCCGAAGGCGAGCATCCCGATCCCGACGGCGTTGGTCCACAGGAGGGCGACGTAGGGACGGTTGACCTTGAGCATGTAGAGGAAGACGCCGACGGGCAGTGCCACGAGGACGTAGGCCGACATCCGGCCCTCGGCGGACAGCGCCCGGACATGCCGGTAGAGGGACTCGCGTTCGCGCAGCGTCCCGGCCGTCGTGCGGAGGGTCTCGGCGAGGTTGCCCCCGACCTCTCGCTGGATCCGGATGGCCATGGCGGTCCATCGCATGTTCGTACTGTCCATCCGGTCGGCCATCCGCTCGAGGGCGTCACTGACGTCGATCCCGATCCTCGTCTCCGCCAGCGCCCGGGAGAACTCCTTGGCGAGCGGCTCGGCCGCATCCCTGGCCACGGCGTCGAGCCCCTGGCTGAGCGAGAACCCGGTGGACAGGCTGCTGGCGAGCAGCATGAGGATGTCGGGCAGCTGGGACTCGAACTTCTTCGCCCGCCGCTTGGCGAGGAACCTCAGGACCATCGACGGGATGACGTACCCCACGACGGCGCCGGCGATGATCGCGACCGGAGTGGCGACGGGGCCGCTACCGATGAAGAAGATCGCGAGCGCGATGAAGACGACGACGGTGATGAGGCGCAGGACCCACCATTCGCCCGGCCCGCACCGGCAGGTCGGCGCGCTCGATGAGCCTCATCGTCTGAGGGGTCGACTCCCGGCCCTGCATGACCTTGTCGCCCAGACGGACGAGCCCGGCCGACAGCGCGCCGGGCGAGCGCGGAGGCGCTCGGAGCCTTCGTCGGCGCGGCCTGGCCCGCCAGGTACCGCTCGATCGACTCGACCCGCTTGCTCCGGTTCGACCTCATCGAGGTGCGGCGAAGGCCACGGCGATGCCGAAGATCCCCAGGGCGACGGCTCCGAGCCCGAGTGAGGACACGGTCGACCCGACGGTGGGGAAGAGCGCCGCCGTGGCGTCCTTGACGGACGCGACGGGACCGTGGCGGCCGGCCAGGCGTCGGCGGCGAACGTGAGCGGGGACTCCGTCTGGAAGATCCGGCCGCCCGCCGTCCCGGTGATGATCATGCTCTTGGCGTCCGCGGCCTCACGCCCCGGGGTGACAGTGAAGGCGATCTGGCTCGTCAGGGCCCGGGCCGAGGCGTCGAAGGCCGCCGGACGGCCGTCGGGCTGCTGGCCGCCGCGACCTGGCCGCCGCTCGCGCTTGCGAACGAGGACAGCACCTTGTTGTCCGAGTCGGCGGTCTTGAAGCCGACGACCGCCGTCCAGATCGAGTCCTTGGTGAGCTCGGCAGCAGCGGCCGCGGCGCTGTGGCTGACCGTGTCGCCGCCGTCACTGAGGATCACCATGGTCCGGCTGTCGTAGGACGACATCGCCCTGGCCCCGGTGATGATGGCGTCGTAGAGGGCCGTCTCGCCATGGGACTGGAGCGCAGCGACCGCCGTGCTGACCGCTCGGCGGTCCAAGGTCGGGGCCAGGTCGACGGTGGCCTTGTCGGAGAACGAGGTGAGGCCGACGGCCACGTCCTTCGGGACCTCGCCGAGGAAGGAGCCCACCGCGGTCCGCACCGTCGCCATGCCGGCCGCCCCCATCGACCCGCTCGTGTCGACGAGGATCATCGTGGCGCGCTTGACCTGGTTCGTCGGCGTGATCGTCACCGGGTAGCTCCGGCCGCCGATGACCGCCGTCGAGGGTCGTGTTGTCGACGACCGCCGTGGTGGCCTGCGAGACGCTGAGGATGCCGGTGACCGTCGCCCCGTCGCACCTTGAGCGCGGAGATCGTGACCGGTCCGGAGGTGGCGGCCTGCGCGGTGGCCGCACCCCAGGTGAGGGCCACCACGAGCGCGGCGAGGAGCAGGCCGAGAGCCCGTCGGGCCCGCCGGGCGGGTCGGCGGATCATCACAGCCCCCGGATGAACAGGTCGGGGGCGATCTCGACGCCGTGGTTGTGGAGGTCCTGGACGAACCGCGGACGGATGCCGGTGCTGTGCAGCTGGCCGAGGTAGCGGCCGTTGGCGTCCTGGCCGGCGTTGTAGTCGAAGGTGAAGAGGTCCTGCATCGTGACGACGTCGCCCTCCATGCCCAGCACCTCGGCGATGGCGACGACGCGACGCGAGCCGTCCTTGAGCCGGGCCTGCTGGACGATGAGGTCGACGGCACCGGCCACCTGCTCGCGGATGGCCCGGACCGGTAGGTCGACGCCGGCCATGAGGACCATCGTCTCCAGACGGGAGAGGCTGTCCCGAGGCGTGTTGGCGTGGACCGTCGTGATCGAGCCGTCGTGGCCGGTGTTCATGGCCTGGAGCATGTCGAGCGCCGCACCGTCGCGGACCTCGCCGACGACGATCCGGTCGGGCCGCATCCGCAGCGAGTTCTTGACGAGGTCACGGATGGCGATCGGGCCTCGGCCCTCGATGTTGCACGGACGGGCCTCCATCCGCAGGACGTGCCGCTGGCGGAGCTGGAGCTCGGCCGCGTCCTCGATGGTGATGATCCGCTCGTCGTCGGGGATGTAGGACGAGAGGACGTTGAGCAGCGTCGTCTTCCCGGAGCCGGTCCCGCCGGAGATGACGATGTTGCGACGTCCCCGGACGCAGGCGAGGAGGAAGTCGCGCACCCTCGGCGTGAAGGTCCCGAACGCGATGAGGTCGCGGTCGGTGAACGGGTCCGCGGAGAACTTCCGGATGGTGAGCATCGCGCCGTCGAGGGCGATCGGCGGGATGACCGCGTTGACGCGCGAGCCGTCGAGGAGGCGGGCGTCGACCATCGGGCTGGCCTCGTCGACCCGCCGCCCGACCCTGCCGACGATCTTGTCGATGGTGCGCCGCAGGTGCGCCTCGGAGGTGAACTGCGCGTCGACGGGGAAGATCTTGCCGGCCCGCTCGACGAAGATGTCGTTCGGCCCGTTGACCATGATCTCGGTGACCTCGCTGTCCCGCAGGAGCGGCTCGAGGGGCCCGTGGCCGAGGATCTCGTCGGCGACCTCCTGGCTGATCCGGGTTCGGTCGGCGAGGGAGAGCGGGCGCTCCTCGGCGTCGATGACCTCCTGGAGCGTGTGCCGCACCTTCGACTCCAGCTCGGCCTCGTCGAGGTGGGGGTCGTAGAGGGAGGGTCCGAGCGAGTCCATGAGGGCCTGGTGCACCGCGGCCTTGACCGGCGCGAAGGGGTCGGTCGGTGCGGGGCCGGTCGACGGAGGCGGCGCCCGGTGGCTTGCTGCTGCTCCTGGGCGGGCAGCTGGGCCCTGCGGACGACGTCCAGACGGTCGGCGAGACTCATCGGCGCGCTCCTCTGCTGAGGCTCCAGCGGTCGGTGCGGCGGCGGCGTCCTTGATGCCGCGCCGGGTCGTCGCGGCCGAGGGGTCGTCGACGCGTCGTCGGCCGACGCCGAGGCGAGGTGGACGTCGACGAGCTGGCGTAGCGCCATGCTCACGGCATGCCGGGGCTCGTCGAGGATGATCGGGACGCCGCGGTTGACCGATGCCGGCACATCGGAGCTCGAGGGGACGGTCGCCGCGATGGGGGTCTTGATGGCCGCGACGACGTCGTCGGCGCTGAGCCCGACCTTGGCGTCGGAGCGGTTGAGGACGACGAGGCGCGACTCCTTGGGGTTGCCGAGCAGGTCGAGGGTGTCGAGGGTGATGCGCAGGTTCTTGACGGCCGGGATGTCGAGGGTCGCGATGAGCACCAGGTGGTCACTGTTGTCGAAGGCGGCCAGCACGTGCTCGGTGAAGGCCGGCGGGGTGTCGATGATGACGTAGTCGTACGCTGCGTCGGGCGACCTTGATCATCTCGGCGATGGTCTGGCCGGGCACCCGGTCGGCGTCGCTCGGCTCCGAGGGAGCGCACGCGACGTCGAGGCCGCTGCCGTGGTGGGTGACGATCGAGGCGAGACCCTGCTCGTCGAGCCCGCCGCCCATGGCCACCAGGTCACGGATCGAGTTGTGGGGGAGGAGCTGGAGGCTGATCCCGACGTCGCCGAAGGCGAGGTCGAGGTCGGCGACGAGGGTCTTGAAGCCCCTCGTCGCGAGGTAGGCGCCGATGTTCGTCGCGAAGGTCGTCTTCCCGACCCCGCCCTTGGCGGAGAAGATCGTGACGACCTTGCCCTCCCGGGCACCCTCGGCCACCGGCCCCCCGACGCGGGCCGACAGGTCCCGGCTGCGCCGGACCGCCTCGGCGAGCCCGGTGAGGTCGTCGGTGGTGACGACCTCGCGGATCCCGGAGCGCAGGGCGCCGGCGAGCGCGGTGACGTCGAGGCGGTGACGCAGCAGGATGATCCCGAGCTGTGGCTCCTCGACCCGGCAGGTCTCGGCGAGCTCGCAGGCGGCGCCCAGCTCGATGTCTGCGCCGATGACGGCGAGGTTCTCGGCCTGGTTGGCGCCCACGGCCCGCAGGAGCGCCTGGGCGCTCTCGACGCGGGTCACGCCCGCGCCGAGGGCGAGCGCGTAGCGCTCGGCGTTCTTGGGATCAGCGTCCCACAGCAGTGCCATGACGCCTCACTTCTTCGCGAAGAGGGTGGACTCGTTGCTGATGACCCGGCCGAGGTCGACGGTCACGTCGGCGCCGCGCAGGGCCGCGTAGAGCTCGCCGGTCTTGAGCGCATGGACGACCTTGACGGCGTCGAACGAGGTCACCGCGATGGTGACCAGCGTGGTGGAGGTCGCCTGGGTGCCGTCACCGGTGCTGGGCGTGAGGGACGCCCCGCCGACCGCGAGGACGTAGACGTCGTCGAGGAGGGCACGCGTGTGCTTCTTGTCGATGGCGGACGCCCCGGTGGCGCCGGCGTCCCAGGAGTCGATGAGCACGATGCGGGACCCGGGGGTGAGGAAGGTCGCGACCCGGGCCGGGTCGTCGAGCTGGATCGAGATGGCGACCTGGCCCTTGGGAACGGTCAGGGCGGCGTTGCCCAGCGGGGTCTGCCCGAACCGGGAGCTCTGGAGGTACTCACCCGGCTGGATGTCGCTCAGCGCGAGGAGGTTGGCGTTGGTGTCGTCGACCGCCGACAGCGCACCGACCGGGGTGGCCTTGGCCGGCAGCGTCGTCTTGACGATGAGGTCGCCGTTCAGCGCGTCCTTGAGGGCCGTGCCTGCGGGGACCATCTGCTTGGCCACGAAGATCTGCTCGGGGGCGAGCCCGCTGATGGCCCGGGAGTCCGCGCTCTTCGCGTAGAGCAGCACTGCGGCGACCCCGACGAGGGCCACGACCGCTGCAGCGAGGATGGCGACGAGTCTGCGTCCCATTGACTTACGTCCCTGTTCGTCGTGTGGGTGTTTCAGGTGAGATCGGTGATCAGAAGTCCAGCTGGTACCAGGTCGAGGCCGCAGTGCCCAGGAGGGCGATCGCCGTCGCGATGACGGCCGCGATCAGAGCCACCAGCAGTGCGTACTCGACGGCGGTCGCGCCCCGCTCGCGGGGCGCGACCGCACGCAGAGTCTTCATGGTGACGCGGATCAGAGCCGAGTCGTTGTTGACGGTCTCGAACGCGGTCGTTGATCTTGCCGCCGAGGGTGACGACGACGCCGACGATGACCGCGGCGATGAGAGCGACGAGGAGGCCGTACTCAACGGCGGTGGCGCCACGCTCGTTGCGCGCGTGGAAGATGGCCACCTGGAACTTGGTGAGCTGCTTGAGCATGTCGGGAATCCCTTTCAAGGCTTCTTTGCGGCGGAGCCCAAGGCGGTGCTGCGCCACTTCGTATCCTTCCGAGGGGTCACGACGTCCACATCGGCTTTTGAGCCGTTGATCCGCCGTGCACGGGTGAGGAACGGGTCGGCCGTTCGGGGGATGCTCTGGGCAGCCGTCCCGCTGGACCCGACTCGCTAGCGTCCCGCGACGAGGACGTCGGTCCCGTCGGCGATCGCCACCCACCGGGAGCCGGACCGCGCGAGCACCTCGCCCTTGAGGGTCACGACGAGGATCGCGCGCTCGCCGGCCGGGCTGGCGACGGAGATCGCGCCAGGGGTGCGAGTCAGGGCACGGATGTCGCCGCCAAGGCCAACCACATACGGCCGCAACGTCGTTGGGTCCTTGCCGCCCAGAGTCGTCAGGGACTCGTTGTCGAGCCAGGCCAAGCCCTGGACACCGGTGACCGTGGCGCTGACCTCGAGTGGTGCAGCCAGCCTGCTCGGGCGCCCCCCGGCCCCACGCACGATGCCGGCGAGGTCGAGGCGGGCGTCGGCACCCTCGGCGTCGGTCGACAGGACGACGAGCCGCTGGCCGTCCGGAGCGACCTTGGACTCGACCACCCGGCGGTGGGCGAGCCAGTCGGCGGCGATGGGGTAGGCCGCGCCCCGCGCCCCGCTGCGCTCCCCCAGGTCGAGCGCCCAGAGCCGCGTGGCGGGACTGCGTTTGGACCCGACCGCACCGACCCACAGGTAGCCGAGCCGGTCGAAGGAGGGGTCTCCGAGGGCGCCGCCCAGACCGGTGGCCTGGGAGTGCTCGTCGTCGGTCCACAGCGAGAGGCTGGCGCGGCCGGGGTCGACGCCGGCGACCTGCCGCCCGTCGAGCGAGAGCGCCAGGTTGGTGACCGACGCGGGGATCTGGGGGTATGCCGAGGTCGTCGGGGACGGCTTCGGTGCCCGCCCGTCGAGGCCGGCGCCCGTCTCGAGCACGGCGAGGGCGTCGCCCCTGCGCACCAGGGCCTTGGCGCCGGCCAGGGGTGCCTGAGGCTCGAACCCCAGATCGGCCCCGCTGGTCACCGGCCCGACGACGCCGGGAAGGTCGAGCGAGGCGCCGGCGACCTGCAGCGACACCGCCGTCACACCCGGCACCTGGGTCAGCGTGCTGACGAACTGGGCCCACAGACCCTCGCGCACGGTCCGGTCGGCGGGGATCGCGGCGGAGAGGTCGACGGTGGCCGTCCCGGCGACCACCGGGACTCCGTCGGCCAGCAGCCGCGCCCCCTGCGGCACCTCGGTGCGGACGGCGTCGCGCAGGTAGTCGGGCACGGCCTCCAGCTGGGCACGGGCCAGCCGGGTGGTCAGGTGGTCGAGCGGGAACCATCGCACGTCCGCCACCAGGGCGCGACGGTCGACGGCCACGAAGTGCACGGCATACGGGCGCAGGAGGCGGGCGACGTCGGCGTCGGCGATCCACCGGCCGAACCCCTTGGGCAGCTCGGCGATCCGCCATTCGCCGTCGACCCGGGCGAAGCCCACCGTGGCCGAGCGCTGGGCGGTCGCCGGAAGCGTCGTGTAGCGCCCGTCGGCGGCCACGGTGGCCTCGACGGCACCGGTGAGGACGGCTGTGGCGCGCCCGGTCGTGTGCACGGCGATCGAGGACTCGTCGGTGAAGATGACGATGCCGGCGTCCGGGTCCCACGCCTTCCTCATGGCGTCGGTCAGGAACAGCCGGGCATTGTCGTAGGCGCCCTCGCTCGCCGACCCGGCGCGGATGAAGCCGCGCAGGATCTGCTCGGGGTCGGCGCCGGCGACCGGGGGCGGCGGGAGGACCCGAACCTGCGGCGCGTTCCCGCTGCCGACGTCGAGGCCGTCCTCGACCGAGGTGTGGGTCGACAGCCCGCCGCAGCCCGCGACGAGAAGGAGTCCGACCACCGCGGCCACGGCCCGGGCCAGGCGGGGGCGCCGCCGGGTCACGGGCTCGGCTCCGGTGCGACGCGGTCGCGCTCCTCCGTCGTCGTCGCGGCCGGCCCGGCGGGCGCCGGGCGCCGCTCAGGGGTGAGGGGGAGGGGAGAGGAGGTGAGCCGGACCCCTGCGTGCCGGGGCAGGGTGAGCCGGAAGCGCGAGCCCACGCCCGGTGACCCCCACGCCTGCAGCCAGCCGTCGTGGAGGCGGGCGTCCTCGAGCGAGATCGCCAGGCCGAGCCCGGTGCCACCGCTCGTCCGGGCCCGGGCGGGGTCGGCCCGCCAGAACCGGTTGAAGACGATCGATGACTCCCCTGGACGCAGCCCGACGCCCTGGTCCTCGACGAGGACGGCGACCGCGGCCTCGCTGGAGGCGATGCGGACGGTGACGGGGCGGCCCTCGCCGTGCTCGATGGCGTTGACGACGAGGTTGCGCAGGATCCGCTCGACGCGCCGCTCGTCCACCTCGGCCTCCGCGGGCGAGTCCTCGCTCACCAGCTCCAGGGTGCTGCCGCGGCGCTCGGCCAGCGGCGCCGCGGCCGAGACGACCTTGGACGCGGTCGTGCGCACGTCGACCGGCTCGAGGTCGAGGACCGCGGCCCCGGCGTCGAACCGGCTGATCTCGAGCAGGTCGGCGAGCAGCTCCTCGAAGCGGTCGAGCTCCCCCTGGAGCAGCTCCGCGGACCGAGCCACCGCGGGGACGAAGCCGTCCCTCGAGCTGTGGATGAGGTCGACCGCCATCCGGATCGTCGTCAGCGGGGTGCGCAGCTCGTGGGACACGTCGGAGACGAAGCGCTGCTGGACGAGCGAGAGCCCCTCGAGCTCGCCGATCTTGGACTGCAGGCTGTCGGCCATGGCGTTGAACGACGTGGCGAGCAGCGCAAGGTCGTCCTGGCCGCGAGCGGGCATCCGCTCGTTGAGCTGGCCGGACGCCAGCCGCTCCGCGACGCCGGCGGCGCGCCGGACGGGGGTGACGACCTGGCGGGTGACGACCCAGGCGATGCTCCCGAGCAGGAGGGTGAGGGTGACACCGGCCACGGCGAAGGAGTCACCGATCAGCGCCATCGTCGCCTGCTCCTGCTGCATGGGGTAGACGAAGTAGAGGTCGTAGCGGCCGGCGCTCGGCACCTCGACCGAGCTCCCGACCATGACCGCCGGCACGAGCTGGCCGGCCTCGAGGGCGACCTCGCTGATCTGCGTCTGCTGCTTCCCGGGGTTGGCAGCCACCGCGCGGCGCAGGTCAGGTGACACCGCTGACAGCCCGACGACGCCGGACTCGAGGTTGGCGAGGACCGTCGTGCTCGAGTTCGTCACCGACCGCGACATGATGACGTAGCGCGACGGGCTCGGGCCCCGGCTGCTTGAGCCGCTCGACGATGTCCTTGGCGTCGATATTGAGCTTCGCGACGTCCGTGGCGTTCTCTGCGTCCCACTGCTGCTGAGCCTGTGCGGTGAGGGTGAGCGCCTCGTTCTGAGCCACCCGGATCCGCTCCCGCTCCAGCCCGCCCGCGATCTCGGAGTACAGGTAGCTGCCGAGGAGGCCGACCACGACGGCACCGAGGAGCATCGTCGTGACGGCGACCCGGGCCTTGAGGGACTGGCGCCAGGTCGAGAGCAGCCAGCGCGGGACGCGCCCCAGGACCCCCATGATCAGGACGTGCCGGCCTTGTACCCGACGCCCCGGACGGTGACGACGATCTCGGGATGCTCGGGGTCGTGCTCGATCTTGGAGCGCAGCCGCTGCACGTGGACGTTGACGAGGCGGGTGTCGCCGGCGTGCCGGTAGCCCCAGACCTGCTCGAGGAGCACCTCGCGGGAGAACACCTGCCAGGGCTTGCGGGCGAGCGCGACGAGCAGGTCGAACTCGAGCGGGGTGAGGCTGATGGCCTCAACGCCGCGCCGGACCGAGTGACCGGCGACGTCGATCACCAGGTCTCCGACGGTGAGCCGTTCGGGCTCCGGGTCGTCGGTGCGACGCAGCCGGGCGCGCACCCGGGCGATGAGCTCCTGGCCCTTGAACGGCTTGACGACGTAGTCGTCGGCGCCGGACTCCAGGCCGACGACGACGTCGACGGTGTCGGTGCGAGCGGTGAGCATGACGATCGGGACGCCGGACTCGGCGCGGATGCGGCGGCACACCTCCATGCCGTCCAGGCCGGGGAGCATGACGTCGAGCAGGACCAGATCGGGTCTGGTGTCCCGGAAGGTCGCCACGGCGGTCGAGCCGTCCGCGACGTGCGAGACCTCGAGCCCCTCGTTGCGCAGGACGATGCCCAGCATCTCGGCGAGCGCGAGATCGTCGTCGACGATGAGCACACGACCCTTCACGACCGTCCTTCCTTCGCGGACCAGAGGCCCCGGTGCATCATCACACACCGACCCCCGGACCATGGTGCCCGGTGCGGTGGGCCACCGCTACCTCGTGTAGGCCGTCCAGCCGCCGACGGTCCGGGCCGCGCGCCAGCGAGGGTCCGCGAGGACCAGCCGCTCCGGGTCGCTCCCCCGCTCGACGACGACGACGTGGACACGGTCCAGTGCCGCCCGACCGCCCGGCTCCCCGTCCAGGAAGTCGAGGTATGCCGCCTGGTCGCCGCGCGAGAAGGCGTCGATCGGGTTCCCGAGCCACACCGTCAGCCCGTCGGCGGCGAGCCGCTCGACGAGGGGCTCCGGGGCGAGCACCGGCGCGGTCCCCGCCGCGGAGCGCACCGCCGGCACCAGCCCGGCCGGCGTCGGGTCGACCGGCCGCGCGCGCACCCCCAGAACGGCGCTGCAGGCGGCCGTGACGACCAGGACCCAGCCGATGAGCGCCGGTAGGGGGGTGGGCCTGCCGAGGCCGCTGGGCGCCGTGGCGGCCCGCCCCGGGGTGGCTGGGCCGGCGAGGGCGGCGGGCAGCACGAGGGCGAGCGCGAGCCAGGCACCGTTGCGGGCCGCTGAGAGGGTGGACAGCGCCAGGCCGGCGAGCGCGGCATACGTCCACAGCGGCTGGCGCCGGCGTAGGGCCAGCGCGGCCAGGGCGGCCAGCCCGAGCAGCATGGCGACGTCGAGGGGCTGGTGCAGGGAGGGGTGGGACCACAGGCCGGTCCCCCGCCGGGCCGCCTCGTTGCCGAACACGCCCGCGTAGTAGCGGACCGAGCCGGGCCCGGCCGGTGTCACGAGCAGGGCGAGGACCGAGGCGCCCCCGACGGCGAGGGTCTGACGCGGCGCCAGGCGCCAGCCGTGAGAAGAGCAGGTAGCAGCCGGCGACGGCGACGCCGAGGAGGCCGCGCCGTGCAGGTTGGTCCACACGGCCACGAGGAGCGGCAGCAGCCAGATCCGCCGGCGAGGGGCGCTCGTGCTCACGGTGCAGGAGCACGAGCAGTGCCGCGAACGGCACGAGCGAGAGCAGCTGGAGCCGGATGACGACGAGCGTCGGCGCGGCGGCCAGCGCCGCGAGGAGGACGACCACGGACAGCCGGCGATCCACGGCACCTCGCCGAAGGGCCGCGCGGGCGAGCAGGGCGAGGGCCAGCAGCCCGGCGACGACCTGGACGACCGCGAGCCATCGGACGCCGAGGGCTGCGGCGCCCGTCAGGACGAGCTCGCCGAGGACCGGCACGTTGGGCCAGCCCGTGGAGTCGGCGGCGGCGAAGGGGACGCCGCTGGACACCCACCCCCGTGGAGGAGGTGCCGTCCCATCGCGACCGGCCACAGGGCGTCGGCCCCGAGCAGCGCCTGCCAGGCGACGAAGGCACCGACGAGCAGGAGGACCGCGCCCGTGAGGACGGGAAGCCGAGACCGGGCCACGGGAGGGCACGAGTACTCCCTCCCGGGTGGGGTCGTGGGAGCCACGGCGGTGGCCGTCGACGGCCCTCGGGTCACTACTCCACGAGCCGGATCGGGTCGCCGTCGATGCTGGCCGTCCACGACGTCGTGTCCGAGGGAGTCGATCCCGGGCCGTAGTAGAACGTGAGCCTGACCCAACATCCCGTCGTGCTCGAGCCGTCACACGTATAACCCACCGGTATCGGCACGGAGATCGTCTGCCACTTCCCGTTGAACGCGCTGCTCACCGAGATCTGGCAGCCGGACAACGTCCCGGAGACGACCCCGGATCCGGTGCAGCCGCTGAACGTGCTCCCGTACTCCGGGGGAGGAACGACCGTGATCTTGCTTCCCGACGTCGCCCCGTCGCCGATGTCGAACAGGTGGATGTTGAAGACCTGTCCCGCGGCACCGTTCGGCACCCGGCCGAGGAAGAACTTCGAGGTGCCGGCCGGAGTGTTCCCGTAGATCGCCATCTTGTTGAAGCCCGCGATCGAGATGGCGTCCTTGTCCGACGAGGCCCCCCCGAAGGCGCGCAGACCGAACCTGTTGTGCCCACCCTCGCTGTCGGCACCGAGCCCGTTGGTCTTGACCTGGATGGCGTAGGTGCCCGCGGGGGCGGCTCCGAAGGTGCACAGGTCGACCCACCGACGGAAGTTGTCGGCGACCCCGTTCTGGTTGTAGACCGACGCCGGCTGCGTCCGGTCCAGTGCTTTGCCCAGGTTGCCCCGGAACGGCTGGAAGGTCTTCTGGCATGCAGTGGGCCACGCCAGCGGCTCCCAGGCGTTGGCCCCCGGCGAATGTACGGTGAACTGGGTCCGAATCAGACCATTGGTCCCAAGAGCCTGGTCCCCGGTGCACCACGGGCCCGTTGCCGGAGGCATAGCGCACGGACGGGTTCGTGACGCCCAGGGGGGCCTTCGTCGATCCGAGGGCGGCCGCGCCGTTGAGGTTGATCTCGCTGGTGTTCGCGCAGTTGTCGCCGACGTAGACCTGGGCGGCGTCGAACGCCTGGATGTGGAGATTGGCGACCGGCTGGCGCAGTGTCACCAGGTAGATGTACCCGTCCGGGTCGTAGTCCTGGTTCGTTCCGCCGGAGCACCCGTCATCGCCGCTGGCGCAGACCCCGTCCTGGAAGGCGTCGCCACTCTTCTTCGTCGCTCCGGGGCTGCCGACATTGGCCCAGAACGCGCCCGCGGTAGCGCACTCGACGCTTCGTTTGCCGTCACCCTCCGGGTCGTCGCCGAACTCGTTGCACGGGCTGCCCATCGGGACCGGACCGGCGTAGTCCGCAACCGCGGTGCGGCTCACCGTCGTGCTGGAGATGCCGAGGAGCGGGCCGAAGATGTTGTCAACGGACCGGGTGACGGTGACCCGCAGCCGCGTCGGCGCCCCGTCGATGGCGGGCGTCACCGTGGTGGAGCTCACCCCGCTGGCGAACCCGTTGGCCTTCGAGTAGCTCCGCGCCAGGGCGAACGCCCCGGACTGGTTACCCGGGAGATCCGTGACGCCGGCCAGGGCGGCGGCGTCCGCGGCCCGCTGCGCCTGCTGGCCGACGAAGTACCAGTGGCCCACATCGACGGCGAACGCGGAGAGGCCGACGAGGGTCGTCAGGAGAAGCGCAACGAGCGCGGCGACGTAGCCCTGCTCGGGCCGGGCACCCCGCGGCCTACGAACGGAGCGCCTCAGGGTGCTCCGGTAGTCACGACCCGCGAGCCACGATCGTTGTGATGTCATCAGTTGCACCCGTTCGTCACAGGGATGGGTTCCAGTCTCATGACCGAGTACTGGGAGATCGTCAGGCTGTCGAAGACGAAACCCGTCACCGCGTCATGGCGGAACTTGATGTAGACGCCGATCCGGTCGGGCGGTCCGCCGGCCCCGACGCAGGCAACCTGGCTGGTCGACGGCCAGCTGGTCCCCGGGATGGGCTGGAACGAGCTTCCGTTCCAGCTGAACTTCACGCAGGTGGAGCAGTTGCTGAAGCTGCTGAACCCGATGGGGTAGTCGTTCGTGGCGTTGGCCTTGTAGACCCACAGCTGTTGCACCGCCGAGTAGTCCAGGGCCGAGCCGGAGTGCTGAACGCGGTCGGCGGCCGCTTGGGCGAAGCCGCTGTAGCGGGGGTTGGCCGAGGCCAACCGGACTCCGTCCCGGGCGGCGGTCGCCGCGGACAGGTAGTCCTTGAAGAAGAACCCGAACTCGACGATACCGAAGATCATCGCCATGACGAGTGGGGTGACGATGGCTGCCTCGACCGCCGCTGCGCCCCGGTCCCCTCGCCGTCGAAGGAGCCTCATGACGAGACACACGACTTCGTGGAGGGAATCGGCTCCAGCTGCATCACGGCATACTCGTTCATCACCTGGTTGTCGAAGAAGAGCCCGATCGTCGAGGGGTGCCGGTACTGGACGAGCACCCCGACGGCGTCGAGGGGCTTCACCAAGCCACCACAGGCATAACGACCACTCCACGTCCCGGTCGGGGAGCTCAAGGCCCCCGAGGCATTCACCGTGAACTTCACGCAGTCCGACGAGCACGACGCCGGCGCTCCTCCGGTCAGGCTCGCCTTGTAGACCCAGATCTTGGTGACCCGCGCGAGGTCGAGGTCCGACATGGCGGCGACCGCCTGTTGGGCCGTGTCGGTCGCGAAGGTGGCCGCCAAGGGCTCCGAGGCGCCGGTCCGCGCCCCGGCCCGGGAGGCCGTCGCCAGGACCATGCCGTCACGGAACAGCATCGACGAGTCGATGATGCCGGCCATGATCGTGATGAGCAGCAACGAGACGAGGGCCGTCTCCACGGCGACGGCTCCGCGCTCGCCCGAGCGACGGCCACGCCTGGGCAGTGCTGATGGCATGCCGTGCGTCCTCTCTGTCCAGCCCGACGCTACCCAGGCTCCCCTACCTAGGCTGCGGTTCCGGCCCACCTCGACCTGTTGGAGTGATGCGGCCCCTCAGCCGTTCGGGGGATGGGCCGCAACCAGTGCTGGGGCCGGCACCTCGACCGTTGGCGCATCGATGCGCCGATGCACCGGTTTGGCGATGAGCCAAAGCCACCCGAGGCCCGCGAGAACGTAGGCCAAGGACACCAGCCGCTTTCCGGGCCCGAACGTCAGCTCGCGCAGCTCCAGGGGCGCAAGTAGCCACATCGGCCCGACCCAGAACACCGCCCCCAGCACGACGGTCCACAACCAGCGGCCTCGGGCCACGAGGACGAGCATCCCGGGCAGTATCCACACCCAGTGGTGGGTCCACGACACCGGAGAGGCGAGCAGACCACCGAAGGCGGCGCTGACGAGCGCGGCGACATCGTCACCGACGGCCACAGCTCGCCGCGCCGCGAGCACACCACACGTCAGCCCCAGGAGGGCGAGGACCACCGACGACATGGGCGGAGCCGTGACGGAGGTCGTTATCCGCAGCAGAGCAGCGTACAGCGACTGGTTGTCACTGCCGACCAGGGCCGCGCCACCCCACTTGCTCAGGCTCGCGAAGCCGGCGTCGAGCCAGTAGGTCCGCGAGGCGCCCGGGGCTACCAGGAACCCAATCGCTACGCTCGCCGTGAACCCGGCCGCCACCCGGCGCAGCGAGGGCCAGTCGCGCTTGAGCAGGAAGTACAGGACGAAGACCGCCGGAGTGAGCTTGATGCCGGCGGCGAGCCCGACGAGCCACCCCGGGCCGAGCCAGCCGGGCCGACGGCGCAGGACGACACCGTCGATCACCACTGCCAGCAGGAGGAACGAGTTCACCTGGCCGAGCAGCAGGGTACGCAGGAGCGGCTCGATCGACAGTCCCAGCACCAGGACGGGCACGGCCTGCCTGAGTCGCAGACCCAGCCGGCCCGCGACGAGGACGCCGGCTGCCACGTAGGCCGTCACGCTGAGAGCGGTCAGTAGGAAGCGAGAGGCGGACGCCCCCAGCAGCGCAAGAGGAACGAACAGGACTCCCGCGAACGGGGGATATGTGAAGGGGAGGTCGTGAACCGTCTGCTCGTACAGGGGGTGGCCGTGGATGATCGAACGTCCGCCGACCTCGTAGACGTCGAGGTCGACCCAGATGCCAGAGCGGATATGGCCCCACGTCAACCACACCAGAGCGAGCGCCACGAGCAGCGCTGCGACGTGGGGAAGCGGCCAGGGCCGGACCTCCCGCAGGGAGCCTGTCGTCGCGGTCGTCACGACGGGAAAGCCTACGCAGGCCGCGAAGCAGGCTCATCCACCGAACGGGCAGGGTCGGCTCCGCCATTCGGGTCGGCGGACGATACCCACGACGCCGCCCGGGACGCCCCTGCCGAGAGCCAGGTACCGGCCACGGGGCAGACTGGTCGCTCGCCCCCGCGACGCTGGGGACCTCAGAGGGACCACCCTGGTCCGCGGATCACGACCAGGGTGTCGATATACCACTATTGGGTCAGCACGAACAGGACCGTGACGAGCGCCAGCCAGATGATCCCGATGCGGTTGGCGCGGGCAGCGACGCCGGAGCCCACGATCGTCAGCCCCAGAGTCGGGGCCGAGAGGACGAGGTATCGCCAGATGCCCGAGTGCATGCCGGTCACGGCGAAAAGGAAGAGCAGGTAGGCCCAGGACCAGGCTCGCAGCTCTGGCCCCCAAGCCCGGCTGAAGCTGCTCGCCGCATACAGGGCGAGGATCGCGATGAGGAGCACGAGAAGGGCGAAGAACCCCCATCCCACGTCGCTCCAGATGGAGAGCAGCCACGTGCGGGGATGCGTGTCCCCGTTGGCCAGACGCCCTAGCCCGGCCTCGCCGACCAGGGCCGACCCGACGAGACGACCACGCGAACTCCCCCGCGATGGCGGCCACGGCGGCCGTAAGCCCCAACGCCGTCTCCCGCCGGCGCACCGAGGGCCAGCCCTGGGACCGAGCCCGGGACCAGAAATGCACCAGAACCACGATCGCCAGAGGAGCCGTGACCAGCCGGGTGAAGGCCAGGACGCCGATCGCGACAATGGCCCAGCCATAGTCGACGCCGCTGCAGAGCGAGCAGCGCGCCGACGAGAAGGAAGAGGGCCATCGCCTCGCTGTAGGCCATCTGAAGGATCGGAGCACTGATAAAGGCGTTGGTCACGACGACTGCCCTGAGCGCAGTGAAGCGTCCCGCGACGCGATCGACAAGGGCGTACAGCATGATGCTCGCCCCGGCACCAGCCACGGCGTTGAAGACGGTGGCAGCCACGGCGAACGACATCCCCGTGACCCTCATCAGCGCCCCGACAAGAAGTGGGAAGCCCGGTGGGAAGGCCCAACGCCAAAGCTCGTCCGGCGACGCGTCCGCCACATGGAGCGGGTAGCCCTGCGTCGCGATGGCCTGGTACCACTGACCGTCCCAGTTCGTGATCATCCCCAGGTAGCCGGGGTCCGCGGGGTGCGACTGGAAGACGAACATCCCCGGGACGGTCGTCGGTCCCAGTGCCGGCTGGTGCCGGGAGGCGACGACGAGGAAGACGGCGTCGACCAGGCGGGCCAGCGCGTAGATGAGCACCGGGAGCCCCACCGGCTCGAGCAGCCGCCGCCAGGCCGCCACGAGCGCGACGCGACGCCGCCACCCTCGGCCGGAGGCGGTCGGAGCGGCTCGGCCGCTCGCGTTGACGGACGGGTGCGGCCACGACCGGTCAGTAGCGGTAGTGGTCGGGCTTGTAGGGCCCGGCGACGTCGATGCCGAGGTACTCCGCCTGCTCCTTGGTCAGCTCGGTGAGGTCGACCCCGAGCGCCTCGAGGTGGAGCCGGGCGACCTTCTCGTCGAGGTGCTTGGGCAGCGTCGTCACCGTGGGCTTGCCCTCCTCGTCGACGTAGTCCTCCGCCTTCTCGAACAGCTCGATCTGGGCGATCGTCTGGTTCGAGAACGAGTTGCTCATGACGAAGCTCGGGTGGCCGGTGGCGTTGCCGAGGTTCATCAGGCGGCCCTCGGACAGCACGATGATGCTCGCTCTCGGCCGCGCCGTCGTCCGCCGGGAAGGTCCACTCGTGGACCTGCGGCTTGATCTCGGTCTTGGTGACGCCCGGGCACCCTGGCCAGGCCGGCCATGTCGATCTCGTTGTCGAAGTGGCCGATGTTGGCGACGATCGCCTTGTTCTTCATCCGGGCTCATCTGCTCGGCGGTGACGACGTTGAGGCAGCCGGTCGCGGTGATGACGATGTCGGCGTCGCCGACGACGTCGTCCATCCGGGCCACCTGGTAGCCCTCCATCGCGGCCTGCAGCGCGCAGATCGGGTCGACCTCGGTGACGATGACCCGGGCGCCCTGGCCGGCGAGGCTCTGGGCGCAGCCCTTGCCGACGTCGCCGAAGCCCGCGACGACGGCGACCTTGCCGCCGATGAGGACGTCGGTGGCCCGGTTGAGCCCGTCGATCGAGGCTGTGCCGGCAGCCGTACTTGTTGTCGAACTTGGACTTGGTCACCGAGTCGTTGACGTTGATCGCCGGGAACAGCAGCTCCCCGGCCTCGGCGAGCTGGTAGAGCCGGTGCACGCCGGTCGTCGTCTCCTCGGTCACGCCCTTGATGCCGGCGGCGGCCCGGTCGTCCACTTCGTGCGGGTCGGCCGGCCAGCGTCCGGCGGACCAGCGCCTTGAAGACGGCGAACTCCTCGGAGTCCTCCTCGGTCGTGGGCGGCACCTGGCCGGCGGCCTCCCACTCGCGACCCTTGTGGACGAGCATCGTCGCGTCGCCGCCGTCGTCGAGGATCATGTTCGGGCCCCTCGCCCGGCCAGCTGAGGATGGCGTTCGTGGCGTCCCAGTACTCGGGCAGGGTCTCGCCCTTCCACGCGAAGACCGGGACGCCCTGCGGGTCCTCCGGCGTGCCGTGCGGGCCGACGACGACGGCGGCGGCGGCCTCGTCCTGGGTCGAGTAGATGTTGCAGGACGCCCAGCGGACCTCGGCGCCGAGCGCGACGAGGGTCTCGATGAGGACGGCCGTCTGGACGGTCATGTGCAGCGAGCCGGCGATGCGGGCTCCGCGCAGCGGCTGGGCGGGGCCGTACTCGGCCCGCAGGCTCATCAGCCCGGGCATCTCGTGCTCGGCCAGGCGGATCTGGTGGCGTCCGGCCTCGGCGAGGTGGAGATCGGCGACCTTGTGCTCAATGGACATGCGTCATGCTCCCGTGGGGTCAGGGGTGATCGGTCAACGGTCGCGGCGCCGCCCTTCTGGGCCGTGAAGTGGGGTATCGCCCACGCCGGCAAGCGCCAAGTCTAGCCGAGGCGGGCGGCGCGGGCGGCGACGGACCGGACCAGGCGCTCGGCGGTCAGCGTGCTCGCGGGCGAGAGCCCCACGCTCCGCCGGCGTCCGACGCCGCCGCCGGCCGAGCGGCCATGCCGACCCGGTCGACGTCGGGCTCGAGGTACATCACGAGGGTGAGCCCGGGTACGGACGCGCGGGCACCGCTGCTCCGCCTCGTCGATGGCGTCGGCGACGTCGTCGAGGCGAGCGGCTGCCGCGCACGGCGAGCTTGGCCGCGACGAGGAGCTCCTCGGGGCCGAGGTGCAGCGTCCTGAGGTGGATGACCCGGTCGACGATGGCGGGCCGGGCGAGGGCGTCGGCGATGGCGCGCTGGTGCTCGGGCGTCGCCGACTCGCCGAGGAGCAGCGACTTCATCTCGATCGCCAGGGTGATGGCGACGGCGACGAGCAGGACGCCGATGAGGCCGGTGCCGACGGCGTCCCAGAGGGCCTGCCGGGTCAGCAGGGTGAGCCCCACGCCGAGCATCGCGAAGCCGAGGCCGATCAGGGCGGCGAAGTCCTCCAGCAGGATGACCGGCAGCTCGGGGGCCTTGGCGCTGCGGATGTAGGCCGGCCAGCTCCGTGCGCCCTTGGCCTTGCCGCCCTCGCGGGCCGCGGTGCGGAACGACATACCCTCCAAGGCGATCGCGACGACCAGGACCGCCAGCGGGACCCACCACCAGCGGGAGGCGAACGGGTCCTCGGCCGCGCCGCTGTGGGCCTCGTGCCACTTGTGGTACGCCTCGTAGAGGGCGAACAGGCCGCCGACGCTGAACAGCACGATGGACACGACGAACGCGTACACGTAGCGCTCCCGGCCGTAGCCGAAGGGGTGCTCGGGCGTGGCCGCCCGCTGGGCGCGCTTGGCACCGAGGAGCAGCAGCAGCTGGTTGAAGGAGTCGGCGACCGAGTGGATCGCCTCCGCCAGCATGGAGGAGAACCCGGTGAGGGCGAACGCGACGAGCTTGGTCACGGCGATGCCCAGGTTCGCGAGCAGTGCGGCGACGACGGCCCTGGTCCCACCTTCGTGCTGACATGGCGCGCATCCTACGGAACCGACGGCCCACTCGCCCCTGGCTCAGCGGTTCCGAGCCCGGCACGGGACCCGGGGCGAGCCGGTCGCCTCGGGGACCGGGATAGGTTCGTCGGTATGTCGTCCGCCCGAGGAACCCTGACCTGGTCCCCCGCGGCCGATCGCCCCGAGCTGCTGGCCGCGCCGGTCGCGGCCGCGCTGGGCACCGCCCCGCAGGCCCTCGTCGCCCCGATCGACGCCGAGCTCGCCGACACCGCCGCGTTCTGTGCGGCGTACGACGTCGCGCTCGAGGCCTCGGCCAACTGCGTCGTCGTCGCCGGGCGTCGCGCGGAGACGGTGACGTACGCCGCCGTGATGGTGCTCGCGACCGACCGGGCGGACGTCAACGGGGTGGTCCGCAGGTACCTCGGGGTCCGCAAGATCTCGTTCGCCGCGCACGACGAGGCCGTGCGGCGCACCGGGATGGAGTTCGGGGGGATCACGCCCGTCGGGCTGCCGCACGGCTGGCCGGTCCTCGTCGACAGTGCGGTCCTCGCCGCGGGCGAGGTCGTCGTCGGCAGCGGGGTGCGGGCCGGCAAGCTGCTCGTCACCGGGTCGGCCCTCGCGGCTCTGCCCGGAGCCGTCGTGCTCGACCTCGTGCGCCACTGACACCAGGGCGCCGCGGGAGGACCTCCGCACGGGCGGGTACCCCCCTCGTGGCACCCGCCCGTCCGGAACACAGCAGGTATCCCTCATACCGACTGGGTAACCCCAGTCTTGTCCGGTGCGTGGGGCCGCGTCAGCGGTTCGAGCCAAGATGGCACAGCCGCTGGTCACTGACTAGTCAGATGGTGAAACCGTAAATGGCGACAGGGGTCTCAGCCACCCCTGACGTCACAGATGCACCGTGCCGGCCGGCCGCCGCGCCCAGGGCGTCCGACCCTCAGCGGGTCCGGTCGCGCAGGTCGCTGACGTGCCGGGACACGGCCGGGTCGAGGCCGAGACCGATGGCGAGGTAGGTCGCGGCGAAGTCGGTCGTCGCGATGAGCGAGGCCAGCCGGACGACGGCGTCCGCCTCGTCGGGAGCAGGCACCTCCCACACCCGCACGCCCGCCTCCCGGGCGGACTCGGCCACGGCGTCGGCGAGCGCGGCCGCATCGGCTGCTTCGGCCGTCATCGGGGTCGGCAGCACGTCGCGCAGCAGCAGCAGCCCGAGGACCAGTCCCGCCGCCCGGTCGAGGTAGGGGTCGGCGAAGATGCCCCCCGCCTGGTCGGCCCCGCCCCCCGCGAACGGCCCGTCGAAGCAGGCCACCACCTGCGAGGCGTCCTCGGGCAGGTAGCCGTGCACCGTCGGGAAGCGCGCCGTGCGCGAGAGCATCGCCGCGGCCCGGCCGGCGGCGACACCCGTGAGCGCCCCGTCGCCGAGGACGACCGGCAGCGTCTCCGCGAGACCGAGGGCCAGGGTCTTGGCGGGGTTGACGAAGGACTCCGACGCGGGACGGCACTCCTCGGCCCGCTCGTCGAGGACGTCGGCGAGCCGCTCGAGCGTCAGCGCCGGCACCCGGGCCAGTCCGAGGCGGTCGGCGGCCATCAGCACCGGGGTGAGCAGAGACCACAGGGCCGTCCGCGAGGACGGGGCCGGGCGCTCCACCTCGACGTGTACGCCACGGCCACGGGCGCACACGTCAGCGAGCGGCGAGTCCGCCGCGCCGACGGTGAGCAGGCAGGCCCCCCTGCGGGCCGCCTCCGCCGCGAGCGCGAGCGGCCCGCTCGCCCGGCCGGACTGGGTCACGGCGACGACGAGGTCGAGTGGGCCGACCCACCCCGGCAGCGGGACGGCGCGGCACGTGCTGACCGGGACCGGCGAGCCTGGCTCGGCGAGGACGTCGAGGACGTCGGACACGACCGCCGAGCCCCCGAGCGAGGCGACGACGACCGACCGGGGTCGCTCTCCACCACAGACGCCCTCGATCCCGGCCTCCTCGGCGGCCAGGACGGCCCGGCGGACCTGCGCACCGGCGGTCGCCAGCGCCCGCAGGGTCTCGCGGGTGTCGACCGCCTCGATGGCCGCGGGGTCGTCGAGCCGGGCCTCGTCGATCCTCACCATGACGTCACCGGCTCAGCCGGGCCGGCGGGCCTCGTCGATGAGCAGGACGGGGACCCCGTCGTCGATCCGGTAGGCCAGGGCGCAGGCCTCTCCCGTGCACACGAGCTCCGGCCCGGCCGGGCCCTCGGCGTCGCGCAGCTCCGCGTGGCACTGCGGACAGCGCAGGATCTCGCGCAGCCAGGGCTCGATCGTGCCGGTCATGTGGTCGCTCCTCTCAGGCAGCCGCCCGCGGGCGTGGGCCACGCCGCAGCATCGGCCCGACCACGACCCTACTTCAGCGTCGTGGGGTTGGCTCAGCCGCGCTCGCCGGCACCGCGAAGCATCCGCAGGTGCCCCCGGCGGGACAGCTCGCCATCGGCTCCCGGGGCGGAGTCGGGCAGGGTGGGGGCGACCGCCGTCGCGACCGGGCGCGCCGCCTCGCGGACGGCGTCGGCCAGGGCCAGCAGGTCGTCGTGGGTCGGCTCGGGCTCGCGGTAGTCGCCGGCCAGCCGGACGACCTCCCAGCCACGCGGAGCCGTCAGCCGCGCCGCGTGGACGGCGCACAGGTCATAGGTGTGCGGCTCGGCATACGTCGCCAGCGGGCCGAGTACGGCGGCCCGGTCGGAGTAGACGTAGGTGAGGGTGGCGACGGCCGGCCCTTGGCAGGCCGTCTTGGTGCACCTCCGCGACACGCTCACACCAACGGACTCTAGGCCAGCCGGTCCCGGCCCGGGGGTCGGCGCGCCGTAACATGCCCATCGTGAGCGCACGGAGCAGCCGGGACCGCCGGGGCCGTGGGGCGCGTGGCCCGCTGGCGTGGCCACCCGTGCCCGCGATGCTCACCCGCGCCGAGCGGTTCGACGACCTCGTCCTCGACAGTGCCGACCGGGTCCGTCCACTCCTCGGTCAGCGCTATGGCGATGTCGAGTTCGCCGTCGAGGACGTCCCGCCCGACGACCCCGCGCCCTGGGAGGTGCAGGAGGCCCCGCTGGGGCGGCTGCTCGGACCGCACGGGAGCGCACCGCACCGGATCGTGGTGTACCGCAGGCCCGTCGAGGCCCGCGCCCGCGACGAGCGCGACCTGCTCGACCTCGTCCACGGAGTCGTCGTGGAGCAGGTCGCGGCCCTGCTCGGCGTCCCCCCGTCAGAGATCGACCCGACGTTCTAGCCGGGCTGCGGGCGCCCCGACGTCACGGCACCGGGAACGCCGTGCTCACCAGCGAGGTGAGAATGGCGTCGGACAGCGGCAGGGCGCTGACGAGCTGGGCCGCCCCAGCGCCCACGGTCGAGCTGACCCCGGCGCGCAGGGCTCCCGACCCACCGGCCGGGCTCACCCACACCGAGGTCGCCGCACCGAGGTCGATGGTCCGGCTCGTGTCGGCGCCCAGCTCGACCTGCGAGCTGGTGGCCCTCCCCGCGACGACACTGACGACCAGGGCGGTCACCGGGCCGTCGGTGGCGACGAGCGACAGGGTGCGGACCGGCGCCGTGCCGGCCGTCGCGGGGTCTCCCGTCGCCGGGAACGCCGTCCCGGCCGTCCCGATGAGGCGCTCCGTCGAGGGCGTCCAGGCGAAGTCACCGGGGTCGGTCCCGGTGCGGCGCTGCACGAACGCCGCTGCCACGACGGGGACATCGGCGGTGACCTCCACGGCATACGTCCCGGCGGGGGCTCCGGCCATCGACAGCTCCCCGACCGCCCCCGCGGCGATCCGGGTCACGCCGGTGCCCGGCAGCGGGCTGCCGCCCTCGGGACCGAGCAGCCGGGCGCTGACGACGGCCTCGCGGCCGCCCGGGACCGCCACCCGGACCACGCCTGCGCCGGAGAGTGCCGCCACCGGGATGACCTGGGACCGGGACGGCGCGGCAGTGGCGGGCGAGGTGTCGGCCCCGGCCGGGACCGACCCGTCGAGCCACACGTCGCTGAGGTACGCGGCGACCGTGCCTCCGCTCACCTGGACGTGCACCGCCGGGGTCGCCTCGCTCCCGGCGAGGGCGTCGAGCAGCACGACCGCCCGGCCGTGGGCAGGGACCGTGATGCCGGTGCCGGTGGGCGAGGCGATCTCGCCGGCTCCCCCGTGCAGGCTGAGCCCGGCAACCACCTCGTTGGCGCCCGGGTTGACCAGGACGAGCCGCTCCTGCCGGCCCGCGCTGCCACCCCCGCCGATGAGCCAGGCGTCGGCGCTCGCCGGCCTGCACGGCACCGTCGTGAGCCCGCGCACCCGGGCGGTGTCGGAGGACCACTCCTGGGTCGCGGCGAGCCCGGCGGCGAGCGAGCCGGTGCCCCGGACCTCGATGGCCGTCGAGGCGTCCGGCAGCGGGAGGTCGACCGTGCTGCCGCGCGCGGGGCTCAGGGGGGTGGCGCCGGCGTCCGCAGAGCTCGGACCGATCTGCAGCCCGCCGGCGTCCCCGGGCAGCGCGAGCCCGCCGAGGGCGTCGACGGGAGCCGCCGCCGCGCTCACGCTCCCGCTGACGGAGACGTCGGCGACGCCCGCCACGCCGCGCAGCTCGGGGCCGGGACAGGACAGCACGACGTCGCGCGCCGCCTCGGTGCTGACGCCCGGTCCCGTGGGGCCCGCAGCCGACGACGGCGCAAGGTCGAGGCTCGTCGACACGCTGCCGGCCGCGTAGACGAGCGCCGCCGCCGCCGCGGCTGCGAGCACGGCACGGGTCACCCCGTGCAGCGGGACGTTCATCCGCGCCTCCTGCTCTCGCGGCGGCCGAACGGGATGGCGAGGAAGAGCAGCACGACGAGCCCGAGGCCCTGGACGAGCCGCCACCACGCCGGCCCGCCGTCGACGTCGACGACGAGCGTCCCGGATCCGGCCGGCACGGCATACGTCGGCTGGTCGGTGCCGGACTGCGGCATCAGGACCCGTCCGCGGAAGGTCACCGTGGCGTGGTGCGACCAGCCGAGCGGCTCGGCCACGACGAGGACCGAGCCCCGGGCGACGGTGACCTGCTGGACCGTCGCCGCGTCCTGGCCCGTCGTCGCCACCAGGGCCGAGGACGACGGGCCGTCGAGCCGCAGCCGCGGTGGGGTGGCCGGACGGCGGTCGCTGGTCCCGACGGCGCGGACCCGCCAGTACGACCACCCGTCTCGCCGGGCGAGCCGGGTCAGGCCCTCGGTGGAGTCCAGCCGGCGGGCGAGGTCGTCCGAGGCACCGTCGCGCAGGCCGACCATCCCGACCGCCTGGCCGGCGAGGTCGGCGTCCCAGGCGCCCGGGCTGCCGTCGAGGAGCCCGGCAACGGCCGGCGCGAGCGCGCGGTCCCCGGCCTCGATGGTGGGCAGGATGCGGGCCGGCGGGCCGACCTCACGACCGAGGACGCGGTATGCGGCCCCGGCGTCGCCGACGGTGACGAACAGCGAGCGACCGGCGGGGTCGCTGGCGGCCTGGTCGGCCGCGGCCTCGAGGCGCGGGTCGCTCCACGCGTGCAGGGTGCTCCCGAAGCCGGACCATCCGGTCAGCACCGCACCCCCGGCCGCGGCGAGCACCAGGGCCGCGAGCACCGGCCAGCGGGCGATGGCCTGCCCGCCACCCGAGGCGCGCCCGAGCGGAGCCTCGGCGAGCCCGAGGACGGCGGCCGCGACGAGGACGAGGACGACGACGAGCATCGGGGTGCCGGCCCACGGGGTCACGGCGTGTCCTGCCCCCGGCGTGCCGACCGGCACCGTGTCGAGGCGAACCCGCGGCGCGGCCAACGCCAGACCCAGCCCCAGCAGGCCGACCAGCGTGAGCGCCCAGGCGGCGACGTGCGAACGGCCCCTGACCAGTCCCGCCACGCCGGCGACGACGAGCGGGATCCCGACCCAGAACGGGGTCGCCCCGGCGCCGCCGAGGTGGCCGAGGGCGAGCTGCCAGCCAGGTGGCGCGGTGCCGCCCCACTCGGACAGCCCGGGACCGGTCAGCATCAGCCGCGGGTCGCGCACCGCGTCGAGGATCCACGGTCCGAGCAGGAGGGGCGGGACGACGAGGACGGGAACGGCCCGCCATCTCGCGCCGCCGACGAGGACGACGAGTGCCACGAGCATGACGACCAGGAGCAGGGCCGGGGCGAAGGCGCCGAGGACCGTGGCGACCAGGGCGGTGGCGAACGCCGCGGTCGCGCTGCCGTCCCTGCGGGAGAGGAGCACCATGCCGGCGGCCGCAGCCGGGAGCAGGACCAGCGCGACGGCGGCGCCGAGCCGCCCCTGCGCGACGGCGGTGCTCGCCGCCCCGCTCGTCGCCCAGGCCAACGCCCCGGCGCCACGAAGCCACCGGTTCGTCGTGACGACCCGCAGCGCGAGGTATGCCGCGACGGCGCCCAGCGGGAGGGCGAGGACGAGGGCGAGGGCGGCGGCCGCTCCCCCGGGTGAGGAGGGACCGCCGGGCAGGTGCTCGAGCAGCCACGCGGGCATGGCGAGCGCCGCGAGCGAGGGGCTGGCCGGGCTCGTGCCGCCGAGTCCGGGCCCGTGCCACCCGTCGAGGTAGCCGTGCCACAGCGCGCCGGCCGACGACAGCGACCCCTGGACCTCGCCCCCGTCGAAGCCGCCGCCGATCCCGCGGATCAGCCCGACGCCGAGGGTGCGCCCGGCGACGACCATGGCCGCGAGGACCGCAAGGACGGCGAGCACCCCCGGGTTGCGCAGAGCGTGGCCCACGGCGGACCGCGGCGCGATCTCGACATCGGTGCGCTCCGGCCCGCGGGAGGGGAGCACCACGGCCTCGTGGAGGTCGTCGAGCACCTGGCGGGCGACGGTCGTACCGGGGACGAAGAGGGAGGACAGGTCGCGGCGGCGCACCGTGCGGTGGCCCCGGGTCCGCGCCCGGGCCAGGAGCGGACGCAGCGGCTCGACCGCGCCCGCGTCGCCGAGCTCGCGCACCGCGGCCGCGGGGCGCTTGAGCAACGCCAGCGCCAGGGCCGCGCCGAGGCTGCTGAGACCCACCCAGAGGGCGAGCACCGGCGCGGTCCACCAGGCACATCGGGTCAGCGCGACCCGGCGGACGCCCCGGCGCTCGGCCCCCGTCAGCGGCGTCGCGCGGCCCAGCCCTGGACCGGAGCGGACCACGGCCGCCGGCACGACGACGACCCGGCGCCCCGAGGCGTGGGAGCGCCAGCCGAAGTCGAGGTCGGTCCCGGGGGTGCGGAACGAGGGCTGCCACCCACCGAGCCGGACGATCAGGTCGCGTTCGATGAGCGCCCCGGCGAGCGGTACGGCGATGACGTCGGACCGGCGGTCGTACTGGCCCTGGTCGGGCTCCCCGTCGGGTGGGTCGGCGACGACCCTGCCGGTCCGGGTCACGAAGATCCCGAGGCTGCGCAGCCGCGCCGGGTCCTGGGCGTCGAGGTGCTTGGGGCCGACGACGCCGGTCGACGGCGAGAGGCGCCAGGCCGCGGCCAGCCGCTCGAGTGCGGTGGGATCGGGCACCGTGCCGACCGGCAACACCCAGACGACCTCGGCGGTGGTCTCCGCTGCGCCGCCGGGGACGGCGACGGGGACGGCCGGGGCCGGGGCGTGCCGCTTGGGGTCCGAGGTCTCGTCGGCCTCGTCGAGCTGCCCGGCCTCGTCGGCCGGCCCGGGCCCGAGGTTCTCGACGGTGACCCGGTGCAGGTCGGCGGCCGTGGCCCAGTTGCGGCGGCCGTGCACGACGACGGGCGGGCGGCGTCCGGCCACCCGGGTGGCCCGGCGCTGCACCAGCGCGGCCACCTCCGTGTCGGCCGTGCGGTCGAGCACCGTGACGACGTCGGGCGGCAGGCTCTGCGCGTCGAGGGCGTCGAGGAGGGCGAGGAGGTCGGCGCCGGAGGCGTCGGCGATGACGACGGCGTGGACCCGCAGCAGCACCGAGGGCGCCACGTGGGAGGGTCTGGGGGCAGCGGGGCGCGCGTCGGTCAGCGTCATCGGGTGGTCGAGCCGGAGCGGCTCAGACGGCGCGCTTCTTCAGCTTGCGGCGCTCGCGCTCGGACAGGCCACCCCAGATCCCGAACCTCTCGTCCTTGGCCAGGGCGTACTCGAGGCACTCCGAGCGCACCTCGCAGCCGACGCACACCTTCTTGGCCTCGCGCGTGGAGCCGCCCTTCTCGGGGAAGAACGCCTCCGGGTCCGTCTGGGCACACAGGGAGCGCTCCTGCCACGACAGGGCGCCCTCCTCCTCGACCATGGCGTCGATCAGCCTCAGCTCCTGCATCGGTCCCTCCTTGCCTCGACCCTGTCACCGCGGCCCGACCGTGAGGCGCCTGCGGAGCACATGGGTGAAATTACACGCGTGTCATGCACGTTTAGTCAAGCCGTCATCTGATATTGGCCCGTTCGGACGATGCGCCCCCGGCGTGTCGGCTTGGCCACCGGGCCGCCCCCGCTACCGACCGTGCCTGGTCGGGTGCCGGGCGCGAGCCGCCGCCGGCCGGGGCACCCGGCGAGTTCGGGCCGGCGCCCCGACCCTGACAGACTCAGGTCCATGCGCATCACGGCACTGGCCGGCGGAGTCGGTGGCGCCCGTTTCCTACGGGGGCTGCGGCACCACCTCGACCGCACCCCCGGGCTCGCGGACACCGATCTCACCGTCATCGGCAACACCGGCGACGACATCACCCTGTTCGGGCTGCGGGTCTGTCCCGACCTCGACACCCTCCTCTACACCCTGGGCGGGGCGGTCGACGAGATGCAGGGGTGGGGGCGGGCCGACGAGAGCAGCCGGGTCCAGGGCGAGCTCGCGGCATACGGCGTGCAGCCGCAGTGGTTCAGCCTCGGCGACCTCGACATCTCCGCGCACATCGCGCGCTCGCAGTGGCTCGGGCTCGGGCTGACCCTCAGCGAGGTGACCGCGCGGCTCGCTCAGCGGTGGGGCCTGCCGCAGCGGCGGGTCACCCTGCTGCCCATGACCGACCAGCCCGTCGAGACGCACGTCGTGGTCGAGGAGGACGGGCAGAGCCGGGCCGTGCACTTCCAGGAGTGGTGGGTGCGGATGCGCGCCGAGGTGCCGGCGAGCCGGTTCGTGGCCGTCGGGATGGACCGCGCGGTCGCCGCGCCCGGGGTCCTCGACGCGATCCGCGGTGCCGATGTCGTCCTGCTGCCGCCGAGCAACCCCGTCGTGTCCATCGGGGTCGTCCTCGCCGTCCCCGGCGTGCGCGACGCCCTGCGCGGCACCACCGCCCCCGTCGTCGGCGTCTCGCCGCTCATCTCCGGTCTGCCGGTCCGCGGGCACGCAGACGCGTGCCTGAGGGCGATCGGGGTCGAGTCGACGAGCCAGGCGGTGGCGGGGCTCTACGAGGACTTCCTCGACGGCTGGCTGGTGGACCCGGCCGACGCCGGGGTCGCCCTGGCCGGCGCCAAGGTGATCGTGCACGACCGCGACCTGCTGATGAGCGACGTCGAGTCCGCGGCCCGGATCGCCGGCACCGCGCTCGACATCGCCGTCGGCCTGCGAGGCTGACCGGTGGCCGCCGGCCTGCTGGTCCTGCCCGTCACCGGGGTTCCCGAGGTCCGCGCGGGCGATGACCTGGCGGCCCTGCTCGTCGCCGCGCTGGCCGGCTCCGCCGGGGATCTGCGGCCCGGCGACGTCGTCGTCGTGTCGAGCAAGGTGCTCTCCAAGGCGCTCGGCCTCGTCGTCCCCGAACCGTCCAGCGACGAGGACCGCGCCGCCGTCATCTCCCGCGAGACGACGCGGGTGGTCGCCGAGCGGCGGGTGGGCCGACGGCTCACCCGGGTCGTCGAGGCGAGCGCCGGACCCGTCATGGCCGCCGCCGGTGTCGACTCCTCGAACACCGGGCCCGGTGGCGGCCTGCTTCTCCTGCCCGCCGACGCCGACGCCGAGGCCGAGCGGGTCCGCGCCGGTCTGGTCGCGTATGCCCCGCTGCCGCCCGGCGCCCCGCTGGCCGTCGTCGTCAGCGACACGGCGGGACGGACCTGGCGGGTCGGCCAGGTCGACTTCGCGCTCGGCGCAGCGGGCCTGCAGGTCCTCGAGGACCTGCGTGGCGGTGTCGACGCCGACCGGCGCGAGCTGTCCGTCACAGCCCGCGCCGTGGCCGACGAGCTCGCCGCCGCGGCCGACCTGGTCAAGGGGAAGGTCGACGGGGTCCCGGCGGCCGTCATCCGCGGCGTCCCCGGTGGCTGGCTCAGGCTCGCGCCCCCCGACTCCGCCTCGCACACGGCCGCCTCCCTCGTCCGAACCGGCGCGGGCGACTGGTTCGCGCTCGGCCACGTCGAGGCGGTCCGCTCGGCCCTCGGGGTGCCCCCGGGGACGCTGGACGCCGAGCGGGTCGGGATCCCCTCGACCGAGCCGGAGCCGCCGGCCGTGCGGGCCGGTCGGGCGGTGGCTCTGGCGTTGCACGACGTCCCCGACGGCGTCGCCGACATCGACCCGTCGGCTCACGACGTGGTGGAGGTGTGGCTCAGCGCACCCGACGAGCTCAGCCTCGGCCGGCTGTTGGCCCGGCTCGAGGTGGCCACCTGGGCGGAGTCGCTGCGGGTGGACGGGGTCGAGCGAAGCGGCCGGGTCCGGGTCCGGCTCTCCCCCGCGTGACGGGCCGATCCAGCGGCTGAGACCTCCGCCCGGGGCGTCCGGCGCAGGCGACGCCGGGAGCGTTGTCCCTCAGCGGCGGCCCGGAAGGTGGGTCCGCGGTGCCAGCCGTGGCCCTCGGCGCGGGCGGGTCGCTCCGGCGAGCTCGAGGAGGCGCTGGACCCGGTATCGGTGCCCGGCATACGGCTGCAGCAGCTCGAGCATCCCGTCGTCGTCGACCTCACTGCCGGTGAGCGCCCAGCCGATGTTCTTCGCGACGTGGTAGTCGCCCACGCTCAGCGCATCGGCGTCACCGAGCGCGCGCTGCGCAACCTCGGCGCTGGTCCACACGCCGACACCCGGCAGCGACTCCAACCGGGCCCGGGCGTCGGCAGGTGACATCCGGAGGCACTCCTCGAGCCGTCCGGCGTACTGCACCGCCGCGACGAGCGGCCGCGACCGTGCCGGGTCGACGCCGGCCCGCAGCCACTCCCACGACGGAACCGCCGCCCACTCCTCGTGGGCCGGCGGGACCCACAGGTCGAGGTCGGCTCCGGGACCGGGGGCCCGCTCACCGAAGCGCCGCACGAGGAGCCGGTACGCCGCGAAGGCCTCCTGCCCGGTCACCTTCTGCTCGATGATCGCGGTCACCAGGGTCTGGAGGACCAGGCCCGAACGGGGGACCCGCCACCAGCGGAACCGGCGGGCCGCCTCGTCGACCGCCGGATGGTGGGCGACGAACCCACTCGGGTCGTCGGCCTCGCCCAGCAGCTCCGGGACCTGGCGCAGCGCCCATGCCGCCCCGGGTCCCCAGGCGGTGGCGTCGACCTGGTCGGCGACGGGCTGGGCCTCGAGGCGAAGCGTCGCGGGTCCGTCAGGGGTGCGCCAGCCGAGCCACCAGCGGCCGGCGGTCTTTGCGCGGAAGGTCGGGTCTGCGGTGCCGTGGCGCAGGCCGACGAGGACCGCCCCGACGGCCCGCGGGCCGGACAGCAGCACCCGATCGGTCAGGGGATCCGTCATGGCACTGCCGCCGATCGCTTGTCTCCTGGGCCGCTCAGCGGCCTCGGAGGATGTGCAGGTTGAACAGGCCGCCGACACCTGGGTTGCGACCCAGGCAGGACTGCAGCGACATACCGACCCCGGCGAGCCGGGCGTGCAGAGCCGCTGCGACCGATGTCATCGGAGGTGCCGGGGCGAGACCCGCCGCGCGGGCCCGGTGGGACGACCCGGATCCTTGAAGCCTACCCACACGTACGTGGGGACAGCCGGGAGCATCGTCCTGAGCACCCACTCGGGAAGCCCGGCGACCGCAGCGGGCACGATGTCGTCGCCCGCGAACGCCACGGGGTCGGCGAGGACCGGAACCGTGTAGTCCCACACGTCGAACGCCGCGACGAGGCGACGCAACCCGCGGGGGGTGAGGTAGTGCTCGTAGTAGTGCGACCCCCTGCCGGTGGCCCGCAGATAGCGGTCCGCCAGTCCCTGGGGCAACCAGGAGAGGAAGGGCAGCCGGTAGTGCGGCTCCATGACCTGGAGCCGGTGGCCCAGCCCGAGGTAGACCAGGCCTCCCGGAGCCAGGACCCGGTGGATGTCGGCGAGGACGGCGGCCGGGTCCACGACGTGCTCGTAGATGTGGTTGAACACCGCGACGTCGACGGACGCGTCCGGGAAGGGGAGCGACTCGCCACGGGCGACCTCGAAGCGGACCCGCTCGCCGAAGCGCGCCCGGGCCTTGGCGAGCCCCGGCTCGTCGATGTCGACCCCCACGGTGTCCGCGCCCGCGAGTGACAGCTCGTCCGCGATGAACCCGGCCGAGCATCCCACGTCGAGTGCCCGAAGCCCGTTGAGGTCCTCGCGACCGAGGGCGTGCTCGACGACGGCGAGCACCTTGGCGGCCTTCCGGCGCCGCCCCGCCTCGTCGAGCATGGCAGCCATCTGCTCGGAGTAGGCGAGCTGCTCCTCGCGCCGACGCCCGGTCATGACCCGATCCTAGGAGCCCGATGGTCCGTGGGGTCGCCGAGGAGATGGTGCGCCCTCGCCCAGAGCCAGCCCGTGAGTGACCAGAGGACGTCGGCGACCACGGTGAGGAACCGCGCCAGCACGACGACGGCGGTCGCTGCCGGCACGCTCATCACCCCGACGAGCACGAGGACGAGCAGCCCCTCACGGACGCCGACGCCGGCCGGGACGAGGAAGCTCACCATGCCGATCGCGGCCGCGAGGGCGAAGCCGGCCACCCCGACGAGGAGGACGTCGCCGGGCGAGCCCTCGGTCGCCAGCTCCCGAGCGAGGACCCACACGCTGAGGCCGGTGAAGACCCAGGCGAGGAGGAACAGCACCGCCGTCCACGAGATGGCCCGTGCCGGTGAGCTCGTGCTCGATGGGCTCGCGCCGCAGCAGCCGCAGCAGCAGGGCGATCCCGCGGTTGAGGACCGGCGGCCAGAGGCAGAGGACGACGAGGACGACGGCGATGCCGCCCAGGGCCAGCGAGCCCGAGGTCCGGTCGTCGCTGAGCAGGAGGGGGACGGCCGGCAGGCCCAGGACGGCGGCGGTGATGAGCGACATCGCCATGGCGACCAGCCCGACGACGCCGGAGCGGCGGCGCGGCACGCCGAGCCGCGCCCCCATCTCGGCCTGGGCGACGACCGACCAGATCGACCCGGGGAGGTACTTGCCCAGCTGGCCCACGAAGAAGACACCGGCCGCCGGGGCGAGGTGCAGGTCGGTGCCGAGGTCGGCCAGCAGCACCCGCCAGCCGAGCATCGTCAACGGCGGGGACAACAGGGCGAGCAGCAGCGCCGCCACGAGGGTGGGGACGCTGATCCTCCCGAGGTCGTCGGACACGGCCGCCCAGTTGCGGACGAGGGCGACGGCGACGGCGGCGAGGACGAGGACGAGCAGGCCGACGCGGACGGCGCCGATGAGCCGCTGCCGTGGGGTGCGGGGCGGGACCGGCGGGCGCGGCGGGTGGCGTCGCAGGACCGTCTGCGGTGGTCACGAGCCCCCTCCCGCACCGAGCAGGCCCTCGAGGTATGCCGCCCACGGGGCGGCGAGGTCCGGTCGGGTCACCGCGGACCGCAGCCGGGCGGCGTATCCGGGCTCGGCGAGGCGACGCAGCGCATCGACGAGGGCGGCCCGGTCCTGCGGGGGCACGACGAGGCCATCGACGCCGTCGTCCACCTGCTCCCCGAACGTGCCCACGTCGGTGGCGAGGACGGCGAGGCCGTGCTCGTGCGCGAGCAGCACGTTCTGGGAGGCCGTGGCGCTGCGGTAGGTCAGGGCGAGGACGTCGTGCTCGGCGAGCAGCCCGGCGAGCTCGGAGCCCGGGACATAGCCCTCGCGCAGCTCGACCCGGCCGGCCAGCCGGGGGTCGGCGGCGACCGTACGGACCTGCTGCCCGCTCGACCCCCACATCTCACCGGCGACCGTCAGGTGTGGGCCGGGCACCTCGGCGAGCGCCTCGAGCAGGAGGTCGAGGCCCTTGTAGTCACGGACGATGCCGAGGGCGAGCAGCCGCACCGGCCCGTCGCCGGTGCCGGGTCGCCCCACCGGCACTCCCCCGGGCAGGTGTGGCGGTAGGTCGAGGGCGCGGACGTCGGTGGCCCCGAGGTCCGCAGCGAGGCCCGCCTGCTCGACGCTGTGGACGACGACGGCGTCGGCCCGGCGCAGCAGCGAGCCGACCAGAGCCCGGTCGCCGGGGTGGGGCTCGTGCGGCAGGACGTTGTGCGCCACCACGACCGAGCGGGGGCGACCTGGGCGGCCGGCGCCCGCTGCATACAGCAGGGTCAGGTGCGCGGGGACGAGCGCAGGGACCACATGGACGACGACCAGGACGTCCATGTCCCGCAGCCCCCGACCCACCCGGACCCACGACGCGGGGCGGGCCCACGACAGCGACCGGCGGGTGCCGGGGAACGGCGGGACGTCGGGGGCGCCGCCCGGCACGGCCTGCTGGCCCGGGTAGAGCCGGCTCGGGTAGAGATGGGTCCACGAGACGAGCCGGACGTCGTGACCCTCGTCGGCCAGCCGGTGGGCCAGGGTGGTCGTGTGCGCCGCGACCCCGCCCTTGAGGGGGTGGGTCGGTCCGACGACGGCGACTCTCAGCGGGCGATCGGCGGCCTCAGACACCGTCGCGGGACCGCACGATGAGGTCGGCGAGCAGAGCGACGGAGCCGATGAGCAGCCCCGCCACGAACAGCAGGACGGTGTTGGCCGGGAAGTAGAACGGGTGGCGCACCATGTCGACGACGCCCTTGACCAGCGCGATGCCGATGAGCCAGAGCGCCGGGGGCATGAGGACCTTGAGCGGGTCGAAGTACATCACCATCCGCAGCACCTGGAGGATGTAGCGGTACGCGTCGTGGACGAAGTGGAACTTGCTCGTCCCCGCCCGCTTCGCGTACGCCGTGTCGACGTACCGCACGCCGTGCTGGTTGGCGAGGAAGGCGATGGTGATGGTCGTGACACAGGAGAACCCGGCCGGGAGCAGCCGCAGGTAGGGCAGCGCCACCTCGCGGCGGAAGGCCCGCAGGCCGGAGTTGAGGTCAGGGATCCGGGTCTTGGTCAGCCACTCGGCGATCTTGCGGATGAACCACTTCGCCGGGACCCGCGCCCACTTGTGCGTGCCCTCCTCGGTGGTCCGAGCACCGACCACCTGGTCGTAGGTGGGGTCGTCGCGCAGCATCCGGACCAGCTCGGGGATGCGCTCGTTCTCGTAGGTCATGTCGGCGTCGGTCCACACGACATACCGGCCGCGGGCCTGCTGGGTCCCGATCCGGCGGGCCGTGCCGGAGCCACCGTTGCGCCGGAAGGGCAGGACGCGCAGATGGGGGTGGGTCCGCGCCGCGGCGCGGAGCACCTCGAGGGTGTCGTCGGTGCTCGCGTCGTCGATGCACAGCAGCTCGTACGCGAACTCGCTCTCGCGCAGCGTCGCCGTCAGCCGGTCGATCTCGGCCAGAACGTGCTCGCCCTCGTTGTAGCAGGGCAGGACGACCGTGACGTCGGGGACCGGGCCCCCGACGTCGCCCTCGATGGGGTAGGCCGGGTGGGTGACCGGGATGCTGGCGGGCGTCCGCTCGACGGGGGTCGCGGGGTCGTCGCTGCGCCCGGCCGTCTCGCCGGAGCGCACGATGATCTTGTCGGTGTCGGGGTGCTCGCTCATCGCCTCGGAGCCTACCCGGCGCACTCGGCCGTGCCCACGTGGCCGCGTGGCCGCGTCCCGGTCCCGTGCTGCGTTTTGACCCGGCCGAGCGGTGTGTCACGGTTGCCCCATGGAGACCACCGAGGTGCTGGCGCTCATCCAGGATGTCGCGGCCCGCGTGGTCACCCCTCGGTTCCGCTCGCTCGCCGACGGCGAGGTGATGGAGAAGAACCCCGGCGACCTCGTCACGGTGGCCGACCGCGAGGCCGAGGAGCTCATCACCGAGGCGCTGCTCGCGGCGTACCCCGACGCGGTCGTTCTCGGCGAGGAGGCATACGCGCTCGACCACCACCTGCTCGAGCGCTACCTCACGGCCGAGCACGCCTTCACGGTCGACCCCATCGACGGGACGAAGAACTTCGTGCACGGCTCGCCGGACCACGCGGTCATGGTCGCCGAGACGGTCGGCGGCGAGACGGTGCGCGGGTGGATCTGGCAGCCCGAGCACCGGGTCGCCTGGGTCGCCGAGCGCGGCGCCGGGGTCTACCGCAACGCCGAGCGGGTGCGCCGGGACCCGGTGCCCGACGGGGTGGCGCCGGTCGGCGCCACCTCGATGTGGGCGCTGCGTGGGCACGCCCTCGAGGGGCTGTCGCCGATGCGGCTCACCTGGGTGTGCTGCGGCGTCGACTACCCGCGGCTCATCGAGGGTGCGGCCGACTACCTCGTCTACGGTCGGTCCAACGCCTGGGACCACGCGCCGGGCACGCTCATGGTGACCGAGGCCGGTGGCCGGGTGGGTCACCCCGACGGCTCGCCCTACACGCCACGGTCGACCCACCCCGGCCTCGTCGTCGCGGCCGACCCGGCGACGTATGCCGCCGTGCAGCGGCGCACCCAGGCCGCCTTCGAGCGCCGCTGAGCCGAGCCCGCTGCCGACTGCTAGGGCGCGTTGCCCAGCCACACCTGGATCGGCAACGGCTCCAGGGAGTCCGGCCGCCGCACGAGCAGCCGGGGGTCCTGCTCCACCAGGACATCGGCGACCTGGCGCACCTCGGCCGCGCCGGCCTGCTGGAGGGCCTCGGGCGAGTCAGCCGCCAACAGGACCAGCCGTCCGCCGTCGCCCCGGACGTCCCCCGCCACGACCGACACGCTCGCCCGCAGCGAGGCCGGGTCCCGGTATGCCGCGGCCGTGAGCGAGAGGGACGGACGCCCGCACATCCCCCGCACGACCTGGGGCCACTCGTTCGCGGCGCGGCCGTCGACAGCGAGCACGACATCGCCGGGACGCAGTGCCCGGCAGACGGCACCGACCGCTGCGAGCGACCCGGTCTCGACCCGCTCACCCGCGTGCGGGGCGGTCGCGAGCGCCTCGGGGACGAGGAGCGCGGCGGTGACGCCGAGCGTCGCGGGGACGACGAGGGGCAGCGGGAGCCGCACCCGCGACCACCGCAGCACCCGGGCGGCCGCTGCCGTGACGAGGAGCACGACGAACGGCAGCGCGACGACGAGCCGCCGGTCTGCCCACGGGTGGTCCGGGGTGATGCCGGGCCGGTAGAGGGTGAGCAGGGTCGACCCGGCCGCGACGAGGAGCGGGCCGGTCCAGCCGGCAGGTCCCGCTCGTCGGCCCAGGCGCGCGCCACCTGCCTCAGCGCCACGACGAGGGCGACGAGGGCGATGGCCAGGGCCGGCCGGCCGACCCACCAGGAGAGCCAGCCGACCGACTGCTCCGCATAGGTGCGGCCCCCGTCGACCGGCAGCCCCTCGCCGCAGCTGCAGCCCCGCGACGACGTGCGCGCCGGGGTCCTGCGCCGACTGGCGCACCACCTGCCACCACGGCCGGCTCGCCGAGCCCCAGACCGGCGACCAGGGTGAGCACCCCGACGACGTCGGGGACCAGGCGCCTCGCCCGGTCGGGCACCCGCACCCCACGGCGTGCCGCGACGACGACCCCCCACGTCCCCAGGCCCAGGGCGAGCGCCATCGCGACGAGGGGAACCAGGCTGGAGGCGATCGAGCCCAGGTAGCGGTAGGACAGGGCGCCGGCGACGACCCCCGCCACCGTGGTCCCCACCGCGCCACCCACGAGCAGCGGCCTCATGACCCGCGCGGACGGCCGCCGCGAGACGGCGTACAGGGCGGCGACCGGCAGCAGCAGGGCGGTCTCGCGCAGCCCGTCGACCCGGACGAGCACGGTCGCGCCGACGAGGAACCCCGCGAGGCCGGCGCTGGCCCGCGCGGCCGCGGCGCGCGTGCCCCGGCGGGCGGCGAGGGTGAGGGCGAGCAGCCCCGCGGCGAGGGTGAGCACGGCCAGCGGCTCGGAGTAGGTCGAGCGGGCGACGTGGAGCATGGGGAACGCCAGCTGGGTCCCGGCCGCGGTCAGCGGCGCCCAGCGGGGGCCGACGACGGCGCCGGCCAGCAGCCCGGTCGCGAGGATCCCCAGCGCCATCACCAGCGCGGGCAGGACGAGCATCGTCGGGACCCCGCCGAGCCAGCTCCCCAGCGAGTAGACCGCGGCCGGGCCGATGACGAACTGCGGCTGCACCGCGGGGTCTGCCGCCGACCCGACCTGGTAGAACGCCGGACTCGCCAGGGTGACCCCGGGCTGCCGCAGCACTGCCGCCCCGCCGAGGGAGGCCGCCTCGACGGGCACGACCCGGCGGTGGGTGTCGGCCAGCCAGAGCGCCGACTGCAGGTAGCTGCCCGAGTCGCGGCGCGGCAGGACCTGCTCGGCGTGCGTGCCCACCGTCCAGAACAACCCGCCGAGCGTGACGACGAGCAGCAGGCCGGCGGTCCATACCGGCATCGGCCGCGCCGGTATGCCGTGTGCCAGCCACCCGCAACCCGCCGCCAGGACGACCTCGAGCGGCAGGACGAGGAGGGGCTGCCACAGCCCCACCGACGCGAGCAGCGCACACAGCAGCGCCGTGCCGACGACCCACAGCGCCGCACCCAGGACGAGGTCCTGCAGCACGCGGCCGGCGCGCTGCTCCCACGGCAGCACCGGAAGCTCCCCGGCGAGGGGATCGGGGTCGCGGCTGGTCACAGGCGAACGCTATCTGTCTAGAGTGCGGACGTGACGCACCCCGCCGAGGTCCTCGCCGCCCTGTCCGCGACCGACGCCACCCGCCCGCGGGTGACGGCCTACGACGGCACCGAGGGGCCGACCCGTGGCGAGCGCGTCGAGCTGTCGGGCCGCGTCCTCGGCACCTGGGTCGCCAAGGCGGCCAACGCGCTGCAGGAGGAGTGGGACGCCGGTCCCGGCACGGTCGTGCGGGTCTGCCTTCCCGCCCACTGGAGGGCACTGGTGTGGGCGCTGGCCACCTGGTCGGTAGGTGGGTGCGTCGCCCTCGACGACGGTCCGGCGGACGTGACGGTCGCCGACGACGCGGCGGTCCTCGAGGCCGCGGCCGGCGATCGCGTGCTCGTCACGCTCGCGTCGCTCGCCCGGTCGGCCCCGGGCCCGGTCCCGGCCGGCGCGATGGACGAGGCCCGAGAGCTGGCGACCTACGGCGACCGGTTCGTCCCCTGGGCGCGGCCCGTCGACGACGACCCGGCCCTGCGGGTCAGACGACGACGTCACGCCCTACGGGTCTGTTGTGCCGCAACGTGACTGGCCCATGAAGACGAGACTTCACATCGCCACCGACGACGTGCGCGAGCTCATCGACGCCGCGCTGGGGGTCTGGGCGCGCGACGGCTCGCTCGTCCACAGCCGCGGACCGGTGCCCCCGGAGGTGCTCGCCGCCCGGCTCGACTCGGAGCGGGTCAGCCTGGGTGGTTGACGATGACGCCCTTCGGTGTGGTGGCCTCGGCGTCGATGGCCTTCCACGTCAGGGTGGCCACGTAGCCGGTCTGCGCCAGCTTGGCGCGGGCCTGGCAGGCCTTGACGGCCGCGGTCGTGGCGGGCCCGAGGACGCCGTCGGGGGTGACGCCGAGGACCTTCTGGACGGCGAGCACCGCCGGCCCGGTCGAGCCCGGGCGCAGGACGATCTGCCAGTAGTCGATGAGGGGGTGCTTGGTGCGCTCCAGGGCGTCCCACGTCGCGCGGTTGACGATGCCGGTGACCGGTAGGCCCGAACGGCTCTGGAACGTCTTGACCGCGGCCGCGAGGTCGGCGTCGAAGGCGGCGCTCATGCTGCGGAAGCCGAGAGCCGACCGGACCAGCGAGACGGCGCTGCCGGTCGAGCCCAGCTGGACGACGGTCTTCTTCACCGCGGTGAACTCGCTCGAGACGGGCGCGACCATCACGGCGCTCGTCGATCGCCGCCGACCCGAGGCGCGGGGGCGGGGGCGGGCCGGCGTGGTGGTGCCACCACCCGCGCCGCCCTGCCCGGCGGCGACGCCCATGAGGGCGGCCCAGGTCGAGGGGCCGGCGACCCCGTCGGCCGGGCTGATCCCGTTGGCCTTCTGGAAGGCGATGACCCGGGCCTGCGTCAGCGGCCCGAAGGCGCCGTCGGCGGTGAGCCCGCCCAGGGCCTTCTGGAGGGCGATGACGGCGGCGCCGGTTGAGCCGACGCGCAGGGTGGTCGACGCATACGTGTGCAGCGGGCTGTCCGCCGCCCGCGACGGGACGAGGCCGAGCTGGATCATGGTCAGCCAGGTCGGGTAGTCGAGCTGGCCGGTCGCGGCGACGCCGTGGGCCTTCTGCCAGGTCTTGAGGGCGGCGAGGGTGACCGGCCCGAAGTCGCCGTCGGCGGTCACGCCGATGGCCTTCTGGGCCAGGGCGACATCGGCGCCCGTGTCGCCCTCGGCGAGGAGCGGGTAGCCCGTGTTGGTGACCTGCGGGCTGGTGACGACGACCGGGCTCGACGGGTCGTTGACCGGGCCGGTGTAGCGCACGTGCAGGAGCGCAACGCCGGTCCACCAGGAGGTCTGCTCGTAGGCGCCGTCCCAGGTGAAGGACATGTGGATGTGGTCGGTGTGCGGGTTGGAGCCGGTGTAGGCCGCCCAGCCCCGCCCCGGGTCGTAGGACCGCCACATCTTGTGGTTCCAGATGATGTAGTTGATGCCCAGCCGGCGGGCCATCGCGCCGACCCGGCCCTGGCTGTCCTTCTCGGTGAGCCAGGTCGTGATGGCGTTGCCGAGGGCCAGCCCGTCCTTGGTGTTGGCGTTGACCATCCAGTCGAGCGCGCGACCCTCGCCGTGCTCGGCCGCACAGGTGCGCAGGATCCCGTAGGTGTGGGTGCCGTAGGTCCTGTTGAGGAGCTTGGCGAAGTCGAGCGGCCCGGGTAGCGCCGTGGTCAGGCAGAGGGTCCCGGCCTGGTAGGGCGGCGCGACGTCGAGCGCGCTGGGCAGGGTCTTCGACGGCTGGGGCGGGGATCGTCGTGGCATGGGCCGGCGCCGCGGAGAGGAACATCGCCGGGAGCGCCAGCGGCGCCGAGATCGCACTGATGGCCCGCAGCGACAAGGGCACAGCACACTCCTCAATGCCGCGCCGTGGGCAGGAGGGGCCGGCGCGGCGGACAACAACAGTCACATCTGGCATCAGCAGCCGCTCATTTATCTCGCGGCCCCGAGGGCCGGGCAACCCCTTCCACCGAATAACAGGTCTGTAACTCTGCGCGCCCCGCACGAGCCGTGACGAAGTCCACCCGAACGGATGACCCCCGCGGCGGCGGATACAGTGCTGCGGCATGGACAAAGTCGTCTCCAGCGCCGCCGATGCCGTCGCCGGGATCGGGAGCGGCGCCTCTCTCGCCGTGGGCGGGTTCGGCCTGTGCGGCATCCCCTCCGTGCTCATCGCCGAGCTCCACGAGCGTGGGGTCAGCGACCTCGAGGTCGTCTCGAACAACTGCGGGGTCGACGACTGGGGGCTGGGCATCCTGCTCCAGGCCAAGCAGATCCGCCGGATGGTCTCCTCCTACGTCGGCGAGAACAAGGAGTTCGCCCGCCAGTACCTCGAGGGCGAGCTCGAGGTCGAGCTCACCCCGCAGGGCACCCTCGCCGAGCGGCTGCGGGCCGGCGGGCGCCGGCATCCCGGGCTTCTACACCCAGACCGGGGTCGGGACCCAGGTCGCCGAGGGCGGGCTGCCCTGGCGGTATGCCGCGGACGGCAGCGTCGCCGTCGCCTCGCCGGCGAAGGAGACCAGGACCTTCGAGCTGGCCGGCGAGCCGCGCGAGTACGTCCTCGAGGAGGCCATCGTCACCGACTTCGCCCTCGTCCGGGCGTGGCGCGGCGACCGGCACGGCAACCTCGTCTTCAACAAGTCGACCCGCAACTTCAACCCGCTGTGCGCGATGGCCGGCCGGGTCACCATCGCCGAGGTCGAGGAGCTCGTCGAGCCCGGCGAGCTCGACCCCGACGCGGTCCACCTGCCCGGCATCTACGTCCAGCGGGTCCTGCCGCTGACGCCCCGAGCAGGCCGCCGACAAGCGCATCGAGCGACGGACCGTCCGGACGGAGGCCTGACATGGCACTGACCCGTGAGCAGATGGCCGCCCGGGCCGCCGCCGAGCTTCGAGGACGGCGCCTACGTCAACCTCGGCATCGGCCTGCCGACCCTGGTCCCCAACTACGTCCCCGACGACGTCGAGATCGTCCTGCAGTCCGAGAACGGCATCCTCGGCGTCGGGCCGTACCCCACCGAGGACGCCGTCGACCCCGACCTCATCAACGCCGGCAAGGAGACCGTGACCGACCCGCCGCGGCGCGGCCTACTTCGACTCCGCGCTCAGCTTCGGGATGATCCGCGGCGGCAAGGTCGACGCCGCGATCCTCGGCGCCATGCAGGTCTCGGCCCGCGGCGACATCGCCAACTGGATGATCCCCGGCAAGATGGTCAAGGGCATGGGCGGGGCGATGGACCTCGTCCACGGGGCGAAGAAGGTCATCGTCCTCATGGAGCACACCGCCCGGGACGGCTCGCACAAGATCGTCGACGAGTGCACCCTCCCCCTCACCGGCAAGGGCGTGGTCCAGCGGATCATCACCGACCTCGCCGTCATCGACATCACCGACCGACGGGCCTCGTCCTCCGCGAGCTCGCCCCCGACGTCACCGTCGAGCAGGTCCGCGCGGCCACCGGGCCGGACTTCGCCGTCGACCTCGGCTGAGGAGCCCTCACCGGCCGCCTCGGCCGACGTGGCGCTCAGCCGAGCGTCCACCCGGGTCCCGGTCCGCCGGTCATCGGCTGGCGGCCGGAGGCGAGCCGGCCGTTGCTGAGGCCGCTGTAGAGCCAGGTGCCGCCGGCGGCGTCGACACCGACGATGTCGGGCAGGTGGTCGCCGTTGTAGTCGCCGACCCCGACGATCTGCTGCAGTGTCGTGTGGACCCGCAGGACGACGCTGTCGAGCAGCGGTGCGTCGCCGGAGCCGCGGAAGAGCCGCAGCGTCCCGTCGGTCTGCAGGACGACGACGTCCCCGTTGGCGTCGGTGTTCCAGGCGCCCACCCCGGTGACGGCACGGTAGCCGCCCCAGCCCTGCTCGAGCGCGATGGCGCTCTGGAGGGTGAACGAGCGGGTGAGGGCGTAGCGGTTGACCTGGCCCGTCGCCGCCACGGTCGCCACGAGGTCGGGGATGCCGTCGTAGCTGAGGTCGCCGGCCGCGGCGATGCGGGTCATCGCGGCCCACCCGTGCGTGCCGAGGACGAACGGTGCCCCGAAGCCGCCCCCGCCGGTGCCGCGCAGGCCGAGCAGCGTGTCGCCCGACCCGGGCCACGGCGTCGGTGTGGCCGTCGCCGTCGACGTCCCCCACGAGCTGGACGGTGTCGGCGCCGGCGAGGCCGGCGATGGTCGGCCCGGGCTCGAGGTCCCGGCGCCCGAGGCCGTGGTAGAGCCTCATCTGCCCGTTGGACACCTGCGGTAGACGCCGAGGACGTCGGCGATGCCGTCACCGGTGAAGTCGACACCGGCGGAGCATCTGGTCGACCCCGCCCCAGCCCGAGCCCCAGAAGTTCAGCCGCGCCGGGGTCTGGCCGGCGTCGCCGTAGTAGGTCCGCATCGTCCCGGCGGAGTCTCGGGCGAGATGTCGGCGTTGTGGTCGCCGTCGAGGTCACCGGCCGAGATGACGTGGGGAGGGGACCCCAGCCGCCCGCGAGGTAGCTCCGGGTGCCCAGTCCGCCGCCGCTGACCGTCGGGATGGCGTAGAGCCGGCCGGTCGACGCCTGCACCGCGGTGAGGTCGCGCAGCCCGTCACCGGTGCGGTCCGGCCCGCCGAGAAGCTCCGGTATGCGGTCCACCCGGCTGAGATGAAGACCCTGCCGGGGAACCTGCCGTCGCCGGCGTCCCGGGTAGAAGTACATCGATCCGTGCTCGGCCCACAGCCATGAGGTCGCCATGACCGTCGCCGTTGAGGTCGCCCACCGGCAGGACCGAGAGCATCGTCCCCCATCCGGTGCCGCTCGTGACGTACCCGGGACGCACGCCGCCCGCGCCGTCACCGGCATACGTCCGAAGGCGTGCCCGACGCCGGGTCCTGGGCGATGATGTCCGCCTTGCCGTCGTCGGTGACGTCCGGGCGCCAGGGTCGCGGTGCGCAGCGTGTTCCAGCTGCCCGCGCCGTGTTGGTCGGTGCCGACCGCGTCCAGCGGCGCGGAGGTGAACAGCCGGACGGGACCCGAGGTCCCACCCGCGGGGCCGGGCGTGGGGTAGGCGAGCACGTCGGGCTGGCCGGCCCCGTCCGCGTCGCGGGCGATCGGCCGTCCGGGACAGGGGCCCATCCGGCTCGCGGCCGAGGCGCGGATGCTGGGTAGGGCGTTGTAGAGCAGCTGCCCAGGACAGGCGGTCTGGTTGGCGTCGCGATGCCCGCTGACGATGTTGAACGTCTTGCCGTTGGCGACCGTCGTCCCCGGCAGCTGGACGCCGTGGATGCTCAGCTTCCACGCGATGAGCTGGGCCAGGCAGTCCTTGACGGCCGTGGAGGGGCGCGTGCGTCGTGAAGGTCCCCATGACGCGACCCCGAAGGACCACGAGTTGTAGTCGAGGGTGTGCGCCCCGATGACGGCCTTGGTCACCCCGCCGTAGCGGCCCTCCCAGATCCGGCCCCACCGGTCGACGAGGAAGTTGTAGCCGATGTCGTTCCACCCGCGGCCCTTGACATGGAAGGTGTAGATCCCGCGGATGATGGCGGGCACGTCACCGGCCGCGTAGCTGTTCGAGCCGTCGGTGTGGTGGACGAAGGCCAGATGGACCTGCCCGTAGGACGGGGCGGCCCGGCCGGATCGACTCGTCGGCGCCCCACTGGGCGCGGGTCCGGATCCCCGGGCGGTAGGTGATGGCCGAGGCGGAGCCGGCGGCGCCGTGCTGTCGACTGGCGGCATCCGCCGGCGAGGTCCCCGGCTGGACGACCTCGAGGTCGAGGCCGGCGGCGAGGGTGGCATGGGCGCTCGAGCACCCGCGCCTGGACGGCGGAACCGATGGCGACGTAGGGCGCGGTGCCCTCCCGGTCGGTTCGAGCGGCGGCCGTCGCCTCTGCGGTTCCCTGGTCCGGCCCGTGCCGGGATCCTCGCGGGCCACGTCCTCCCAGGCACCCCACGACGGGCCCGTGCTGCGACCCGGACCTGCACCCGGTCGCCGCCGCGAGCCGACCGGTGGGCCAGGTCACGCCGACGACGGCGAGCCGGTCAGCGATGGCCACACTCATGCTCTGCGCCCCGGCGACCGGGCCGGGGGCGCAGCGCCGCCGGCCCTCCTGTCCCGGCCGGCGCGCGCAGCGTCCGGTCGTGACGGCCTGCAAGCGGCGCGGTGTCACCCGGGTCGCGACGGGACGCGGGTGCGGCGGCGGCCCCGGAGAGGTCGGCGCCGACGCCGGCGACCTGCACGGCGAGCAGCGATGCGGTGGCCAGCCCGAGGACGGCGACGCGGGCCAGGGCCCGGGTCAGGACTCGGGACGGGCGGGAGCTGGGAGTCACGGTCCACCTTCACAACAGGTCGGCGACGAGGTCTGGCTCGTCGGTCCACGGCTCGTCCGGTCGGGACCTCACCACCATGCCGCAGGGCTGCTCCGCCGTCCACACGGACGGCGGGGTGTCGCGCGCCCGAATCCGTCCGGGGGCCCCACGCCGCCCTCGGTATGCTGCGCCAATGGCCCGGGTCCACTGCACGAGCCGCGCGGTGGCGCGGCGCTCCGGCGGCGCGGACGAGGCCAGGTGAGCAGTCCCGCCGAGGGCCAGGGCGACCGGATCACCCGCGAGAGCAACAGCCTGCGGGCCAAGGGGAGTACTCAGCCTCTATGCGACCGCCGTGCAGGGGTCGGTCCGGCTCCTCTACAGCATCCTCGTCGGCCGGCTGGGGTCGCGCGACTTCCTCGGCCACACCAACTCCTCGCTGTCGATCGCCGTCCTGGCGAGCCAGCTCTGGGCCGCGCCGGCCGCGGCCGGGGGGACGAAGTACGTCGCCCTCAAGGCCGCCCTCGAGGACCAGGACGGCGCCCAGGCGGTGGCGTGGCACCTCACCCGTCGGACGGCGCTCATCGGGCTGGTGCTGCCGACGGGGGCGGCTCTCGTCGCGGCCACCTGGCTCGACCTCGGGACGGTGCAGGCCGTTGCCACCTGCGTGCTCACCTGGGCCTACTCGATGTACAACACCCTGCGGGGCGTCCAGTTCGGGGCCCAGAACTACCGGCGGGTGGCCGTCCTCGACACGGTCGCGGCGTTCACCGCCCTCACCGCCCTCGCCGTCGTGCTCCTCCTCGGGCTCGACGCCGCGATCCTGCTGCCGCTGACGGGTGGCTACCTGCTCTTCGCGGCACTCGCGTGGCCGCACCACGCGCGGCGGCACCGGCTCGAGGCGCCCCTGCGGCGCGAGATCGACCGGTTCGTCCTTCTCGGCGTACTGAGCGGGATGGCGAGCGGCGGCCTGCTCCAGGCGTCCCAGCTCGCGGCCCACCACTTCGGGGGGGCGAGCCAGGCGGGGGTGTATGCGGCGGCCTTCTCGCTGGCGACCCCGCCGTCGATGATCGCCATCGCGCTCACCAGTGTCATCGTCCCTCCGCTCGTCGGAGCCGCCAGCCGGGGCGACCGCGCCGCCGTGCGGGTCCAGAGCGACCGGCTGGCGCGAGAGCTGAGCGCTGCGTTCGTCCTGCTGTTCGGGTTCCTCGTCATCCTCAGCCCGTCGATCATGTTCGTCGTCTACGGCTCGAGCTATGCGTCGTCGGCCGGACTGCTGCTCATCCTGCTCGTCGCGGTGATGTTCACCTCGGCGGCGGTCGGGCCCGCCGCGACCCTCACCTCGACCCGCGGCCGGGGCCAGCTGGCGGTGGCAGGGCTCAACCTCGCAGGGCTCGTCACCAGCCTGGCCTCGTGGCCCTGGCTGGCCGGCCGCTGGGGGACGACCGGCGTGGCCTACGGCTATCTCGCCGGAGCCGTGGTGGCCTCGGCCGGCTCGCTGGGGCTCACCTGGTGGGTGGAGCGCCACGTCTGGTGGGACCTGGTCCTGCGCTTCGGTCTGGGTCTGGCGGCGATGCTCACCCTGGCCCGGCTCACCTCCGGCGTCGGCGGGCTCGGCGGCATCCTCGTGCAGGCAGGCGCCGCGCTCGCCTACGTGGCGGTCGGCGCGCTGGTCAACCGCACCGACCTGGCCAGCCTGGCCCACAGCCTGCGCGGGGCCGGGGTCGGCGCCTCGTAGACTCCGCACCGTGGCGCCGAGCCCGACCGTCCTGAGGACCGTCTACCACGCCACCGCCGTGGCCGAGCCGGAGCGATCCGTCGACCGCATCGTCGGCGTGGCACCTCCGCCGACCCGCGGATCCGCCGACGCCGTGCCGCCCGGGGACGAGGCGGTCCGTCGCGACGACCGCGGCGTGGACTCGACCCCCGGGCGACCCGGGCCAGCCCCGACGACCGCAGCATCCCGCCCCGGGCGGCCGCGCCCGAGCGTGGCATCCCGGGCCGGCCGGGGCATCGTCGAGGGGGCCTTGACCTTCTTCGCGGCGTGGACCCTGTGCTACCAAGTGGCCCTGGCCGCCAGGATCCCCTCGATGCCGACCTTCGTCGCCGCCGTCGTGCTCTGGCTGCTCGCAGTCGTCCTGTTGGTCCGCCGCCCGGTACAGGAGGCCGGCCGACCGCTGCAACAGCCGCCGCGGGCCGCCATCGTCGTCCTGGCCGTGGCCGTCACCGGGATCGCGTTCGGGCTGGGAGTCTCCGGCCACCGTGCGCTGGCCCTCGACCTCGGGCTGGTGATGGTCGCGGCGTACCTCGTCCGGCAGTGGCGTGCCCGGCGCCACGGCGACGCCGGGGACACCACCCGCGGGGACGACCTCGCGGACACACCTCGCGACGACGGCAGCGCGGTCGCGGAGCGGCGGACCCCGTCGCAGGGGCCGCTCTGGGCGGTGGGCTGGCTCCTGGCCCTGGTGAGCGGGGCCCTCGCGTCCGTCCTCAACCGGCCGGGCGGCGACGACGCGTTCTTCGTCAACCTGTCGGTCTGGGTGGCCCAGAAGGGCACCTTCCCGCTCCGGGACACCATGCTCTCGGACCAGGTGTTCCCCGGGCTGCAGGTGCACACCCCCAACGTCAGCAGCATCGAGGCACTCTTCGGGGTCCTCGCCGCCCTGACGGGCGTGCCCGCCGGCGTCATCGTCTACCTCGTCGTCCCGCCCGCGCTCACCGTGCTCACCATGCTGGGCCTCACCTGGCTGGTGGAGGAGGCCCGCATCCCCGCCGCACCGTTCGCCCTGGTCGCCGCCGTGGTCAGCATGTGGATGTCCGGCGCCGCGACGACGACCTTCGGCAACTTCCCGCTCGGCATCTGGCAGGGGAAGATCATCCTCGCGGCCACCGTCATCCCCCTGCTCTACGTCACTGGGATGCGGCTCATGGCCCGGCGCAGGCTCGTGGACCACCTCCTGTTCGGCTCCGCCGTCATCGCCTCGGTCGGCGCGAGCAACACCGCCGTCTTCCTCACCCCCGTGCTCATCCTCGGTCTGGTCCTCGCGGCGGTGGCCACCCGAGGGGTACGCGCGGCCATCCCGCTGGCCGCGTGGGTCCCCTACCCGCTGGCGGTCGGGCTCGTCATCGCCGTGACCGTGCCGCCGTCGCCGACCCCGGCCGAGCTGGCCAGCATCGGTTACTCCGATCCCGGTCACCCGCTCCAGCCGCTGTTCGCCGTGCCCGGACGCCCGCTCGGGATCTTCATCGTCACCGTCGTCGTGGTGGGAGTGGGCTGGCTCGGCATCCGTGACCGGCTGATGCAGGCTGCGGTCCTCGGGGGGGTGGCCGCGACGGCGATCTTCGTCCTACCGCCGGTCCAGCACCTCGCGGTCACCGTGGGGGGGATCGGCGCCGTGGTCTGGCGCATCTGGTGGGTGGTGCCGGCGCCGTTGCTCGCCGCCGGGGTCGTCGGCGCGGGAGCCGTGATCGCAAGGTCGCTGCCACGGCCGCTGTCGGCCACGGTCGTGCTCGTGACGGGCGCGGCCCTGGCGCTCGCTCCCCTCGTCCATGGCCGGTGGGTCGGCTCACCTGCGAGCGACGTCCACTGGTCCCTGCCGACCACCTGGAAGGTCGTCGAACACTCGCTCCCCGAGGCCCAGCTCGCCGTCCGGGTGAGCAGGCCAGGGGACACCATCCTGGCGCCGTGGTCCGTCTCACGGATGCTCGCCGACTACACGGTCGCCGTCCACCCCGTCTCGGCGCGCTCGTTCTACCTGCCCAACTACCTCACCGACCCCCGGGCCCTGGTGGCGCGGCGCCTCGAGCTGCAGGACTTCGCGGACTCGCGGACGCCGCCGGCCTCGGACGCCCCGCGGCTCAAGGCCGCGCTCGACGCGGTCGGCGTCGACACGATCTGCCTGGGCCACGGCAGACCCGGTGCGGTGAGGATGGCGAAGTCGCTCGGCTTCCACGTCGTCGGCTCGGTGGACCAGGTCATCTGTCTGCGGCGCTGACGAGCGCGGCGGCCGTCCGAGACTCGGTATGCCGCCGTCGGGTGGCGGTGCCGAGCGCCAGGAGCCGGCTGCCCGGGCTACCTCGACCGCTCGACGTCCTCGTTGTCGTGGGCGATGTCGCTCTGGATCGGGCCGTCCGCCACGAGCCCCGCGCGCAGGGACAGCCGCGCTGGCCTACGTGGCGGTCGGCGCGCTGGTCAACCGCACCGACCTGGCCGGCCTGGCCCACAGCCTGCGCGGGGCCGGGGTCGGCGCCTCGTAGACTCCGGACCGTGGCGCCGAGTCTGACCGTCCTGATGACCGTCTACCACGGCACCGCCGTGGCCGAGCTGGAGCGATCCGTCGACTGCATCGTCGGCCAGACCCGCCCCCCCGAGGAGCTCCTCGTCATCGTCGACGGACCCGTCGACCCCGGCCTGGACGCGGTCCTCGACCGGGCCGCCGCGGCATACCCGTGCATGCGCGTCGAACGACTGCCGCACAACGTCGGCAGCGGACTGGCCTCCGCGCGAGGGCTCGCCCTCGCGACCGGCGACTTCGTCGCCCGCCACGACGCCGACGACATCTCGGTCCCCGACCGCCTCGAGCGCGAGCTGGCCGCCGTCGAGGAGCAGGGGCTCGACATCGTGGGCTCGGCCATGACCGAGTTCACCGGCTCCCCCGACCACGTCCTCGGGACGCGCAGCGCCCCCCTCAGCCACGACGAGATCGTTGCGCGGGCCCGGATCAACAACCCCATCAACAACCCGACCTCGCTCTTCCGCCGCGAGCTCGCCGTCTCGGTCGGCGGGTACGCCGACCTGCGCTACATGCAGGACTACGACCTCTTCGCGCGGATGCTCGCCGCCGGCGCCCGCGCCGCGAACCTGCCCGAGTCGCTCGTGCTGTTCAATGCCGGCGAGGGCATGCTCGGCCGGCGGGCGGGCCGGCACATGCTGCACTGGGAGTGGGTCCTGCAGCGGCGGCTGCGCGAGGCCGGCATGGTCTCGACACCGCTCATGGTCCGCAACCTCGCCGTGCGCAGCGCGTTCCGGCTGATGCCGCGTCGTCTCATGGCGACGGTCTACGACCGACTGTTCCGGGAGGGCACCAGATGACCGCCCCGCCCACCCCGCCGGTGACCTGGGTCGCCGTCTCGTACGGCGGCGTCGACGACGCCACCGCGCTGGCCGCCTCGCTCGGCCCGGCCGCCGACCTGCGCATCATCCTCTGCGCCAACAAGGAGGGGGACGCCGAGGCGGCGCGCGCCGCCTTCGGCGCCGACGCCCGGGTCCTCGTCCTCGACTTCCCCGACAACCCCGGCTACCTGCCGGCGCTGCAGCGCGCGCTCCCCCACATCGACACCTCCGGCCCTGTCGTGCTGTCCAACTGCGACCTCGTCGCCGACCCGGGGGCGCTCGCCGCCCTCCGCGCCGAGCTCACCGCTCATCCGGAGGCCGGGTCGCTCGCCCCGGCCGTCATCGGCAGCCTCGGGCAGGACCAGAACCCCAACCTCCTGCAGCCGCCGTCGGCCCGCCGGTTGCGGGCGCTGTCCTGGGTCCACCGCATCCCGGTCGTCGCCGACGTGATGCTGCTGCGGGCGGGGGGGCACAGCTCGCGCACCGTGAGCGGGGTGGCCGCCGGGGCGCGCATCTGGTCAGGTCACGGCTCGTGCGTCGTCCTCACGGCGCGCTACTTCGCCGAGGGCGGCCGGTGTGACTACCCGTTCGCCCTGTTCGGCGAGGAGCTGTGGTTCGGCGCGGAGTGCGCCCGGCTCGGCCTGCCGGTCATCTACTCCCCGTCGGTCGTCCTGCGCCATGCCGAGCACGTCGCCACCGGACGCCGCCGTCGAGGAGCGGTCGCGCAGGTCAAGTACCGCGGGTTGCGCTACTGGGCCGATCGGGCGCGAGAGCTCGGCTGGTAGCGCGCTGAGGACCGCCTGACCGGCTCCTGCGAGGTCGGGTCGGCGCCCGGCGCGGGTGGTGGGGAGCGCCTCCCCCTGTGCGTAGGATTGCCCCCGATGACCGGCGATCAGCACCCCATGGACGACGTCTGGCTGGTGGTCCCTCTCTATAACGAGGGCTCCGTGATCGGCGACGTGGTCCGCGGCGCCCGCGAGGTGTTCCCGCACATCGTCTGCGTCGACGACGGCTCGGCCGACGACAGCGCCGAGGCCGCGGAGGCCGCCGGGGCGGTCGTCGTCCGGCACCCGGTCAACCTCGGCCAGGGCGCCGCCCTGCAGACCGGGTTCGAGTACGCCGTCGGGGTCCCGTCGATGCGCTGGGTCGTGACGTTCGACGCCGATGGCCAGCACCAGGTGCACGACGCCGCCGCCATGGTCGACAAGGCCCGCGCCGAGGGCCTCGAGGTCGTCTTCGGCTCGCGGTTCCTCGATGAGCGCACCTCGCCGTCGTTCGCCAAACGGGTCGTGCTCCGCCTGGCCGTCGGCTACACGAACGTCACGACCAGGACCCGGCTGACCGACGCCCACAACGGGCTGCGGGTCCTCTCGCGCGGCGTGGTCTCGCAGATCGACATCACCCAGAACCGGATGGCCCACGCCTCCGAGCTGGTGGCCCAGATCGGGTCGCTCGATGTCCGCTACGGCGAGAGCCCGGTCCACATCCTCTACACCGACTACTCGACCGCGAAGGGCCAGTCCCTGTGGAACTCGGTCAACATCCTCGCCGAGCTGATCTTCCGATGACCACAACGCATCCGGCCGAGGTGGCCCAGCCATGACCATGCTCATCCAGATCCTGCTCATCGGCGTCGTCCTCGGCGTCGTGGCCCGGCTGTTCCGCTCCCGTGGGGCCCGCGCCCAGGCGATCCGCCGGATCGGGCTCATCCTCTTCGCGGCCTTCGCCGTCATCTCGATCCTCTTCCCCGACGTGTGGAACCGGATCGCCCGCGTCGTCGGCGTCGGTCGTGGCACCGACATGGTCCTCTACGCCCTCGTCGTGGCCTTCCTCAGCTCAACCGTCACGACCTACCTGCGCTTCCGCGAGGTCGAGACCCGCTACACCAAGCTCGCGCGGCGCTTCGCGCTCGACGAGGCGGCCCGGGGCGGTGAGCAGGCCCCGCCCGGCCCGGCCGTCGAGCCCCCCGCCGGCGGAAGCGAGGCGGGAGAGCCGTCGTGAGCCTCGCCGGCCGGGTCGGGCGGGGCCTGCTCACGGCCACCGTGACCTTCTTCGCGGTGTGGACCCTGTGCTACCAGGTCGCCCTGGCCGCCCGCTTCCCGGCGCTGCTGACGTTCGCCGTCTCGGTCGCGCTCTGGCTGGGGGCCCTGCTGCTCGTCCGCCGTCGGTGGCTCCCGGCGCCGGAGCGTCTCCTGGCGTCCCCGGCCGGGCTCGGTGCGGTGCTCGTCGCGGCGGCGGTCACGCTCGTCGTGTTCGCCCTTGCGCGAGCCGGGCACCGCCCACTCGCGGCGGACGTCGCGCTGGTGGCCGTCGCGGCATACCTCGTCCGACGCTGGCTCCGGCGGCGCGACGAAGCCGACCTCGCGGCCGAAGGTGGCCCCGAGGAGCCCGGCCCGGCGCCCACGCCGCCGGGCAGCCCGTGGCTGTGGCGGGCGGGCTGGGCGCTCGGGGTCCTGAGCGCGACGGCGACCAGCCTGATGATCAACCCGGACGCGGACGACGCCTACTTCGTCAACGCCTCGACCTGGGTCGCCGCGCACGACACGTTCCCCCTGCGCGACACGATGCTCTCGGACCAGGTGCTGCCCGGGCTGCAGGTGCACACCCCCAACGTCAGCAGCATCGAGAGCCTGTTCGGGGTCCTGGCGAGGCTGGCCGGCGTCTCCGCCGGCACCATGACGTATGTCGTCATGGCCCCCCTGCTCGTGCTCCTCGCCACCCTGGCACTCACCTGGCTGGTGGCCGAGAGCCGCATCCCGGCCGCCCCGCTCGGGCTGGCCGCCGCCGTCGGCAGCCTGTGGATGTCCGGCACCACCCAGGCGGGCTACAGCGGCTACCTCCTGCGGGTCTGGCAGGGCAAGGAGGTGCTCTTCGCCGTCGCGGTGCCGCTCCTCGTGGTCAGCGGGGTCCGGCTGCTCGCCCGGGGCCGCGTGGCCGACCAGGTGCTCTTCGGGAGCGCCGTCGTGGCGTCGGTGGGGGTGAGCAACACGGCCGTGTTCCTCACGCCCGCGCTCATCGGCGGTCTCGTCCTCGCCGCCCTGGCCACCACCGGGGTGCGCAGCGCCGTCCGGGTCGCCGCCTGGGCCGCCTACCCCCTGGCCGTGGGGGTCGCCATCGCGCTCACCGTCCCCCCGTCCCCGACCCGCGCCCAGGTGGAGGCGCTGGGCATGCCCGGCACGGGCCACCATGACCCCCTCGTCGCCGTGCCCGGCGCCGCGCTCGGGACCTTGGTCCTGACCTTGCTCGGGCTCGGCCTCGGCTGGCTCGGGATCCGCGACCGGCTGCTGCGGGTGAGCTCGCTCGCCTCGGTCGGTGCGGTGCTGCTCTTCCTCCTGCCCCCGGTCCAGGACATCGCCGTCCCGGCCGCCGGGATCGGGTCCGTCGTGTGGCGGATCTGGTGGCTGGTCCCCGGCCCCCTCCTCACGGCGGGCGTCGTCGGGCTGGCCGCCCGGCTCGCCCGCTCGTGGCGGCCCGTCCCGCGCGCCACCGCCCTGCTCGCCACGGCCGCGCTCGTCGCGTTCGTCCCCCTCGTCGACGGGGTCTGGGTCGGCCTCTGGCACGGGAACGACGTCCGGATCGCCTCCCCCCTGGAGTGGAAGGTGCCCAAGGGCACCCAAGCCGAGGCGCAGCTGGTGCGGCGGGTGAGCCGCCCGGGCGAGATCGTCCTGGCCCCCCGTGCGGTCTCCCGGGTACTGGCCGGGCTCACCGTCGCCGTCCACCCCGTCGCCGCCCGGCCGTACTACCTGCCGAGCTACCTCGCCGACCCCGGGGCCAAGGTGGCGACGCGCGTCCAGCTGCAGAAGTTCGCCGACACGCTGGCACCGACCCCGGCCGAGCTCGACGGGCTGCGCTCGGCCCTGCAGGCACTGGACGTGCGGACGGTCTGCCTGGCCAAGGACCGGACCCGCGCCCGCGCCGCCGTCACCTCGCTCGGGTGGCACACCGTCGGGCAGGAGGGCGACATCGTCTGCCTGCGCCGGTAGCGGACGCCGGGCGCGTCAGACGGTGCGCTCGACGTCCTCGTTGTACTGGTCGATGACGTCCTGCATGGGTCCGTCGGCGACGAGCATCCCCTCGCGCAGGTAGAGGCCCCGGCTGCCGAACCGAAGCAGGTCGTTCTCGGAGTGCGACACGAGGAACAGGGTGCGCCCGGAGCTGAGGAGGTCCTCCATCCGCCGGTAGCACTTCTCGCGGAACTGCTTGTCGCCCACCGCGAGCACCTCGTCGACGAGCACGATGGGCTCGTCGAGGGTCGTGATGAGGGCGAACCCGAGCCGGACCTTCATCCCCGAGGAGAAGTGCCGGTAGGGCATGTCGAGACCGTCGCGGACCTGCGGACCGGCGAACTCGACGATGTCGTCGAACCGGTCCGCGATCTGCTCCGACGTGAGCCCGTGCAGGCCGCCGGTGAGGGCGATGTTGTCGCGCGCGGTGAGGTCCCCGAGGAAGCCGCCGGTGAGCTCGATGAGCGGGGCGACCCCCCCGTCGACCTGGACCGTCCCCTCATCGGGGATGAGGACTCCGGCGATGGCCTTGAGGAGAGTGCTCTTGCCGCCCCCGTTGGCCCCCACGATCCCCACGGCCTCGCCCGCCGTGATGTCGAAGCTGACGTTCTTCAGCGCCCAGAAGCTCTGCCGCGGTGTGCCGGTACGGCCCTGGAAGATCAGCTCACGCAGCCGCAGGTTGCGCTTGCGGGAGCGGTAGAACTCCACCCCCAGGTCCTGAACCGAGATCACGACGGACGACATGGTCAGATCTCCTTGAGCACCGCTGGCTCGAGCCGCGCGAAGACGGTGCTGCCGAGGACGATCATGCCGACGATGATGACGGTGCCGATGCCCACTGAGCGCCAGTTGACGGGCTCGGAGAACAGGCCGGCCCGAAAGAGCTCGAGCACGCCGCTCATGGGGTTGAGGTCCATGAAGTGCCGGACCTTGGCCGGGATGCGGCTCACCCCATAGATGACCGGGGTGAGGTAGAACATCAGCCGGAGGACGATCCGGACGACCCGCTCGAGGTCCTTGACGAGGACGGTGATCGGGGCGACGAGCAGCCCGATCCCGACGAGGAGCGCGAACTCGAGGACGATCGCGAGGGGGAAGTACACGATCTCCAGGTCCATGCGCGCCTCCCCCTTGACGAAGAAGATGAGGAAGATCGCGGCGAGCACCGGTAGCGAGAGGAGGTACTCGATCCCCTTCGCAACGATGACCCGGATCACCCACAGCTCGCGGGGCAGGTTGGTCGAGCGGACGAGCTTCGCCTCGGCCAGCAGGGCCCGCGAGGTCTCGTGGACCGCGCCGGTGAACCACTGCCACGGGAGCATGCCGCTGATGAGGAAGAGGAGGTAGGGGTGCAGGCCGGCCCTGCGGGCGCCGAGGATGTAGGTGAAGACGACGAAGTAGATCAGAGTCATCAGGAGCGGGTCGAGGATCGTCCACACGTACCCCAGGACGCTGCTCGCATAGCGGACCCGAAGGTCCCGGCGGACGAGGGTCCACAGGACGCTGCGCCGCTCGACCACGGCCGAGAGCCGGGGGGAACCACGCTCATCGTCCTCTTCTCCGTCGACGCCTGATCCACCGGTGTTCCATGGGCACAGCGGGCTCGTCCAGCGTCGCCGGCGAGGTCACGGCCCGATCGGGAAGAATACGGCATAGTCGTGGCCCTCCCCACCAGGACGGTCCGCGTCGCCTGCCGCGTGTTCGCCTAGACTTGCCCCGGCCCGGCCCCGACCTTCGAGGAATGCTCCATGACGCACGTCCACGTCACCATCCTGGCCGCCGGGATGGGGACCCGGCTGGGACGTCCCTGGCCCAAGCCGATGACCCCGCTCGCCGACGGGCGCAGCATCATGCGCCAGCAGATGGACAACGTCGCGGCGGTGTTCGGTGAGCGGGCCCTCGTCCGGGTCGTCGTCGGCTTCAAGCACGACCTCATCATGGAGCACGTCCCGGATGCGACGTTCGTCTACAACGAGGACTACGACCAGACCAACACCAACCGCAGCCTGCTGAAGTCGCTGCGGTCCAGCCCGGACGGCGGGATGCTGTGGATGAACGGCGACGTCGTCTTCGACCCCGCCATCCTCACCCGGCTGCTGCCGTTCATCGAGGCGGACGAGAGCGTCGTCGCCGTCAACACCGCGGTGGTGGGTGAGGAGGAGGTCAAGTACACCGTCGACGACGAGGGCTTCGTCCTCGGGCTGTCCAAGACCGTCTCCGGCGGCCTCGGCGAGGCGGTAGGCATCAACTACGTCAGCGCCGCCGACAAGCCGGGCCTGGTCGCCCGGCTCGTCGAGTGCGAGGACCAGGACTACTTCGAGCGAGGGATCGAGCTGGCCATCGAGAAGGACGCGGCCAGGTTCCGGCCCGTCGACATCTCCGACCTGTTCGCCGTCGAGATCGACTTCGCCGAGGACCTGGCCCGGGCCAACGCCCCCCACCTGTGATGCCCGAGGACGCAGCCGCGACCGGGGCCGCCGGTGAGCTGCCCTCGGTCTCCTACGTGATCCCGGTCCTCAACGAGGTCCACAGCCTCGAGCACGCGGTCTCCGCCGCCCTCGCGCAGGAGTACCCCGGCCGCCAGGAGGTCGTCCTCGCCCTCGGCCCGTCGACCGACGGCACCCTCGAGCTCGGCCACGCCCTGGCCGAGGCCGACCCGCGGGTGCGTGTCGTCGACAACCCGGCCACCGACATCCCCGCCGGGATGAACCGCGCCATCACCGCCGCGAGCGGCGAGGTCCTCATCCGCGTCGACGCCCATGCCGAGCTCCCACCCGGCTACACCCACCACATGGTGGACGCCCTGCGCCGGGTCGGGGCGGCCAACGTCGGCGGGGTCATGCGGGCCCGAGGGCGGACCCCGTTCCAGTCGGCGGTCGCGCGGGCCTACAACAGCCCACTCGGCCTGGGCGGCGGGATCTACCACGGAGGCGCGGACGAGGGGCCGGCCGAGTCCGCGTACCTCGGCGTCTTCCGACGCGAGGTGCTCGAGGAGGTCGGCCTCTACGACGAGAGCCTGCGCCGCGGCGAGGACTACGACCTCAACCAGCGGATCATCGCCGCCGGGCACACCGTGTGGTTCGTGCCGGACGTCGAGGTGACCTACTGGCCGCGCCGGTCCTGGCCGGCGCTGGCCCGGCAGATGTACGCGACCGGGACGTGGCGCGGCGAGATGGTCCGCCGCCAGTGGCGCACCGGCCCGCGTTACCTCGCTCCCCCGGCTCTGGTCGTGGCGCTCGGCCTCAGTGCGGTGGGTGCCGTCGCCTCCGCCGCCGGTGCCCCCGTTCCCCTGACGCTCGTCCTCGTCACGCCCGGGGCCTACGCGCTGTTCCTCGGGTATGCCGCCGTCGCCGCTCTGGGGGGCCGCGCCGTGCGTGACCGCGCCCTCAACGCGGCGGTCCTCGCAACGATGCACCTGTCCTGGGGAGGCGGCTTCGTCAAGGGGCTGCTCAGCGGCGCAGGCGACACCGTCGACCGGTCTCGGGTGACGCCGTAGCCCACCTCGTGCGGCTCAGAGCACGCCCCGCCGGATGAGCCGGTCGACGACCCGGTGGGAGGCCATGCCGTCGTCGAGGGGGTTGAACTCGGCGCGCCAGGCGGCATACCGCGTCGCGTAGCGTCCGGCCGACTCCTCGGCACCGGCCACCGCCGCGACGCACTCCTGGGTCGTGCGCACCAGGGGGCCCGGTGCGCGCGAGCCCAGGTCGAAGAAGAAGCCTCGGACCTCGTCGCGGTACTCCTCGAGGTCGGGGACGAAGAAGACCATCGGCCGCCCCGAGGCGCTGAAGTCGAACATCACCGAGCTGTAGTCCGTGACGAGGACGTCGGCGAGCGCGAGCAGGTCCGAGACGTCCGGGTAGTCGGTGGCGTCGACGACCCGGTCGCCGGCCACCCGGGCCCGCTCCTCCATGGTGCGGGCGTGCCCGCGGACGAGGACCGTCCACTCCGGTCCGATCCCCTCGCCCAGGGCGGTCGCGTCGAGCGGGTCGGCCGCCCCCAGCCGCCCGTCCCGCCAGGTCGGTGCATAGAGCACCACGCGCGGGGTGCGCACCCCCAGCCGTGACCGGGCCGAGCCGGGCTCCCCCCGGGCGATGACGTCGTTGCGCGGATACCCGAGGGTCCACATCGGCCGGGCCACGGCATACGACCGGCGCAGCACCCGCGCCGCCGCCGGACTCTGGGCCAGCATGGCCGACCATCGGCTCGACTGCTTGACGACCGCGGCCACCTGCCGCGGGCTGCGGTCCCGCCGGCCGAGGGCGATCCGCTTGAGGGGGGTGCCGTGCCAGGTCTGCAGCAGGAACTGTCCGCGCCGCGGCCGCCACGCGTCGCGGACCCAGTCGTTGACGACCAGCAGCCGGGCACCGTCGCGGGCCTGCCGCCATTCCTCGCTCCCGACGACGACGGCCCGGGCACCGTCCGGCACCTCGACCCCGTCGTGGTCCACCGCCCACACCCGGTCGGCGGCCGGTCGGCGGCGGGCGATCTCGGCGTCGATGGCACGGGGGTTGCCCGAGGCGTTGCGCCCGTAGAAGGACTCGAAGAAGACCGTCGTGCCCACTCCGGCACCACTGTGCCCCGGGTCGTCCGCCGCCGGGTCGGCGAGGCCCACGAGCCCGGTCAGCTCGCCGATCCGCTGGAGCACCCGCTCGGTGTTCCTCCCGTCGGAGAAACGGTGGTATGCCGCGGCGAGCCGCGCGCTGTGCTCACGGGCCTCCAGCGCCGCCGGGCCCGGGGCCGTGACGGCGTCGACCCGGGCCAGGACCTCCGCCCAGGTGCGCTCGACGTGGCCTCCGCTGATCTCGTCGTAGGGGCGGTACAGCCCCCGGGTACGCAGGTACTCCGCGACGTCCGGGGCGAAGAAGACGACCGGCCCTGCGGTGACGGCGAAGTCCACCAGGGTCGAGGAGTAGTCGGTGACGAGGACGTCGCAGGCCCACAGGACCGGGATGACCTCGGGCTCGATGACCGGGTCGAGCAGACGCACGTGGTCCGAGACGTGGGTGTCCTCCCCCACCCCGAGCCGATGCGGCCGGACGACGAGCACCGAGCCGGTACGGTCGCACCAGTCCTCGATGACGGCCCACTCCTCGGCCGTCGGGACGCATGGGTCGCTCCCGCCGTCGCGCCACGTGGGGGCGTGCAGGACGACCCGACGGCCCCCCAGCGGCCCGGTCGTCGCCTCGAGCCGGGCCAGCGCGCGGGCGCGGCGGGCGTCGTCGTCGCCGGCGAACAGGACGTCGGTGCGCGGCTCCCCGGTCACCGGGACCGCGTCGGGGGTGAGCCCGAAGGCGCGGGCGAGGTCTGCCGCAACGGTGTCGGACCCAGCGGGCAGCACCGAGATCCGGCTCGTCCCCCGCCGATACAAGGCCGCCATGAGCCGCCGCGCAGGCGCCCATCCTCCGAGCACCGGGAGGCGCAGCGCCGCGGGGCTGTCGAGATGGAGCCGCTTGAGCGGGCTGCCGTGCCAGAGCTGCACCACCACGGCACCGCTGGTGCCGTAGCGGTTGACGTCGCCGAACCCGTGCGTGACGACGACGACGCCGGCTCGCAGCGTCTCCGACAGCCCCCGGAGGGACCCCTTGAGCTCGGCGTCGAACCCCGCCGACCGGGCGGCGCGCACCTCCTCGGCGGACGACGCGAGCCAGACCAGGCGGAGCGACGGCTCGCGGCCGAGGGCGCCCCGGGCAACGGCCAGCCCGCCGTCGGCGACGCCGAAGCCGCTGCCGACCACCCAGCGCCGCGGGGAGCGCGGCACCGCCCGGCCGAGGAGGTCGCCGAGCGCGTACAGGGGCAGCGCGAGCACCTTGGCCGCGTTGCCGCTGACGAAGGTGAAGGCGGGCCGAGGCGGCATCCGGCTCAGGCCCGGCCCTCGTCGGGGACGCCGATCGCGCGGTAGAACTCGTCCATCACCTCGGCGTTGTAGGCCTCGGCATCGAACTCCGGGCAGGGCACCTCTGCCCGCAGCGCCGCGCGCAGCCCGTCGGCGAGCGCGTCGACGGTCGGCTCGACGATGAGGCCGGAGCCCTCGGGCAGGGCGCTGGCGACCGAGCCGAACGCCGTCGTCACGACGGGCAGACCCAGCACCATCGCCTCGAGGATGACCATGGGCTGGCCCTCGTAGTCGCTGGAGAGCACGAAGACGTCGCTCGCGGCGAGCACGGCGAACGGGTTGGCCCGGTGCCCGGCGAGCACCACGGCTCCACGCAGGCCCACCTCGTCGACGACCTCGGCGAGCCGGGGCAGCAGGGGGCCGTCGCCGACGACGACGAGCCGGGTCTGGCGGTGCTCGGCGTGGACCTGAGCGAAGGCCCGGACGAGCCGCTCGTGGTTCTTCTCGGGCGAGACCCGTCCCACCGTCACGAACGTCGTCAGGGCGGGGTCGCGCTCGATGACGGGGTGGGGGTCCTGCGCCCCGGCCCCGATGAGGACCCGGTAGGCGTCGATGGTGTTGCGCGCCGAGCCGAAGCGCTCCGTGGAGGCGTAGGCGGACAGCGACCGCGCGTTGATGTCCCGCAGCGCCGGGCTGACCGAGACGAGATGGTGGAAGGCGGAGTACGACGAGAACACCCCCCCGAGGTTGATCTCATGGGCCTTGTTGCCGTCCACGGTCCGGAGCTGGTCCGCGAGCAGGTCGTTGTGCAGCCAGATCGACCGGACGGCCCCCGGCGCCTGGGCGATGAGGAAGGACCACCGCGGCGAGTAGCCGCTGAAGTCGACGGCGTAGTCGAAGCGGGCCCCTCCGTAGCACCGGTACCACTCCAGCCCGAAGCGCCGGACCATCGTCTCGAGGTCTCGGGGGGCGAGCTCGCCGGCCCTCGAGAACAGCTCGCGCCGCACGTACCAGACGAGCGAGCCGAGGGCGAAGGCGCCGATCCGGGGCAGGACGCGCACCTGGCTCGGGATCTGCGTGACGTTGTCGACCCGCTCCTCCTCGGTGAAGCTGTCGACCACGGCGGTGACGTCGAACCGGGAGTGGTCGATGTGGCGCACCAGGCCGAGGGCCGAGGTCGTGATGCCGTTGGACTTCATGCCGCCGAGGTGGACGAGCATCGTGGCCCGGCCGTCGCGCGGCAGTGGTGCCACGGCGCGTCCCTCGCGGCGGCCCCGGAAGACGATGTCGACGACCCGCTCGCTCGCGCCTCCGTCGTCCTTGGCCGCGAACCGGGCGCGCGCTGCCTGCCGGGCCTCCTCGTGGGTGCGGACCGGGTCGAGGTCGGAGCCGCTGCCGACCGCTGCGACCAGCCGGCCCAGCTCTGCGAGGGTGCGCGCGGTGGGGCCCGGCAGGCTCGTGAGATCCAGGTAGACGCCGCGCTCAGCGACATACGCCTGCTCATCCGGGGTGAAGAAGACAATGGGCCGGCCGGTGCCGAGGAAGTCGAAGAAGATGCTGCTGTAGTCGCTCACCAGGATGTCGGTGGCGCCGAGGACGACGTTGGTCGGGATCTCGCCCGGCACCAGCAGGTCGCGGATGTCCGCGTGCGCCCGGGCGGCCGCGTAGACCTGCTGGTGGACCCGGAGCAGCACCCGGTGCCCGGGGGGCAGCATGGCCCGCAGCTCGCGGGCCCGGGCGGCGAGCAGGAGCGCGTCGTCGCGGGCCTCCCCGAACGACGCGCCCTGCCAGGTGGGGGCATAGAGCACGACAGTCTCGCCGTCGCCGACGACGGTCCCGCCGGCACGCATCCGCCCGCGCACGGCAGCTCGGCCCGCCGCGTCGAGGACCTGACGGTCGGTGCGCGGACCGCCCTCGTCGATGACCTCGCCCGAGAAGAGGTTGGTCAGCCGGTAGGCGCCGGCGTACATCCGCTCGGTCATGTAGTCACCGCTGCTCAGCAGGTAGTCCGCCATGAGGAAGTTGCGTACGACGTTGCGGGTTGCGACGAGCGCCTCCTGCTGGTCGTATCCCATCGCCTTGAGCGGCGTGCCGTGCCAGGTGTTGAGGTAGACCTGCCCCTCGCGCTTGCCGAAGTCAGGCGGGAAGGTCGCGTTGTTGACGAGGTAGCCAGCGGTGCCGACGTGGCGCAGGTATGCCGGCGTCCCGGGGCGCACGAACGTCACCCGAGGATGGTGGCGCAGCTCGCGGAGGACCTCGGCGTTGGCGGCCCGGTCCCGCAGGACCCACACGTGCTGCAGGTGGGCGAGGTCGGGCGCGTCGAGCAGGGTCCGGAAGAGCGCCTCCGGGTGACAGAGCACGCCCCGCCCGCCGTAGGCCTCGTAGAGCACGACGTCGGGGCGCACCGGGAGGCGGCGGACGAGGTCACGGGCCTGCAAGGGCACCGCGGTGCGCACCTTCGACCCGAGCAGGCGGGGGCGGGAGAGCATGGTGGACAGCTTGGTCATGGTGGTCTCAGGCCATCAGGAACTGGTCGATGAACCGGGCCGAGGCGTAGCCGTCCTCGAGCCCGGCGAACCTGGCGCGGAAGGCGGCGTAGCGGCCGGCGGACTCGGAGCTCACCTCGTCGAGGGAGCGCAGCGCGTCGATGACCTCCTCGGTGTGCCCGAGCAGTGGCCCGGGCGCCTCCGCCTCGAAGTCGAAGTAGAAGCCGCGCAGGTCGTCGCGGTAGGTCTCCAGGTCATAGGTGTAGAAGATCATGGGCCGCCCGGTGTTGACGTAGTCGAACATCACCGAGGAGTAGTCGGTGATGAGGACGTCGGCGACGAGGTAGAGGTCGCTGATGTCGGGGTAGGTCGAGACGTTGCGGGCGAACCCGCCGAACAGCGAGGTGTCGACGCGCTCGGCGACGAGCTGGTGCCCGCGGATGAGCAGGACCGCCTCCTCGCCCATCTCACGGTACAACCGCTCGAGGTCGAGCTTCATGGAGAACTGGTAGCGGCCGCTGTTGTCGTACTGGTTGTCCCGCCAGGTCGGCGCGTACAGGATGACCTTCCTGCCGGCAGGCAGGGCGAGCCGCTCGCGCACGGCGGTCGTGCGCAGCTCCCTGTCGGCCTCCCGGAAGAACACGTCGTTGCGCGGGTAGCCGATCTCGAGAACGGGGCCGGCGTAGTGGAACGCCCGGGCGAAGATCTGCGACGAGAAGGGGTTGGGTGAGACCAGGGCGTCCCACTTGGTCACCTCGCGGGCGAACTGCACGAGGTAGTTCCGGTTGGACATCTGGAGGTTCTCGATGTCGAACCCGATCCGCTTGAGCGGGGTACCGTGCCAGGTCTGGCCGTAGCGCGCGCCGTCGCGCTTGATGAAGTGCGTGGGCATCGCGTCGTTGCTGACGACCCAGCGGGCCCGGCCGAGGTGGCGGAAGTAGTCGCGACCCCCGGTGATGACGGTCTCGGCGCCCGGCGGGGTCTCGACCCCGTGGTGCTCGACGGCCCAGACCATCCGCCGCGGGTCGCCCCGGCGGACCAGCTCCTCGTAGACGGCGCGCGGGTTGTCGGAGTACTGCCGACCCTTCCAGGCCTCGAACAGGACGGTGTCCTCCAACGGCATCCGTCGTGCGACGCGGTAGTGCACCTTGCGGGCCCGCTCACGGTTGAGCTTGCCCCGGTCGCTCCACACGCCGCCGTTGTCGACCACGAGGGACACCTCGTGGTCGGCGTCCGAGGTGAGCGCGGCGGACACGGTGGCCCGCTCCTCGGCCGGCCGGAGCTCCTGCTCGGCCCGGGCGCTGGCCCGGACCGGCACGTCGGGCTGGTTCGGCTCGTCGGTCGTGACGAGGACCGACCACCGCCCCGACTGGAGCCAGCGGAGCACGGCCTTGCCCGGCGGCCCGTCGGCCGGGACAGAGGCGGCCCAACGCCCATCGCGAACGACCATCGGCACCGTCAGCCGGTCCGACGCCGCGGCGAGGACCAGCGCCGTGGCCGCGGACCCTGCCGTCAGCCCGGACAGGTGCAGCCCGTCGTCGTCGACCGCGAAGTCGGTGAGCACCGGACCCGTCCGGGTGTCGCTCAGCAGCGCACCGCGCAGACCGGCCTGGCCGATGATGACCCGCCGCCCACGGGCCAGGCCGATGGCCTCGGGCAGCTCCGGGCTCAGGTGGAGCGGGGCGACCCGGGCGCCGGCCGGGTACTGCCGGTCGGCGTCCTCCCCTTCGTGGGCCGACGCGTCGGAGACGAGCTCTTCGGCGGTCGCTGCGCTGACGGCGGGGTCGCCCGGCCGCAGTGGGCAGACGAGCCAGATCCGCCAGTCGCGCTCGTTGAGCGAGCTCTCGTGGATCTCGAGGTCGTCGACCGCCACGACCGCCCGGACCTCCTCCCCGTCAACAGGCTCGAGCGGCACCGTGACCCCCGAGACGGAGTCGAGGCGCCGCAGGTGCAGGGCCGCACCGGAGAGGTCGAAGCCCGCGACGCTTCGCAACCGGATGCTGACGGCGTGGTCGTCGATATCGGCCCCGACGAGGACGGCCGCCACCCGGCGGACCCCGATCCGGAACCGACGACCGCGGTAGCCCGGCACCACGAGGAGATCCTCGCCGAGGAACGCACGCGCGGGGTGGCGGGCGCGGGACGGCAGCGGACCGGAGACCGCGGAGCCTCGTCGCGCCGATGGGGCGGCGACCTGGGCCAGCAGCTCGAACTCGACGGCGTCACAGCCGTTCGGCGGGTGGAGGGGCTCGGACGGGATCCGGGCGAGGAAGCCGGCGCCGGTGTAGCTGACCCCGTGGGTCCGCGTCTTGGCCGTGAGGTCACGGCGCCGCACCCGGGTCGACGGCACCCGGGCCCGCAGGTCCTCGTCCATGCCGATGCGGCGGAGCTGGAGGCGATGCACCGCTGACAGCGGCCCGGCGTCGGAGACCCGGTGGATATAGGCGTGCCCGTCGACGACGAGGCCCCCGTTCTCCCAGCGGACGTCCCGGATGCCCGTGACGAGGGGCTGCGAGCGGGTCACCTCGTAGAGGGAGTCGGGGGCCCCGACGACGGGGTCCCCGCGGTAGGGCAGGTCGGCGTAGAGGTGCAGACCCTCGCGCACGACGTTGATGAGTGCGCCGGGCTGGCGAATCTGGTCCTGGAGATCGACGAGGTGCCCGCGCAGACCGTGCAGGATGAGGTGGTACTGCAGCTGGCGCAGGGGGGTGAGTCTCGCGACGAGCCCCGGGTCGACGCCCCGCAGGTAGTCCGCGCAGAGCTCGACGACCCGGTCCTGGAACCCGACGCCGCCCTCGTGGAGGACGTCGATGAACAGCGGCATGTCGAGGGTGAGGACCTTGGTGTCGTGCACCTTCTTTCCGCGCTTCTCGCCCGTCTGGACGAGGAAGTCGTCGATACTGCGGACCGCGGCCATCCGGTCGACGAGGTTCTGGGTCTCGGAGCGGCGCTGGGTGATCGACTGCTCGGCGGTCTGCCGGCGGCGCCACAGATAGACCGGTTCGGCGATGACGTCGACGCTGGCGGCGAGGTAGTGCGCCCGCAGCGTGAGCGGGATGTCCTCGTAGTAGACGCCCTCGGGGAAGCGCAGCCCCTGCTCGACGAGGAAGGCCCGGCGGAAGACCTTGTTCCAGGCGGTCGTGTCGTAGATGAGCGAGGGGGTGTCCCGGATGTGGGTGCGGATCCGGGTCGTCGGCACCGCGCGCAGGTGCAGACCGGAGCCGTGGGTGCGGGCACCGTCGAACCTCAGGACGCCGCCGCTGACCAGGTCGCTGCCGCTGCCGCGGACCGCGTGCAGCAGGAGCTCGTACGCGTCACGGGGCACGACGTCGTCGGAGTCGGCGAACGCGATGAAGTCGGCGCCTGCGCGGTCCATCCCGATGTTGCGGGCCCGGCCGAGCCCGCCGTTCTCGACGTGGACGACCGACCAGCTCGGTCGGCCGGCCGCGAACTCCTCGGCCATCTGGCCGGACTCGTCGGTGGAGCCGTCGTCGACGAGGATGACCTCCAGCCCGGGCTGGGTCTGGCGGGCGATCGACTCCAGGCACGCCAACAGGTAGTCCCGGACGTTGTAGACCGGGACGACGACACTGAGCAGGGGGTGGTCTGCCGCCGCCGCGGCGACCGGCTTCTCGGACGGCACCCGTGCAGTATTCCAAACCTCCGGCGCAGCTCCCGACACGAGTGTCGTGGACGCCGTGCCCATCTCGGCTTGGCACACTGGGACGGCCTGCCCCCCCGTCACCGCCAGAGAGAACTCGCATGAGCCACGAGGACGACGCCCGGCCGATCCCCCAGCGGGATACGCCGTCCGGGGCCTCGACGACGCCGGGCGAGGAGCACGACCCGTTCCTCGTCGACACCCGCGGACGGCGGCGGGTCCCCGGTGGCCGCACGGCACCGAGCGGACCAGCCAGGTCGCCAGGCGGGCCGATGGCCCCCAGGCGGGCCGACCGCCCTGCTCCGCCCCGGCGGCCGGCTCCGCCCGGCCCGCCGGTCCCCGAGGGACCCCGGCGCCGTCGCCACCGCGTCCGGTGGGTGGTGACCGTCGTCGTCGTCGCCCTGCTCAGCTGGGCGGGCTACACGGCCTACACGCCGTACCACGCGTGGAGCACGGTCTCGCGGGTCGACTCCACCCCGGCGGGCGCCCGCGGCGCCGCACCGACGGGGGGCCATGTCTACCTCCTCGTCGGCTCCGACAGCCGGGCGGGCCTGACCGCCGCGCAGAAGAAGAAGCTGCGCACCGGCTCGGTGCCGGGACAGCGGACCGACTCGATCATCCTCGTCTACGTCCCGAGCGGCGGTGGCCACAGCGCGCTCATCTCGATCCCACGGGACAGCTACGTGCCGATCCCGGGGCACGGGAGCAACAAGATCAACGCGGCCTTCGCCCTCGGCGGGCCCAAGCTGCTCGTGAGGACCATCGAGCAGGCGACCGACCTGCGGATCGACGGCTACGTCGAGGTCGGCTTCGGTGGGTTCGTCGGCATCGTCGACGGCGTCGGCGGGGTGCAGATCTGCCTCCCCGCCCCGTTCAAGGACAGCATGACGAAGATCAACCTGCCCAAGGGCTGCCAGACCCTCGACGGGCCGACCGCCCTCGGCTTCGTGCGCGCTCGCTACTCCGACCCTCGAGGTGACATCGGCCGCGCACAGCGCCAGCGCCAGTTCCTCGGGGCGGTGCTCAAGAAGCTGGCGACCCCATCGACCGTGCTCCTGCCCACCAGGTGGTGGACGGTCACCCACGACATCGCCAGCAACGTGGCCGTGGGGCAGGACACCTCGCTCATGGATGGCGGCAGAGTCGCCCTCGCCCTGCGCGGCCTCTCGAACGGCGACACCCTGAGCCTGGTGGTCCCGCTCGCGGACATCAACTACCAGACCCCGGCCGGGAGCTCGGTCAAGTGGGACACGACCCGGGCGAAGGCGTTGTTCACGATGCTCCGCACCGGAGAGCCGTTGACGAAGCCCCCGACCGGCACCAACGGCGTTCCCAGCGGCGGCTGACCGCGGGCCGGCTCTGGATACACTCCGGGACGCCGTACCGACCGGCGCGTGGACGGCATCCGCTGGTCAGGAAGGACCATCTCAATGAAGTGGACGACGAAGGCACGAGTCCAACGGGCCGTCTCCATGCTGCCCAGCGAGCTGTCCTACGAGGTCTACTTCCAGGTGCAACGCCATTTCGGTTCGTTGCGGCACCCCGACCCCCTTCCGCGCATCAAGGCCGGCGTGACCACCTGGCGGAAGCTCATCCGGTCCGGGGCCGACCCGGTCGGCAAGCGATTCTTCGAGGTGGGGACCGGCCGGGTTCCCTTGGTGCCCACCGCGTTCTGGCTGATGGGGGCCGAGTCGACGGTCACGGTGGACCTCAACCCCTACCTCAACGACAGCATCGTGGCCGACGCCATCGACTACCTGCGGCGACACCGCACCGAGGTGGAGGAGGCCTTCGGCGACCTGCTGCTCGGGGACCGGCTGGACGCCTTGCTCGCACTGAACGGGACGGGCGGCGAGGCTGCCCGCCGACTGCTCGATCTCGCCCGGATCCGCTATGTCGCCCCGGCCGACGCGGCCGACACGGGCCTGCCGGACCACAGCATCGACTTCCATACGTCGTATGCCGTCTACGAGCACGTGCCCCCCGCCATCATCGAGGACATCCTCGTCGAGGGCAGCCGCATCCTCGCCCCGGCCGGTCTGTTCGTCAACAACATCGACTACGCCGACCACTTCGCGCTCAAGGACCCGTCGGTGACGAAGATCAACTTCCTCCGCTTCTCCGACAGCGAGTGGGACCGGCTGGCCGGCAACAGGTACATGTACATGAACCGGTTGCGCCATGACGACGTCCTTGCCCTTCACGAGCGCGCGGGGCTCGACGTGCTGCGGTCCGACACGCGAACCGACAGTCGCGTCCGCGAGGAGCTGGCTCGCCCGGGGCTGACCGTCGACGTCCGCTTCGCCGAGAAGTCGCCCGAGACCCTCGGCATCGTCGGCGCGTGGATCGTCGCCCGCCCCGCCGGCCCGCCGACACGGCGCCCCGAGGTCAACCCTTGAGGATCTGACGGGCCATGACGATCCGCTGGATCTGGTTGGTGCCCTCGTAGATCTGGGTGATCTTCGCGTCGCGCATCATCCGCTCGACGGGGAAGTCGCGCGTGTAGCCCGCACCGCCGAGCAGCTGGACGGCGTCGGTGGTGACCTTCATGGCGACGTCGGAGGCGTAGGCCTTGGCCGCCGCCCCGAAGAACGGCAGGTCGGCGTCGCCGCGCTCGGACTTGGCGGCCGCGACATACACGAGCTGCCTCGCCGCCTCGAGCTCCATCGCCATGTCGGCGAGCATGAACTGCACGCCCTGGAAGTCGGCGATCCGCTTGCCGAACTGGCGCCGCTCCTTGACGTACGAGACGGCCTGGTCGAGCGCCCCCTGGGCGATGCCGACAGCCTGGGCGCCGATCGTCACCCGGGTGTGGTCGAGCGTGCGCAGGGCGATCTTGAGGCCCTCCCCCGGGGTGCCGACGATCCGGTCGCCCGGGATGCGGCAGGAGTCGAAGTAGATCTCGCGGGTCGGGCTGCCCTTGATGCCGAGCTTGCGCTCCTTCTCGCCGACCGAGAAGCCCTCGTCGGTGGCCTCGACGACGAAGGCACTGATGTTGCCACCGCGAGGCCCGTCGGGGTCGGTGACGGCGAGGACGGTGTAGAGACCCGAGACCCCGGCGTTGGTGATCCACGCCTTGGAGCCGGTGAGCACCCAGTCGTCGCCGTCCGCGACGGCGCGGCACCGCATGGCTGCGGTGTCCGAGCCCGCCTCACGCTCGGACAGCGCGTAGGAGAACGTCGTCTCCCCACGGGCGACGACCGGCAGGTACGTCGACTTGATCGCGTCGCTGCCGGCGAGGATCAGGGGCATCGTCCCGAGCTTGTTGACCGCCGGGATGAGCGAGGAGCTGGCGCAGACCCGGGCGACCTCCTCGATGATGATGCACGTCGCCAGCGCGTCGGCCCCGGCGCCCTCGTACTCCTCCGGGATGTGCGCGGCCGCGAAGTCGGTGGCCACGAGGGCGTCGTGGGCCTCCTGCGGGTAGCGGGCGTCCTCGTCCACCGCGGCGGCATACGGCTCGATCTTGTCCTCCGCCAGCGAGCGGACGACCTGGCGGAGGAGCTCGTGGTCCTCGTCGGTGCGGAACAGGGCGAAGTCTGGGTTGCCGGTCACGAAGGAACCGTACCGCCGGTCGCAGGCGGAGGGCCCGACCCGGCCGGGTGTCCGCCACCACGCCTGCCGGGCGCATCGCCTACGGTGGGTCCCACCTGGCAGGAGGAGAACACATGGGACTGCGCACCACCCTCGGATCGCGAGTCGAGGCGGTCATCGGGCGCGACAGGGCGGATGCGCTCCGGCGCGCTGAGCGCACCGGGCGCACCGCGCTGGCCCGGCGGCTGGCCCCGGCGCCACCCCTGCGCAAGCCCGCTGCGACGGGCTCGCCCACCCCGCGCTGGGGGCCCTCGGACCCGGCGGTGCCGCACCCGACCCCCACGATGTCCCGCCACGAGCTGCTGGCCGGCCTCCACGAGCGGGTCCAACCGCGGACCTACCTCGAGATCGGCGTCAACACCGGGGCCAGCCTGGCGCTGTCCCGGGCCCGCTCGGTCGGCGTGGACCCGGCGTTCAAGGTCGAGGCGCCCCTGCACTGCGACGTGCAGCTCGTGCGGGCCACCAGCGACGACTTCTTCGCCGCCGAGGAGCCGCTGGCCCACCTCGGCGGTGTACCGGTGGACCTCGCGTTCATCGACGGGATGCATCTGGCCGAGTTCGCGATGCGCGACTTCATCAACACCGAGCCCCTCATGGCGCAGACCGGGGTCGTCGTCTTCGACGACGTTCTCCCACGCAACGGGCTCGAGGCCGCCCGGGGCCGCCGGACCCAGGCCTGGGCGGGCGACGTCTACAAGGCGGTGGAGGTCCTGCGCCGGCGGCGCCCCGACCTGGTCGTGCTGCTGGTCAACACCGCTCCCACAGGCACCGCCGTCGTGCTGGGAACGGACCCCACCTCCGCGGTCCTGTCCGCGGCATACCCGGACGAGCTCGCCTACCTCACCTCGGCCGACCCGCAGACGCCGCCCCAGGACTACCTCGACCGGTCGGTCGCCGTCGACCCGCACGCGCTGCTGGAGTCGCCGGTCTGGGCCGAGCTCGTGGCCCGGCGGGAGGCGGGTGGGCCGCCGGACCTCTCGGGTCTGTGGGACCGGCTGGGCGACCTGAGGAACGGCTGAGCGGTGACCGGTCCGGCCCAGGAGCGGATCGCGAGCATCCGGCGCCGGCTCCGTGGTGCCCCCATGGCCCTGGCCCGCCGCGGGCGAGGAGTGCTCGACCGGGTTCGGCGCGGCCGGGTGCGGCGGCGGTGGGCCCGACCAGGCGCTCCGTCGCGGCTCAGCGGCCTGCTGGCGGCCCTGGACGCCCTCCAGCCCGTGCCGGTGCGGGTCGTCCTGGTCCTCGGTGACGACGCCGTCCGGTCCGCCCGAGCCGTCGAGGAGCTGCTCCACAGGGCCGAGATCACCCTGCTCGTCACGGAGCCCGTCCAGACGTCGGGGCTGGGGCCGAGGGTGCGCGCCGTCGTGACCCCGACGCTGGAGGACCGGGCCGCCGCCATGAGCGCGATGAGGGCCCCTGACCTCATCGTGAGTCGCGACCCGCTCGGCCCGGCCGACGCCGCTGCGAGCTTCCGGTTGCTGCTGCCCTTCCTGAGCCCCGGCGGCCACTACCTCGTCGAGAGCGGCGTACCCGAGGATCCGGCGGGCGGCGGGCCGGCGCTGCGCCCGCTCCTGGAGACGCTCGGCACGATCGCCGCATCCGAGGACCGTGAGGTCCCACCCGAGCACATCGCGCTCGCCGGGATCGCGGACGCCGTGTCGTCGGTGACCCTGACCGGGCAGTGGGCCGTCGTCGTCAAGCGGGGACGGCACCGGCTCAAGCTGCGCGAGAGCACCGCCAACGCCGTGCTGGACCGGCGGGGTGCGGGCTGGGGCAGGGTGCTCGAGACGGTCGGGGCGGAGCAGGTCACCCCCCGCGCGATCGTGCGTCATCACGGCCCGAGCCGGGACCGCTACTACTACCCGACGATCTCGGTCCCCGAGCTCTACCTGCGCGAGTACCGCGACGTCACCGCCACCTCCCGGCAGGTGCTCTACGACGACACGAGGTACCTCCCCGACACCTTCCGCCATCCCGGCACGACCCTGCACAACCACGCTCTCGTCAGCGCCGACGCGTACACCGCGCGCCTGCGCTGGCCACCCCGGCGGCCACCCACCCGCCTGACCGGGCGGTACTTCTACTTCGACACCGAGTTCCCGGGCCACTTCGGACACGTCATCACCGAGGTGCTGGGGCGGTCGTGGGGCTGGCTGCGAGCGGTGGAGCGCTACCCAGACATCCGCCCCCTCGTCAGCCTGGCCCGCGACCAGAGCGGCATCCCGGCGTTCCAGGCCGAGATGTTCCAGGCCCTGGGGATCGAGCCCGACAGCATCACCTACATCCCCTGGCGGCAGGCGGTCCGGGTCGAGTCCGTCGTCGCCGCGTCGCCCGGGCTGGTGCAGCCGCACTACGTCGCCCCCGCGCTGGCCGGGATCTGGGCAGCGATGGGCCGCCGGCTGGAGACGCCCGATGTCCCCCCGACCCCGCGGCTCTTCGTCTCACGCCGCGAGGGCATGCGACGCCACTGTCGCAGCACCCCGGAGCTCGAGGCGCTCTTCGCGGCCGAGGGCTTCACGGTGGTCTACCCGGAGGACCTCCCGTTCGCCACACAGGTGACCATGTTCCGCTCCGCCGAGGTCGTGGCCGGGTTCGCGGGCAGTGGGCTGTTCACGATGATGTTCAGCGACGTCTCCCGCCGGATCGCCATCGCGTCGACGAGCTACACGGCGAACAACGAGTACCTCATCGCCTCGGTGCTCGGCGGCAGCCTCGACGTCTTCTGGGGCCCGGCCGACCTGGCCCAGCCGCCGGGACGCTTCGACGGGGTGGCCTTCCAGTCCGACTACGACCTCGACGTCGCCCAGCACGCCGACGCGCTCCGGCGGGCCATCAACGGCTGAGCACCGCGGCCGCCGGGGAGGACGGCGTCTGCCTCACCCCCCGAGGAACGCCAGCACGGCCTCGATGACCCGGTCCTGGTCGGCCTCGGTGAGCTCGGTCGAGCAGGGCAGCGACAGCCCCCGCTCGAACAGGCTCTCGCCGACCGCGCCCCCGAGCGTGCGCGCGCCCCGCGAACGGCGGCTGCAGGTGCAGGGGCCGCCACAGCGCCCGGGCCCCGATGCCGCGGGACTGCAGGTGCGCCAGCATCCCGTCGCGGCCGCGGCCGACCGTCCTCCGGGACGAGCACCGAGTAGAGCCAGTAGCTCGCGGCAAACCCCGGAACCCGGGGCGGCGGGACGAGACCGGTGGCCGGCGAACGCCGCGTCGTAGCGGGCCGCGATGGCGTGCTTGCGCTCGACGAACTCCTCGAGACGGGCCAGCTGGGCCAGACCGAGGCCGGCGGCGAGGTTGGTGAGCCGGTAGTTGTAGCCGACCTCGTCGTGGAGGTAGCCGACGTCGGGGACCTTGGCCTGGGTGCTGAGGTGCCGGGCCCGGCGCGCCAGCTCGGGGTCGTCGGTGACGACCATCCCGCCGCCGCCCGTCGTGACGATCTTGTTGCCGTTGAACGAGAACGCGCCCGATGGCCCCGACCGACCCGGTATGCCGTCCGGCGAGGTCGCCGCTCGTCCAGCCGGCCCCGAGGGACTCGGCCGCGTCCTCGAGCGACGGGGACGCCGTGCCGCTCGCACGCCGCCAGGACCGGCGTCAGGTCGGCGGGCTGGCCGAGGATGTGGACGGCCTCGACGGCCGCAGGCATCGCGCTCCCCCGCCATCGCCCGGCGGTCGAGCTCGTCGGCGAGCAGGGCGGGGTCGAGGTTCCACGTCATCGCCTCGGAGTCGACGAGGACGGGTCGGGCACCGAGGTAGGCGATCGGGTTGACCGACCCGACGAAGGTGAAGTCGGAGCAGACCACCTCGTCACCGGGCTCGACCCCGAGCACGACGAGGGCGAGGTGGATCGCCGCCGTCCCGCTGGAGCAGGCGACGGCATGCCTCGACCCGACCCGCTCGGCGAACCGCTCCTCGAACTCGGCGACGAACGGCCCGACCGAGGAGACGAACCCGGACTCGACCGCCTCCTGGACATAGCGGCGCTCGAGCTCACCGATGTTGGGGACGGCCAGCGGGATGGTGCCCTCGGGGCCGCGGGCCCCCGGGGCATGCGCCTCGCCGCCGGCCGGCGCTCATCGGTGGTAGCGCCCGGCCGTCGCGGGGTCGACCCGCGGGCGGAGCCACTCGGCGGTCCGGGCCAGCCCGTCCTCGAGGGTCACGGTGGGCGCCCAGCCGAGCCGCTCACGCGCGGCGGCCGGGTCGGACAGGAGGATCTCGACCTCGGACCCGTCGGGGCGCAGCCGCTCCTCGTCGGTGACGACCCGCGCGGTCGACCCGGTGACCGAGCGGCACAGCTCGACGACGTCGCCGATCGAGACGGTGCGTCCGGTGCCGAGCTGGATCGTCGTGCCGGGTGCGACGTCGGCGAGCGCCGCCCGCACGAACCCGTCGGCGGTGTCGGTGACGAAGGTGAAGTCGCGTTGCGGCGACAGGGCGCCGAGCCGCACCTCGTCGGCACCCGCGAGCAGCTGGGACAGGACCGTGGGGATCACCGCCCGGAAGGACTGGCGCGGGCCGAAGGTGTTGAAGGGCCGCAGCACGGTGACCGGCGTGCCGAACGACAGCGCATAGGACTCGCACAGCTTGTCGGCGCCGATCTTGCGTGGCGGAGTAGGGCGACTGGCCCCGCAGCGGGTGCGACTCGGTGATCGGCACCTCCTCGGGCGTGCCGTAGACCTCGGACGTCGAGGTGTGCACCAGCCGCGGGGTGCCGTGCCGGCGGACCGCCTCGAGGACGTTGAGCGTGCCGATGATGTTGGTCTCGACGTAGGACCGGGGTGCGACATAGGAGAAGGGGATGGCGATGAGCGCGGCGAGATGGAGCACGACGTCGGCTCCGTCGACGGCCGACGCGACGTGCTCGGGGTCGCGGATGTCACCGAGGACGACCTCGGCACGCCCGTCGCGCAGTGCCGCCCGGAAGGGCTCGGACTCCTCGAGCCAGCCCTGGCTCCCCGTCGAGGTGTAGAGGCAGAACGCGCGCACCCGGGCGCCGTCGGCGACGAGGCGCTCGACGACATGGCTGCCGATGAAGCCGTCGCTGCCGGTGACCAGGACGGTGCGTCCGGCGAGGCTGCCGCTCACCGGAGGGGGCGAAGCGTCGCTCACACCTGTCCTTTCGCCCGGGCCAGGTCGGTGGGGGTCCCCACATCGAGCCAGTCCGTGGCGATGGTCCAGGCGGTGACGGGGCGTCCCTCGTCGAGGCATCGCTGGACCAACCACGGCATCGTACTGGCCTCCCCGGACGGGCAGACAGGTCCAGCGTCGCGGGCTCCACGGCATACACCGCGGCGTTGATGTCGAACGACACCGTCGGCTTCTCGACGATCGAGGTGACCCGTCCGTGCGCGTCACTCGTCACGACGCCGAACGGGACCTCGTGCTGGTAGCTGCGCACGCCCATCGTCAGCGCGGCTCGGCTGCGCCGGTGCACGTCGAGCAGGGCGGTGGCGTCGAACTCGACGAGCAGGTCGCCGTTCATGACGATGACCGGGTCGGCGAGGCCGGGACGCTGCTCGCGCAGCATGGCGAGCGAGCCCGCCGTGCCGAGCGGGTGGTCGGGGCTCTCGCGCAGGTAGCGGACCGAGCAGCCGAGCCGGGAGCCGTCGCCGAGGTGCTCCTCGATCTGTTCGGCGAGGTGGTTGACGCTGACCCACACCTCGCGCACGCCGTCGCCGACGAGGTCGAGGACGATCCACTCGAGGATGGAGCGGCCCGCGACGGTCATCAGGGGCTTGGGGACGTTGCGGGTGAGGTCGCCCAGCCGGGTGCCCTTGCCACCGGCCATGACGACCGCCGCGTTGGGCAGCGGCTCGGCGCCGATGACGTCCGACAGGGTGTGCAGGCCGACGACGGTGCCGTCGCTCGCGACCACCGGGACGGCCGAGACCCGCAGGGCGCGCATGAGGTCGAGCACATGGGCACGGGAGGACCCGGCCGCGACGACGTGCGGAGTCGTCGTGGCGTGCGGCGTGGCGGGGTCCTCGAGCGAGGAGCCGGCCAGCAGGGCGCGGCGCAGGTCGCCGTCGGTGATGATCCCGGCGAGCCGCCCCCGCTCGTCGGTGAGCATGCACAGCGAGGAGGCCAGCCGGTCGATGACGAGAGCGACGTCGCGCAGCGTCGCACCCAGCGGTGCGCAGGCCTGCTCCAGCTGCCGCTTGGTCACGCGCGCTCCTCGAGGTCGACGAACGGCTTGGTCCGGGAGGTCCCCGGCGCGGCTCGAACGATATCGAGAACCCGGGCTGCGGCGTCACCGGTGCCGTAGGGGTTCGCCGTGGCGGCCGCGAGGGCACGGTGCTCGGGAGTGAGAGCGCGGGCGACGACGGCGGAGACGGCGGCTCGGCCCTCGTCGGCATGCAGGACGTTCGCGCCACGAAGGCGGCCGTGCTGTCGGGCGCCGATGTCGACGGCAGGCACGTGGGCTGTGGCGGCCTCGATGATGCCGGAGGAGGAGTTGCCGACGACGACGTCGACCGCGCCGAGCACCGAGGGGTATGCCGCGCCGAGGCTCTCGACGACGCGGACGCGGGGGTCATCGGCGTGGGGCGCCAGCGCGTCGAGGATCTCGTCGCGACCGGCGTCCATCCCCGGGTGCGTCACGACGACGGTGCGGCAGTGCTCGAGGGTGGCCAGCAGGGCCTCGAGCGGCCCACTCGCCCACCGGGGCGGTGGGGTCGGCGGTGCGCGGGTGGTAGGTGAACAGTGCCAGCGGGTGCTCGACGGGGTCGCCGACGACGGCGGCCAGCGCGGCGTCGTCGGCCGGGACGGCGGCGGCGACCCGGTCGAGCCCGGGCGCCCCCGTCACGTGGACGCGGTCGGCCGGCTCACCGAGCTGGCGGAGCCTGGCTGCAGCGTCGGCCGACGCGACACAGTGCTGGTCTGCGAGCTTGGTGACGGCGTGGCGGACCCGCTCGTCGACCGCCCCCTCGGTGACCTCGCCACCGTGGAGGTGGACGACGGGGACCCCGGCCAGAACCGCAGCAGGGACGACGGAGAGCAGCTCCCACCGGTCGCCGAGCACGACGAGCACGTCGGGGCGCTCGCGCAGGACGACCTCGCCTGCTCCGGCCGCCAGCCGGGGCCCGTGCGCGAGCATCGACGCCGCGTCGACCCGGTCGAGTCGCCCCGCCAGCGCCCGCACCCGCGGCTCCCAGGGCTCCCCGGACGGGGGGAGGGCCGCGGCGAGGCCCTCGACGGTGAAGGCGACGCCGGTGAGGACCACGAGGTCCACGTCGGACGCGCCGTCGAGGGCGGCGAGCACCGACGAGAGCGGGCCGAGGTCGGCACGGGTGCCGACGAACACGGCCACGCGCAGGGCCGTCACCGCCCGCCCCCGTCGGCGAGGTCGGCCGCAGTGAGCGGCGCGCCCGCGGGTACGGCCCTCGCCAGCACCCGGCCCCGCAGGTCGACCCCGGGGCTCAGGCCGTCCTCGGGCCGGAGCAGCGACGAGGTGCTCGTCGGCGAGGACGGAGCCCGCGGCGAGGTCGGCGCGCCGCGTGCCAGCTGCGCCGCACGAGGGCGGCATTCTCCATCCTCGCACGGCATCCGCCGCTTGACCCCGTCACCGAGCGCCATGGCGAGGGCGGCGGTCTGGGCCACGTAGTCGGCGAGCTCGCCGGGCTCGAGCGACGCGGCGTGGTCCGGGCCGGGCAGGGTGCGGTCGGTGGTGACGTGCTTCTCGAGCAGGCCGGCTCCCAGCGCCACCGCGCCGAGAGCGGTCGTCAGCCCCGGGGTGTGGTCGGACCAGCCGACCGGTATGCGGTGCTCCCGCGCCATGGCCGGGATGGCCCGCAGGTTGCACTCGGCCACCGGCGCGGGGTAGGCCGAGACGCAGTGGAGGAGCACGAGCGAAGGAGCCGCAGAGCACGCCGCCACGGCGGCAGCCACCTCGTCGCCGCTGCCCATGCCGGTCGAGACGAGCAGGGGCACGCCCAGGCTGCCCAGGGCACGCAGGAACGGCAGGTTGGTCAGCTCGCCGGAGCCGACCTTGAGCGCGGGCACTCCGAGGCCGACCAGCAGCTCGGCGCTGCCGAGGTCGAACGGCGTGCTGAGGAACGTCGTACCCCGCTCCACCGCGTGCGCCTGCAGCTCGGCCCAGGCCGACGCCGGCAGGGTGAGCCCCTCGAGCATCGTGCGCTGGTCCTGCGCGCCACCGCGGGCGCGCTGGTAGGGCGTGCTGGCGGCGGTGCCGGACACCAGCCGGGCCGGGTCGAAGGTCTGGAACTTCACCGCCTCGGCGCCCGCATCGGCCGCGACGTCGACGAGCCGGTGCGCCAGGGCGAGGTCGCCGTTGTGGTTGACCCCCGCCTCCGCGATGACATAGACCTCGCCGGCGCGCGGGACCTCCCGGCCGTCGATCACGGCAGTGTGCATCGGAGCCTCTCGGGTCAGCGTCCGACGACCGTCGCGGGGACGCCGGCGACGGTCGTCCCGTCGGCCACATCCTCTCTCACGACGGCACCGGCGCCGACGACGCACCCGGCGCCCACGCCCACCCCTGGCAGCACTCGGGCGCCGGACCCCACGAGGGAGCGGTAGCCGACGCGGGAGGCCCCGAGGAGCGTGCAGGCAGGAGCCAGGTGCACCCCGTCGCCGACCACGCAGTCGTGCTCGACGACGGCGGCCGTGTTGACGACGACCCCGGAGCCCAGCCGCGAGGACGGCCCCACGTGGGCGTGCTCGAGGACGACCGTCCCTGCGCCGAGGGTGGCGTCGGGGGCGAGGGTCGCGGTCGCCGCAACGATCGGAGGCAGGGCGATCCCCGCCTCGGCGCACAGGGCCAGCAGGCGCTCGCGGACCCGGTTGTCGCCCACGCCGAGCGCGACCGGAATCCGGTGCTGGGCGGCATACGTGACGGCAGCCTCATCCCCGGCGAGCACGGGCACCGGCCACGGCGGGCCCACCGGGCTGCCCGCGACGGCGGCGACCGCGCCGCCGAGCCGCTGGATGACGTCGGTCACGACGCGGGCGTGGCCGCCGGCTCCGAGCACCACCCAGGTCGAGGGGAACACGGTCGACGTCGACGGACCTTCAGCCATGCTGCCAAGGTACCCGCGCCGCGACCCGCGGGCCCTCAGCCCACGCGGAGAACCCGCAGCGCGCTACCGCCGCCGCCGCAGGTGCCAGAGGTGCCCGTGCTCCTCGTGGTCGACGAACGCCGGGACGACCTCACGCTCGAACAGCTCCACGCCGCTGATGTCGTAGGCCGACTCGACGAAGTAGGCGATGGCGTACGTCATGCCGAGGCCCTGCATCCGGTCGAGCGTCTCGGCGACCTGCTCAGGGGTACCGACGAGCGGTCCCTCCTCGAAGCTGCGGACCGTGGACTCGACGACCTCGGGGGGCAGCCCGGCGCTGGTGTAGTGGTCGCGGATCCAGCCGATCCGGTCCTTGACCTCGCGCTCGTCGCGGCCGATGACGACGTTGAAGTTCGCGCTGCGCACGATCTCGCCGTAGTCGCGGCCGACGTCGTCGCAGTGTCCCTTGAGGATCTGGCTCTTGTGCGCGAACTCGTCCGGCATCCCGGAGAAGTTCGTGTAGTCGGCGTACGTCGCCGCGATCCGCAGCGTCTTCCGCTCTCCGCCCCCGGCGACCCACAGGGGGATGCCGTTCGCATCACTGCCCGGGATCGTGCTGCCCTGGAGGGGCCGCGGGGCGCAGATCGCGCCGTCGACGGAGTAGTGCTCACCGGCATACGTCGCCCGTCCCTGGGTCCACATCTGGCGGAAGATCTCGATGCCCTCCTCGAGCCGGGCGATCCGCTCCCCCGCCGTCGGGAACCCGTAGCCGTACGCCCGCCACTCATGTTCGTACCAGCCGGCGCCGATCCCCATCTCGAGCCGGCCCTCGGAGATGATGTCGACGGTCGCCGCGACCTTGGCGAGATAGGCCGGGTCGCGGTAGCCCATGCACGTGCACATCTGGCCCAGCCGGACCCGGCCGGTCACGCCGGCGAACGCCGCCATGAGGCTCCACGCCTCGTGCGTCGCCTCGTCGGACGGGCGGGGCACGGTGTGGAAGTGGTCGTAGACCCAGATCGAGGACCAGTCGGGGATGCCGTCGGCGCGGCGGGCGAGCCCGGCCATGACGCCCCAGTGCTGGCCGGGGTCGATGCCCAGCAGGTCGTGGCGCCAGCCCTGCGGGATGAACAGGCCGAACTTCATGTGGCACTCCTTGCCTCGGTGCGGGCGGACCTGCTCCGGACACCGCCGGGCCGGGCCGACGCGGCCCACCGGAGCCGGTGGACCGCGACCAGTCCTACCCAACCCCGCGCAGGCACCGCGCGCAAGCGAGCGCCGGTGCGCCGTCCCGGCCGTATCGTTGCTGCCCGTGACCACCCGCATCGCCGTCGTCGGCACGTCCTATGTCGGTCTGTCGATGGCCGTCCTCCTCGCCGAGAACAACGACGTCGTCGCCTTCGACATCGACGAGCCCCGCGTCGCCCTGCTCCGCGAGGGCCGGAGCCCGCTGCAGGACCCCGACATCGAGGAGCGCCTGGCGACCCACCCGCTGCGGCTCACCTTCACGACCGACAAGCACGAGGCGTATGCCGGGGCCGAGTTCGTCGTCGTGGCGACCCCCACGGACTACGACGAGGTGACGAACTACTTCGACACGAGCAGCGTCGAGCAGGTGGTCAGCGACGTCGTGGCGATCAACCCCGGGGCCACCTCGGTCATCAAGTCGACCGTGCCCGTGGGGTTCACGGCGGGGCTGCGCGAGCGTCTCGGGACCGAGGCGATCATGTTCTCGCCCGAGTTCCTCCGTGAGGGCCGGGCGCTGCACGACAACCTGCACCCGTCGCGGATCATCGTCGGCGACCAGGGCTCTCGCGGGCAGCGGTTCGCCGGCCTGCTGGCCGCGGCCGCGCTCGACGACGACGTGCCGGTCCTGCTCACCGACAGCACCGAGGCCGAGGCGATCAAGCTCTTCGCCAACACCTACCTCGCCATGCGGGTCGCGTACTTCAACGAGCTCGACACCTACGCCGCCACCCACGGGCTCAGCTCCCGCCACATCATCGACGGGGTGGGGCTGGACCCGCGGATCGGCAGCCACTACAACAACCCGTCGTTCGGGTACGGCGGCTACTGCCTCCCCAAGGACACCAAGCAGCTCCTCGCCAACTACGCCGACGTCCCGCAGACCCTCATCAGCGCGATCGTGACGGCCAACTCGACGCGCAAGGACTTCGTCGCGATGGACATCATCGCCCGCAGACCCACCGTTGTCGGCATCCACCGGCTCATCATGAAGTCGGGGTCGGACAACTTCAGGTCCAGCAGCGTCCAGGGCATCATGAAGCGGATCAAGGCCAAGGGTGTCGAGGTGATCGTCTACGAGCCGGGGCTGCACGAGGAGCGGTTCTTCGGCTCCGAGGTCGTCCGGGACCTGGCCGAGCTGAAGACCCGCAGCGACCTCATCGTCGCCAACCGGCTCACCGACGACCTGCGCGACGTCGCCGACAAGGTCTATACGCGCGACCTCTTCGGCGCCGACTGACCACACCCGGCGTCCGGCTCGCGCGATGGCCGGCCGTCCGGGCGCGCTGTCGGGGTGGGCGAGGGAGGGATGATGGTGGCGTGACACCGCCCCCGGTCAACGACCCCGACCTCATCGCCTCGCTGCTCACCGAGCCCGCCACCTGGGCGGTCGCCGGCCTGTCGGCGAACCGCCGGCGCACGGCATACGCCATCGCCTCGTGGCTGCGCGCCGACCGCCGGCATGACGATCGTCCCCGTCCACCCCCGCGCCGAGGAGGTCGACGGCGCCCCGGGCTACCCGTCGCTCGCCGACATCCCCACCCAGCAGGTGCGGGTCGTCGACTGCTTCGTCAACTCCCACCTCGTCGGGTCGGTCGTCGACGACGCCATCGCCGAGAAGGAGCGCCTCGGCATCGAGGCCGTCTGGCTGCAGCTCGGGGTGGTCGACGAGGCCGCGGCGGGGCGTGCCCTGGCCGCCGGGATCGCGGTCGTCATGGACACCTGTCCCAAGATCGAGTGGCCCACGGTGTCCCGCTCCCTGCGCTGACCCCGCCCCCACGCCCCTTCGCCCCAGCGGTCCCTCGCCCCTTCGCCCCGCCGGTCCCCTCGCCCCGCCGGTCCCCCTAACCTCTGCTAGCAGAAGTTAGGGGACCAAGCAGAGGGTGCAACCTCTGCTTCGTCACGCAACCTCTGCTAGCAGAGGTTAGGGGGGACCGCCCGGGCTGGGGCGAGGTGATGTCGGCGGGTCAGGCCTGGCGCCGCTCGCGCAGCACAGCGCCCTTGGCGCGCGCCTGGTCGCGCAGGTCGCTCCGGAAGCCGGCCAGCGCCACCCGCAGCGCCCCGGCGCGCTCGCCCTCGCCGGCCCCGAGGATCCGGGCGGCGAGCAGCCCGGCGTTGCGGGCCCCGCCGATCGAGACCGTCGCGACGGGCACCCCCGCCGGCATCTGGACGATCGAGAGCAGCGAGTCCAGCCCGTCGAGCCGCGCCAGCGGCACCGGAACGCCGATGACGGGCAGCGAGGTCACCGACGCGAGCATCCCCGGCAGATGGGCCGCCCCGCCGGCGCCGGCGATGATGACCCGCAGGCCGCGGGCCTCGGCGCCCGAGCCGTACGCCAGCATCTCCTCGGGCATCCGGTGCGCCGAGACGACATCGGCCTCGTAGGGCACCCCCAGCTCGTCGAGGACCTGTGCCGCTGCCTCCATGACGGGCCAGTCGCTGTCCGAACCCATGACGAGCCCGACGAGCGGCGCCGAACCGGCCCCCGAGCCCAACGGCATACCCTCGCTCATTGCCTCACCACACCTCTGATGTAGTCGGCCGCGTGCCCGGCCCGCTCGCGCAGGTCGGCCAGGTCGCGGCCGGAGACGTTGACGTGCCCGATCTTGCGGCCCGGGCGGACGTCCTTGCCGTACATGTGCACCTTGAGCTCGGGGTCGCGGGCCATGACATGCCGGTATGCCGGGTAGAGCTCCGCGTCGCCGCCGCCGAGGACGTTCGCCATGACGGTGAACGGCGCGACCGGGCGGGGCGACCCGAGCGGCAGGTCGAGGACGGCGCGCAGATGCTGCTCGAACTGGCCGGTGACGGCCCCGTCCATGCTCCAGTGGCCCGAGTTGTGCGGCCGCATCGCGAGCTCGTTGACGACGAAGCCCGGCCCCCCGGGTCCGGCGATCTCGAACATCTCGATGGCGAACACCCCGGTGACGTCCAGCGCTCCGGCGACGCGCAGGCCCGCCTCGGTCGCCGACGCGGCAAGCCCCGGAGCGATCCCTGGGGCCGGGGCGATGACCTCGGTGCAGATCCCGTCGGTCTGGACGGTCTCGACGACCGGCCAGACAGCCGCCTGGCCGGACGGGCTGCGCGCGATGAGCACGGCGAGCTCGCGGACGAACGGTACGGCCTCCTCGAGGAGCAGTGCCTCGCCTCGGTCGGCCGCACGTGCGAGCCAGCCGGCCAACCCGGCCCCTCCCTCCGCCGCGTCGACCAGCCGGACCCCCTTGCCGTCATACCCGCCCCTCGGCGTCTTGGCGATGAGGGGCCAGCCCACCTGCGCGGCGAACGCCGCGACGTCGTCGGCCGTCCGGGCGGCCGCCCATCGGGGGCACGGGATCCCGAGCTCGGCCAGCCGGGACCGCATCGCCAGCTTGTCCTGGGCGTAGAGCAGGGCGGCCGGATGTGGGTGGAGCGGGACGGTGGCGGACTGGAGCGCATCGAGCACCTCGGCCGGGACGTGCTCGTGGTCGAACGTGACGACGTCGCAGTGTCGCGCGAAGTCGAGGACGGCCGCCACGTCGGCGTGGTGACCCACCGGGGAGGAGGGGACGACGAGCGCGGCCGAGGCGACCTCGGACTCGGCCAGCACGCTGAGGGTCACCCCCAGCTCGGCCGCCGGCCCGGCGCACATCCGGGCGAGCTGCCCGCCGCCGATGATGCCGACGACCGGAAACCCACCGGGAGCGCGGGTCGGCATGGTCACCCGGCGAGGATATCTGTCGGCGTCGGTACGATGCGCGGGTGCACTCGCCCCTCACCGGACCCCTCGACCGGCTCCGCGGGGCGATGGCCCTTCTCTACCGCGAGATGATCAAGTTCGGGGTCGTCGGCGCGGTGGCGTTCGTCATCGACCTCGGTGGGGCGAACGTGCTGTGGCACACGGTCCTGCCCGACAAGGTGACGACCGCCAAGATCATCTCCGGCCTGGCGGCGACGGCGTTCGCCTGGGCCGGGAACCGGCAGTGGACCTTCCGGCACCGGCGCAGCCGCCCGATGCACCACGAGGTGGCGCTGTTCTTCCTCGTCAACGGGATCGCCCTGGGCCTGTCGGCGGCCACGCTGGCGTTCTCGCACTACACCCTCGACTACACCAGCAGACTGGCGGACAACATCTCCTCGGTCGTGGGCATCGGGCTGGGCACCCTGTTCCGGTTCTGGACCTACCGCCGCTTCGTGTTCGCCGGGGACCAGCTCGGCAACGAGGACCTACCTCCCGCCGACACCGCCTGAGGGCCCGACCCCTGCTCGGGCGGGCCTCGCCTGACCGGCGGGGATCGTCCTCAGTTCTCGGCCTCGGAGAGGAACAACGCGAACACGGCCGGCCGGGTGCTGACGAGCTCGAGCCGTCCACCGTTGGACTCGGCCAGGTCCCGCGCCAGGGTGAGCCCCAGGCCCGACCCCGTGGACGACACCGAGCGTTCGAAGATGTGCGGCGCGATGCCCACGGCCACGCCCTCCCCCTGGTCACTCACCTCGACGACCACCGAGGGCCCGGTCCGGCGGGCGGCGACGTCGACTGTGCCGCTCCCGTGGCTGAGCGAGTTCTCGAGCAGCGTCGAGAGGATCTGCGCGAGGGCGACCGGGGTCGAGCGCACGATGAGCCCGCGTTCGCCGTGGACGTGGACACTGCGGCGGGCGTTCTCGAACGCCGGCTGCCACTCGCGCTGGAGCGAGGCGAGCACCGAGTCGAGGCTCACGCTCGGGCGCGACCCGGTCGAGCGGCGGCTGCGGCCCATGAGGTCGTCGACGACCCGGCTGAGCCGCTCGACCTGGGCGATGGCGATCGGCGCCTCCTCGGCCACGACGGCCAGGTCGTCGGTGGCCGCGATCTCCTCGAGGCGCATGAGCAGGGCCGTGAGCGGCGTCCGCAGCTGGTGGGAGGCGTCGGAGGCGAAGTCGCGCTCGCTGGCGAGGTTGCGGGTGATCTGCTGGGCGCTGCGAGCCAACACGCTGCTGACCTGGTCGACCTCGTCGATCCCGGACTGCATGGGCTGCACCCTGGACTCGCCGGCGCCGAGACGCTCGGCCAGCTCGCTCAGCTCGGTGAGCGGCTCGGCGAGCTGCTCGGCCCGGCGGTTGCCGACCATCCAGCCCAGAGCGAGGGCGGCGAGGGAGAGGACGGTGACGACGACGAGCGCGATCCAGATGTTGTCGGGCTTGGCGAGACGCAGGACCAGCTCGGCCCGGTGTGCCGGTGCTCGGGACGCCAGCCAGAGGAGGACGACGAGAGCCGGTAGGGCCAGCACGGCCAGCGTCACCGCCACCGACAGCATCGTCGAGCGGATGAGCTGACGGTGCATGGCGGCTCAGTCGTGCTGCGTGTCGAACCGGAAGCCGACACCGCGGATCGTCGTGATGTATCGGGGCTGGGTGGCCTCGTCGCCGAGCTTGCGCCGCAGGACGGAGATGTGCATGTCGAGGGTCTTGGTCGAGCCGAACCACGCCGTGTCCCAGACCTCGCGCATGAGCTGCTCGCGGGAGACCACCTTGCCCTCGTTACGGACGAGGACCCGGAGCAGCTCGTACTCCTTGGCCGTGAGCTGTAGCTCCTCGTCGCGCAGGAAGGCGCGGTGTCCCTCGGGGTCGATGCGGATCAGGGCCTCGCTGGCGGGCGCCTCCCCCGGGCCGCGGCGCAGCAGGGCCCGGGCGCGGGCGAGCAGCTCGGCGAGCCGGAAGGGCTTGGTCACGTAGTCGTCGGCCCCGGCATCCAGCCCGACGACGGTGTCGACCTCGTCGGCTCGGGCGGTCAGCACCAGCACCGGCAGGGTGTGCCCCTCGGCGCGCAGCCGGCGGCATACTTCGAGCCCGTCGAGCTCGGGGAGCCCGAGGTCGAGGACGAGCAGGTCGGGGTCCTCCCGAGCCGACTCCAGGGCCGAACGGCCGTCGGCGCGCACGTCGACCTCGTATCCCTCGCGGCGCAGGGCGCGGGCGAGCGGCTCGGAGATCGCTGGGTCGTCCTCGGCGAGGAGAACTAAGGTCATGGGCCGATCATAGGCGTGACGGTCATCGACCGCTGGCCCTTGCGGCACTACGCCGTTCACCCGCGGCGCGTCGCAGCTCAGACGGGGTGACCATCCCGATGCCGCGCAGGTGCCGGCGGCGCAGCTCGGTCATCGCGAAACCGGAGACCTGACCGAGCCGTTTTGCCAGGGCGTCGTCGACGTAGACGCGTCCCGGCGGGGCGACGGTCGTCAGCCGACTGGCGATGTTGACGGTCGTGCCGAAGACGTCTCCGAGCCGCGAGACGAGCCCTCCGAGGGCCATCCCGACCCGGACCTGGGGTAGCAGGTCGTCCTCCTCGCTGGCCTGGACGAGGTCGAGGGCGGTGGCGGCCGCTGCGGCGGCGTCGGCGTGGCTGAAGAGGATCTCGTCACCGACGGTCTTGATGACCCGGCCGCCGTGCGTGGTGACGATGCCGCTGGAGAGCACCTCGAAGCGCTGCACGAGAGCGGCGACCTGCTGCTCGCTCATCCGGGACACCATGGACGTGAACTCGACGAGGTCGGCGAACCCGACGATCCTCGTCTGGGGGGTGCCCCGGTGCCGGTCGGCCTCCCCCGCGTCGGCGAGCATCCGGGAGATCGCACCGGTGAGGTGACGGCGCCAGGCATAGACGAGCAGCGGCTCCAGGTCGTCGGCCAGCTCGACGAGCCGCGCGGCGGCGGCCCGGGCGACGCCGAGGTCCGGCAGCGAGCCGTCGGGGACCTCCCCGGTCGCGGGGTGCGGGTCGGCTGCGGCGAGTGCCTCGGACACGAGCTGGGTCTGCCAGACGGCGAGCCGGTCGGCGGTGCGGCCGAGGGCCCGGGTCATGGCGAGCGCGAGGTCCTCGCTCACCCCCTGGTCGCGGACGAGGCGGCCGACCTCGCGCAGTGCGATGACGTCGGCCTCGGCGAACCGCGCCTCCTCGTCCTGCAGGAGCTGGAAGCCGAGGGCCTGCCAGAACCCGCGGGCGCTCACCAACGAGACCTCGCCCTCACCGCTCACCTCGTCACGGTCGAGGGTGGCCGGGCGCCCGAGCAGCGCCGACTCGACGGATCCGGGTAGGCCGTACCCGGTCACCGCCTCGTCGACGTCGACGCTGGTGTCCTCGCTCACGGGCTCTCCTCGGACCGCTCGCTGCCCCGCTCCCCCGTCCCCGCCGGCCGGACGTGGACGATGTCACCCGCCGACGCGGAATACCGCCCCGTCGGTGTCTGCAGCACCAGTCTGCCGTCATCGTCCACCTCCGTGGCGGTCCCCTGGCGGCTGGTCCCGTCGGGCAGGTGGAGCACGACGTCGCGCCCGAGGGTGGTGCAGGCGGCCCGGTACTCATCGCGGACGAGACCGGCGCCGGCCCCCGACAAGCCGGTGACGAGGTCGGCGAGCCGCGACAGGTATGCCGTGAGCAGCGCCTCGCGGGACACGTCACGGGCCCCGCACAGCGCCAGCGAGGTGGCGGTGTCGACGGGGAGGTCCTCACGCCCCTGGGTGACGTTGACGCCGCAGCCCACCACAACGCCCGAGGGTGGGCCGGGCACCCATTCGCACAGGATGCCCGCCACCTTGCGGTCGCCGTCGGCCGGGCACAGCACGTCGTTGGGCCACTTGAGCACGACGCCGAGCCCACAGCTGTCCTCGACGGCACGCCGGACGGCGAGGCCGGTGACGAGCGGGACCCAGCCGGGTCGAGGCGGAGCGGGCACCAGGGCCGACACGGCGAGGCTCTGGCCGGGGGTCGTCGTCCACGCGCGCTCGAGCCGGCCGCGGCCCTCGGACTGCGCCTCGGCGGCGATGGCCAACCACGGCCGCAGGCGTCGGGCAGCCTCGGCGTTGGTCGACCCGACGCTGTCGTGGGCCTCCACGCCGACCCACGGCCCGGTGGGTCGGACCATCTCGACCCGCAGTCGCAGCGGGCCACCTCTCGTCGGCATGTCGACAAGGCTAGGCTGCGGTCCATGTCCAAGAGCACCGACCTCACGTCGATCGGCGGCACCGACGTCCCCGCGGACATCGACACGACGACCACCGCCGGTAAGCTCGCCGACCTCAAGCGCCGCGTGGCCGAGGTCGCTCACGCCGGGTCCCAGGGCGCCATCGAGAAGCAGCACGCCCGCGGGAAGAAGACCGCCCGCGAGCGCATCGACATGCTCCTCGACGAGGGGTCGTTCGTCGAGATGGACAAGTACGCCCGGCACCGCTCCAACGCGTTCGGCCAGGGCAAGAACCGCCCCTACGGCGACGGGGTCGTCACCGGCTACGGCACGGTCGACGGGCGGACCGTCGCCGTCTTCGCCCAGGACTTCACGGTCTTCGGCGGGTCCCTCGGCGAGGTGTTCGGCGAGAAGATCGTCAAGATCATGGACTTCGCCATGAAGGTCGGCTGCCCCGTCGTGGGCGTCAACGACTCCGGCGGCGCCCGCATCCAGGAGGGAGTGGTCTCCCTCGGGCTCTACGGCGAGATCTTCCGTCGCAACGTCCACGCCTCCGGCGTCGTCCCGCAGATCTCGCTCATCATGGGCCCGTGCGCCGGCGGCGCCGTCTACTCCCCGGCCGTCACCGACTTCACCGTCATGGTCGACCAGACCTCGCACATGTTCATCACCGGACCCGACGTCATCAAGACCGTCACCGGCGAGGACGTGGGCTTCGAGGAGCTCGGCGGGGCCAGGACCCACAACTCCAAGTCCGGGGTGGCCCACTACATGGGGACCGACGAGGGCGACGCCATCGACTACGTCAAGGCGCTGCTCTCCTACCTGCCGAGCAACAACCTCGAGGATCCACCCGCCTACGAGCTCGAGGCGGACCTCGAGGTCAACGCCGACGACCGGTTCCTCGACACGATCATCCCCGACAGCCCCAACCAGCCCTACGACATGCACCAGGTCATCGAGCACGTCCTCGACGACGGGGAGTTCCTCGAGGTGGCGCCGCTGTTCGCGCCCAACATGATCACCGGGTTCGGGCGGGTGGAGGGCCGCTCGGTCGGCATCGTCGCCAACCAGCCGATGCAGTTCGCCGGGACCCTCGACATCGACGCCTCCGAGAAGGCCGCTCGCTTCGTGCGGACCTGCGACGCGTTCAACGTCCCGATCCTCACCTTCGTCGACGTCCCGGGGTTCCTGCCCGGCACCGACCAGGAGTGGGGCGGCATCATCCGCAGAGGGGCCAAGCTCATCTACGCCTACTCCGAGGCGACCGTCCCGCTCGTCACGGTCATCACCCGCAAGGCCTACGGCGGCGCCTACGACGTCATGGGGTCCAAGCACCTGGGCGCCGACATCAACCTCGCCTGGCCCACCGCCCAGATCGCCGTCATGGGCGCTCAGGGCGCGGTCAACATCCTCTACCGCAAGGAGCTCGCCGAGGCCGCCGACAAGGGCCAGTCGGTCGACGAGGCGCGGGCGGGGTTCATCAAGGCCTACGAGGAGGCTCTCGCCAACCCCTACGTCGCCGCTGAGCGGGGCTACATCGACACGGTCATCACGCCCTCCAACACCCGGATGAACATCACCAAGGCGCTCCGGGCGCTGCACAACAAGCGCGCCTCGCTGCCGCCCAAGAAGCACGGCAACATCCCGCTATGAGCCCCGGGGACGCCGTCGGTATGCCGGACACCGCGGCGCCGGCGCCGCCGGCCGTCGAGATCGTCGGTGACGCCTCGCCGGAGCAGGTCGCCGCACTTCTCAGCGTGCTGTCGGCCGCCCGTGGTGAGGCCGGGCGGGAGCCACCTGCCCCGCGCTCGCCGTGGTCGGCCCACGCGCGTGGCCTGCGCCGGGCACTCCCGCACGGACCGGGCATCTGGCGCACCTCGCTGCGCCCCTGACCGCTGCCGTCAGGGGCCTGTCCGCCGCCTGGCCAGGGAGCGCTCGAGGTCGGCATGGTCGTCCGCACCGAGGATCCGGGCGGCCAGCACCCACTCTGCCGCCGCGAGGTCGCCCGTGAACGCCCGGAACGTCGTCGGAACGTCGATCCCGTGGTCGGGACGCGCGAGGACGCTGACCGGGTCGCCGACGCGGATCTCGCCCGGCACGACGACCGAGAGGTAGGCGCCGGTCCGGCCCCGCTCGGCGAACCGCCGGACCCAGTGCGGCTCGCCCAGGTGTGCCGCGAAGGTCGCACAGGGGATCCGCGGGCCGCACACCTCGAGCTCGACGACCTCCCCGACCCGCCAGCGCTCCCCCACGATCGCACCGTCGACGTCGAGACCCTCGGTCGTGACGTTCTCACCGAACATCCCGGGGGGCAGGTCCCGCCCCAGCTCGCGGCCCCACCAGGCCAGCTCCTCGAGGGCCACGGCATACACCGCCTGGCGGTCCCCGCCGTGGTGTCGGCGGCTGACGACATCGTCGCCGACCACGCCGCTGCCCAGCCCCCCGCGCTTCGGTCCGGGGGGACGCACCAGGACATGGTCGACCGGGCGCTTGTCGATGGCGCTCGGCTCGTCGCGGCCCGGGACCGGGGCGGGGCGGCCGAGGTTGACAGAGGCGACGCGAGCGGTCATGGCCACGAGGTTATGCGGTGCCACCCACGGCGACGAGTGGGTTACGGTCTGCTGGTGACGCAGACCCACGCCTCCACCGCACCTCGCACGCCCACCGCCGTCGACGCAGTCGCCGACCGCTACTTCGACGCCGCGGTCGCCCTCAGCCCCATCGCCGCGACCTTCCTCGGGGTGCCCGGGCACGACGACGAGCTCGACGACTTCTCGAGCGCCGGACTCGAGGAGCAGGCACGCCTCGACCGGTCCGCCCTCGCCGAGCTCGCCGCCGCCGAGCCCGTCGACGACGTCGACGCGGTGACGATCGCGACCATGCGCGAGCGGCTCTCCCTCTCGCTCGAGATCCATGCGGCGCGGTACGACGCCATGACGCTCAACGTCATCGAGTCACCCGTGCAGATGGTTCGCGAGTCCTTCGACCTGATGGCGACGGTGACCGATGAGGACTGGGCGACGATCGCCCGCCGGATGAGCAAGGTCCCGGCCGCCCTGGAGCAGTGGGTCGGCCGGCTGGGCGAGGCCGCCGGACGCGGGATGGTCGAGCCCCGCCGCCAGGTCGAGGGCTGCATCGAGCAGTGCGCCCAGCTCACCGCCGACGACGGCTACTTCGCGCGCTTCCTCGCCGGAGCCAAGGCCGGTGAGGGAGAGCTCCACCCGGCGGTCCGGGCCGACCTGACCCGAGCGGTCGAGGGTGCGGCTGCGGCATACCGCGGGCTCGCCGGCGACCTGCGCGAGCAGCTCCTCGACGCGGCACCGGCGTCCGACGCCGCCGGACGCGAGCGCTACCAGCTCGCCTCGCGCGCCTTCCTCGGTGCCCGGGTCGACCTCGACGAGACCTACGCCTGGGGGCAGGAGGAGCTGGCCCGGATCACCACCGAGATGGAGGAGGTCGCCGAGCGGGTCCGGCCCGGCGCCACCGTCAAGGAGGCCATCGCGGCCCTGGACGAGGACCCGGCATACCGCCTCGACGGGGCCGACGCCCTCAAGGGCTGGATGCAGGAGCGGGCGGACGAGGCCATCGCGAACCTGTCCGGCTCGCACTTCGACATCCCCGAGCCGGTCCGCCGCATCGAGTGCCTCATCGCGCCGACGACGACCGGCGGGATCTACTACACCGGCCCCAGCGACGACTTCAGCCGGCCCGGGAGGATGTGGTGGTCGCTGCCCAAGGGGCTCACCCAGTTCGGCACGTGGCGCGAGCTGACCACCGTCTTCCACGAGGGTGTCCCCGGCCACCACCTCCAGGTCGGCCAGACGATCTACCGGCGCGAGCTGCTCAACAAGTACCGCCGGATGATGTCGTGGACCTCCGGGTACGGCGAGGGCTGGGCCCTCTACGCGGAGCGCCTCATGGCCGAGCTGGGCTACATGGAGGACCCCGGCAACCGGATGGGGCTGCTCGACGGGCAGTCGCTGCGGGCCGCCCGGGTGGTCCTCGACATCGGCGTCCACTGCCGGCTGCCGGCGCCCGCAGAGGTCGGCGGCGGCTCGTGGGACTACGACAAGGCCTGGGCCTTCCTGCGGGCCCACGCCAACCTCGACGAGGACGTCCTGCGTTTCGAGCTGCACCGCTACCTCGGCTGGCCCGGGCAGGCGCCGTCATACAAGGTCGGCGAGCGGCTGTGGATGCAGCTACGGGCCGAGGTCGCCCGCCGCGAGGGCGACGCCTTCGACCTCAAGGCGTTCCATCGGCGCGCCCTGGACATCGGGTCCGTCGGGCTCGATGTCCTGCGGGAGGCCCTTCTCGGCTGACCCGCCCGTCCGCACAGACTCCGCGAGGACCCCATGACCGCCGCCCTCACCCTTCTCGCCATCGGGGCCACCGTGCTCGTCGTGAGCGGCGTGGCCCGGCGGCTCGGCATCCTCACGCCGCTGCTCCTCATGGGCGCCGGGGTGCTCGCGTCGTTCCTGCCGTTCGTCCCCGAGCTCACGCTCTCGCCCCAGGTCGTCCTCTACGGGCTGCTCCCGCCCCTGCTCTACGCGACCGCGATCGGCACCTCGCTGATCGACCTCAAGGCCCACCGGGTCGCCATCGCCGGGCTCTCGGTCGGGCTGGTCCTGTTCACCGCGGCCGGGGTGGGGCTCGTCTCGTGGCTCATGCTGCCGGTCCCCTTCGCCGTGGCGTTCGCGCTCGGCGCAGTAGTCTCCCCACCGGACGCGGTCGCCGCGACGGCAGTGGCCCGCAGGAGCTCCCTGCCCCGCCGGGTCGTCACCATCCTCGAGGGCGAGTCGCTGCTCAACGACGCGACGGCCCTGGTCGCCCTCGGGACGGCCATCACCGCAAGCGGGCTCTCCGCCGACGGCGGGCACGTCACGCCGTGGGGCGTCGCCCTCGAGTTCGTCTGGGCCGCGACAGCGGGCGTCGGCATCGGCTGGTGCGTGTATGCCGTCCTCGGCGCCACCCGCCGCGGGATCACCGATCCCGTCGCCGACACCGCCGTCTCGTTCCTCGCGCCGTTCGCGGCATACCTCCCGGCCGAGCTGGTCCACGCGTCCGGGGTGCTCGCGGTGGTGACCACGGGCCTGCTCCTCGGCCATCGCGCGCCCGTGCTGCAGTCGGCGGCGTCCCGGCTGTCCGAGCGCAGCAACTGGGCGAGCATCCAGTTCCTCCTCGAGAACGCCGTCTTCCTGCTCATCGGCCTGCAGGCAGCCCGGCTGGTGCGGGACGTACAGGCGGGCGAGCTCTCGCTCGGCCGGGCCGTCCTCGTCTCGGTCGTCGTGCTCGTGGCGGTGCTCGTGCTCCGACCGCTGTGGGTCGTGTCGTTCCGGTGGGTCCAGAACCGGCTCGGCCCCGAGGACCACAGGGTTGCGCTGCGCTATGCCCTCGTCGCGGGCTGGGCCGGGATGCGCGGCGTCGTCACACTCGCCGCCGCGCTCCTGCTGCCGCTCGCCACCCCGCAGCGGCCGGTGCTGGTGCTCACCGCCATGGTCGTCGTGGTGGGAACGCTGCTCCTCCAGGGCACGACGCTGCCGGCGCTCGCCCGGGCACTCGGCGTGCTCGGCCCGGACCCCCGCGCGGACGCTCTCCAGGAGGCGACCGTCCTCCAGGCCGCGGTCTCGGCCGGCCTGCGGGCCGTCGAGCAGGACGAGGGGCTCGACCCGGCGGTCCTCGCCGAGCTGCGCGACAAGGCGGCCCTGCGGGTCAACCGGGTCTGGGAGCGGCTCGGGACGCTCGGCCCGGGGGCTGGCGACACCCCGAGCGAGACATACCGCCGGGTACGTCTGCGGGCACTCAACGCCGAGCGCGAGGAGCTGCTCCGGATCCGCGACTCCGGCACCGTCGACCAGGAGGTTCTCGGCACCGTCCTCGGCGCCCTCGACGTCGAGGAGTCGACCCTCGGCTGGGCGTTGGCCCGGACCGAGGCCGTCCGCGCCGTCCCGCTGCGCCCGCCGGCGGCCGTGACCGGCGAGTGTGACCACCTGCGCGACTCGCCGGACTGCACCGTCCCGGGGTCGACCCAGGGGTGCCTGGACTGTCGTCGGCTCGGCCTGACCTGGGTCCACCTGCGGCTGTGCCTGCGCTGCGGCAACGTCGGCTGCTGCGACTCCTCCGTGGGCAAGCACGCCACTGCGCACTTCCACGGCACCCAGCATCCGGTGATGCGCAGCCTGGAGCCCGGCGAGGCCTGGCGCTGGTGCTACGTCGACGAGATCCTCGGCTAGCTCGCGCGCTGGGTACCGTGCGTCGTATGCCGTCCAGCCACCCCACGCTCGTGCTCGCCTCAGCCTCCCCGGCCCGCCTCGCCACGCTGCGGGCCGCCGGGGTACGGCCCACCGTCCTGGTGAGCAGCGTCGACGAGGATGCCGCCGTCGCCGCGGCGCGGGCCGCGGGGGGCGAGCTGTCCCCGGGTGAGGTCGCCCTGCTGCTGGCGCGCGCCAAGGCGGAGGACGTGGCGGCCGCCGTCGCGGCCGGGTCGGCCGACGCCGGGTCGCCCGCGTCGGCTGACCGCGAGCCATCGGGTTCCGACCACGCCTCGGGCACCGGCACCCTCGTCCTCGGCTGCGACTCGGTGCTCGAGCTGGACGGCGAGGTCCACGGCAAGCCGGCGGACGCGGCGCAGGCGGTGGCCCGGTGGCGACGGATGCGCGGCGGCACCGGCGTGCTCCATACCGGCCACTGGCTCGTCGACAGCCGGCCTGGCCCGGCGGGCGGTACCCGTGGCGCGACCGGAGCGACCGCCTCGACGACGGTCCACTTCGCCGACCTCAGCGACGACGAGATCACGGCCTACGTCGCCACCGGCGAGCCGCTGCGGGTGGCCGGGGCGTTCACCATCGACGGGCTCGGGGGCCCGTTCGTCAGCGCCGTCGAGGGCGACCCCGGCACCGTCGTCGGACTGTCGCTGCCGCTGCTGCGCGAGCTGCTGCTCGAGCTCGGCGTCCCCTGGTTCGACCTTGTCGCTCCCTGACCTCCGGGCTCCCCACCTGCGCCCCGCCCCCTGCCCCGCCCCCCTCTACCTAACCTCTGCTAGCAGAGGTTGTGTGACGAAGCACAGGTTGCAACCTCTGCTTGGTCCCCTAACTTCTGCTAGCAGAGGTTAGGGGACGAGGCGGGGGACGTGCGGGGGGCCGGGCGCGACGGCCTCGGGGCTCAGACCGGAGGGATGTCGCGCCGCTTCGTGGCGAAGTGCCGCTCGCGGCCCGCGGCATACCGGAGCCGGCGAAGCAGCTCCGAGCGCAGCTCGTCTGCCTCGATGACCTGGTCGAGGACGAGGTCGGCGGCGAGCCGCTCGAGGTCGACGTCCTGCTCGTACTCCGCCCGCTGGTCCGCGACGTATGCCGCGGCCGCCTCCTCGCCCTCGGCCTCGCGCACCTCGGCGATCTTGTTGGCGTACACCGCGTTGACTGCCGCCTCGGGACCCATGACGGCGATCCTCGCCGTCGGCAGCGCGATCGTCGCGTCCGGCCCGAACCCTGGGCCGCCCATCGCGTAGAGCCCGGCGCCGTACGCCTTGCGGACGACGACGCAGAGCTGGGGCACCGTCGCGGAGGCGACGGCCGAGACCATCTTCGCCCCGTGCCGGATGATCCCGCCGCGCTCGACCTCGGAGCCGATCATGAAGCCCGGCACGTCGGCGAGGTAGACCAGGGGGATCGAGAAGGCGTCGCACAGCCAGATGAACCGTGACGCCTTGTCGGCGCTGTCGCTGAACAGCACCCCGCCCTTGACCGCCGAGTTGTTCGCGACGATCCCGACGGTCTCGCCTGCCATCCGCCCGAACCCGATGACGAGCTCGGCGGCGAACAGCGGCTTGATCTCGAAGAAGCTCTCCTCGTCGACCAGCCCGTCGATGACGAGATGGACATCGAACGGCTGGCTCTCCCGCTCGGGGACGGTATGCCGGGTCAGCGGCGCCACCGGCTCCTCCGGCTCGTACGTCGGCAGGGGCGAGCGCCAGCTCTGCGGGACGTAGGAGAAGTAGAGCCGGGCGAGCTCGATGGCCTCGGTGTCGTCGGCGGCGAGCAGGTCGCCCACGCCCGAGACGGTGCAGTGCATCCGCGCTCCGCCCATCTCCTCGAGCGAGACCCGTTCTCCCACCACCATCTCGGCCATCCGGGGTGAGCCGAGGTACATCGAGGCGTTGCCCTCGACCATGATGACGATGTCGGTGAAGCTCGGGATGTAGGCGCCCCCGGCCGCCGACGGGCCGAACAGGCAGCAGACCTGCGGGACCTTCCCGGACAGGGCGACCTGGTTGTGGAAGATGTGCCCGGCCCCCCGCCGTCCGGGGAACATGTCGACCTGGTCGGTGATCCGAGCGCCGGCGCTGTCGACGAGCCAGAAGACGGGCAGCTCCTCGCGCAGCGCGGTCTCGGTGGCCCGGACGATCTTCTCGACGGTGCGCGCGCCCCACGACCCGGCCTTCACCGTGGGGTCGTTGGCGATGACCACGACCGGACGGCCGTCGACGGTGCCGCGCCCGGTGACGACGCCGTCGGCCGGCAGACCCGCAGCGAGGGCGTTGGCGTAGCGGCCGTCCTCGACGAACGAGCCGTCATCGACGAGCAGCGCGATCCGGTCGCGCACATAGAGCTTGTGCTGCCGGGCCAGCTTGGCGGCGGCGGCCTCCGACGGCTGCGCCGAGGCACGGTATGCCGCGTGCAGCCGCTCCCGGACGTCGCGCACCCTGGGGTCGCCACCGGCCTCGGCGCCGACGGCGAAGTCCGCGTGGCCCGAGGCGTCCGCGTGGCCCGAGCTGTCCGCCTGGCCCGAGCTGTCCGCCTGGCCCGAGCTGTCCGCCTGGCCCGAGCTGTCCGCCTGGCCCGAGCTGTCCGCCTGGCCCGAGCTGTCCGCCTGGCCCGAGCTGTCCGCCTGGCCCGAGCTGTCCGCCTGGCCGGTCTCGGCCGGACCGAGCGGACCGCGGGGGTCGGCGGGTCGCTCGAAGGGGAGCGCGTCCCCGCTTGCTGGCGTCACCGGCATACCTCCACTCTCTCAGCCGGGCTCGCCGGCACACACCTCAGTGCGTGGGCAGGCCCAGATGCCGGGCGATGACGACGCGCTGCACCTCGGAGGTACCCTCGCCGATCTCGAGGACCTTGGCATCGCGGTAGAAGCGGGCCACCGGGTACTCCTCCATGAACCCGTTCCCACCGAACACCTGCGTCGCGATGCGAGTGGCCGAGACGGCGGCCTCGGTCGCGTAGAGCTTGGCGATGGCCGCGGCCCTCTTGACCTCCTTCGTGGAGCGTCGTCCGGCATCCTGCTCGTCCTTGAGCCAGGCCGCCTTGTAGGTCAGCGTTCGCGCCGCCTCGGCCATGACGGCGAGGTCGGCGATCTGGAAGGACACGCCCTGGTTGGCGCCGATGGGGCGGCCGAACGCCGTCCGCTGGGTGGCGTACGCCGTGGTCTCGGCGAGCATCCGTTCGATGAGCCCCAGCGCGAGTGCGGAGATGGCGATCCGGCCGTCGTCGAGGGTCTTGAGGAACTGGCGCAGCCCCTGGCCCTCCTCCCCGACCAGATGGCCCTCGGGCACCCGGCAGTCGGTGAAGGACAGGCCGTGGGTGTCGGAGATGTGCCAGCCGAGCTTGCGGTAGGCCGGCTCGACGACGAAGCCGGGTGTCCCGCTGGGGACGAGGATGGCCGAGATCTTGGGGTGGCCGTCGCTGGTCGTGCCGGTGCGCGCGGTCACGGTGACGACGGAGGTGATGTCGGTGCCGGAGTTGGTGATGAAGGCCTTGGCGCCGTTGATGACCCAGTCTCCGCCGTCGCGCTCGGCGCGGGTGCGGGTGGCGCCCGCGTCGGAGCCGCCGTCCGGCTCGGTGAGGCCGAAGCCGGCGAGCGCCCGGCCGGCGACGAGGTCGGGCAGCCACTCCTTCTTCTGGGTCTCGGACCCGAACGTCAGGATCGGGTTGATGCCGAGGCCGACGCCCGCAGAGAGGGTGATGCCGATGGACTGGTCGACGTAGCCGAGCTCCTCGATGGCGACGCAGAGGCTGGTGAAGTCGCCCTCGCCGGTCGCCTGGCCGCCGTACTCCTCGGGGACGACGAGCCCGAACAGGCCGAGGTCGCCCAACTTGTGGACGAGGTCGACGGGGAAGTGGGAGTCGCGGTCCCACTGGGCGACGTACGGCTCCACCTCGGAGGAGGCGAACTCCCGGACGACCTTGCGGAAGGCCTCGTGCTCCTGGCTCAGCTCGAACACGGCATACCTCTCATCTCGTCGGCGACACTGCTTGACGTTTACGTAAACGTAAACCACGATGAGACACGTGACAAGTCAGCAGGCGACACGCGAGCACCCGGCCGGGCCCGGAGCGAACCACCGCGGCGCTGCCGGCGAGCGCCCCCACCAGCCGACCTGGACCATCGCCGAGATCGCCGACGAGTTCGGGGTCACCCACCGCACGGTCCGGCACTACGAGGACCTCGGCCTCATCTCCCCCGAGCGACGCGGGACAGCGCGGGTCTACCACCGGCGCGACCGGACCCGGCTGGGCCTCATCCAGCGCGGCAAGAGGCTGGGCTTCCCTCTGCACCAGATCAGGACGATCATCGACCTGTACGACGCGCCGCGGGGCAAGCGCAGCCAGCTCGAGTACGTGCTCGCCCAGATCGACGACCGGCGGGCCGACCTCGAGCAGCGGCGTCGTGACCTCGACGACGCACTGGCCGAGCTCGACATGTTCGAGACGAGCTGCCGGGCCGACCTGGACCGCCTCGGCTGACCGATTCTTCGGGTACCGGCCAGCCGGGGTGTCGGGCCCCTGCGCCCGCGAGAGGTGGGGATCCGCCCCATCAGCGCACCCGATGGGGCGGATCCCCACCCTTCGGAGCACCGGACCCGTCCACAGGTGCGGGGCGGGCCGGGCGTGGTCCACAACTTGCCCCGCACGGGGCGACGCACGGGCTCGCCAACGCCAGCCTGACCGTATGCCGCACCCACGGACACCCCTGCCGGCCGCGCTCGCAGAGCAGGGCTTCTTCCGTGTCTGCGACGCCCGGGCTCTCGGGGTCAGCGAGAAGCGCCTGCGCCGGAGCGACCTGCCCTCCCCCACCTCCGGTGTGCGCTGGCCGGCCGACCGGGATCATGCGCTGGCGGAGACGGCGTCCGCGGTGGCCGCCGCTGTGCCCGGGGACGTCGCGTTCTCACATCTGACGGCCGCTCGCCTCCTGGGGCTGCCGACCCCTCGCCCGTGGCGCCCCGCCGAACCCCTTGACGTCATGCGCGACACCGACCGCCCCCGCATCGAACGGGCCTGCTGCCGCACCCACCGCGGACTCGAGACGCGCCAGGTGGTGGACGTCGACGGACTCCGGCTCGTCGGCCCCCTCGACACCTGGGCCGACCTCGCCCCGGCTCTGACGCTGGACGACCTCGTGGCGGCCGGCGACGCGCTGCTCAGGCCCCGCGGCACGTGGCACCCGTCCGACCTGGCGTCGATGCCGGCTGCTCGGCGCGGCCGCCGGGGCTCGGTCCGGCTCGCCCGTGCCGCCTCGCTGGTACGGGCGGGCTCGGCGTCGCCCTGGGAGAGCCGGGCCCGGGTGACTTTCCACCTGGCGGGTCTTCCGGAGCCGGAGCTCAACGTCGACGTCTTCAGCGACGACGGCGTCTGGCTGGCCAGGCCCGACCTGCTGTGGCGGCGCCAGCGGGTGCTCGCGGAGTACGACGGCGACCAGCACCGCACGGACCGGCGCGCCTGGCAGTACGAGCGGGAGCGGCGAGCACGACTCGAGGACGACGGGTGGCGTTACGTCGAGCTGACCGTCATCAGCCTCACCAGCCTCCCGCACCGCCGTGCGCTGGTGGCCAGGCTGGAGCGCCACCTCCGGTGACTGACGCCCGCGAAGGGTGGGGATCCGCCCCATCAGGGCGCTCGAAGGGGCGGATCCCCACCCTTCGCGGCGGACGACGGGGTATGCCGTGGGGCAGACTGCACGCGTGGACCCCACGACCCCCGCCGGCCAGGACGGCCCGCACGCCCCACCCCGGTTCGGCTCCGTCGAGGCCGTGCGCGAGCGGCTCGACGCGACCGGCTACCTCGTCTCGGACGCCATCGCCACGACCGTCTTCCTCGCCGACCACCTCGGCAAGCCACTGCTCGTCGAGGGCCCGGCCGGCGTCGGCAAGACCGAGCTGGCCAAGGCGGTCGCGGCGGCAACGGGGGTCCCGCTCATCCGGCTGCAGTGCTACGAGGGCGTCGACGAGGCCCGAGCCCTCTACGAGTGGAACCACGCCAAGCAGCTGCTCCGGATCACCGCCGAGCGCGACGGCGCCGGCTGGGACGCCCTGCGTCACGACATCTTCACCGACGAGTTCCTCCTCCCCCGGCCGCTGCTGGCGGCGATCCGGAGCGAGGGGCCCGTCGTGCTGCTCATCGACGAGCTCGACAAGGCCGACGTCGAGATCGAGGGGATGTTGCTCGAGATCCTCAGCGACTTCCAGGTCACCGTCCCCGAGCTGGGGACCCTCGTCGCCCGGCACCGGCCCTTCGTCGTGCTCACCTCCAACGCCACCCGCGAGCTCTCCGAGGCCCTGCGCCGCCGGTGCCTGTTCCTCCACATCGACTATCCCGACGCTGCCCTCGAGCAGGCCATCGTGGCGCTCAAGGTCCCCGGGCTCGACGCCGCGCTGCGCGAGTCGGTGGTCCGGCTCGTCCAGCGGCTGCGCGACCTGCGGCTGCGCAAGGCGCCCTCGGTGGCCGAGACCGTCGACTGGGCCCGCACGCTGGTCGCCCTCGGCGCGGCCGGCGACGACGACCTCACCGCCGACCTCGTCCGCGACAACCTCGGGGTCCTCCTCAAGCACCAGGACGACATCGTCCGCGCCGCGGCCGCCCTCGACCTCGACGGCTGAGGCCGCCGCCCATCGACCACCGAACCACGACGATGCCCACCACCGCCCTCGACCGCCGCCTGGTCGACCTGGCGCGCGCGCTGCGCGGCCACGGGGTCGTCGTCGGGACGAGCGAGGTGGTGGACGCGGCTCGGGTGGCCGAGGCACTGGGGCTGGACCGCCGCGACCGCCTGCGGGAGGGGCTGGCCGCCGCCCTGCTCCGCCGGACCGGTCAGCGCCAGGTCTTCGATGACCTCTTCGACGTCTACTTCCCGGCGGCGCTGGGGAGCCGCACCGCGCTCGACGGCCGCGCCGAGCCTCTGCCACCCACCACTGCCGAGGAGCGCCGGACCCGGGCGGCCGCCCTGCGGGAGGCGCTCTCGGCTGCCCTCGCCGACAACGACGCCGCCGCCTTGGACCTGCTGGCCGCGCGGACGGTCGCCGAGCTGGGCCGCCTGGCGAACGAGGCGACCGCCGGCTCGTACTCGGCCCAGCAGGCCCTGGACGCCCTCGCCCCGCAGACGGCGATCGCCGCCGCCCTCGCCCGGATCCAGGATGCGGCCGACGGCGCCCCCGGCGGGTCGGGCGACGGCTCCGGCGGGAGTGGCGGGGCGGGCTCCGGCGCCGACGGGCCGTCCGGCGCCGGCGGGCCGTCCGGCACGGCGAGCACGAGGTTCGCCGACCGCTTCACCCGCGACGAGCTGCGCGGGGCCGTGGCCGCGTTCCGCCGCCGGGTCGAGGTCGAGACCCGGCGGCGCAACGCCGAGGGCCGGGGCGCCGACCGGGTCGCCCGGTATGCGGTGCGCCCACCGAGCGACCAGACCCTCTTCCTGCTCGCGGGACCCACCGAGCTGCACGAGCTCCGGCGCACCGTCGCCCCCTTGGCCCGCAAGCTGGCCACCCGGATCGCCGCCCGGCGGCGCCGTGCCCGCAGCGGGGCGATCGACATGCGCCGCACCCTGCGCCGCTCGCTGTCGACCGGCGGCATACCGATCAGGCCGGTCCTCGCCCACCGCGCCCCCGCCCGTCCCGACCTCGTGCTCATCTGCGACATGAGCCAGTCGGTGGCGGGCTTCTCCCGCTTCACGATCCTGCTCATGCAGGCCCTCGGCGCCCAGTTCCGCCGGGTCCGGATCTTCGGGTTCGTCAACGTGTGCGACGAGCTCACCGAGACGGTGGTCTCCGCCGCCCCGGGTGAGGACCTCACCCGGACCTTCGACGACACGGCGCGGATGACCCGGTGGCACCGCAACAGCGACTACGGGACGGCCCTCGCGGACTTCGTCGAGCACCACCTCGGCGCCGTCGGACCGCGCAGCACCGTCCTCGTCCTCGGCGACGCCCGCACCAACGGCACCGACCCGGGCTACGACCATCTCCGGGTGGTGCTCGAGCGGGCCCGGCACGTGGCGTGGCTCAACCCTGAGCCGGCCCGCACGTGGGGCGCCGGGGACTCCGTCGCGCACCGGTATGCCGAGATCGTCGACATGTACGAGTGCCGCAACCTCGCCCAGCTGCGCGCCTTCGTCACCCGGCTGCTGCCGGTCTGAGCGCGGCCTACGGGACGGAGACGTCGGTCAGGGCGGCGTGCCCCCAGCGGTCGACCTTCACCGTGGCGACCGCGGTGCCGCCCCGCAGCGAGGAGGCCAGCGCCGAGGCCTCGCCCTGCGGGAGGAACCAGCTCTCGATGCCACACCGGATGCGCCACCCGTCGTCGGCGCAGGCGAGGTAGCGCCCGGATGAGGGCCGACTCGACGTGATCTCGCCGCCCGTCCAGACCCCGCTCGCCCCCTCGGTCAGCGGGACGTATGCCGTGCCACCGACCTGGCGCGGCTGCTCCCGGTCGGTGGCCGCCGGCTGTCCCGGAAGGTCGGGGTAGGAGAGGTCGACGTAGGCGCCCCGGAAGGCGTCGACCGGGTCGACCATGCTCACCCGCAGCCGCACCTCCTGGCCGGAGAGCCTGGCCGACAGCGGGGCGGCGACTGCCACGGCCGTCAGGACGAGCTGGACGACCGCGACGGCCGCGACGAGCGCGGGCCGGCCGAGCCGGCTCATGACCGCTCCTCCTCCACCCGCGCCACGAGCCGCCGGCGGCCCCGGTCGGCGAGGTAGCCGCTGCCGATGAGGATCGCCCCGACCGCGAGGAACAGGGCGGCGCCCGACAGGATCGGCGCGAAGACCGCGAACGCCTGGAACGTCACGAACACGACGACCGCGACGGTGGCGAGCACGGTCAGCCGGGGGCTGTCCCGCATGGCGCCCAGGGCGGCATACCCCGTGGCCAGCAGGAGGTATGCCGCGACCGCCACCGCGGCCCGCAGGTAGCCCGTGGGCCCCACGTGCGCCGTGTCGAGGTCGGTCGTACCCCACAACGACAGGCCCGCGGCGACGGCCAGCGCGAGCAGGACCATTGCCACCTCGGCACGGTCCGGCCCCTCCCCCACAGCGCCGGCGGCGGCGGCCAGGCAGACGGCGAGGACGACGCCGACGAGCAGCGCCGCGCTGAGCAGCGACCCGGGGTCCCGCCGTGGGACCGCCGCGGCGAACATGCCGATGAACGCGAGGGCCGCACCGGTCTCCCGCCAGGGGGCCGCGGCCTCGGGCCACCACCGGCTGCGGTGCAGGACCGCCACCGCCGCCGCGACGGCGGCGCCGGCGAGCGCCGCCACCGCGAACGCGCTCACGGTCTGGGCGGCATCGGTGACCTGCCACACGAACCAGACCCCGGTCCCGACGACGCCGAGCACGAGGGGCGCGAGTCCCCGGACGGCATACGAGTAGAGGAGGGTGCCGAGGGCGGCATACCCGAGCAGGGCGGGCTCGTACGCCGGGACCTGCAGGCTCTGCGCGGCCTGGAAGACCACGGCGGTGAAGCCGGCGCCCGCCAGCAGCCGAGCCGCGCCGACGACCGGCGAGCGATGGTCGCCGGCCCGCTCGGCACGGACGGCGAGGACCTCGGCGAGAGCCGTCAGCCCGAGCCAGATCGCCGCGACGATGGCGAAGCGGACGAGGGGGGCGAAGCGGTCGAGGTTGGCCGCCACGAGCCAGATGAGGCCGATCGCGACGAAGGCGGCCCCGAGACCGAGGACCACCCGGACCAGGGTGAACCGGCGCACCCCGACATACCGAGACCGGATGGCACCGGCAGCGGTGGCGTCGACGAGGCCGTCGTGCTGCCAGTCCGCGAGCTCCCCGTCGAGCCAGGCGAGGTATGCGGGCGGGACCGGGGTGAGCGGCCGCCCGACGGGGGCGACGATGGGCGACTGCGGGGACGAGGGCGAGGACATCGGGACCTCCCGGGAGCGAGGGTGCCTGCGCTCCAGTGTCCCGCTCGCGGGGACGGCACCGCACGAGTACGGCTACCTAGGGCGGGCGCCGGCGACGCGGTCCCCCGGTCCCAGCAGGTGGCCCGCCGGCGCTGCCCGAGCCCGGTCGGCGCTCGGTCGCACCGACAGCCTGACCTGGCCCGACGTGCGACGGGGCAGGCTATAGGCTCCGGTCTATGCCGATCCGCAAAGTGCTCATCGCCAACCGCGGCGAGATCGCCGTCCGCATCGCCCGGGCCTGCACGGACGCCGGGATCGCGTCGGTGGCGGTCTACGCGGACCCCGACCGGGACGCCCTGCACGTCACGGTCGCCGACGAGGCGTATGCCCTCGGGGGCAGCACCCCCGCCGACAGCTATCTGCTGCAGGACAAGATCATCGAGGTGGCCAAGGAGTCCGGAGCCGACGCGGTGCACCCGGGGTACGGGTTCCTCGCCGAGAACGGGCCGTTCGCCCAGAAGGTCCTCGACGCCGGCCTGGTGTGGATCGGCCCGGGGCCGGAGGCCATCGACGCCCTCGGCGACAAGGTCAAGGCCAGGCATATCGCGCTCGCCGCGAACGCCCCCCTCGTGCCCGGCACCAAGGACCCGGTGAACGGGCCGGACGAGGTCGTCGCCTTCGCCGAGGAGCACGGCCTCCCGGTCGCCATCAAGGCGGCATACGGCGGCGGCGGCCGTGGCCTCAAGGTCGCCCGCACCATCGAGGAGATCCCCGACCTCTTCGAGTCGGCGGTCCGCGAGGCGGTCACGGCGTTCGGGCGCGGCGAGTGCTTCGTCGAGCGGTTCCTCGACCGGCCGCGGCACGTCGAGACCCAGTGCCTCGCCGACCAGCACGGCAACGTCGTCGTCGTCTCCACCCGCGACTGCTCGCTGCAGCGGCGCAACCAGAAGCTCGTCGAGGAGGCGCCGGCGCCGTTCCTCACCGAGGCCCAGCACACCGAGCTGCTCCGGGCGTCCAAGGCCATCCTGCTGGCCGCGGGGTACGTCGGCGCCGGGACCTGCGAGTTCCTCGTCGGACCGGCCGGCGACATCTCCTTCCTCGAGGTCAACACCCGCCTCCAGGTCGAGCACCCGGTCACCGAGGAGGTCACCGGGATCGACCTCGTGCGCGAACAGTTCCGGATCGCCGACGGCGAGACACTCGACTATCCCGACCCCGAACCGCACGCCCACTCGATCGAGTTCCGGATCAACGGCGAGGACGCGGGGCGCAACTTCCTCCCCCAGCCCGGGACGGTCGCCGTCTTCCGGCCCCCGTCGGGTCCCGGAGTCCGGGTCGACTCCGGCCTCGTCGAGGGCGACACCATCGGCGGCGCGTTCGACTCGATGCTCGCCAAGCTCATCGTCACCGGCCGGACCCGTCAGGAGGCGCTGGAGCGCTCACGCCGGGCACTGGCCGAGTTCGAGGTCGAGGGCATGCCGACCGTCATCCCGTTCCACCGGGCGGTCGTCAGCAACCCCGACTTCGCCCCGGCCGACCCGAACGAGCCGTTCAAGACCCACACCCGCTGGATCGAGACCGAGTTCGTCAACGACATCCCCCCGTATGCCGGCGCCGGCGCGGCCGACGACGCCGACCACGCGGGCGAGCGCCAGCGCATCACGGTCGAGGTCGGCGGCAAGCGCCTCGAGGTCGTCCTGCCCGGTGGGCTGTCGTTGGGCGGCAACGGGGGTGGCGGCGGTGCCAAGAAGAAGGCTCCGCGCCGCTCGGGGGGCTCGCGGACCGGGGCCGCCGCCTCGGGGGACTCCCTCACCGCGCCGATGCAGGGCACCATCGTCAAGATCGCCGTCGAGGAGGGCCAGGAGGTCGCCGCCGGCGACCTCGTCGTCGTCCTCGAGGCGATGAAGATGGAGCAGCCGATCACGGCTCACAAGGCCGGGACGGTCGCCGACCTCAAGGCCGAGGTCGGTGCCACGGTCACCAACGGCGCCGTGCTCTGCGACATCAAGGACGCCTGACTCCGTCGCCGCGCACGGGTACCTCGCGTCGCCACTCTCGCTCGGGCACCCCGAGATCCCCGCGCGCCACGTGCGGGGTGCGGGGCGAGCCGGCTAGACGTGCTAGGTGACGCCGGTGTCGTCGACGGTGGCGGCGAGACCCCAGGCGTGGACGACGGTGCGGTGACGCCCGCAGAGGAGGGCTGCGTCCGACACGTCGGTGGGGCCGCCGTCGGCCCAGTGCTGCACATGGTGAGCCTGCGTCCACGCCTGCGGCCTGGTGCAGCCTGGGTACGAACAGCCGTGGTCCCGCTGCCACAACAGCCGGCGTTGGCCTGGCGTGAACAGGCGGACCGCCCGGCCCCGCTCGAGGACCTCGCTGACCCCGCGGGCGACGATGTCGAGCAGCGCGTCGGCACGGCGCCGGGCGGCCGTGCGGGGGTCGGGCTCACCATCGGGGCCAGGCACGGGCTCGGACCGGGCGGCGACGGCGGTGTCGATGGACCGAGCTGGGCGTCCGACAGGGGCCAGGCGGGCTCGGCCACGGACTTCTCCAGCGCCCGCGCTGCGGCCCGCAGCAGCGCGAGGCCGGCGGGCTCCACCCCCTCGGACCGCTGCCCTGCCTCCGCTGTCATGGCACCCACACTAGAGGCGACCACCGACAGCCCGCTCGTGCCATATCCCTTGCTACACAACGGGATCTCCGACCTGCTGACGCCCGGCACGCCCCACGTCAGCGGGTGAAGGCAGCGACCTCCACCTCCGCGGCCTCCAGGGCCGCCCGCACCGCTCGGGCGAGGTCGACGGCGCCCGGGGTGTCGCCGTGCAGACACACCGACTCGGCGGCCACGGGCACGTCGACTCCGTCGACAGATCTCACGAGCCCCGCACGCACCAGGAGCACCACGCGGGCTGCCACCTCGTCAGCGGAGGTCACGAGAGCGCCGGGCCGCCCTCGGGGCACGAGGCTGCCGTCCGCGGCATACCCCCGGTCGGCGAACGCCTCGGGCACCGCCCGCAACCCGGCCTCCGCGGCCAGCCGCAGCAGCGCCGACCCGGGTAGCCCCAGGACCGGCAGCGAGGAGTCGTATGCCGCGACCGCGGCGACGACGGCGCCCGCCTGCCCCTCCTGGTGAACCGTCGCGGTGTAGAGCGCGCCGTGCGGCTTGACGTAGGCGACCCGCGTCCCCGCCACCCGGCACATCGCCTCGAGGGCACCGAGCTGGTAGAGGACGTCAGCGGCAAGGGCATCGGGCGGCACCGCCATGTACCGGCGGCCGAACCCGGCGAGGTCGGCGTACGACACCTGGGCCCCCACCATCACCCCGTAGGCCGCCGCCACCTCGCAGGTATGCCGCAGGGTCAACGGGTCCCCCGCGTGGAATCCGCACGCGACGTTGGCGCTCGTGACGAGGCCGAGCATCCCCTCGTCGTCGCCGAGCCGCCAGGCGCCGTAGGACTCGCCGACGTCGGCGTTGAGGTCGATGCGCAGCCTGGTTGTCATGACGGCGGAGGCGCTCAGAGCAGCGAGTCGACGTTGTGCAACCGCCGGGCCGCCTCGGCGATCGAGCCCGACAGGGACGGGTAGACGGTGAACGTGCTCGCGACCTGGTCGACCGTGAGGCCGTGGGCGACGGCCAGGGTGACGGGGAAGATGAGCTCCGAGGCCCGCGGTCCGACCACCACGCCTCCGACGACGGCGCCGGAGCCCTTGTGCGCGAACAGCTTGACGAACCCGTCGGTGATGCCCTGCATCTTGGCTCGGGCGTTCGTCGACAGCGGCAGCATGATGATCTCGGCGTCGACCACCTCCGCTTCGATGTCCTTCTGGGAGTGGCCCACCGTGGCGATCTCGGGGTCGGTGAAGATCGTCGAGGACACGGTCCGCAGGTTGAGTGGGGCGACTGCGTCGCCGAGGGCGTGGTGCATCGCGATGCGGCCCTGCCCGGCCGCGACCGACGCCAGGGGGAACACCCCGGTGCAGTCGCCAGCGGCATACACCCCCCGGACCGAGGTCCGCGAGACGCGGTCGACGACGACGTGGCCGGACGCTGTGAGGTCGACGCCGACCTCGTCGAGGCCGATGCCGGCGGTCTGCGGTATGGCGCCCACGGCGAGCAGCGCGTGCGAGCCCTCGACCTCGCGGCCGTCCTCGAGCCGGACGACCACCCCGTCGGCGGTGCGCTCGCAGCCGGCCATCCGCGACCGGCTGAGCACCTCCATCCCCCGGCGCCGGAAGACGTCCTCGATGACGGAGGCGGCGTCGGGGTCGTAGCCGGGCAGGACATGCTCGCGCGAGGAGACGAGGACGACCCGGGAGCCGAGGCCGAGATAGGCCTGGGCGAGCTCGGCGCCGGTGACGCCGGAGCCGACGACGACCAGCCGCTCGGGCAGCACCGGCAGGTTGTAGATGTCCTTCCAGGTGAGGATCCGCTCGCCGTCGGGCAGCGCGGTGTCCATGACCCTCGGGGTGGCCCCCGTCGCGATGAGGACGACATCGGCGGCGATCCGCTCGACCCCGCCGTCGGCGAGCTCGGCCTGCACCAGGGTGGAGGACACCAGCCGACCGACGCCCCCCACGATCCGGACCCCCACCTCGTCCATCCGGGTGGCGATGTCGCGACTCTGCGCGGCCGCGAGGTCGAGGACCCGGCTGTTCACCTCGCCGAGGTTGACCCGGGCACCGGTCACGGCGTCGCCCTCACCGTCCTCGAGGCGGACGCCGAGGACGGTGGCCGCGCCGAACTCGGACAGGTAGTCGGCGGTGCCGATGAGGGTCTTGCTGGGGACGCAGTCGGTGAGGACCGCTGCGCCGCCCAGGCCGTCACGGTCGACGATCGTCACCGAGGCGCCGAGGTGGGCGGCGACCAGCGCCGCCTCGTACCCGCCGGGACCCCCACCGAGGATGACCACCGAGGTCGTTCGCGCGCTCACGGGCCCCATCCAACCACCCGGGGCGAACAGACCGGCGGATGGTCACAGTTCGGTCCCAGGTATGAGAACGTTCGGTGCCCCGCACCGGGGGCCCCTGTCCCGAGGAGGCGAACAGCCCTAGAGTGCAAAGCGGGCGGGACGCCCGCCCCTGCGGCAGCATGTGTGCTGCAGTTTCGTTGTGGAGGTTCTACATGAAGCACCCCATCGTCCGTCGGGCCACCGGTGTCGCCCTCATCGGGCTCACCGCGGCCTCGATCGCCGCCTGTTCGGCGCCGAGCACCTCCTCGGGGAGCAGCTCGAGCGGCACAGGTGTATCGGCGGCCAGCGCGACCTCGGCCGCCGACCTCGGCGGAATGGACGCCCTCGTCGCCGCGGCCAAGAAGGAAGGCACGCTCAACGTCATCGCCCTACCCCCGAACTGGGCGAACTACGGCGAGGCCATCAGCACGTTCGAGTCCAAGTACGGCATCAAGATCAACAGCGACCAGCCCGACGGCAGCAGCGCGGACGAGATCTCGACCGCGCAGCGCCTCAAGGGCCAGAGCACGGCCCCGGACGTGTTCGACCTCGGGACCGCCGTCGCCACCGCCAACACGGCCATGTTCGCGCCGTACCAGGTGGGCACCTGGGCCGACATCCCTGCCGAGCGCAAGGATGCCAACGGCGTGTGGGTCAACGACTACGCGGGCTACATGTCCGTCGGCTATGACTCGAGCAAGGTCCCCGCGCCGACCTCGATCAACGACCTGCTCACCTCGAAGTACAAGGGCAAGGTCGCCCTCAACGGTGACCCGACCCAGGCCGGCGCGGCCTTCGCCGGCGTCCAGATGGTCTCCCTCGCCCTCGGTGGAACCGCGGGCGACATCTCCAAGGGCGTCGACTTCTTCAAGCAGCTGAAGAAGGCCGGCAACTTCCTGCCCGTCGACCCGACCGAGGCCACGATCACCGCGGGCCAGACGCCGGTCGTCTTCGACTGGGCCTACAACAACGCACCGATCGCGCAGAAGCTCACGTCGTGGAAGGTGTGGATCCCGGACAACGCGGTCCTCGCCGCCTACTACGTCCAGGCGATCAACAAGGACGCGCCGCACCCCGCAGCCGCCCGGCTCTGGGAGGAGTTCCTCTTCTCCGACGCGGGCCAGAACATCTGGCTCAAGGGCGCCGCGTTCCCGGTGCGCTATGACGCGATGAAGACGGCCGGCACGCTCGACGCCACTGCTGCTGCCGCGCTGCCTGCCGTGACCGGCACGCCCGTCGTGCCGACGACCTCCGACAACGACGCCGCCACGGCATACCTCAAGGCCAACTGGGCCAAGGCCGTTGGCTGACGCATCCCGCCCGAGGGCGCTCGGCGGCTTCCGGCCGTCGGGCGCCCTTCTGGGCGTCATCCCGTTCTTCGCCTACACGACCGTCTTCCTGCTCATCCCGACGCTCGTCGTCGTCATCGGAGCGTTCCTCGGCGACGGCGGTTTCACCCTCGACAACCTGCGGGCCCTGAGCAGCAGCAACTCGTCCTTCCTCAGCGCGCTGAGCCACTCGATCATCCTCTCGGGGGTGACGGCGGTCCTGGGGGCGTGCGTCGGAGCCGTTCTCGCGTATGCCGTGAGTACGGCCAAACCGGGCGGCGTGCTGAAGCGGTTCGTCACCTCGTTGTCCGGTGTGCTCGCCCAGTTCGGCGGTGTGGCGCTGGCCTTCGCCTTCCTCGCCAGCTTCGGGGCGACCGGGATCCTCACGACCCTGGCCAACAAGATCGGTGTCGACACCGGGGCGGGGCTGTGGCTGTACCAGTGGAACAAGGGCCTGATGCTCGTCTACCTGTACTTCCAGATCCCGCTCATGCTCATCGTCTTCCTGCCCGCCGTCGAAGGGCTGCGCCCGCAGTGGCGGGAGGCCACCGAGACCCTCGGCGGGACCACCTGGACCTACTGGCGACGGGTGGCCGGGCCGATCCTGCTGCCGCCGTTCGTCGGGTCGATGCTGCTGCTGTTCACCAACGCCTTCAGCGCCTACGCCACCGCCAAGGCGCTCGTCAGCCAGGCCTCGCCCCTGGTCCCCCTCCAGATCGGTGACACGTTCACCTCCGAGGTGCTCCTGGGCCAGCAGAACGTGGGCAAGGCGATGGCCATGACCATGGTCGTCGTCGTCGCGATCGTCATGGCGCTGTACTCGTGGCTCGACCGGCGGGCGAGCAGGTGGCTGGCCCGATGAGCGCCCGACCGCGCGCCCGGGTCCGCAGCCGCCAGCGGCTGCTGCGGTGGGTCGTCATCACCGTGACGATGCTCTTCTTCGCCCTACCGCTGCTCGGGATGCTCGAGTACACGACCAGGGACGTCAACACCGGTGCCCGGACGCTGCAGACCTGGGTGACCCTCGCCGACTTCGGCAAGATCTCCGAGCAGTACCCCGACCTCAGCACCGGGTTCCTCGCCTCGATCGGGCTGGCCATCCTCACCCCGATCGTCATGCTGGCCCTGCTCGTGCCGACGATGACCTGGGTCCGGCTCCGGCTGCCGGGCCTGTCCCGGACCGTCGAGTTCGTCTGCCTGCTGCCGCTCACCGTGCCGGCGATCGTCCTCGTCGTCGGCCTGACGCCGATCTACTCGTGGATCCCCTACCTCTCACGGGAGGTGGGTCTCGGAACCGCCGGTGAGTCCAACCTCTGGCTCTCGCTCGCCTACGTCATCCTCGTCCTCCCCTATGCCTACCGCTCGCTCGACACCGGCCTGCGGGCCATCGACGTCAAGACCCTCTCCGAGGCGGCCCGCTCACTCGGGGCGAGCTGGGCGAAGGTCATGTGGCGGATCGTCCTGCCCAACCTGCGCACCGCGGTGCTGTCGGCCTCCTTCCTCTCCGTCGCGCTCGTCCTCGGCGAGTTCACCATCGCCAACCTCTTCGCCAAGAAGAACCTCCAGGTGGCGATGTACCTCCTGGCCAAGTCCGACGCGCAGATCTCGGTCGCCGTCGGCCTGGCCTCCCTCGTCTTCGCCTTCGTCGTCCTGTTCGCCATGTCGTTCATCGGCGGGACCCGCCGCGCGACGCCCTGGTGGCGCCGGGTGCTCCGCACCAGCAAGGAGAGCGCATGACCACGTCCGTCCAGCTCAACGACCTGCGCCGCGCCTATGCGGGTGTGCCGGCCCTTGACGGGCTGACCCTGCACATCGAACCCGGGGAGCTCGTGGCACTGCTGGGCCCGTCCGGATGCGGGAAGACGACGGCGCTGCGCTGCGTCGCCGGCCTGGAGGACCCCGACAGCGGGACCATCGAGGTCGGTGGCTCGGACGTCACCGGCATGCCGACGAACAAGCGGGACATGGGGATGGTGTTCCAGGCCTACAGCCTGTTCCCGCACATGACCGCCCGGCAGAACGTCGAGTTCGGGCTCGAGCTGCGCAAGCAGGACACGGCAACCCGCCGGGAGCGGGCCGGCGAGATGCTCGAGCTCGTGGGGCTGTCGGCCCAGGCCGACAAGTTCGCCCACCAGATGTCCGGTGGGCAGCAGCAGCGGGTCGCCCTGGCCCGGGCCTTGGCCATCGAGCCCCAGGTCCTCCTCCTCGACGAGCCGTTGTCGGCCCTCGACGCCAAGGTCCGCTCCCAGCTGCGCGACGAGATCCGTCGCATCCAGCTCGAGGTCGGCACCACCACGTTGTTCGTCACCCACGACCAGGAGGAGGCCCTGGCCATCGCCGACCGGGTCGGGGTGATGAGCACCGGGCGACTCGAGCAGCTCGCTGCGCCCGCCGAGCTCTACTCGAGCCCGGTGACGGCCTTCGTCGCCGACTTCGTCGGGCTCACCAACCGACTGGCGTGCACCGTCGACGCTGCCGGGGCCCACGTGCTCGGCGACGTCGTCCCGCTGCTGGCCGGGTCCCCGACCTCCGGGCGGGCCGTCGTGCTCATCCGTCCCGAGGGGGTGCTCATCGAGAAGGCCGCCGACGGCGACGCCAGAGTCGTCAGCTCGAGCTTCCTCGGCGCCCAGGGCCGGGTCATCGCCCGCAACGCCGCCGGCGAGCTCGTCCATGTCCAGGTGGGCAACACCGACGTGACGGACTACCGCCCCGGCGACCGGGTCCGGCTCGCGCCCCGCGGTGACGCCGCGCTCGCGGTCGCCGAGTAGCCGAGCCCACGCGACGCCGGCGCCGACCGGTAGGCCGCGGCGGGGCCGCCGGGGCCGCCGGGGCCGCCGGGGCCGCCGGGGGTGAGCCTGCCGCTACTCTGCCGGGGTGAGCGACCATCGCGCCGTCCCCGACCTGGCCGACCCCGGCACCGACCCGTTCGCCGTCGCCGCCGCGGCCGCCACAGTGCTCCGCGAGCGCACCGGCGCCGCACGGCACGACGTGGCGCTCGTCCTCGGCTCCGGCTGGGGCACCGCGGGCGACCTCATCGGCGAGACGCTGGCCACCATCGACAACACCGAGGTTCCCGGCTTCGCCAGGGCGGCCGTCGAGGGACACAGCGGGGTCATCCGCTCCGTGGCGATCGGCGACACCGGCCGGCGCGCCCTCGTCTACGGGACCCGCACCCACTTCTACGAGGGCCGCGGCGTCCGGGCCGTCGTCCACGGCGTGCGCACGGCCGCCGCGGCCGGCTGCTCGACCATCGTCGTCACCAACGGCTGCGGCGGTCTGCGGCCCGAGTGGACGCCCGGCACCCCGGTGCTCATCCGCGACCACATCAACCTCACCGGGGCCTCCCCGCTCGAGGGGCCGACCTTCGTCGACCTCACCGACCTCTACAGCCCGCGGCTGCGCAGCTCGGCCCGCCTCATCGACCCCACGCTCGACGAGGGCGTCTACGTCCAGTTCCGCGGCCCGCAGTACGAGACCCCCGCCGAGGTCCAGATGGCCAAGGTCCTCGGCGGCGACCTCGTCGGCATGTCGACGACGCTCGAGGCCATCGCCGCCCGGCACGTCGGGCTCGAGGTGCTCGGCATCTCGCTCGTCACCAACCCCGCTGCGGGCATCTCGCCCGACCCGCTCAGCCACGAGGAGGTCATCGCCGCGGGGAAGGCCGCCGCCGAGCGCTGTGGCCGCCTGCTGGCCGATGTCGTCGCGACGATCTGACGGTCCCCGATGAGCACCCCCACCCCCCTGGACCCCACCGCCCTCGCCGACCTGCTCGGCGCCGCCCGCGACTGGGCGGACGACGACCCCGACCCGGTCACCCGACGCGAGCTCGAGGACGTCATCGCCACCGTCGAGTCCGGCGACGCCGAGGCCGCTGCGGACCTCGCCGACCGCTTCGCCGGGATGCTCGAGTTCGGGACGGCGGGGCTGCGCGGCGCCCTCGGCGCCGGACCGAACCGGATGAACCGCGCCGTGGTGGTCCGCGCCGCCGCCGGCCTCGCGGCATACCTGCGCAGGACCGACCCCGAGCCGTTCGTCGTCGTCGGGTACGACGCGCGGTTCAACTCCGACGTCTTCGCCCACGACACGGCGTCGGTCGTCGTCGGCGCCGGCGGGCGGGCCGCGGTCCTCCCCCACCCGCTGCCCACGCCCGTTCTCGCGTATGCCGTGCGGTTCCTGGGCGCGGACGCCGGCGTGATGGTGACGGCCAGCCACAACCCGCCACAGGACAACGGCTACAAGGTCTACCTCGGCGACGGGCGGCAGATCGTCACGCCGACGGACACCGGCATCGCCGCCGAGATCGCGAAGGTCACCTCCGTGTCCGCCGTGCCGATGCCCGGCGACGGCTGGGAGACCCTCGGCGACGACGTCCACGAGGCCTACCTCGACGACATCGCCGCTGTCGTCGACCCGGGCTCTCCTCGCGACGTCACGGTCGTGCACACCGCGCTCCACGGGGTGGGGTCGGCGACGGTGGCCCGGGCGTTCGAGCGAGCGGGCTTCCCGCGGCCCATCCCGGTCGCGAGCCAGGCCGAGCCGGACCCCACCTTTCCCACGGTGACCTTCCCCAACCCCGAGGAGCCCGGCGCGATGGACGCCGCCCTCGAGCTCGCCGAGCAGACCGGCCCCGACCTCGTCGTCGCCAACGACCCCGACGCCGACCGGTGCGCGGTCGGCGTCCACGGCCCGGGGGGCTGGCGGATGCTCACCGGCGACGAGCTCGGGACGCTCCTCGGCTGGCACCTCCTGCAGCGCGGCCTGGTGGGGCCGGAGCAGTGTTTCGCCAGCTCGATCGTCTCCTCGCGGATGCTCGCGGCCGTGTGCCGGGCCGCCGGGGTCCGGCACGAGGACACCCTCACCGGGTTCAAGTGGATCTCCCGGGCGCGGGGGATCCGCTACGGCTACGAGGAGGCGCTCGGCTACTGCGCCGCACCCGAGCACGTCCTGGACAAGGACGGGATCTCGGCGGCACTGCTCGCGGCCGAGCTGGCCGGGACACTCAAGGCGGCGGGACGGACGATGCCGCAGATCCTCGACGAGCTGGCAGCCGCCCACGGGGTGCATCTGACGGGAGCGTTCTCGGTGCGCGTCGAGGACCTGTCGGTCATCGGCCGGATCATGGGCCGGCTGCGGGCGGAGCCGCTGGCCTCGGCGGCGGACGTCGAGGTGGCCCGGGTCGAGGACCTGCTCCGCGGGGAGGTCGGGCTCCCGTCCACCGACGGCCTGCGCTACTACCTCGCCGACGACTCCCGGGTCATCGTCCGGCCGAGCGGCACCGAGCCCAAGCTCAAGGTCTACCTCGAGGTCATCGAGCCGGTACCCGGCGGTGAGCGGCCGGATGTCCGCGCGGCCCGGGAGAGGGCGGCGCGCCGGATGGCGGCGGTGACCGAGGCGTTCCGCGGGGCCACCGCGCCCTGAGCGGGAGAACGGCTCGGCTCGTCGTTCCTGCGTCGGCTCGCTGAATATCCGGCGAGCCGAGGAAGAACCAGCGAGCCGAGGCCCGAGAACCTCCGCTGCGCCCGCCGGGGCGACCCCGGGTCGTGGATACACTCGCCCGGTGAGCACCGCGACAGCCGCCAGGGCCGAGGACCGGGCCCAGGGCGAGGTCGACGCCACCGCTCGGGCCCGCGACCTGCTGGGCGTCTCCCGCCTCACCAACGCCGCCCTGACGACCTGGCTGCATGGCCTCCCCGGGGTCGACCAGGTGGGCGCCGACGCCCGGGCCGCCGCACTCTCGACCCGCTCGATCAAGACGACGAGCAAGGCGTGGGCGATCGACACGGCCATCTCGATGATCGACCTGACGACGCTCGAGGGCGCGGACACCCGCGGCAAGGTGCGCGGGCTGTGCGCCAAGGCCCTTGTCCCCGACCCGAGTGACCCGAGCACTCCCCGGCCGGCCGCCGTGTGCGTCTACGGCGACATGGCGGCCATCGCCAAGGAGGCGCTGGGAGACAGCGGGATCCACGTGGCCGCAGTCGCCACGGCGTTCCCCAGCGGCCGGGCGAGTATGCCGGTCAGGCTCGCCGACGCCCGAGACGCCGTCAGTGCCGGTGCCGACGAGGTCGACATGGTCATCGACCGCGGGGCGTTCCTGTCGGGGCGCTACCTCGAGGTCTTCGACTCCATCGCCGCGGTCAAACGGGCCTGCCACCGCGACGACGGCCCCGATGCCCATCTCAAGGTCATCATGGAGACCGGCGAGCTCGTGACCTACGACAACGTCCGCCGGGCGTCATGGCTGTCGATGGTCGCGGGGGCCGACTTCATCAAGACCAGCACGGGCAAGATCGCCCCCGCCGCCACCCTCCCGGTCACCCTGGTGATGCTGGAGGCCGTCCGCGACTGGCGCGAGAGCACCGGCGAGCAGGTCGGGGTCAAGCCGGCGGGCGGGATCCGCACGACCAAGGACGCCGTGAAGTACCTCGTCGTCGTCAACGAGACCGCGGGCGAGGACTGGCTGGACCCCGCCTGGTTCAGGTTCGGCGCGTCCGGGCTGCTCGGCGACCTGATCATGCAGCGCCAGAAGCTCGCCACGGGCGCCTACTCCGGCCCCGACTACGTGACCATCGACTGAGACTCCCCACCGAGGCGACGAGAGCGCAGATATGACCAGGTTCGAGTACGCACCGGCCCCCGAGTCGCGGGCCGTCGTCGACATCGCCAGCTCCTACGGGCTGTTCATCGGCGGCAGGTTCGTCGAGGGGCACGGCGCGGCCTTCAAGACCGTCAACCCGGCCACCGAGGAGTCGCTCGCGGAGGTGTCGGAGGCGACCGCAGCCGACGTCGACGCCGCGGTCACCGCCGCACGGGCGGCATACACGCGGGTGTGGTCGAGGATGTCCGGGGCCGACCGAGGCAAGTACCTGTTCCGGATCGCCCGGATCCTGCAGGAGCGGGCCCGCGAGTTCGCCGTCCTGGAGAGCCTCGACAACGGCAAGCCGATCAGGGAGAGCCGCGACGTCGACATCCCGCTCGCGGCGGCGCACTTCTTCTACCACGCCGGGTGGGCCGACAAGCTGGAGTATGCGGTCCCGTCGTCCGCCGGCAGGCCCCCCCAGCCCCTCGGGGTCGTGGGCCAGGTCATCCCGTGGAACTTCCCCATGCTCATGCTCGCGTGGAAGATCGCCCCGGCCCTGGCCGCCGGCAACACCGTCGTCCTCAAGCCGGCCGAGACGACCCCGCTCACGGCCCTCCTCTTCGCCGACGTCTGTCAGCAGGCCGACCTGCCTCCGGGCGTCGTCAACATCGTCACCGGCGCCGGCGCGACCGGGCAGGCCATCGTCGACCATCCGGGCATCGACAAGCTCGCGTTCACCGGCTCGACCGCGGTCGGCAAGATGATCGCCCGGTCCATCGCCGGCACCCGCAAGCGGGCCACACTGGAGCTCGGCGGCAAGGCGGCCAACATCGTCTTCGACGACGCCCCCATCGACCAGGCCGTCGAGGGCGTCGTCAACGGGATCTTCTTCAACCAGGGCCACGTGTGCTGCGCCGGGTCGCGCCTCCTGGTCCAGGAGAACGTCGCCGACGAGGTCGAGCATCGAGTCAAGCGGCGCCTCGCCACCCTCCGCGTCGGCGACCCGCTCGACAAGAACACCGACGTCGGCGCCATCAACTCCCGCCGCCAGCTCGACCGCATCACCGAGCTCGCCGCCGCTGGCGAGGACCAGGGCGCGACCCGCTGGGACACCGGGTGCGACCTGCCCGGCAACGGCTTCTGGTTCCGGCCGACCGTGTTCACCGGGGTCAGCCAGTCGCACCGGATCGCCCAGGAGGAGATCTTCGGCCCGGTCCTGTCGGTGCTGACCTTCCGCACGCCGCAGGAGGCCGTCGCCAAGGCCAACAACACCCCCTACGGGCTTTCGGCCGGGATCTGGACCGAGAAGGGCTCGCGCATCCTGTGGATGGCCGACCAGCTCCGGGCCGGGGTCGTCTGGGCCAACACGTTCAACCGGTTCGACCCGACGAGCCCGTTCGGCGGCTACAAGGAGTCCGGCTACGGCCGGGAGGGCGGACGGCACGGCATCGAGGCCTACGTCCGGACGGGGGAGGACCAATGAGCCCGACGTCGGGGGCGCGCACCGGTTCACGGGTGGACGTGCGCAAGACCTACAAGCTGTATGTCGGCGGTGCGTTCCCCCGCAGCGAGAGCGGCCGGTCCTACGAGGTGTATGCCGCGCCCTCGGGGCGCGCCCGCGCCGCTGCCCCCCGCTTCCTCGCCAACGCGGCGCTGGGGTCCCGCAAGGACGCCCGGGACGCCGTCGTCGCCGCCCGCAAGGCCCAACCCGGCTGGGCCGGGGCCACGGCATACAACCGGGGCCAGGTGCTCTACCGGGTCGCCGAGGTGATGGAGTCGCGCCGGGCCCAGCTGGTCGCGGATGTCCGCGACGCCGAGGGCGTCACGGCGGCCCGCGCCGAGGCCCTGGTCTCGGCGAGCATCGACCGGTGGGTCTGGTATGCCGGGTGGTCCGACAAGTACCCCCAGGTCCTCGGCGGGCTCAACCCCGTCGCCGGGCCCTACTTCGACATCTCCGTCCCGGAGCCGACCGGGGTCGTCGCCGTGCTTGCGCCGCAGGCGTCCTCGCTGCTCGGGCTGGTCAGTGTCATCGCGCCGGTGGTCGTCACCGGTAACACCGCCGTCGTGCTGACCTCGCAGGACCGCCCGTTGCCGGCCGTGACCCTCGCCGAGTGCCTGGCCACCTCCGACGTGCCGGGCGGGGTCGTCAACCTCCTCACCGGCCGACCCGCCGAGATGGCCCCCTGGCTGGCCTCCCACCGCGACGTCAACGCGATCGACCTCAGCGGCGCGGCGGACGCCGACGGCGTCGACTGGGGCGCGCTGGAGGAGGCCGCCGCCGGCACCGTCAAGCGGGTGCTGCGCCCCGCCGGGAGCGGGTCGGCGGCGGTCGAGCCGGACTGGACGCCCGTTCCCGGGCTCGGTCGGCTCTCGGCGTTCGTCGAGACCAAGACCGTCTGGCACCCCAAGGGTCGCTGAGCCGAGATGTCGAGCGAGCCGGAGCCGGACGGCGACCCCAGCCGCCGCCGGGTCGTCATCCTCGCCGGCCCCAGCGGGTCGGGCAAGACCCGGCTGGCAGGACGACTCCACGCCGAGCACGGCTGGCCCATCCTGCGGCTCGACGACTTCTACCGCGACGAGGGCGACCCGGCCATGCCTCGCCAGGAGGCGCTCGGGATGGTCGACTGGGACCACCCCGACAGCTGGGACGCCACGGCTGCCGTCGCCGCCCTCGTCGAGCTGGTCGACACGGGGCGGGTCGTGGTCCCGGTCTACGACATCGCGTCGAGCCGGGCTGTCGGCAGCCACGAGGTGCTGGCCGGGCCTGCCCAGCTCGTCATCGCCGAGGGGATCTTCGCCGCCGACATCGTCCCGACCCTGCGCGACGCCGGGGTGCTGTGGGCCGCGTGGTGCATCCACCACCACCCGGCGGTGACCTTCGCCCGTCGGCTGGCCCGCGACCTCGCGCAGCACCGCAAGCCACCCGCCGTCCTGCTGCGGCGCGGCGTCGGCCTGATGCGGACCGAGCCCGACATCGTCCGGCGGCTCACCGGTCTCGGGGCCGAGAGCGCCCGGCCGGTCGAGGTCGAGCGGGTACTGAGGACGGGCGTGGTGGCCGTCGGTTAGGGTGCAACGCGTGAGCAGTGCGGACGATCGGGCGTCATGAGCGAGCACGACTGGGTCGCGCCCGGGTCCGCCCGTCCACAGCCTTCCCCCCCGTGGCACGGTCCCGCGCCAGGGTCGGGCGCCCCCACATCGACGCCCGGCGGCCGGCCCGTCCTGCCGCCACCGGGTGGGCCGGCCGGCGCGGCCACGCGCGGACCGGCATACCCCCAGTACCCGGGCGGGCCCGCGTCCCGGCCCCCGGGCTACATCCCACAGGTCGAGCTGCGTCCGGGCATCATCGCGCTGCGCCCCCTCGGTCTCGGCGACCTCTACAGCGCGACGATGAAGGCGATCCGGGGCAACGTCGCCGCCACGGTCGGGCTGGCGTTCGTCACGACCCTCGTCCTCACCGTGCCCGCGACGCTGCTCGGGGTCTGGCTGGCCAACGTCAGCGACTCCGGCAGTGACACGGCCACCCTCGCCCCCGTGGCGACCTACCTGCCCACACTCACCGTGGCGTTGGCGTCGGTCATCCTCACCGGGTTCCTCGCCTACGTCGTCGGTCAGGCCGTCATGGGCCGCAAGGTCTCCGCGAGCGAGACGTGGGAGGGCAGCCGGGGCCGCCTGCTCCGCGTCGTGGCCGCCGCGCTGCTGACCGGTGTCGTCGAGCTGCTCGCCGCAGGCGTGCTCGTCGCCGGGCCGATCGTCCTGCTCGTCCTCAACAACGGCGCCTCGTCGGCGACGACCGCCGCGGGCGTCGTCCTGCTCATCCTCACGATCCTCGCCGCGATCGCCGCCCTGCTGTTCCTGTGGACCCGGTTCGGGTTCGCCACCGCGGCCATCGTCCTCGAGCGGCTCGGCGTGGTCGCGGGCATCCGCCGCTCCTGGGCACTCACCTCGGGCGCGCCCTTCTGGCGGGTCCTCGGGATACGGCTGCTGACAACGATCATCGTGTTGTTCGCCCGCAACGTCCTCACCCTCCCCATCTCGATGCTCGGCGCCCTCGCGGTCATCGGGACGGGCAACGAGAGCGCCATCTTGGTCTGGCAGACCGTCGTCGCCGGGCTCTCCGGGGTCATCACCGGTGCCATCACGACGCCCTTCACGGCAGGCGTCGACTCCCTCCTCTACATCGACCAGCGGATCCGCCGTGAGGCGCTCGACGTCGCGCTCATCCAGGCCGCACAGTCGGCCGGCCGGGTTCCCTGGGCGCGCGCCGGGGCCCGATGAGCCTCGCGAGCGCCGCGACCGCCGTGCCGGCATGGCTCACCGGGGTCGACACCCCACCCGTCGACCCCGATTCGGCACAGGCCCGCGAGTGGTTGCTCTCCGAGCTCGCCAAGGGTCGTTACCACACCCAGCCGGGCCTGCTGGAGCGGATCACGGACTGGCTGGCCTCGCTGTTCAACGGCGGCTCCGGCACAGGACCGGCCCTGCCGGGAGCGGCGGTGTGGGTGGTCCTGGCCCTGCTCCTCGTCCTCGTCGGCGTCGTCCTCGCCCGGGTGCTGCGCCGCGAGGCCCACACCCGGCCGGACCGCTCCGACGCCGTGCTCGACGAGCCCGGGATGACGGCGGCGGCATACCGCCGGCGGGCGCAGGAGGCCCTCGCCCGCGAGGACTGGGACGGGATGCTGCTCGACTCCTACCGCGCCATCGCCGCGGCCAGCGTCGAGCGGACGATCCTCGACGACCTGCCGGGCCGGACGGCCGACGAGGTCGCCCTCGAGCTGGCGCCGGTCTTCCCGCCCGAGAGCGGCGCCCTACGGGCGGCCGCGGTCGCGTTCGACAAGGTCCGCTACGGGCACCTCGCCGCCGGCGAGCCCGAGGCACGCGACGTCACCGCGCTGGAGGACCGGGTCGCCCGGATGCGCCCCGTCCTGCCCGAGCTGTCCGATGAGGGCATGTCCACGGTTGGTATGCCGTGAGCGCGGCGACGATGCCGGGCGGTGCCGGGTCGGTTGCGCCGGGCCGGGTCGGGCCGACCGGGGCGGTCGCCGGGCCCTCGGGGCGGCGGCGCCCGGTCGGGCGGCGAGCTGTCATGGCACTGCTGGTCGGGGCCCTGCTCGCGGTCCTCGTCGCCGTCTCCGTCGCCGGCCGGCGCGCCTCGGGCTACCTCGACCCCGACGACACCGGCCGCTTCGGTACGGCGGCGCTCGTCGCCGTGCTGCGCGACCACGGGGTCGACGTCCGGGTCGACCGCAGCCTCACCGACGTCGTCGCGGAGGACCTGGGGTCCGGGACGACGGTCGTCGTCGGCGACCCGGAGTACCTCAGCCCCGGGGCAGCGGCCCGGCTCGCGGCCGACACGGTCGGCGTCGACCGCCTCGTGCTGCTCTCGCCCGACGACCAGCAGCTCCAGGCGATGGCTCTCCCGATCGTCACCACCCCGACCGGCTCCGCGCAGCTCACCGCCCGCTGCGACAGCTCGGTGGCTCGCGCCTCCGACCAGGTGACGGGGGCGGAGACGCGCTTCGTCGAGGACTCCACCCGCGGCGAGGGCTCGGTGCGGCTCTGCTTCCCGCTCCAGGACCCCGCATCGGACCCGGCGACGCCACCGGCAAGCGGGTTCGCGCACGGCGCCGGCATGGCCGAGGTGGGCCGGACTGCGGACCACGCCCCGGTGCTCGCCCTCGGCTTCGGGTCGGGCCTGGTCAACGGTCGCATCACCGACCTCAGCCACGCGGGCATCGCCCTTCGCGCGCTCGGCGACTCCCCCACACTCGTGTGGTACCAGCCGGGCCCGGCCGACCTGGCGATCGGGACCGACGGGCGCACCCGCAGCGTGTGGCCCATCTGGATCGGACCGGCCACGATCCTCGTCATGACCGCCGTCCTGGTCCTCGCGCTCGTGCGGGGGCGACGCCTCGGCCGGCTCGTCCCCGAGCAGCTGCCGGTGGTCGTCCGGGCCGTCGAGACGACCGAGAGCCGTGGACGGCTCTATCGCAAGGCGCGCGACAGGGCCCGAGCCGCATCGGTCCTGCGCGACGCCACCGTGCGCCGCCTGGCGCGACGACTCGCCGTTCCGCCCCAGGCTCCAACAGAGCAGATGGCCGCCGTCGTGGCCGCCGCTACCGGCCGTCGCCTGCACGACGTGGGCGACGCCCTGTTCGGGCCGGAGCCGGAGGACGACCTCGAGCTGCTGCAGCTCGCGCAGCAGCTCGCCGACCTGGAGGAAAGGGCCCGCCCGACATGACCGAGTACCCGACCGCCCCGCCGCCGGCCTCCCAGCCCCCGCCGCAGGGCTCCGTCCCTGAGCCGGCGCTCCCGCAGGGTCCCCCGGTCCCGGCGCCGGACGCTCGGCGGGCCCTGCTCGCGGTGAGGGCCGAGGTGGCGAAGGCGGTCGTCGGCCAGGACGCCGCCGTCGCCGGCCTCCTGGTCGCCCTGATCGCCCGGGGCCACATCCTCCTCGAGGGCGTGCCCGGCGTCGCCAAGACCCTGCTCGTGCGCACCCTGGCGGCCGCCCTGTCGGTCGAGACCAAGCGGGTGCAGTTCACCCCGGACCTCATGCCGGGCGACCTCACCGGCTCGCTCGTCTTCGACGCCCGCACCAGCGACTTCACCTTCCGGCACGGCCCCGTCTTCACCAACCTCCTCCTCGCCGACGAGATCAACCGGACGCCCCCGAAGACCCAGTCCGCGCTCCTCGAGGCGATGGAGGAGCGCCAGGTCAGCGTCGACGGCGTGCCCAACCCGCTGCCCGTGCCGTTCATGGTCGCCGCCACCCAGAACCCCGTGGAGTACGAAGGCACCTACCCTCTCCCCGAGGCACAGCTCGACCGCTTCCTGCTCAAGGTGGTCCTTCCCGTCCCGCCCCGCGACGACGAGGTCAACGTGCTGCGCCGGCACGCGGACGGGTTCGACCCACGCGACCTCTCGACCGCGGGCATCCAGCCCGTGGCGGGTGCGGCCGACCTCGCGGCCGGTGCCGCCGCGGTCGCCCAGGTCCAGGTCTCCGACGAGGTCGCGGCATACATCGTCGACATCGCGCGCGCGACCCGCACCTCGCCCTCGCTGTCGCTAGGGGTCTCACCCCGCGGCGCCACGGCGCTGATGGCGACCAGCCGGGCCTGGGCGTGGCTGGGTGGGCGGGGCTACGTCACGCCCGACGACGTCAAGGCCCTGGCCCACGCGACGCTCGCCCACCGGCTGTCGCTGCGGCCGGAGGCCGAGCTCGAGGGCATCAGCGTCGCCACCGTGCTCGACAGCGCGCTCGGGTCGGTGCCGGTCCCCCGCTGATGGCCCTGACCCTGCGCGCCGTGGTTCTGGCCCTGCTCGGGCTGGTGCCGGTCGCCGTGTGGCCGACCGGCGACACGGTGCGGCTCTGGTGGCTGCTCATGGTCGTCCTCATCGGGCTGGACGTTCTGCTCGCCCCGTCGCCGAAGAGGCTGGGGATCACCCGGAGCGCACCCACCCAGGTACGGCTCGGCGAGAGCACTCGGTCCACTCTGCTGGTGACGAACCCGTTGTCCCGCAAGATTCGGGGGGTGATCCGCGACGCTTGGCCCCCGTCGGCCGGAGCAGTACGTGACCGCCACCGGCTGGTCCTGGCCGGCGGTGAACGCACCCGGGTCACCACGACGCTCGTGCCGACGCGCCGGGGCGACCGGGACGCCGACCGGGTGACGGTGCGGCTCACCGGACCGCTGGGCCTCGCCGCCCGGCAGCGGTCGGTCGGCCTCCCGGGAGCGGTGCGCGCCCTGCACCCGTTCCCTGCGCGCAAGCACCTGCCGAGCCGCCTCGCCGTCCTGCGTCAGCTCGACGGCCGGGCCGCCGTGCGCACCCGCGGTCAGGGCACCGAGTTCGACAGCCTGCGCGACTACGTCGACGGCGATGACGTCCGGAGCATCGACTGGCGGGCCACCGCGCGACGCCGCAATCTCGTCGTGCGCACGTGGCAACCGGAGCAGTACCGCCGGATCATCATCGTCCTCGACACCTCCCGCACCAGTGCGGGCCGGGTCGGCGACTGGCCACGGCTCGACGCGGCCATGGACGCGGCCCTGCTGCTCACCGCGCTCGCCGGGCACGCGCGGGACCGCGTGCAGATCATCGCGGGCGACCGGGTGGTCCGCGCCCGGGTCGGCGGCACCGACCGGGTGCAGCTGCTCCACTCGGCCGTCAGCACGCTCGCCCCGGTGGATGCCCGGCTGGTCGAGGCCGACTGGAGCGTCCTCGCGGCCGAGGTCGCCCGGCTCGGCACCCACCGCGCCCTCGTCGTCCTGCTCACCCCGCTGGAGTCCTCGGCCGTCGAGGAGGGCCTGCTGCCCGTCCTGCCCGCCCTCACCGCACACCACCGGGTGGTCGTCGCCTCCGTCGCAGACCCGGCAGTCGAGTGCCATGCGCACCTCCCGGTCCAGCATCGAGGAGGTGTATGGCGCCGCCGCCGCCGAGCGGACCACCCGCCTGCGCGAGCGGACCGCCGAGGCCCTCGGTCGGCTGGGGGTGACGGTCCTCGACGCCGACGCCGACGACCTGCCGGTCCGGTTGGCCGACCACTACCTCGCGCTGAAGCGCCAGGGTCTGCTCTAGCCCCCGGCCCCGTCCCACCCCGCGCTCGCCCCGCCTGCCCCCACCGGCCTCACCCCCCCTGGGTCTCCCTAACCTCTGCTAGCAGAAGTTAGGGGACCAAGCAGAGGTTGCAACCTGTGCTTGGTCACCTAACCTCTGCTAGCAGAGGTTAGGTGGGAGGGAGCGTCGCAACCGGGGTGGGGTCGCGGCGGGTGGGTCAGCCGGCGACGGGGACGGTGTCGCCGATGTCGCGGACGTCGACGTCGCCGGTCGAGCCCGCCGCATACGCCCGGCGGCCCAACACGAACACGTACGCCATGAACGCCGACTCGACGACGACCCCGATCCCCACGCGGACGACGGTCGGCAGGTCCGAGGGCGTGACGAACCCCTCGATGACGCCGCTCACGAGCAGGACGGCGACGAGCCCGAGGGCAACCCCCACGGCGGAGCGCCCCTCGGCGGCGAAGGACTGCAGGCGGGTGCGCGGCCCGGGCTCGACCCACGACCAGAACAGCCGCAGCCCGACCGCCCCGGCGATGAAGACGGCCGTGAGCTCGAGCAGCCCATGCGGGAGGATGAGCCCGAAGAACAGCCCCGTGCGGCCGTGCGAGATCATGAGCGCGGCGGCCACGCCGAGGTTGGCGATGTTCTGGAACAGGATGTAGAGCACCGGCAGGCCCAGCACCCCGAGGACGATGACCTGGGCGGACACCCAGGCGTTGTTGACCCACACCATCGAGGCGAACTCGTGGTGGGCGAACTCGCTGTAGTAGTGCTGGAAGTCGGTGCCGACGTAGGCGTTGATCTCCTCGGGTGTGAGGACCGAGGTGTAGACCTCCGGGTGGGCCAGCGTCCAGGCAGCGACGAGGGCGGCGGCGAGGACGTTGAGCAGGGCCGTCGGGCCCCACCACCAGCGCAGGCGGTACAGCGCGCCCGGGAAGCTGCGGGTGAAGAACCGCCCGAGCCGGACCACGTCGAGGTATGCCGCCCCGCTGACGTCAGCCGGGCGCGCGCCAGCAGCGTGGACAGGTAGGTGACGACCGACGGGTCGGGGCTCGCCGACCGGACGACGGAGAGGTGCGTCGAGGCCCGCTGGTAGAGGTCGAGGAGCTCGTCGGTCTCGGCGCCGGTGAGCCGGCTGCGGCCCACGAGCTGCTCCAGGCGGGCCCACTGGGGGTAGTGCACCGTCACATAGGCATCGAGATCCACGCGCTCACCCTATGCTTCGGTGGTGAGCGACACGGCGGGTCACGCGGGTTACGCGGCCGACGCCGGCTACCGCAGCTACGCCTCCGACGACGTCGTCACCGGGGAGGGCGTCGCGGTCGAGCTGCCCGTCGCCTCGGTGATCGCCCGGGCCGGCTCCGGCATCCTCGACCTGCTCGTCGCGGTCCTCCTCTTCCTCGCCGCGACCATCGGGCTGCAGCTCCTCGCCGGCCGGGCCTCCGAAGCCGTGGGGACGACCCTGGTCATCCTCATCGTCGTCGGCATCACCGTCGGGGTGCCGGCGACCGTCGAGACGCTCACCCGGGGCCGCACCCTGGGCAAGCTCGCCCTCGGGCTGCGGGTCGTCCGCGACGACGGCGGCCCCATCACCGCGCGGCACGCCATCACCCGGGCGCTCGTCGGGTGGGTCGAGGTCTACCTGCTCACCGGGGCGCCGGCCCTGATCGCCGCCCTCATCCACCCGCGGGCCAAGCGGCTCGGCGACATGGCGGCCGGAACCTATGTCGTCAACCAGCGCGCCCAGATGCGGCTGCTCCCGCCGCCGATGATGCCGCCGCCCCTGCAGCGCTGGGCGGTCTCCGCCGACCTCGCGACCCTGCCCCCCGGGCTGGCGATCGCGATCCGCCAGTTCCTCGGCCGGGCCCCGTCGCTCACCGCGCAGTCGCGCCACCAGCTCGGCCACGAGCTGCTGCTGGCCACGCTCCCCCACGTCTCCCCGCCGCCCCCGCCGGGCTTCCACCCCGAGTACGTCCTCGCGGCGGTCATCGCCGACCGCCGCCGCCGCGACCTGGACCGCCTGTGGCGCGAGGAGCAGCGCCGCCGGGCCATCCTGCCCCCGGACCCGTGGGGCTCAGGCCGGTGAGCCGAGGGCGGCATACCCCGCCTTGACGACGTCGGTGATGATGGCCAGCCGCTCGTCGAACGGGATGAAGGCCGACTTCATGGCGTTGATCGTCGCCCAGCGCAGGTCCTCGAGGGTCCAGCCGGCCTCGTCCACGAGGAGCTCCATCTCCCGGCTCATCGAGGTTCCGCTCATCAGCCGGTTGTCGGTGTTGACCGTGACCCGGAAGCGCAGCCGCATGAGCAAGGTGATGGGGTGCAGGGCGATCGACGGCGCCGCCCCGGTCTGGACGTTGCTGCTCGGGCACATCTCGAGCGGGATCCGGCGGTCGCGGACGTATGCCGCGAGCAGCCCGAGGTGGACCGACGCGGGGTCCGCGGCGAGCGCGGCGGCGATGTCCTCGGTCGCCGGGCGCCCGTCGACGGTGACGTCGTCGACGATGCGCACCCCGTGGCCGAGCCGGTCGGCGCCGCACCACTGGATGGCCTCCCAGATGCTCGGCAGCCCGAACGCCTCGCCCGCGTGGATCGTGAAGTGGGCGTTCTCGCGCCGGAGGTACTCGAACGCGTCGAGGTGCCGGCTCGGCGGGAACCCGGCCTCGGCGCCGGCGATGTCGAACCCGCTGACCCCGCCATCCCGGTAGCGCACCGCGAGCCGGGCGATCTCGGTGCTCATCGCCGCGTGCCGCATCGCCGTGAGCAGCGCGGTCATCCGGATCGGGGTACCCGCCGCGGCCGCCTCCTTCTCGCCGTCGCGGAAACCGGCCGTCACGGCCTCGACCACCTCCTCCAACGCCAGCCCGCGCTCGATGTGCAGCTCGGGGGCGAACCGCGACTCGGCGTAGACGACGCCGTCGGCGGCGAGGTCGAGGGCGCACTCCTTGGCGACCCGGTGCAGCTGTTCGGGGGTCTGCATGACGGCGACGGTGTGCGCGAAGGTCTCGAGGTAGCGCTCCAGCGATCCCGAGTCGGCTGCGTCGCGGAACCACGTTCCCAGGGCCGCGGCGTCGGTGGTCGGCAGCGCGGCATACCCGATCTCGTCGGCGATCTCGACGATCGTCTGGGGCCGCAGCCCGCCGTCGAGGTGGTCGTGCAGCAGCGCCTTGGGGGCGCGGGCGATGACGTCGTGGGTGGGTACGGTCATGTCAGGCGATCCTGTCGACGATGAGCGGGGCCGTCGCAGCCAGCGCCCGGGGGGTCCCGGCCGGGACGATGGTGACCGCGTCCTCGAGCGCCGCCAGGGCGCGCTCGAACCGGTCCGGGGTGTCGGTGTGCAGCGTCATGAGCCGCTGTCCGCCGCGCACGACGGCACCCGGCTTGGCGTGCAGCTCGACCCCCGCGCCGGCCTGCACCGGGTCCTCCTTGCGGGCCCGCCCGGCGCCGAGCCGCCAGGCGGCGACCCCGACGGCATACGCGTCGAGGCCGGTGAGCACCCCGTCGGCGGGCGCACGGACCTCGTGGGTATGCCGCGCCACGGGCAGCGGCGCCTCCGGGTCGCCACCCTGGGCACGGATCATCGCCCGCCAGGCGTCCATGGCCCGTCCGTCGGCGAGCGCTGCAGCGACGTCCTCGCCGCCGCGTCCGGCCGCGGCGAGCATCTCCTGGGCGAGGGTCACCGTCGAGCTCGACGACGTCGGGCGGGCCGCCGCCGGCCAGCACCTCGACGGCCTCGCGGACCTCGAGCGCATTGCCGGCGGTCAGGCCCAGCGGGGTGTCCATCCCGGTGAGCAGGGCGACGGTGCGCACGCCCGCGTCGGTGCCGAGGGCGACCATCGTCTCGGCGAGCTCGCGGGCGCGAACCTCGCTCTTCATGAACGCCCCCGAGCCGACCTTGACGTCGAGGACCAGCGCGCCGGTGCCTTCGGCGATCTTCTTGCTCATGATCGAGGAGGCGATGAGCGGGATGGCCTCGACGGTGCCCGTGACGTCGCGCAGGGCGTAGAGCCGTTTGTCGGCAGGGGCGAGGCCCGACCCGGCGGCGCAGATCACCGCGCCCACCTCGTCGAGCTGGGCGATCATCTCGTCGTTGGTCAGGCTGGCCCGCCAGCCGGGGATCGACTCGAGCTTGTCGAGGGTGCCGCCGGTGTGCCCGAGGCCGCGTCCGGACAGCTGGGGAACGGCGACGCCGAAGACCGAGACGAGTGGCGCGAGGGGGAGGGTGATCTTGTCGCCGACGCCGCCGGTGGAGTGCTTGTCGGCGGTCGGGCGGCCGAGCGAGGAGAAGTCCATCCGTTCGCCGCTGGCGATCATCGCAGCGGTCCACCGGGAGATCTCGCTGCGGGTCATCCCGTTGAGCAGCACCGCCATGGCGAGCGCGCTCATCTGCTCGTCGGCGACCACCTCGCGGGTGTAGGCGTCGATGACCCAGTCGATCTGGGCGTCGCTCAGCTCGCCCTTGTCCCGCTTGGCGATGATGACGTCGACGGCATCGAAGGCTTCGCTCACGCAAGCCATCATCACAGATGGCGGTTGGCCCGCGCGCCCGGCCGCCGGACTCGGTGAGGGCGGGCCGCTAGAGGAGGTTGTCGGGCCCGAACGCCTGCGGGAGCACCTCGCTCATGGGCAGGACGCCCTCGGGGGTCATGAGCAGGCAGTCGGCCCCGCCGCTCTCCCAGAGGAGCTGGCGGCACCTCCCGCAGGGCATGAGGGGGGCCTCGTCGTGGCCGACGCACCAGACGGCGACGAGCCGGCCGCCGCCGCTCGCGTGCAGCTGGCTCACCATGCCGCACTCGGCGCACAGCCCGACCCCGTATGCCGCGTTCTCGACGTTGCAGCCGGCGACGACGCGCCCGTCGTCGACGAGGCCGGCGACGCCGACCGGGAAGTGGGAGTAGGGGGCATAGGCATGGCCCAGCATCTCGACGGCCACGGCGTGCAGCGACTCCCAGTCGACCTCGGGTCCGATCTCGCTGCTCATCGTCCCTCCGACCGGTTCAGCGGGGCCAACGGCCCCTCGGCGTCGAGCTTGACCCGGTCGGCCACGACGACGGCGCTGAGCACCTGGGCCGCCGCGACGACGGCCCGGTCGTCGACGACCAGGTCGCCCTGGTGCAGGTCGAAGGTGGGACCCCCCGGGGTGCGGGTGCCCAGCCGGGCCATGGCTCCCGGCGCGTGGGCGAGGTACCAGGAGAAGTCCTCGCCGCCGAGCGACTGCGCGGTGCCGACCGGCGTGAGCCCGACTCCGAGCGTGGCCTGCCGCAGGGCCTCGACCGCATCGACCTGGTTGACGACGGGCGGCACGCCCTTGACCCGTTCCAGCCGGGCCTGCACGGCATACGGCGCGACGACGTCGTGGACGATCTCCTCCAGCAGCGGACCGATGGTGAGCCAGGCGTTGGCGTCGAGCATCCTTAGGGTGCCGCTGCACTCCCCGCTCGACGGGATGACGTTGGCCGCCTTGCCGGCGTGGATCGTGCCCCAGACGAGCGAGGCGCCGGCCCGCGGGTCGAGCCGCCGGGAGAGGACGGCGGGGACGTCGGTGACGACCTTGGCCAGCGCATAGGTGAGGTCCTGGGTCAGCTGCGGCCGGGAGGTGTGCCCGCCCTTGCCGTGGAGGAAGACCCTCAGGTGGTCGCTCGCGGCCGTCAGCGGCCCCTCGCGCAGGCCGACGTGGCCGACGTCGATGCTGGGGTCCGCGTGGACGGCGAACGCGACGTCGACGTCGTCCATGGCGCCGTGCGCGATGGCGTCGTGCGCCCCGCCCGGGATGAGCTCCTCGGCCGCCTGGAAGATCGCCCGCACCCCGATCCCGCGCTCGCGCAGGCCGGCCTCGGCCGCCTGCAGGGCGAGCAGCGCACCGACGAGGCCGGCGGTGTGCAGGTCGTGCCCGCACGCGTGGCACACGCCGTCGGTGCCCGAGGCGAACGGCAGCCCGGTCCGCTCCCGGACCGGCAGCGCGTCGAGGTCGGCCCGCAGGGCGACGCGGTATGCCGCCTGCTCGGCGCCGAGGTCGGCAAGCAGCCCGCTGCCGGGCAGCCGCCGCACGGTGATGCCGGCCGCCTCGAGGCGCGCGGCGACGACCGCGGAGGTGCGGGTCTCCTCGCGGGAGAGCTCGGGGTGCGCGTGCAGGTCGTGGCGCAGGCCGATGAGCTCGGTGGAGAGCGAGGAGACGTGCGCCCGCAGGTCGGCGAGGAGGGCGTCGTCAGTCATGTCGACTAGTCACACTACCTCCGGTGACGCCCGCGCCCCGGCAGGCCCGTCGACAACCGGTCAGCCGACGACGGCGTGGGGAAGCCCGCTCGCGCCGGCGGCCCGCCGACGCTCCTCCCAGCGGGCGATGACGCCGTCCATCTCAACGCTGACGAACTCGAGGAACTCCAGGCTGAGCCCCATCCGCGCCTGGGCGTCCGGCCGGTCCTGCGAGGCGCGGATGCCGTCGGCGAGTGCCGCCATGATGGGGCCGTAGGTCTGGTCCTTGCGCAGCACGGCGTCGTGCCAGGCGTCGTCGGCGACCACGTAGACGTCCCGGCGCGACCCGCGCTCCCGCTCGCGCCGCATGAGGCCGACCTGCGCCAGGTAGGACACCGCGCCGGAGACGGCCGACGGGCTGATCCCGAGGGCGGCCGCCAGCTCGGCTGCGGTGAGCCGCCCGTCCTCCGCGGCGAGCAGGGCGGCGAACGCCCGCGCCGGCTGCAGCGCCATCCCGGCGGCGGCGAGGGCCCCGCCCAGTCGCTCGATGAACTGGGCGACGTCGGGATGCTCCGGATCAGCCATAGCAGAACTTTACAACATTCAGGAATTTCTGAACAGCGTGTAGGATCAACGACATGACTGATGTCGTCGTCACCTCCGGACTGCGCAAGACCTTCGGCCCGACGCTCGCCCTCGACGGGCTCGACCTCGTCGTGCACGAGGGTGAGATCCACGGCTTCCTCGGCCCCAACGGGGCCGGCAAGTCCACGACGATCCGGATCCTGCTGGGACTGCTGCGCGCCGACGGCGGCTCCGCCACCCTGCTGGGCGGCAACCCGTGGACCGATGCCACCACCCTGCACCGCCAGGTGGCCTACGTGCCGGGCGACGTCGTCCTGTGGCCCAACCTCACCGGTGGCGAGGTCATCGACCTCGTCGCCCGGCTGCGCGGCGGCATCGACGAGGGTCGCCGCAGGGACATGCTCGACGCCTTCGAGCTCGACCCGACGAAGAAGGGCCGCTCCTACTCCAAGGGCAACCGCCAGAAGGTCGCCCTCGTCGCGGCCCTGGCCTCCGACGCCCCGCTCCTGCTCCTCGACGAGCCGACGGCCGGCCTAGACCCCCTCATGGAGCATGTGTTCCAGACCGAGATCACCCGGATCCGCGACCAGGGCCGGACCGTCCTGCTCTCGAGCCACATGTTGAGCGAGGTCGAGAAGGCCTGCGACCGTGTGAGCATCGTGCGCGGCGGCAGGATCGTCGACAGCGGTTCGCTGGCCGACCTGCGCCACCTGACCCGGACGACCGTGCACGCCACGGTGTCGGCTCCCCCGGCGGTCGCCGACCTCGCCTCCTGGCCCGGCGTCCACGACGCCGGCGTCACGGGCAACGAGGTGCGCTGTGCCGTCGACACCGCCTCGGTGGGCGCGACGATCGCGCGGCTGGACGCCGCCGGCATCACCGCCCTCACGGTCCAGCCCCCCACCCTCGAGGAGCTCTTCCTCGAGCGCTACCACGACGACGTGGCGCCCGTGCCCGTGCCGAGCGAGGTGTGACGTGGCGACGACGACCGCCCCCCCAGCCGTCGCCGCCGCACGCGGCGAGCTGGCGGGGACCATCGCCCTGCTCCGGCTCGCGTGGCGCCGCGACCGCATCCTCATCCCGGCGAGCGCCCTCGGGCTCACCGTGCTCTCGGTGGGCTCGGCGCAGGCCACCCTCGCGCTGTACCCGACCGCCGAGTCGGTGCAGCAGGGCGTCTCCGAGCTGTTCGCCAACCCGGCGATCACCGCGCTCTACGGGCCGGTCGCCTCGCTGACGCCTGACGCCCTCGCGGTCATCAAGACGGTCCTGCTGGGGGCGGTGTCCCTGGCGATCCTCGCCTACGTCATCGTCCGCCGGCACACCCGCAGCGAGGAGGAGGATGGCCGATTCGAGCTGCTCGGCTCGGGGAGCGTCGGGCGCTGGGCCCCGCTCACCGCCGCGGTGATCCTCTCGACGCTGGCCGTTGTGGGGATCTCGCTGCTGTCGATGGCCGGCCTGGCCGCCATCGGGATGGACCCGGTGGGGTCGCTCGCCGTGGGCGTGGCCTGGATCGTGGCCGGACTGTTCATGGTCGGCGTCACAGCCGTGGGGGCGCAGCTGACGACGACCGCCCGCGGCTGCGCCGGGATCTCCTTCGGTGTGCTGCTCGTCGCCTACCTCCTTCGCGCGGTCGGCGACTCCGCGACCAGCAGCGCCGGCCAGTCCCTCAGCTGGGTCTCACCGCTGGGGTGGTCGGTCAAGGTCTCGCCCTACGGCCACAACCGCCTGTGGCTCCTGCTGCCGGCCATCGCCCTGGCAGCCGCCCTCGTGGGACTCGCCTTCGCCCTGCTCGAGCGGCGCGACCTCGGCGCGGGCCTGTTCGCCAGCCGCCCGGGAGCGGCGCGCGGCGCCCGGACCCTGGCCTCGTCGGCCGGGCTGTCGTGGCGGCTCAACCGGCCGAGCGTCATCGGCTGGAGCATCATCTCGGCGGTGATGGCCGGCGTGCTCGGCAACCTGGTCAGCTCGGTCGACCAGCTGATGAGCAACCCCGCCATGGCCGACATGCTCACGAAGCTCGGCGGGGGCGCCAACACGTTGGACGACATGTTCTTCGCCTTCGAGCTGCGCTTCGCGGCCGCCGCCGCGACGGCCGCCGGGATCTCCGCCGTCCTGCGCGGCGCCGCCGAGGAGCGGCTCACCCATGCCGAGGTCCTGCTGGCGGGCCCGGTGCGCCGTCCGAGGTGGTTCGCCTCCCACCTGGTCGCCGCGCTCCTCCTGCCGGCCTGGATCATGGCGCTCATCGGCGCCGCCGCCGGCGCCGTCGGACATGCGGCCACCGCCAACGCCCCGGGGCCCGGCGAGCTCACCCTCGCGGCACTGTCGACGCTGCCAGCCGTCTGGCTCGTCGTCGGCTCGGCCGCGCTGCTCTTCGGCCTGCGCAACCGGTGGGCGGCGTTCGGCTGGGGTGTCCTCGCCGTGACGTTCCTCCTCGGCGAGCTCGGGCCGATCATGCGCCTGCCGACATGGCTCATGGACCTCTCTCCCTACACCCACCTCTCGCAGCTGCCCGGGGGCTCCTTCGCGACCGGGTCCGCCGTGGTCATGACGCTGCTCGCCGTCGCCTGCGCGGTCGTGGGCACCGTCGCCTTCACGCGGCGCGACATCGGCTGACCTGCCGAAGGCGGACCGCGAGCCGGCGCGGCGATGACGTACGGTGGCCAGCGGCACCGACGAGCACCGAGGAGGACCGGTATGCCGGGACCGCGCCCCCGCGCCTGGCTCGCCGCCGCCGCCGTCCTCGCGCTGGGAGCCCTCCCCCTGGCCGCCGGGTCCGCCCTCGCAGCGTCCTCGCCGACGCTGCCCCGCCCCACCGATGTCGTCGACCCCGCACTCTCGGTCGGCGGTCCGGCCCTGGCGACGATGGGGGTCATCGTCGACCGGCCCGCCGGCGTGCCGGCACCGCCGCACGTCCGGGACATGTCCTGGCTCATCGCCGATGCCGACACCGGTGCGGTGCTGGCGGCGAAGGCCCCGCACGCCCGGTTGCTGCCGGCGAGCACCGCCAAGGTGCTCACCGCCTTGACCCTGCTGCCGAGGATCGACCCCAGGGCCACCCACACGACGACGCGGGCCGAGGCCGGCGCCGACGGCACCCGGGTCGGCCTCGTGCCGGGGATGACCTACACCGCCCACCAGCTCTTCCTCGCCCTGCTCATGGCCTCGGCCAACGACGCGGCATACGCCCTCGCCGACCTGAACGGCGGCCACGCCAAGACCCTCGCCGAGATGAACGCCCTGGCCGCGACCCTGGGCGCCCACGACACCCTCATCGGCGACCCCGCGGGCCTGGACGCCCCCGGCCAGACCTCGAGCGCCTACGACCTGGCCCTGCTCGGCCGCGCAGCGCTCGAGAACCCGGACTTCCGGGCCTACTCGACGACCCGGACCGCCCGGTTCCCCACCAAGCGCCCGAAGGCCACGCCGGGCCGGCCGAGCCCGACACCGAGCGGCCCGCGGTCCTACCAGGTGCAGAACCACAACAAGCTGCTGACGACCTACCCCGGCACCATCGGGGTCAAGAACGGCTTCACCGAGGCCGCGCAGCGCACCAACATCGCCGCCGCCACCCGCGGCGGCCACACCTACATCGTCACCGAGATGCACAGCATCGACTACGGGTGGACCGACCCGCCCAAGCTGCTGGACTGGGCCTTCGCCCACGGCACCCAGGTGACCCCGGTCGGCCGGCTCGTCGAGCCGGGCGAGGTCCCCGTCCCCCCGGCGGCGACCCTGGCAGCGAGCGCCTCACCCGCCGCCGGGCACCGGCCGGCTCCCGTGGCGGCCGGCGTCGCCGGGGACAGCGGCCCGCTCGTCAGCCTCTCGCTGCCCGCCGGCGGTGCTCGGGATGCCGTCCTCCTCGCGGGCCTCGGGGGCGCCGTCGTCCTCGTCGCCGCCCTGCTCCGCGTGCGCGCCCGGCGCGCCCGGCACCGGTACTGACCCGGTGGTCGCGTCCAGGTAGGTCGCGGACCACGCCGAGGCGAGCAGCACCACCCGAGACATGAGGTTGAGCCAGGCGAGCAGGCCGACGACGAGGGCGAACGAGGCGAAGAGCGGGTTGCTTAGCGTCCCGCCGATGAGCGTGGTCCCCAGCACCTTCAGGGCGGTCAGCCCCAGGCCGCCGACGACCGCCGCGTCACGCAGCGCCGGCAGCGGCAGGTCGACCCCCGACAGGAGCCGCAGGGTGGCGAGGACGAGCAGCCCGTCGATGACGGCGCTGACGACCAGGCCCGCGAGGCTGACGACCCAGCCCTGGCCGGCCAGGCCGACCGCGCCGGAGAGCCATCCCGCGAGCCCGCCGGCGACGGCACCGGCCGCGACCGAGACCGCGATCCCCAGGCCGAGCAGGACGAGCACTCCGAGGTCGCGCAGCCGATCGGTGACGGCGTTCCCCGGCTGGCCGGAGGCCCCGAGGATCACCCGGAACGCGTTGCGCAGGGCGGCGAGCCAACCGAGCCCGGACCACAGCAGGAACACCCCGCCGAGAAGGCCGACGCCGCTCAGCGTGCCACCGCTCGGGACGGTGAGAGGGATGAGCCCGGTGTCGCCGTGCTGGACGAAGCCAGGGAGCGCCTCGTCGAGATGGCTCGCGATCTGCGCGAGCCACTCCGGGTGTCCGTGCAGCAGCACACCGAAGACCGTGAACGCGAGGGCCACCGCGGGGAAGACCGAGAAGAACGCGTAGTAGGCGACGCCGCCGGAGAGCAGGCTGCCCCGGGCGTCACTGAAGATCGTCCAGGCGCGGCCCGGGCGGGTCCGCAGCGCCCGCTGCCGCCAGGCGGTCAGCGCGCTGAGCGCGCCGCGCGCGGCCGCCATCCCCTCACAGCTCCGCCCGCCGCAGCGTCGAGGCCTCCGGCCCCCGGGCGCCGGCCCCCCCGACCAGCGGGAACCGGCGCGCGACCCGCCATACCTGGTCGGGTCCGTGCTCGTAGAGGTCGACCGCCGTGACGGCGAACGCGCACTCGAAGCCGGACAGGGCCCCGTAGGCCGCGTCGAGGGCATCGTCGTCGAGGTGGTGGGCGACGGTCACGTGGGGGTGGTAGTTGAACTCGAGGTCGCGCTCCACCGGGCCCGAGCGGATCGCGGCCTCGAGGCGCTCGCACTCCGGGATCCCCCGCGAGACCTGGACGAACACGACGGGGCTGACCGGGCGGAACGTCCCGGTCCCGGCGAGGCGCATCTCGAAGGGCACCCCCATCGCGGCGACGGCCCCCAGGTGGTCGGTGAAGGCGACGACGCCCCCATCGGCGATCTCGGTGGGCGGCAGGAGCGTCACGTGGGGCGGGATGGCCTGCGCCATCGGGTCGCCGAACTCGGCCCGGTGTCCCTGGAGGGCGGACCCGTAGGGCTCGGGAACCGTGATGGCGACGCCGAAGGTGCCCATGACGCTCGACCCTACTTCACCGCCGGCAGCAGGCCCACGGCGTCATACACCCTGGTCACCGTGGCTCTGGCCACCTCGCGGGCCCGGTCGGCGCCGTCGGCGAGGATCCGGTCGAGCTCGGCCGGGTCGCCGAGCAGCTCGGTCATCCGCTGCCGGAAGGGCGTGACGGCGTCGACGACGACGTCGGCCACCTCCCTCTTGAGGTCGCCGTACCCGCGGCCGACGAAGGTCCGCTCCAGGTCCTCGATCCGGGCGCCGGACAGGACGGAGTGGATGACCAGGAGGTTGGAGACCCCCGGCTTCTCCTCCGGGTCGTAGCGGACCTCGCCGCCGGTGTCGGTGACGGCCGAGCGGATCTTCTTGGCGATCCGCGCGGGTTCGTCCATCATCTCGATGAGGCCCTTCTCGGTCGACACGGACTTGCTCATCTTCGAGGTCGGGTCCTGCAGGTCCATGATCTTGGCCGACTCCTTGAGGATGTACGGCTCCGGGACGGTGAGGGTGGGGCCGAACCGGGCGTTGAAGCGCTCGGCGAGGTCGCGGGTGACCTCGAGGTGCTGCCGCTGGTCCTCGCCGACGGGGACGAAGGCGGCGTCGTACATGAGGATGTCGGCGGCCATGAGGATCGGGTAGGTGAACAGCCCGACGTTGGCGGGCTGGCCCTTGGCGACCTTGTCCTTGTACTGGGTCATCCGGTTCATCTCGCCCATGGCCGTGAGGCAGGACAGCACCCAGGCCAGCTCGGCGTGCTCCGGCAGGTGGCTCTGGCAGAAGATCGCCGACCGCTTGGGGTCGACGCCGCCGGCGATGAACTGGGCCGCCGTCACCCGCGTCCGCTCGCGCAGCAGGGCCGGGTCGGTGGGCACGTTGAGGGCGTGCAGGTCGGCGACGAAGTAGTACGCGTCGAAGTCGTCCTGCAGGCCCACCCAGTTGACCAGCGCGCCGAGGTAGTTGCCGAGGTGGAGGCTGTTGCCGGAGGGCTGCATGCCGGAGAGGATGCGGGCCGGGGCTCCGGTCGTCGGTGACTGGGCAGACATGCGGCCCATTCTGGCAGGTCCCCGAGGGTGGGTATGCCGTGCCGCCCGGCTCAGCGGTCGCGGACGGGTCAGCCGCCGGCCGCCAGCCAGGACGGACGGAGATGAGCCCCTGGCCTGCCGACCACGTCGCCTTCGGCGCACTGGTCGACGAGGTGGACGCGGCCGCCGTTGGTGGCTCCCGCCGCGGCCCCGTCACCCTACGGGGGGTCGGCCCGAGCCCGGTGCTGGAGCCGGTAGCGTTGCGGTCGTGAGAGAACGCAGCGTCGCGTGAGTGCCACCGAGGCCTTCGAGGAACGGTTCCGCGACGTCCCCGACGGCACCTGGTCGGCCCCCGGGCGGGTCAACCTCATCGGGGAGCACACGGACTACAACAGTGGGCTCGTGCTGCCGATCGCGCTGCCCCAGCGGACGTATGCCGCATGCGCCCGCCGCGCCGACGGCCGGTTGCGGGTGTTCTCGGCCCAGACCGGCGAGACCGTTGAGGTCGACCTGGCGGACGTGGCGCCGGGCACCCCCGGCGGCTGGGCGGCATACGTCGCGGGTGTCCTGTGGTCGCTGCGCGCCTCGGGGCACGAGGTGGGCGGGCTGGACGTCGCCGTCGACAGCGAGGTGCCGGTGGGGTCGGGTCTGTCCAGCTCGGCGGCGCTGGAGTGCGCCGTCGGTGCCGCGGCATCGGACCTGTTCGGGCTGCACCTGCTCGACGGTGACGCGGGTCGGTCCCGCCTGGCCGCGGCCTGCCGCCGCGCCGAGAACGTCATCGCCCAGGCCCCCACCGGCGGCATGGACCAGTCGGCGTCGCTGCTGTGCCGTGCCGAGCACGCCCTCCTACTCGACTGTCGCGACTGGCAGACCCGGCAGGTGCCGTTCGACCTCGGCGCGCACCAGTTGGCCCTGCTCGTCACCGACACCAAGGCGGAGCACGCCAATGTCGACGGGCAGTACGGCGACCGGCGGATGGCCTGTGAGGCGGCGGCCGACCGGCTCGAGGTCGACACCCTGCGCGAGATCGGACTCGATGGGCTCGACGACGCGCTCGGGCGGCTCTCCGGGGCGGTCATGCGCCAGCGGGTGCGGCACGTCGTCACCGAGACCGACCGGGTGCAGCGGGCCGTCGAGGCGCTGCACCGCGGGGACTTCGACGAGCTCGGCCGGCTGTTCACCGCCTCGCACGCCTCGCTGCGCGACGACTACGAGGTCAGCTGCGCCGAGCTCGACACGGCCGTGGACGCGGCGCTGCGGGCCGGCGCGCTCGGCGCCAGGATGACGGGCGGCGGGTTCGGCGGGTCGGCGATCGCGCTCGTCCGGGCGGCAGACGTCGACGACATCGCCCTGGCCGTGGCGGCCGCGTTCGCTGACCGGGGGTTCACCCCCCCGGTGTCGTTCGCCGCCACGGCCGCCGGTTCCGCCCACCGCGACGCCTGACCCCTCCCGCCGCCCCTCACCTCCCCTCCCCCACCCCTAACTTCTGCTAGCAGAGGTTGTGTGACCAAGCAGAGGTTGCAACCTCTGCTTGGTCCCCTAACTTCTGCTAGCAGAAGTTAGGGGTGGGGGAGGGCGGCGGGGTCAGAGGTCGTAGTCGACGGTCACCGGGGCATGGTCGCTCCACCGCAGGGCGTAGGCCGCGGCCCGGCCGACCTCGGCCCGCACCGCCCGCGCCGCGAGCGGCGCGCTGGCGACCTGGTAGTCGATCCGCCAGCCCGCGTCGTTGTCGAACGCCTTGCCCCGCCAGGTCCACCATGTGAACGGCCCCGGCCCTGGTCCGTGTAGCCGCCGGTGCACGTCGACGAACCCCAGCTCGTCGAACCACCGGTCGAAGCAGGCCCGCTCCTCCGGCAGGAAACCCGCCTTGCGGAGGTTGCCCCTCCAGTTCCTGAGGTCGTCCTCGCGGTGGGCGACGTTGAGGTCTCCGGTCAGCACGGCATACCGACCCTGGTCGGCCCACACCGCCAGCCGCTGCCCGACCGACTCGAGGAACCGCTCCTTCACGACCTGCCGGGGCGTGCCGGCCTCGCCGGTGTGGACGTACGCCGAGGCCACCGTCACCGTCCGCCCACCGATCGGGATGTCGGCCTCCACCCAGCGGCCCGCTCCGTCGAGCGCCCCGGGACCCACGCCCTCGCGCACCGCCGCCGGTTCGGCGCGACTCAGCACCGCCACCCCGGCCCGGCCGGCGACGGAGCCCTCTGCGTGCGCGACGTGCCACGCGCCGAACCCGCCCTCGGCGAGCACCTCGCGCAGCTGCGCGTGGCTGGCCCGCACCTCCTGCAGCGTGACGATGTCGGCGTCCTGCTCGGCCAGCCAGTCGAGGCCGCCACGACGCAGCGCGGCGCGGATCCCGTTGACGTTCACGGTGATGAGACGCACGGCTGAACACTAGGCTGGCTGGATGGCCCACGACACGACGGGGACCCCGACCGGGCCCTCCCACAACGACGGCGACGACACCACCGACGAGGCAGCGGCCGCCAAGGAGACGACCTCCACCGCGCCGGCCGCGCCGACGGATGACCTCGTCACCACCTCGCACACCCTGAAGGTCGGGCGGCGCACGCTGCGCTACCGCGCCACCGCCGGCCGGGTGGTGCTGCGGGAGGAGGTCTACAAGGACGGCGTCTTCACCGGGAGCAAGCCGAAGGCCGAGATGTCGATGACGGCGTACGTCCTCGAGGATGGCGCGGCCAAGGCGGCCCCCCGACCCGTCACGTTCGCGTTCAACGGCGGGCCGGGGTCGAGCTCGGTGTGGCTGCACCTCGGGCTGCTCGGCCCGCGCCGGGTCGACTCCGGCGACGTCGGCGCCATGACGCCGCCGCCCTACGGGCTGCTCGACAACCCCGAGACCCTGCTCGCGGTCTCCGACCTCGTCCTCATCGACCCGGTGTCGACCGGTTTCTCCCGGGCCGTCGAGGGCGGGACCCCTAAGGACTACCACGGCTTCACCGCCGACATCGCCTCGGTGGGCGAGCTCATCCGGATGTGGACGTCGCGCGAGGGGCGGTGGCTCAGCCCGAAGTTCGTCATCGGCGAGTCCTATGGAACGACCCGTGCGGCGGCGCTGGCCGACCACCTCCAGAGCGTGCACGGCATGTACCTCAACGGGGTCATGCTCGTCTCGTCGGTCCTCGACTTCGCGACCCTCGACTTCGACTTCCGCAACGACCGCGCCAGCGTCGACTTCCTCCCCACCTACGCCGCCGTCGCCCACTACCACGGCAAGCACGGCCGGCGGTCGCTGGCGTCGGTGCTCACCGAGGCCGAGGCGTACGCCGCGCGCGACTACCCCTGGGCCCTCTCCCGTGGTCACCGGCTCACCGCCGGCGAGCGCGCCGAGGCCGTCGGGACGCTCGCCCGGCTCACCGGCCTCAGCCCGGACTGGGTCGACCGGGCCGACCTGCGGATCGAGCACATGCGCTTCTACGCCGAGCTGCTCCGCGACCGGGGGCTCCTCGTCGGCCGGCTCGACTCCCGGTTCACCGGTCCGCTCGCGGCGCGCAACGCCGAGGTCGCCGACACCGACCCGTCCTACGACGCCACGACCGGTCCGTATGCCGCGGCGTGGAACCACTACGTGCGTGCCGAGCTCGGGTACGAGAGCGACATCGCCTACACCCAGCTGTCGACGAAGGCCAACGAGGAGTGGTCGTTCAAGGAGTTCGAGGCCAAGCCGGTCGACGTGTCGGCCAGGATGGCCCGGGCCATGCGGGCCAACCCGAGCCTCAAGGTCCACGTCGCCTCGGGCTACCTCGACGGCGCCACGCCCTACTACGGGGCCCAGGACGTGTTCGCCCACCTCGAGGTCCCGCCCGCGCTCCTGGCCAACGTCGAGCACCGGTTCTACGAGGCCGGGCACATGATGTACGTCCACGAGCCGAGCCGGGTCCAGCAGAGCGCCGACCTGGCCGACTTCGTCCGCCGGGCGAGCGGAGGCTGACGCTCAGCGACGGGGCCCGGCCCTGGGGCGGGGACGGCATACCGGCTTCGGTAGCCTGGCACCGCGCACCGGTGCGCACCCAGCCGACCCCGGGAGATGCCCCAACATGGCCTCGATCATCTACACGCTCACCGACGAGGCGCCACTGCTGGCGACCTACTCCTTCCTCCCGGTCATCGAGTCCTTCGCCTCGACTGCGGGCGTCGAGGTCGAGACCCGCGACATCTCGCTCGCGGGCCGGATCATCGCCGTCTTCCCGGAGTACCTGCGCGCGGACCAGCGCGTCGGCGACGCCCTGACCGAGCTGGGTGAGCTGGCACAGACGCCCGAGGCCAACATCATCAAGCTGCCCAACGTCTCGGCGTCCTTGCCGCAGCTCAAGGCGGCCATCGCCGAGCTCCAGTCGCTGGGCTACGCGCTGCCGGCCTACCCCGAGGACCCGCAGACCGACGAGGAGCTGGACGTCCGGGCTCGCTATGACCGCATCAAGGGCAGCGCGGTCAACCCGGTCCTGCGCGAGGGCAACTCCGACCGCCGGGCCGCCGCCGCGGTGAAGAACTACGCCCGAAGCCACCCGCACTCGATGGGTGCGTGGAGCCCGGACTCCAGGACCAACGTCGCGACGATGGACGCCGACGACTTCCGGGCCAACGAGAAGTCCGTCGTCCTGCCCGCCGACGACGTCCTGACGATCCGCCTGGTCGGCACCGACGGCGTGACGACGGTGCTCAAGGAGTCGCTGCCGGTGCTCGCCGGCGAGGTGGTCGACGGGACCGTCCTGGGCGCCGCCGCGCTCGACACCTTCGTCGCCGCCCAGGTCGCGCGGGCCAAGGCCGAGGGCGTGCTGTTCTCGGTGCACCTCAAGGCGACGATGATGAAGGTCTCCGACCCTGTCATCTTCGGCCACGTCGTCCGGGCCTTCCTGCCCGAGGTGTTCGCGACCTACGGCGCGGACCTGGCCGCCGCGGGCCTCAGCCCCAACAACGGCCTCGGCTCGATCCTCGACGGCCTGTCGGCCCTGCCCAACGGCCCCGAGATCAAGGCGGCCATCGACCGGGGCCTCGCCGACGGACCCCGCCTGGCAATGGTCAACTCCGACAAGGGGATCACCAACCTCCATGTCCCGAGCGACGTCATCGTCGACGCGTCGATGCCGGCGATGATCCGCACGTCCGGCCACATGTGGGGACCGGACGGCGAGGAGGCCGACACCCTGGCGGTCATCCCCGACAGCTCGTATGCCGGGGTGTACCAGGCCGTGATCGAGGACTGCCGCGCCCACGGCGCCTTCGACCCGCGGACCATGGGCTCGGTGGCCAACGTCGGCCTCATGGCCCAGAAGGCCGAGGAGTACGGCAGCCACGACAAGACCTTCGAGATCCCGGCAGACGGCCGGGTCGAGGTCGTCAACGCGGCGGGCGAGGTCCTGATCTCGCACGACGTCGCCGCCGGCGACATCTGGCGCGCCTGCCAGACCAAGGACGCGCCGATCCGCGACTGGGTCAAGCTCGCCGTCACCAGGGCCCGCGCCACCGGCTCCCCCGCCGTGTTCTGGCTCGACCCCGCGCGCGCGCACGACCGCACCATCGCCGACAAGGTCCGCACCTACCTCGCCGACCACGACACAGACGGCCTGACCATCGAGATCATGTCGCCGATCGAGGCGGCCACCTTCTCGGTCGAGCGGATCCGCCGGGGCGAGGACACCATCTCGGTCACCGGCAACGTTCTGCGCGACTACCTCACCGACCTGTTCCCCATCCTCGAGCTCGGCACGAGCGCCAAGATGCTCTCCGTCGTCCCCCTGATGAACGGCGGTGGCCTCTTCGAGACCGGGGCGGGCGGCTCGGCGCCCAAGCACGTCCAGCAGCTCGTGGCCGAGAACTACCTGCGCTGGGACAGCCTGGGCGAGTTCCTCGCCCTGGCCGAGAGCCTGCGGCACGAGGCGGAGACGTTCGACAACGCACGTGCCCGGATCCTCGGCGAGACGCTCGACAGGGCCACCGAGACGCTCCTCAACGAGAACAAGTCGCCGGCTCGCAAGGTGGGCCAGATCGACAACCGCGGCAGCCACTTCTACCTCGCGATGTACTGGGCGCGGGAGCTGGCCGGCCAGACCGAGGACGCCGAGCTCGCCTCGGCCTTCGAGCCGGTCGCCACCGCGCTCACCGAGGGCGAGGAGACGATCGCGGCCGACCTGCTCCAGGTGCAGGGCTCCCCGGCCGACATCGGCGGCTACTACCGGCCGGACGCGGCCAAGACCACCGCGGTGATGCGCCCGTCGGGTCGGTTCAACGACATCCTCGCGTCGCTGCTCTGAGCTCTTCCGCGAGTCCGGCCCCGACCGGGTCGGTGGTACTCGTCCGGGTCGGCCGTGGCCGGGTGACCTGTCATGGGGAGGCTCCGTCGCCGTGGCGGGCCCTCCACGCACCCGACCACCCGGCCACCCGACGCCGCGGCCTCCGACGCGCTCCAACAGGCCACAGAGCCCCGGCCCCGGCACAATGTCCGCCATGCAGACCCACAGCATCCCGCAGCGCATGGGCGCTGAGTTCCTGGGCACGTTCTGGTTGGTGTTCGGCGGCTGCGGTGCCGCCGTCTTCTCCGGTGTCTTCCTGGCCCCCAACGTCGTGTCCGGACAGTCGCTGCAGCTGGGCATCGGCTTCCTCGGGGTGGCCCTCGCCTTCGGCCTGACCGTCGTGACCATGGTGTATGCCGTGGGGCACGTCTCGGGCGGCCACTTCAACCCGGCGGTGACCGTGGGGGTCGCGGTGGCGAAGCGGTTCGAGTGGAAGGATGTGCCCGCCTACGTCGGCTCGCAGGTGGCGGGCGGCCTGCTGGCGGGCGCGGCGCTCCTCGGGATCGCCAAGGGCAAGCCCGGCTTCGTCGCAACGGGACACATGGCGGCCAACGGCTACGGCGAGCACTCCCCCGGCGGCTTCTCGCTGTCGGCGGTGCTGTTCGCCGAGATCCTCCTCACGGCGGTCTTCGTCTACGTCATCCTCGGGGTCACCGACTCCCGCGCGCCCAACGGGTGGGAGCCGCTGGGTATCGGGCTGGCGCTCACCCTCATCCACCTCATCTCGATCCCCATCTCGAACACCTCGGTCAACCCGGCGCGCTCGACGGGCGTCGCGTTCTTCAACGGCAACGGCGCGCCCGGGCAGCTGTGGCTGTTCTGGGTGGCGCCGCTCATCGGCGGGGCGATCGCGGGCGCGACATTCCACCTCATCACCGGCGTCGACCGGCGCGACCGCGACATCGTGGGCGAGCTGGACGCCGCGGACGTGACCGACCCCGCCAAGGGCGACCCGCTCGCCACCTGACCACCGACCAGCCGGCTCCCGGCCGCGCCCAGCGCCCGGTGCGGGGTCGTCCGCAGAGGGGGGACGACCCCGCACCGGAGCGTTGCGGAGGAGCCGGGCCGCTTGACCGCCGGCCACCGGTCCGGCGGCATACCTGCGGGTCAGCGAGCGCGCATCCGGTTGTTGCGCGGGTTGTGCTCGACCTCGGCGAGGCCCAGCGCCTCCAGCAGGGGCGGGAGGTACATCCCGACCCGCCCGCGATAGCCCTTCCGCAGGCCGTACCAGCCGCCCACCGGGTTGTCGTCCGCCCGGCCCCACGCCTCGACGGTGCCGGCCTTGGCACTCGCCTTCTCGTCGGCGGCACCGAGCGGTACCCAGTCACCCTGCTGCTGAAGCCACCGGTGCAGGTCGTCGACGACCCGGGCGTCGTAGTAGAGGGTCGTCGACCCGACCTGACAGACCAGCCGCTGCGGCTCGCTCCCGTCGTCGCGCCACATCGTGTAGTCCGACGAGCCCGGCGGGGTGCTCAGCTGCCAGGGGTCGTCCTTGGTTCCGGTGCCGCTCATCATGACCTCCCTGCCACCGCCCACCGCGCCTCGCGGCGGTGAGGTGAGCCTAGCTCCGGGCCCGGCGGGTTCAGCGGCCTGTCGCCCGGTGGACGCACCGGCGCCGCCTACACCGCGCTGGACGACCGGGCGGCCAGGTATCGCTCCACGCGCCGGTCCGGAACGAGCCACATGACGGCCACTCCGGCGTAAAGGCCGACGGCAAGCCGGGGGCTGGCCGTGGCCAGCGCAATACCGGCGAGGTAGAGGATCGGCGACAACTTGCCCTTGATGTCGCGACCGAGAGCCTCACGCAGAGCCGAACCACCCTCGGAACGGAAGATCGCCAGCTGCAGGACGACCCAGCCGACAGCGGCGAGAAGGAGGTTCATGCCGTAGACGATGACGGGCGTGGGGGAGAACGTCGACTCGTCGACCCAGGCCGTCGTGAACGGGAAGAGCGAGAGCCAGAACAGCAGCTGGAGGTTGCCCCAGAGGACGGTTCCGTCGATGCGCTCGACGACCTGGAACATGTGGTGGTGGTTGTTCCAGTAGATGCCGACGTAGACGAAGCTGAGCAGGTAGGTCAGGAACCCCGTTGCCGAGCCGCCGAGCGCATGGAGCGTCGGCTCGTCGGGAACCTTCAGCTCCAGAACCATGATGGTGATGATGATGGCGAGGACGCCGTCGCTGAAGGCTTCGAGTCGACTGGTTCGCATCCACGCAGTCTCCCAGGAGAGGGTGCCGCGGCGCCCTCTCGTCTTGTTGACACTCCCCTGGCTCCGCCATACGTTCGACGGGTTCTTCGACCCCACATCGAGAGGGAACGATGCGCACCGCAGGTAGACCGAGGATCCTGCTCGCGGCCGGTATCGCAGCCTCGGCGGTCGCCATGACGGCCTGCGGCGCAGGTGGTTCGACCGGTGGCCCGGCCGGGGCCCCCACGTCACTCGGCCCCGCGACCGCCGGCGACACCGGCAGCGCCACACCATCGGGCACGGCCACCGGGGTCGACCCCTGCTCGCTGCTCACCGACGCCGAGGTCGCGACCTTCGCCCCCGGCCTGAAGCAGCATCGGGTCGAGCACCCCGTCCCCCAGGTCACCATCTGCGCCTGGCCCGACGCCAAGGGCATCCCGGACGTCCAGCTGCAGGTCTTCCCCGCCACCGGCCCGCTCGCCGACGACCTCGACACCGGCCTCAACGCCGCCGGTGGCTACTCCATCGCGACGGTGAGCGGCCTTGGCGACGAGGCGGTCGCGGCGTACACCAAGGCCAACTCCTCGCTCGGGATCAAGGGCGGCCAGCTCGCGACGATCCAGGCCCGCTCGGGAGACCAGGTGGTCGGGATCAGCGTGACGTACACCGAGATCACGAAGGGCTCGGCGAGGTACACGGCCCTGACGAAGGCGATGTCCACCGCCATCTCTCGGCTCCCCTGACCCGCGGCCCGCTCAGCGGCCGCCCTCGGCCGCGTAGTGCCGGAACAGCAGGTATGCCGCTACCGCGTCGAGCAGGTGCCACGCGGCGTGCCCCTGCAGGAGCGACTCGGGGTGACAGAAGGTGGTGCCGTTCTGGGCGAGGTTCCAGATCCCGAAGGCGGCCACCAGGGTCGCCACCGCGGCCACCCCGAACGCCGTCTCCTGTGGGGTCTCGGCCCGGCGCCACAGCGCCACCTCGACACCTACCGCCGCGACGATCGTCACCGCGAAGGCGAGGTTCCCCGCATGGTGGACGACCGGAACATGTCCGCCGAGGTTCTCGGCGAGCTCGCTCGCGACGAGGACGGCGGCATACCAGCCGAGGAACACCCCCGGGCCGCCGTGGACCAGGCGGGTCACCGCGTAGGCCAGGGCGAACCCGGCGATGAGATACATGCTCAGCAGGTCGAGCCGCCCGCCGAGCGCGCTCTGGGTCGCGTGCATCGCCGCGCTCGCGGGACCGAGCAGCACGACGACCACCGCATAGGCCGTGGCGAGCCACGGGAGCCGTGCCATGGCGCCGCCGACGGCCCCGCGGCGGCCGGCATACCAGGCGACGGCGAGCCCGGCGACGACGAAGCCGAGGTTGGAGGCGGTGTTCGCCGGCTGGCGGACCCACGAGTCCCGGGCCGCCTCGCAGAAGCCGTCGCCGCGACCCACGTCGGGTCCGAGCCACCCCCACCGCGCGGCCGCGAGCAGCAGGCCGACGGTCACGACGGCGACCACCCCGGTGACGGCGAGCGGTCGGTTGTCACGTGAGGTCATGCCCGGACTGTATGCCGGTCGTCCTGCTCGATGAGGGGAGGCAACACGCCGATCGGACCCCGGATGACCCGGCGTGTCGGCTCCCCTCACCGAGACCGTCGCGAGGGGCTACGCCACAGTTGCCCGGGTGTGAGCCCACCCGAGCACGCTGCTACCGTCGGGAACGACCACACACCACTCGCCCGAAGGGGTACCCACGTGAGCACCTCCCCCGTCAAGGTGGCCGTGACCGGCGCCGCCGGCCAGATCGGCTACAGCCTGTTGTTCCGCATCGCGAGCGGCGCGATGCTCGGGCCGGAGACCCCGGTCGAGCTGCGGCTGCTCGAGATCACCCCGGCGCTGGGGGCCCTCGAGGGCGTCGTCATGGAGCTCGACGACTGCGCGTTCCCCACCCTCGCCAAGGTCGAGATCGGCGACGACCCGATGAAGGTCTTCGACGGCGTCAACCTCGCCCTCCTCGTCGGCGCCCGCCCCCGCGGCCCGGGCATGGAGCGCGGCGACCTCCTCGAGGCCAACGGCGGCATCTTCGCCCCCCAGGGCAAGGCGCTCAACGCGGTCGCGGCCGACGACATCCTGGTCACCGTGACGGGCAACCCGGCCAACACCAACGCCCTGATCGCGATGAGCAACGCTCCCGACATCCCGACCGAGAGGTTCTCCGCCCTCACCCGGCTCGACCACAACCGGGCCATCTCGCAGCTCGCCGCGAAGCTGGGCGTCCCCGTCACCGAGATCCGCAAGATGACGATCTGGGGCAACCACTCGGCGACCCAGTACCCCGACCTGTTCCACGCCGAGGTGTCCGGGCGCAACGCCGCCGAGGCCGTCGGCGACCTGGACTGGATCGAGAGCACCTTCATCCCGACCGTCGCCAAGCGCGGCGCGGCGATCATCGAGGCCCGGGGCTCCTCGTCGGCGGCCTCCGCGGCGAACGCGACGATCGACCACGCCCGCACATGGGTGCAGGGCACTCCGGAGGGTGACTGGGCCTCGATGTCGGTGCGCTCCGACGGCTCCTACGGCGTGCCCGAGGGACTCATGTCCTCCTTCCCCGTCACCGTCACCGACGGCAAGTGGGCGATCGTCCAGGGCCTGGACATCAACGACTTCTCCCGCGCGAAGATCGACGCCTCGGTGGCCGAGCTCGCCGACGAGCGCGAGGCGGTCAGGGGCCTGGGCCTGATCTGAGCCGGCCGTCGAGGCCAGGAGGGCCCCATCGGTCGGCCCTCCCCCTCGCCCCTCCCGCCTCAACATTTCCGCCCCATCGGGGAAACGCGAGGTTCGCCGGGGTTATCTACCCCGGCGAACCTCGCGTTTCCCTTGTCCAGTCCCTTGTCCAGTCCCTTGTCCAGTCACGTGGCCGGTCCCGCGACGCGGCGGCGGCGTCAGCTGAGCGGAGCGAGGTTGAGGGTGAAGCCGGCCACGAGGACGGCCACCCCAGCGGCGAGGAGCAGCAGGACGTCGAGCCATCTCGACCGGACCGCCAGCGCTCCGACGGCCCGGCCGGGCACGACGGCGCGGACGACGGCGGCGAGGACCAGGGTCGCGCCGAACGCCCCCGTGGCGCGGAGCAGGTGCGTCGTCGCCACGAAGGCGAGGGCGACGACCATCCCCGCCGCCAGCAGCCACCACCAGCGCAGCGAGCCCGCAGGCGGAGCGTCCGACGTGGCGGCCTTGACCTCGGCGACCGTCGCCGGGTCCTCGCCGGGATGTCCGTGCCCACCGTCCTCGTCGGGCGCCGTCCCGGACTCGGCCGGCTCATGGGGCGGCGGAGGGGCAGGCTCGGGATCGACCACGCGGTCAGCCTTCGGGAGCCAGCCGACGCTCGGCCGCGCCGACGACGTTGCTGAGCAGCATGGCGCGGGTCATCGGACCCACGCCGCCCGGGTTGGGGCTGACGAACCCGGCCACCTCGGCGACGTCGGCAGCGACGTCACCGGCCACGACCGACGTGCCGTCGGGTCCCACGACCCGGCTGACGCCGACATCGAGGACGGCAGCACCGGGCTTGACCATGTCGGCAGTGATGATGCCCGGAACCCCGGCTGCCGCGACGACGATGTCGGCCTGGCGGACCTCAGCCGCGAGGTCGCGAGTGCCGGTGTGGCACAACGTCACCGTGGCGTTCTCGGACTTGCGCGTCAGGATCAGGCCCAGGGGGCGCCCCACGGTGATCCCGCGGCCGACCACGACGACCTTGGCCCCGGCGATCGGCACGTCGTAGCGGCGGAGCAGCTCGACACAGCCCACCGGCGTGCACGGCAGCGGGGCGGGCTCGCCGAGGACCAGCCAGCCGAGGTTCGTCGGGTGCAGGCCGTCGACGTCCTTGGCCGGGTCGACGGCGGAGAGGATCGCGTTCTCGTCCAGGCCGGTCGGCTGCTGGACGATGAACCCGGTGCAGGACGGGTCCTCGTTGAGCTCGTGAACGACGGCGAGCACCTCGTCGAGGCTCGCCCCCGCAGGCAGGTCACGACGGATGCTCGAGATCCCGATCTCGGCGCAGTCCCGGTGCTTGGCGCCGACGTACCATCGGCTGCCCGGGTCCTCCCCCACGAGGACCGTGCCGAGCCCGGGGACGATCCCCCGCTCGGCGAGCACGGCCACCCGTTGGGTCAGCTCTGCCTTGATGGTGCCGAGGATGGCCTTGCCGTCGAGGATCGTTGCCGCCACGGGCAGCATCCTCCCACGTCGGGGTTCGGCTGCCCGGCAGCGGTATGCCGCAGCCCCGCGACGTCGCTCCCGAGTCCGGGGGGGTCCTACGACAGGACCGCGGCGCGGGCCAGCAGATAGCGGCGTTCCGGGAGGCTGAGGGTCAGCCTGGCCGCGGCGCGGTACTCCTCGGCGGCAGCGGTCCGCTCGCCCAGCCGCTCGAGGAGGTGTGCCCGCACGCTGTGGAGGCGGTGATGGCCGGCAAGGGCCGGGTCGACGGCGCTCGCGTCGAGCTCGAGCAGTGCGGGTCCGGGGCCCTGGACCATGGCGAGCGCCACCGCCCGGTTGAGGGTGGCCATCGGTGACGGGTCGAGCACGCGCAGGAGGTCGTAGAGCCCGAGGATCTGCCGCCAGTCGGTGGCCTCGGCGGCCGGGGCCTCGTCGTGGACGGCGGCGATGGCGGCCTGCAGCTGGTAGGGCCCGAGGGGCGCGTCGGTGAGAGCGCTCGTGACGAGGCCGACCCCCTCCGCGACCAGGCTCCGGTCCCACCGGCCGCGGTCCTGAGCCTCCAGCGGGACGAGGGCACCGTCCGGGCCGACCCGCGCCGGCCGCCGTGCCTCGGTCAGCAGCATGAGGGCGAGCAGCCCGGCGACCTCGCCCCGCTGGGGGCCCACCGCTGGCAGGTGCTCGACCCGCGCGTACAGCATCCGGGTGAGCCGGATCGCCTCGGTGGTGAGGTCGACCCGCCCGAGGGACGCCCCCGAGCTTGCTGTGTGGCCCTCGGTGAAGACGAGGTAGAGCACCGCGCACACCGCCGGCAGCCGTCCGGCCAGCTCGCTCTCGCCGGGCAGGACGAACCCCGTCCCCGCCGCCCGGATGCCGGCCTTGGCCCGGCTGATCCGCTGGCCAACGGTGGCCTCGGGAACGAGGAACGCGCGGGCGATCTCCGCCGTCGTCAGACCACCGACTGCCCGGAGGGTGAGGGCCACCTGCGACGGCGGGGTCAGCGCCGGATGGCAGCACAGCAGGAGGAGCTCCAGCGAGTCGTCGTCGGCCGGCCCCGGTGCGGGCGCGGAGTGCAGCGCCGCGACGGTCTCCTCGCGCCGCCGCCGGGCGGACTCGCTGCGCCAGCGGTCGACGAGCCGCCGGCCGGCGACGGTGGCCAACCACGCCCGCGGGTCGTCGGGGACCCCGGCGGCCGGCCATCGGACCGAGGCCTCCAGCAGCGCGTCCTGGACCGCGTCCTCGGCGCCGTCGAAGTCCCCGGTGCGGCGGACCAGCCCGCCGAGGACCTGCGGAGCGAGCTCGCGCAACAGCGGCCCGAGGCCCGGTTCGGGTCCCGCCCGGCCCCCCTCGCCGCCGACGGCCGGCTCGCTCACGTGTCGAGCACGGAGTGCGTCATCACCGGCCGGACCTCGACCCGCGCCGCGCCAGCCATCACCTCGGGGATCTGGGCGCCGATCTCGACGGCGCGCTCGCGGCTGTCCACGTCGACGAGGTAGAACCCGGCCAGCATCTCCTTGGACTCGGCGAACGGACCGTCCGTCGTCACCGGGACGCCGCCAGCCAGCGACACGACGCTCGAGGTGCTGTCGTCGGCGAGCGCCTCGGAGGCGACGTACTCGCCGGACGCCGCAAGGGCCTCATACAGGGTCTGGTAGGCCGCCAGCCCCCGCGCCTGGGCCTCGGGCGGCATGGACGTGAACTGCTCGCGGGCACCGCGGTTCTGGTGGATGAGGATCAGGTACTTCATGGTCTCGCTCCTGTCTGCTCCGGCCCACCATCTGCGGTGGACCCACCCTGAGGTCGGAGCCGGTATGCCGTTCTCGACATCATCCCCGCACCGGACCGCCGCGCAGGGGACGCGACCCGGTGTCGGGCGGCCCCGGGGTCGGTGCCGGGGAGCCGCTCAGGGGAGGATCGGCGGACCGACGGCCTCACCGCGGAACGACCCCTCCCCGGGGCCCGTGATGTCGACGGCCTTCACCGGGGTCCTGCTCTCGACGACCGCCCACCACCGGACGGTGTCGGGGCCGGTGGAGATACCGCACCAGGCTCCCTTCGTGCCGGCGGGGACGCCCTTGAACACGGTCGCCAGCGGACGCGCGGGAGTCGGGCCCCCGAACCGGAACCCCCGGAAGTCGGCGACCGTGCCGTCGGCCCAGGACAGCAGGCGCTCATCGGGGAAGGCCTCCAGGCACATCCGGCGGGTTGCACTCACCTCCGTGGCGCCGACCGACCCGGTGGGGCTCGCGACGGGCGAGCCGGTCGTGCCCGACGGGGTGCTCGTCTCGCTCGTGGTCCTCTCCGGGGTCGAGGAGCCGGCCGACTCCGGTGCGGTGTCCGCGTTGGTCGCCGTCCCCGAGCCCGCCGTCGCGCCACAGGCACCGAGCACCCCCACCAGGACCGCGCCGACGGCGAGGGCCGCGACACGCGGCCTACGCCCGAGCTGGCGGGCCCACCTGTGTGGCATGCCAGCACAGTACGCCGGGCCCACCCGCCCGTCCTGGCACGGTGCGGCGGGTCGCGGCGCTCGGCCGCCCGAGCCGCGCGGGCCAGCATCGGTGGCCTCAGGGACGACCCCGAGCGGCCGGCCGCGGGACCGGGGTCGATCTGGGGGTCTCCACCGATGCGCCTCGTGGGCCGGTGCGTCGAGACTTCCGGCTATGGCCACCGCCACCTCACCCGCTGCGACCTCCGCCACCGGCCCCGAACGGACCACCGGCTCTCGCGATCCCGACCCGAGCGCCCTCCCGACCCGGCCGGTCACCTGGACCGTCAAGCTCGTCGTCTCGGCGGGCGCCGCCGCCGCCTTGCTCATCGCCGTTCTCCCGCACATCGCCGGGGAGGGCTGGGGCGCCATCTGGCACACTCTTGCCGGCGTGGGGCCCGCCGGCCTGGCCCTGCTCGCGGCCGTCTGGCTGCTCGGGCTGTGGGTGCACACCCCGGCCCTGACCGCCGCGCTGCCCGGCCTCAGCCACCGTCGGGCCCTCGAGCTCAACCTCACCGGGAGCTTCGTCTCGAACCTGCTCCCGCTGGGCGGCGCCGCCGGCACGGTCGCGAACTGGTCGATGGCCCGGTCCTGGGGTTTCAGCTCGCCTGCGTTCACGCGCTGGGCCATCCTCACCAACGTCGCCGACACCGCCGTCAAGCTCGTCCTGCCCGGGCTGGCCCTGACCTGGCTCGCCCTGGCCGGGACCGACGCGGGCGGCGAGGTCTCCGCCGCGGCATACCTCGGCCTGGCGATGCTTCTCGCGTTCGCGACAGCCGTGTGGCTCCTGGCCCGCGACGACCGGGCCGTCCGGGCCATCGGGCGGGCCGCCGACCGCCTCTGCGCCCGGGTGCGCCGGCTCGGCCCGCCTGCGGTGCCGTGGGCCGAGCGGGCCGTGGCCGTGCGACGCGACTGCGTGGCGCTCGCCGGCTCCGGCTGGCGCTCCATGGCCGTGGGCAAGCTCGGGTATGCCGCGCTGCAGGCGGTGCTCCTCTGGCTCGCCCTCCGGCTGCTGGGGGCCGAGGTGGCCCCGGCCGTCGTACTGGCCGCCTTCGCCGTGGAGCGGGTGCTGTCGATGGCGGTCATCACCCCGAGCGGTACCGGGATCGTCGAGGCCGGGATGGCCGGGGCCCTGGTGGCGCTGCACACCGCGCCGGGCGCCGCCGTGGCCGGGGTGCTGCTCTACCGGGCGTTCGTCGTCGGGATGGAGATCCCCGTCGGCGGCACCTGGCTCGCCCTGTGGGCCGCGCGCCGGGTCACCGCGCGGCGACGTCCCGCCTCAGTGCAGCGTGACCCGAGGCCCGGCCGTACCCCTACGGCGCGGCCCCAGGTGCGATCCTGGTAGCTGCGGACCTGGCCGAGGACACCGCCGTTCGTCACCCGTCGAACCTCCCGGGGAGCTGCCGTGGACGATGACCCGTCGCGCCACCCGCGCCACGCCGACCCTGCCCGGGACCGTGCCGAGAGCGCAGTGCCCGCCGTTGCGCCGTCCGAGGACGTCACCGCGCGCCTGGAGCTGGCGCGGGTGCGCCTGTTCGTCGCCTCCGCCGTCGGGGTGCTGTCCCTCGTCGCCGTCGCCGTCAGCGCGGCCGGGGCCGGCTGGGCCTGGACCGGGCTGACCTCGAACGCCGACCTGTGGGACTGGCTGCACCTCCTGGTCCTGCCGCTCGTGCTGCTGCTCCTCCCCCTGTGGGTGCGCACCCACATCCGTCTCGGGCGACTCTGGCGGGTTGGCTTCGTCGTGGTGGGCGTCGGGTTCGTCGTGCTCGTGGTCGGCGGCTACGCGTGGAGCTGGACGTGGACCGGGTTCTCGGGCAACCGGCTGTGGGACTGGCTCGAGCTGCTCGTGCTGCCCGTCTCGGTGTCGATGCTGCCGCTGTGGCTCGCCGAACGGGAGAGCTTCGCGCGGCGCCACGTCGCGCTGGCCGCCGCGGCGGCGGTGGTGTTCGGGCTGGTCGTGCTGTTCGGGTACGTCATCCCCTGGGCGTGGACCGGGTTCGTCGGGAACACGCTGTGGGACTGGGTGAACCTGTTCCTCGTGCCCTTCCTCATCCCCGCCACGGTGACCGTGCTCCGGCACCAGGTCACGCACCACCCGGCGGGCCCGCCGGCGGATGCCTCGCCCAGGAGCGCGGTCCCCGCCGAGCCCTAGCCCCGGGTGGTCGTCCGGTCCCGCCACGCGAACCGGCTGGCGAGCCCGGCGGCCACGAACGTGACGAGAACCCCGATCACGACCGCGGGTGTCACGTCGCCGCGGGTCGCCGGGGTGAGCAGGTCGAGGCCGACCGCGGCGGACAGCTGCCCGGTGAGCACGGCGAGCCCGTAGACGACGACGCCGAGGTGGCGGACCGACCACGCCGCGATCGAGACCACCCCGATGCCACACAGCCCGCCCCACCAGGCCCACCACGGCACGCCATGGGGCACTGTCGGGTGGAAGGCCCCACCGGCCGACCGCAGGCCGGCAACGACCCCCAGCATGAGCATCCCCATGAGGAAGTTGACCCAGGTCGTCGACAACGGCTGGCCCGACGCGGCGTTGACCCGGCCGTTGATGGCGAACTGGACCGACATCAGCCCCCCGACGAGGAGAGCGAGGAGGACCGGCAGCAGCACGAGACGGCCGCCCCCCAGCCGCGGCGACAGCGAGATCGCGACACCAGCGATCGCGAGAGCGGCCGAGAGCAGGCGTCCCCAGTGGACCGGGATCGCCCCGCCCGGCCCGATCCCGAAGCGGTCGACGACGAGCGCGTTCCCGGCCTGGGCGGCGACGACCGCCACGGTGAACAGGGCCACGCCGAGGATCGGCACGGCATACGACTGGGTCGCGACGAACAGGCCGCCGGACAACCCGCCGAGGATCTGCCACCGGCGCAGCGAGCCGCCCCGGACGGCCGCGACGATCCTGCCGAGCCCCGAGCGCACGGCCGGGACGGTGAGCATCAGCACCGTGAGGACGACAAGCCCGGTGCCGAAGCTCCACATCGCCGCCTCGACCGGCTCGCCGGTCACGGTGGCCAGCTCGCCGTTCATCCTCCCCTGGACCGAGAGGAGGACGCCACCGAAGGCCGAGCCCATGAGGGCGAGGAGCCCATGGTCGGGACGTCTCCGACCCTGGGCGGCCGGCGCTCCGGTGTCCGTGGCGGGCGCGCCGGCGCCGGGCTCAGTGGGCAAAGTGTCGGGTCCCGGTGAAGTACATCGTCACGCCGGCGGCCTGCGCGGCCTCGACCACCTCGGCGTCGCGGACCGAGCCGCCCGGAGCGACGACGGCGCGCACGCCCGCGTCGAGGAGCACCTGCAGCCCGTCGGCGAAGGGGAAGAACGCGTCCGATGCCGCCACGGCACCACGAGCCCGCTCGGCGCCGGCCCGCTGCACCGCGAGAAGGCAGGCGTCGACCCGGTTGACCTGGCCCATCCCGACCCCGACCGAGGCGCCGTCGTGGGCGAGCAGGATGGCGTTGGACTTCACCGCGCGGATGGCCCGCCAGGCGAACTGGAGGTCGGCCAACGTCGCCGCGCCGGCGGGGGCACCCGACACCAGCCGCCAGTAGTCGGTGTCGTCGCCACCGGTCACCTCGCCCTCGTTGTCGTAGACGACGGCGTCGACGAGGTCGCGGCTCTGCATGAGCAGGCCACCGCCGATGGGCCGGACCTCGGCCCCGACACCCCGGCCGACGTGGTCCTCGGGCAGCCGCATGATCCGGATGTTCTTCTTCGCCGTGAGGATCTCGAGCGCCTCCGGCTCGTAGTCGGGCGCGATGACGACCTCGGTGAAGATGTCCTTGACGGTCTCGGCCATCGCGGCGGTCGCCGGGCGGTTGACCGCGATGATGCCGCCGTAGGCCGAGACCGGGTCGCACGCGTGCGCCTTGCGGTGCGCCTCGGCGATGTCGGAGCCGACGGCGAGGCCGCAGGGGTTGGCGTGCTTGATGACCGCACAGGTCGGCTGGTCGCCGTGGTCGTGGGCGGCGCGCACAGCGGCGTCGGCGTCGACGTAGTTGTTGTACGACATCGCCTTGCCGTGCAGCTGCTCGGCGGCGGCGATGCCGGGCCCACCGCTGCGGTAGATCGCCGCGCTCTGGTGGGGGTTCTCGCCGTAGCGCAGGCCGGCGGCCTTGTCCCAGGTCGCCCCCACCCACGCGGGGAAGCCGGTGCCCTCGGAGGTGTCGACGAGGACGTTGCCCATCCACGACGCCACTGCCGTGTCGTAGGTCGCGGTGTGCACGAACGCCTCGGCGGCCAGCCGCTGGCGCTCCTCCAGGGTGAAGCCGCCGCCGACCACGGCCTCGAGCACCGCGGCATACCGGCTCGGCTCGGTGACGATCGCGACGGTGCCGTGGTTCTTCGCCGCGGCCCGGACCATCGTGGGCCCGCCGATGTCGATCTTCTCGATGCACTCGGCCGATGAGGCACCTGAGGCGACGGTCTCGCGGAAGGGGTAGAGGTTGACGACGACGAGGTCGAACGGCTCGATCCCGAGGTCCTCGAGCTGGGCGACGTGGTCGGGGTTGTGGCTGTCGGCGAGCAGCCCGGCGTGGACCTTCGGATGCAGGGTCTTGACCCGCCCGTCGAGGCACTCGGGGAAGCCGGTGAGCTCCTCGACCTTCGTCACCGGGATGCCGAGGGCGGCGATCGCGGCGGCCGACCCGCCACTGGAGACCAGGGCCACCCCCGCGTCGTGGAGGCCACGGACGAGCTCGTCGAGGCCGGTCTTGTCGAAGACCGAGACGAGGGCGCGGCGGATGGGTCGCTGGTCGCTCACGATGGTGCCTTTCCGGTGGTGGGGGTCGCTGTGGCTGCGCGGGCGAGCCGGCCGACGACGTCGACGAGCATGGCGCGCTCGAGCACCTTGATGCGTTCGTGGAGGGTGTCCTCGGTGTCGCCGTCCTCGACGCGCACCACCCTCTGGTCGATGATCGGGCCGGTGTCGACGCCGGCGTCGACGTAGTGGCAGGTGCAGCCGGTGACCCGGACCCCGTGGGCGAGTGCGTCCCGGACGGCGTGGGCGCCCGGGAAGCTGGGCAGCAGCGCCGGGTGGGTGTTGACGACGGTGTGGGCGGCGAGGACGGCCGGGCCGAGGATCTTCATGAAGCCGGCGCAGACCACGAGGTCCGGGTCGTATGCCGCCAGCTCCCCCGCGAGGGCCGCGTCCCAGTCCACGCGGCTCGGGTAGTCGGCCACCCTGGCGACGAACGTGGGGACGCCCGACCGCTCGGCTCGGCGCAGGCCCTCGATGTCGTCGCGATCCGCCCCGACGGCGACGACCCGCGCGCCGTAGGCCGGGTCGGCGGACGCGTCGAGGAGCGCCTGGAGGTTGGTGCCCGACCCCGAGACGAGCACGACGACCGCGCCGGGCGACGCCGCGGCAGGGGTCTGGCTCACGTGCAGCAAGGGTAATGGAGCCGGTGGTGCCCGCCGTCGGTCGTCCACGAGATGGGTGCTCCCCGTCGAGCATCCGGCCGCGTCAGCGGCGCAGCCGCCAGGCGTCCCACGCGACCATGGTGAGGGCACCGGCGACGAGCTCGACGGCGAGGGCCGCCGTGAGGGCCAGGGCGGGTGCACCGACGGCGGACAGTTTGTAGGTCCCGAGCCGGCCCCCGGCGAAGGCGTCGAGGACCCCGGCGAGAACGGCGGTGAGGACCGCGGACGTGGCGGCCACCGAGGCCTTGGCGCGCAGGCTGGACAGGCGCGCGACCGCCCCGAGGGCGCGCTTCCCGACCCGCGCACCGACGAGCCCGGGGACCAGGACGAGGCCCCAGGTGACCAGGGGGAACCCGCCGGGCTTGGGGAGGGCGGCAAGGACCGGGATGATCGGCAGGAGGCCGCTGTGCGCGCCGGACAGCGTCGTCCGGGCGCCGTCGACGACCTGGAACCCCGGGCCGGCCAGCACCGACACCGCCCACAACGCGAGGTTGGGCAGCGAGCCGGCCTGGACGAGGGTGAGGACGACGCCGCCGGTGGCGCCGGCCCCGAGGGCAGCCTGGACATGCCGGATGTCGCCGAATGCGAGCCCCACGACGATGAGGACGACGACCGACCCGACGGCCACGAGCTCACCGAGGCCGTGGAGGGCGGGGACCACCGAGCGGCGCACCACGTCGGGCAGCACCCGCCGGGCGAGCGCCGGGTCGACGAGGTCGCCCTCGTAGCGGCGTTGTGCCGCGACGGCGAGCGCCGCGGCCAGGGCGGGGACCACGAGCGCCGGGTGGACCAGGCTCCAGCCGACCGGCGACACCGGGCCCGACCGGGCGAGCACGACGAGACCCGCCAGCACCGCGGCATACCCGAGCCACCACTGCAGCAGCGCGGCGACGGCCGTCCGCGGGAGCGGCCCCGTGCCGCGTTCGCCGTGCTTGTCGGGCCGGTTCCGGACCACGCGGAAGGCGCCGTATGCCGTGACCGCGAGCAGGACGAGGAAGATCCCGAGCGGGACGAAGGCCACCGTGGTGGGCGCGACCGCGAGGTGGGCCCCCAGGGTGAGCAGCCACAGCGCGGAGCCGAGCCCCAGGGCCGTCGACAGGGACGTCGTCGACCGGGCGTCCGCCGACCAGGCCAGCCCGGTGGGGATGAGCACGACGAGCGAGGAGACGAGCGCCGAGAGCACCCCGGTGACCACCGCGCCGAGCCAGGCCGGGACCCGCGAGGCGTCGACGGACCGCGGCCCGTCGGGCTCGCCCGGCCCGGGCCGGTTCGACCGGAGCGCATCCATGACCGTCATCGGGGTCAGTCTCGTCGACAGTGTCGCGCCTGCGGCCCAGCACACGCCGAGGCGGCCCGATCCGCCGCCGCACTGAGAGGAGGCAACACGCCGAGGCGGCCCGATCCGCCGCCGCACTGAGAGGAGGCAACACGCCCAACCGGCAACCGCCCATCAGGCGTGTTGCCTCCGGTCAACGGAAAGGGGGCTACCTCTGCAGGCCCTGCATGATCTCGCGCATGAGCTCGGCGGTCTCGGACGGCGTCCGGCCGACCCTGACCCCGGCGGCCTCGAGGGCCTCCTTCTTGGCCTGGGCCGTCCCCGAGGAGCCCGACACGATGGCGCCGGCGTGGCCCATCGTCTTGCCCTCGGGGGCGGTGAACCCGGCGACGTAGCCGACGACCGGCTTGGTGACGTGCTCCTTGACGTAGGCCGCCGCCCGCTCCTCGGCGTCGCCGCCGATCTCGCCGATCATCACGATCGCGTCGGTGTCGGGGTCGTTCTCGAAGGCCTCGAGGGCGTCGATATGGGTCGTCCCGATGATCGGGTCGCCGCCGATGCCGACGCCGGTGGAGAAGCCGAAGTCCCGCAGCTCGTACATCATCTGGTAGGTCAGCGTGCCGGACTTGCTGACCAGGCCGATCCGGCCGGGACCGGAGATGTCGGCGGGGATGATGCCGGCGTTGGCCTGCCCGGGGCTGATCAGGCCGGGGCAGTTGGGGCCGATGATCCGGGTGCCCGTGCCGATGCTGTAGTTGTAGAACTCCGCGGTGTCCTTGACGGCGACGCCCTCGGTGATGACGACGCACAGCGGGATGCCGGCGTCGATCGCCTCGACGACGGCGGACTTGGTGAACGCCGCGGGGACGAACACGACGGTGACGTCGGCGCCGGTCGCGGCCATCGCGTCACCGACGGACCCGAAGACCGGGACCTGCTGGCCGCCGGGGAACTCGACGACCTGGCCGGCCTTGCGGGGGTTGACCCCGCCGACGACGGTCGTGCCCGAGGCGAGCATCCGGGTGGTGTGCTTCATGCCTTCGGAGCCGGTCATGCCCTGGACGATGACCTTGCTGAACTTGTCGAGAAAGATTGCCATGGGGTGGGTGTCCTCGTTCGGTCTCGTCGGGGGGTTACTTCGCGGCGGCGAGCTCGGCGGCCTTGCGGGCGGCGCCGTCCATCGTCGGCTCGATGATGACGTTGGGGTGCGCGAACTCGGCGAGGATGCGGCGCCCCTCCTCGACGTTGTTGCCGTCGAGCCGGACGACGAGCGGCCGGTCCTCCTCGGCGCCGAGGCGCTTGAGGGCCTCGACGATGCCGTTGGCCACCGCGTCGCAGGCGGTGATGCCGCCGAAGACGTTGACGAAGACCGCCTTGACGTCGGGGTCGGACAGGACGAGGTGCAGGCCGTCGGTCATCACCTCGGCGCTCGCTCCGCCGCCGATGTCGAGGAAGTTGGCGGGCTTGGAGCCGACCTCCTCGCCGGCGTAGGCGACGACGTCGAGAGTCGACATCACCAGGCCGGCGCCGTTGCCGATGATCCCGACGTTGCCTTCGAGACGGACGTAGTTGAGGTTCTTCTCCTTGGCCTGGGCCTCGAACGGGTCCGCGGCCGCCTTGTCCTCGAGCGCCTCGTGGTCGGGGTGGCGGAAGTCGGCGTTGGCGTCGAGGGAGACCTTGCCGTCGAGGGCGATGATCTGGCCGTCCTCGGTCTTGACGAGCGGGTTGACCTCGACGAGCGTTGCGTCCTCCTCGCGGTAGACGGTCCACAGCGCCTTGATGACGTCGGCGATGGCGGCCTTGTCGGCCTCGGGGAACCCGGCCGTGTCGACGATCTCGGCGGCCTTGGCGTCGTCGATGCCGACGTTGGGGTCGACGGCGACCCGGGCGAGTGCCTCGGGCCGCTCGACGGCGAGCTGCTCGATCTCCATACCGCCCTCGACGCTGCACATCGCGAGGTAGGTCCGGTTGGCCCGGTCGAGCAGGACCGAGAAGTAGTACTCCTCGGCGATCTTGGCGCCGGCGGCGATCATGACGGTGCCGACGGTGTGGCCCTTGATGTCCATCCCGAGGATCTGGGCGGCGAGCTCCCCAGCCTCCTCAGCGCTCTTGGCGACCTTGACGCCACCCGCCTTGCCGCGGCCGCCGGTCTTGACCTGGGCCTTGACGACGGTCACCCCACCACTGCCCGCACCGATGCGCTCGGCGGCCTCCCTGGCCTGTTCGGGGGTCGTCGCGATGGCGCCGGCCAGCACGGGCACCCCGTGCTTCTCGAACACATCACGTGCCTGGTACTCGAAAAGGTCCACGAGAGCGATCCGTCCTCACTGTCGGCGGGTCCCGCAGGTCCTGCGGGGTTCGTGCGGCGGGGGGCCGACCGGACGCGGCGCCGGGCGCAGCGACCGCGGTCGCGCGCACCAGGACGTCGGGGCCGGTGGGGTCCCGCCTGCCGCCTGAGCCTAACGCCGCCGCCTCGGTGCTCCGGGCCGGGGAGCCTGCCTGCGGAACGCCGACGCCCCTGAGCGGTCTGATCGAGCGGCGACCGGCGGGCCGGGTCATGATGGATGTATGCCGCGCCGTCGCCGCCGGGTCGCCACCGTTCGCGGGCGGGGGCGGGTCCCGGCGGCGCTCGCGCTGGCCGCCGTGCTCGCGAGCGGCGGCTGTGGCAGCGGGTCGACGCCGGCTGCCACGGCCACCGGGTCGGCGGGGTCGGGCAGCGGCGGGGCGCAGGGTCCCTTCCCCGTCACGGTGACCCGGACCGGGGGGATCGCCGGCTTCGACGACCACCTCGTCGTCGCCGCCGACGGGTCGGTGACCGGCAGCACGAAGGCGGGTCCCGTGACGTGCGCCGTCACCGCCGCGACGGCGACCGGCCTGGCCCTGGCCGCCGCGACCCCGCCTGCCGGTGGCAGCGGCGTGACGAGCGGCGTGGCCGACGCGATGGTGGTGACCGTCTCGGCCGGCGGGCACACGGCATACCTCGGCGGGTCGGCGGGCAATGACGCAGCGTCACGCGCGGTCAACGCGTTCCTCGCCGACCTCACGCTGCCGACGGACGAGCGCACGCTGTGCCGATGACCCCGCGTGGGCCGGGCCCGGCACGCGACCTCAGGTGGTCGTCACCGACACGTCGTCGACGACGAACGAGGTCTGCCGGCTCGAGTCCTCCATCATGAGGAACGTCAGCGCGACGTCCTTGCCGATCCACGGCGAGAGGTCGTAGGTCTTCTTGACGAAGGCCCCGCCCGTGGCCGTGCGGTTGGTGAACAGCCCGAGGCTGGTCGTCGTCGGGCCGACGGTGATCTGGGGGCGCATGGAGTCGTAGGCCGAGGTCGTCGAGGTCTCGGCGCTGTCGACCCGCACCCAGAAGCTCAGCGTGGCGGTCGTCGCGGTCGCCGGGATGGTGATCTGCTGGCGGACCCACTCCGTGGCCGCGCGGCCGTTCCCGCCGAGCCACGCCTTGTAGGACCCGGTGTGGGCGGGCCGGCCGGCGCTGTCGGTGATGGCTCCGTCGGTCGAGGCCCACCCGGTGCCGCCGGACTCGAACCCGCCGTTGGCGACGAGCTCGGTGCCGGTGGCCGGTGGTGCGTCGGGGACCGCGCAGGTCTCGGCACCCTGCGGGACGCCGATCGCGGTGAACGCGCTCGCCACGGAGTCGCACTCGCTGCTGCCCAGGCCGTAGAGCTCCCTGGCGGAGGCGACGGCACCCTCGCGGGCGGCGGCGTAGTTGCTGTTGGAGGTGAGCTTGGTGGTCAGCGTGCGGTACCAGACCTTCTCGGCGACCGCGCGCCCGGCGCCGACGACGGTGGAGCTGTCGCAGGTGGGGCTGTTGTAGGAGACGCCGTTGATGGTCTTGGCGCCCGAGCCCTCGGACGCGAGGTAGAACCAGTGGTTGAGCGGCCCCGACGAGTAATGGACATCGAGGTTCTTCACCGAGCTGCTCCAGCAGTCGGCTGAGAAGCCGTCCCTGCTCGGCCGGTCCATGTAGCGCAGCGGGGTGCCGTTGCCGTTGAGGTCGACCTTCTCGCCGATGAGGTAGTCGCCGGGGTCGGAGGCGTTGTTGGCGTAGAACTCGACGGCGGTGCCGAAGATGTCGCTCGTCGCCTCGTTGATCCCGCCGGACTCCCCCGTGTAGCTGAGGTGCGCGGTGTTCTCGGTCACCCCGTGCGTCATCTCGTGGGCGGCCACGTCGAGCTCGGTGACCGGATGGGCGTTGCCGGCCCCGTCGCCGTACGTCATCTGGGTGCCGTCCCAGAACGCGTTGGGGTAGCTGTTCCCGTAGTGGACGCGGCTGCGCGCCCCGCGCCCGGTGTCCCAGACGCCCCGGCGCTGCAGGACCTGGGCGTAGAAGTCGTAGGTCATCTCGGCGCCGTACTGCGCGTCGACGGCCGCGGTCTGACGGCTCGCGTTCGTGCCGGTACCCCAGATGTCGTTGCCGTCGGTGAACAGCGTTCCCGGCGCAGTGTCCGAGATCGAGCCGTACATGTCGGTCGCGAGGTTGCGGTGGTCGTCCCTGAGCTGGAAGGACGACCCGGAGGGGGTGGTCCCGATGGTGACGGTGCCGGAGTACATCGAGTTCCCGGTGCCGGTCTCGATCTCGTCGTATGCCGTGATGACCGAGCCCGAGGTCGCGTCGACGATCGTGTGCAGCCGGGTCGGGGTCTGGTCGGGCTTCACGCCGGTGGTGAGGACGTCGTAGGCGAGGCGGGGCGTCCCCGACTCGGCCCAGACCACCCGGGTGGCCGTCGAGTGCTTGGTCAGGGCCGCAGAGCGGGCCGCCCCGAGACCCCGCGCCTTCGCGGCGCTGACCCGGGCCGTGGTCGAGGTGAGCGAGATGGCCCGGTCGTTGTTGAACCGCGCGTCGCGCACGCTCCCGTCGGCGGTGAGGTGGACGAGGATGTCGCCGCCGAGCACCCTCAGGCCCTTCCAGGTCCGGTCGTAGCGGACGTAGGTCTGGCCGGTGGCGTCGACGAGCGTGGAGCGCACGCTCAGGGCCTGGTCGGAGGCCAGCCCGAGAGCCCCGCGGTCGCGGGCCGGGTCGGGTGTGGGCTTGCCCGAGGTGGCCGTGCCGGACGGGGGGACGGGGCGCGAGGGGGTCGAGCCCGTCGCGATCCCCGTGCTTCCCGCCACGCCCACGAGGCAGAAGGCGGCGGCGGCCGCAACAACGACCGGGGTTCTCTTCACGCGGATGGCTCCTTGACGGGGTGCTCGGACCGGCGACGGCCGGTGACCCGCCGCACAGCGTCGCTCGCGCGCCCGCAGCGGGGCAGTCTCGACGAGTCTCCTGCGCGGATCCTAGCCCGCCCTCCAGACCCTACCGACGCGTTTCTCGACCGGCATCGGCTCAACGGCTGATGCCGGTGTGGAGGTCGGTGCGACAGTGACCGGAGTGCGGACGATGCCGGGCAAGGATCCCCCGTCCGCCGGCCCGCGCCCCCTAGGGTGAGCGGCAGCATGACCAGTTCAGGCCCCCGGGCGGCATTCGGCTCAGGCGACGAGAGCACCGTGGCTCAGTCGCTGCGATCGGTGCTGTCCGGAACGGTGACGGCCACCGGCGAGGCGGCCGACTCGGCCCGGGGCCACGGACGCCGGGCCGGCGGAGCGGTCGCGGCCCTCGTCCGCACCCTGCGGCGCCGGGTGACCCCTTCCGCGGTCGTCGGCGCGGCCGTCGAGGCCGCCTGGGTGAGCACCCACCTCGCGACGTACCCGATGGGGCTCGTCGCGGGCCGCGGGCGCGACGTGGGCCACGGCTACCGCATCGAGCACCTGCCACCGGTCCAGCGGGGCCTGGTCATCTCGGACGTCGAGGCGGCCGGCACACCGATCCTGCTCGTCCACGGCCTCATCGACAACCGGTCGGTCTTCACCCTGCTGCGCCTCGGGCTGACCCGGCGCGGCTTCGGCCGGGTCTTCGCGATGAACTACTCGAGCCTGACCCACGACGTGCGCACGGCCGCCGCCCGGCTCGGTGAGGAGGTCGAGGGGATCGTCGCCGAGACCGGCTACGAACGCATCCACATCGTCGGCCACAGCCTCGGCGGCCTCATCGCCCGCTACTACGTCACGCGCCTCGGCGGCGATGCCCGGGTCCACACCCTCGTCACGCTCGGAACGCCCCACCACGGCACGTACACCGCCTATGTCGTCCCGGGCCGCCTCACGACCCAGCTGCGCCCGCACAGCAAGCTCATGGAGGAGCTCGACCGCCCCGTGCGCCAGTGCCGGACCAGGTTCATCGTCTACTGGTCCGACATGGACCAGATGGTCCTGCCACACCGCAACGCCGCCCTGCACCACCCCGACCTCACCGTCCGCAACGTCGCGTTGCACGGCGTGGGCCATGTGTCGCTGCCGATCGTTCGGGGGGTCGTCCACGGCATCTCCGCGGCGCTGGCACAGCTCGACCACGACGGGTCGACGAAGACCGCCGGCGTCACCCCGATGGGCGTCGTCGGCTGAGCGACCCCGCGGCCGGGCCAGGCAGACCTGTGTGACCCAGGTCACCCGAACGGAGGAGACATCACTCACTCTTACGGACGGGCGGGGTTTGTATAACGGCTTGGTCACGCTACCCTCGGTCGCAGTGTCCCCTGCACACGAGGTTCCCCTGCCGTGAGTTCGCGTTCATACTCCGGTCGCCATGGCGGCCGGCCCGGGCGCCACGCTGTCCCTGGTCGTCACGCCGCGCACCAGGTCAAGCGGGCCCCCCGGGCACTGAGCTCGGGATTCCTCATGCCCGGAGCCGCCGCCGCGGCCCTCGTCGTGACGGCCACCGGAGCGACGGTCGCGCAGTCGGCCCCGCTCAACCTCGACCTCTCCGCGAGCCAGGCCAGCCAGGCGCAGGCCCAGGCGGCCGACGCCGCCGAGGTGCAGGCCGACCTCACCCAGCGCCGCCAGCAGGTCTCCATCCAGACCGCGGCCTACCAGGGCCGGGTCGAGGAGCAGCAGCGGATCGCCCGTGACCAACAGCGCAAGGCGGCCGAGCACGCGGCTCTCGTCGCGCAGGGCAAGCGCTGGATCCTCCCGCTGAGGACGTACACGCTGTCCTCGCCGTTCGGGATGCGCTGGGGCACCCTGCACCCGGGCGAGGACTTCGCCTGTCCGGTCGGGACCCCGATCATGGCGATGTCCCTCGGCAAGGTGACCTTCGCAGGCCCGTCCGGTGGCTACGGCAACAAGATCGAGATCACCTACTGGGACGGCACCGTCTCGTGGTACGGACACCTCAGCGTCATCAAGACCAAGGTCGGCGCCGAGGTCATGCCGGGCGACGTCGTGGGCCTCTCGGGCAACACCGGCTACTCCACCGGCCCCCACCTGCACCTCGAGATCCACGTCAAGGACGGCGCACCGCCGATCGACCCGCTCCCCTGGCTGCGGGCGCACGGCGTCAAGTACTGACCCGACCCACCCTCCTGCTCCTTCCGCCCCCGGCGCGACGCGCCCGGGGGCGTCGTCGGTATGCCGTCGGGCCGGGCGCCCGCTACAGCTTCTCGAGCGGGGCGTACCGCAGCAGGAACCGCCGCACCCCGGAGTCGCCGCCGAAGTCGACCTCGGCCTGGGTCTTCTCGCCCTCGCCCATGACCCGGACGACCGTGCCCATCCCGAAGGCGTCATGGGTGACCCGGTCGCCGGCCGCGAGCGCGATGACCGGCCGGTTGCCGGGACTGCGCACCCCCGCACGCGCCGCCAGGGTCGCGATGGCCGGGGACTGACCGGGCCGGCCCACCGCGCCGGCCCCGGCGAGCTCGCGCTCCCACACGACGAGGCCCTCGGGGATCTCGTCGAGGAACCGCGACGGGGGGTTGTACTGGGGGGCGCCCCATGCCGAGCGCACCGCCGCCCGGGACAGGTGCAGCCGCTCCCGGGCTCGGGTGATCCCGACGTAGGCCAGCCGCCGCTCCTCCTGGAGCTCCAGCGGGTCGGCGAGGCTGCGCAGGTGCGGGAAGGTGCCGTCCTCGAGGCCGGTGACGAACACGACGGGGAACTCCAGCCCCTTGGCCGTATGCAGGGTCATCAAGGTGACGACCCCACCGTCGTCGCCCTCGGCGGCGTCGGGGATCTCGTCGGCGTCGGCCACGAGCGAGACCTGCTCGAGGAAGTCCTCGAGGCTGATGACCTCCCCGGTCTCGGCCCGGGCCGTGTCGAACTCCTGTGCCACGGCGACGAGCTCGGCGAGGTTCTCGACCCGGGTCTCGTCCTGGGGGTCAAGGCTCCTGCGCAGCTCGGCGAGGTAGCCGCTCCTGTCGATGACCGCTTCGAGGAGGTCCCCGATGCCCGCCTCGTCGTCGTCGCGGACCCGCCCGAGCTCCTCGAGGAGCGCCGTGAACCCCTTGATCGCCGCGACCGACCGGGTGGCGATGCCGGGGGCGTCCTCGGGCCGGCCGAGGGCGGCCACGAAGGAGATCCGCTCCCGCTCGCCGAGGGCTGCGACGCAGGCCTCGGCCCGGTCGCCGATGCCCCGCTTGGGGACGTTGATGATGCGACGCAGGTTGACGGTGTCCTCGGGGTTGGACAGCACCCGCAGGTAGGCCAGCGCGTCCTTGATCTCGCGCCGCTCGTAGAAGCGGGTCCCGCCGACGACCTTGTACGGCAAACCGACCCGGACGAACACCTCCTCGATGGCGCGGGACTGCGCGTTGGTCCGGTAGAAGACGGCGACGTCGCCCGGCCGGACGCCGTGCTGGTCACCGAGGGTGTCGATGGTCCGGGCGACGAACGAGGCCTCGTCGTGCTCGTTGTCCCCGACATAGCCGACGATGCGTTCGCCGTCCCCCGCCTCGGTCCACAGGTTCTTCTTGCGGCGGCCCTCGTTGCGGGCGATGACGGCGTTGGCCGCGGACAGGATCGTCTGGGTGGAGCGGTAGTTCTGCTCGAGCAGGATGGTCCGGGCGTCGGGGTAGTCCTGCTCGAACTCGACGATGTTGCGGATCGTCGCCCCCCGGAAGGCGTAGATCGACTGGTCGGCGTCGCCGACGACGACGAGCTCGGCCGGCCCGACGCGGTATGCCGCCTCGTGGGCCACCGCGCGACCCGGTGTCCCCTGGCTCGTCTCCTCGCTCGCTCCGGGCCGAGCTCCTCGCTCGCTCCCGTCCTCACTCGTCGTCGACGGGCCAACCAGCTCGCGGACCAGCTGGTACTGGGCGTGGTTGGTGTCCTGGTACTCGTCGACCAGGACATGCCGGAACCGCCGCCGGTAGTGCTCGGCGACGTCGGGGAACGCCTGGAGCAGGTGGACGGTCGTCATGATGAGGTCGTCGAAGTCGAGCGCGTTGGCCTGGCGCAGCCGCCGCTGGTAGCCCGCATAGGCCTCCGCGAGGATCTGCTCCTGGTGGGTCGAGCCGGCGCCGTCGTCGGCAGCGACCCGCCGGGCGAAGGTCTCCTCGTCGACGAGCTCGTTCTTGAGGTTGGAGACCTGGTGCGAGAACGAGCGGGGGTTGTAGCGCTTGGGGTCGAGATCCAGGTCGCGGATGACCATCGACATGAGCCGCTGGGAGTCCGCGGCGTCGTAGATCGAGAACGTCGAGCGCAGGCCGAGCTTGGTCGCCTCGCGACGCAGGATCCGCACGCAGGCGCTGTGGAACGTCAGGACCCACATCGACCGGGCACGGGGCCCGACGAGCGCCTCGACCCGTTCGCGCATCTCGGCCGCGGCCTTGTTGGTGAACGTGATGGCGAGCACCTGGCCGGGCTGCACCCCCCGCTCGGCGAGCAGGTAGGCAACCCGGTGGGCCAGCACCCGGGTCTTGCCCGAGCCGGCGCCGGCGACGATGAGGAGCGGGCCGCCCTCGTGGAGCACGGCCTCGCGCTGCTGGGGGTTCAGCCCGGCCAGCAGCTGCTCGGGGTCCGGCTGCGGGAAGGAGCCGGCATGCCGCCTGCCCTCCGGCGCGTCGGGCCCGTCGGCTCGGCCGGCCGCCGCCGCCTCGGCCCACGTCGGCACTCCCGAGGCGTTGACCAGCGCCGCGTGCGCGCTCGCCCGGGTCGCGGCGTCGACGTGGGGCTCGTGGTGGGCACTGCCACCGTCCTCGCCGGACCGGTCGCCGGCGCTGTCGTCGAAGAGGCCGAGGCCGTCGAAGAGGGTGCTCATGTCGCGGCCCAGCCTACGTGGCCGCGGCGACTGCCCCGGTCCGCTACGGCCCGGTCGCCGACCGGTAGACCAGCGGCGGCAGGGTCGAGGGGTTGGTCGGGTTCGTCGAGGTCGCACTCGCCTGACGGGCGAGCAGCCCCTTGGCCATGGCAGCCACCGTCGTCACGACGGCCAGGTCGAACGCCCCGCCCCAGTGGAAGGTGAGGACGCCTGCCGCGCCTGCGGCATACGCACCGGCGACGGCGGCGATGAAGGTCTTGGCGAGCCGCAGTCCCACGTCGCCCCAGAACGGCAGGTGGGTCAGCCGGGCGAGGTAGAGCAGGACGCTCGTGACGACGGAGGTGGCGGCCGCGCCGGAGGCCATGACGAGCGAGAGCCGCCACGGCAGCTCGATGACGCCCACGGGACCGGACGAGGTGGTCAACAGGACGCCGCAGAACACCTGCCCGGCGGTCCACCCCGCTCGCTCGAGGATGTCGGCGACGACCGCGGCGGGTCTGCGGGTCGGGGTGCTGGCATCTCGGCCGGCCGGGTGGGTCGCGTCGGTGCTCATCACGCATCTCCTTTGACCGTGCGTCCGTCAGGCAGGCTCGCGCCTGGTGTCCCAGCGTCCCACCGCCGCCCGCGCCATGCGCGGCGCAGCGACGCGACGCCCGGCTCCACGGCATACGGTGGGGTCCATGGCCTCGCGCAAGGGTGAGTTCGGCGACCCCGTGGAGCTGGAGGTGGGCGACCGGACGGTGCGCCTGTCCAGCCCGCAGCGGGTGTACTTCCCCGCCCGCGGCGAGAGCAAGCTCGACCTGGCCCGCTACTACCTGAGCGTCGGCGACGGGGTCGTGCGCGCCCTGCGTGAGCGGCCGTGCATGCTGCATCGCTTCCCTGACGGGGTCGCGGGCCCGAAGGTCCACCAGAAGCGCCTTCCCCGGGGCGCGCCCCCGTGGGTGCAGACGGTCCGGCTGCACTTCCCGCGCTACGGACTGCACGCGGACGAGCTGTGCGTGACCGGGCTCGCCGACGTCATCTGGGCCGTGCAGATGAGCACCGTCGAGTTCCACCCCTGGAACAGCCGCCGCCACGACACCGAGAAGCCCGATGAGTGGCGGATCGACCTCGACCCGATGCCGGAGGCTCCGTTCGACCGGGTGCGGCTGGCCGCCCACACCGCTCACGAGGTCCTCGACGAGCTCGGCGCCGTCGGCTGGCCCAAGACCAGCGGCGGGCACGGCCTGCACATCTACGTGCGCATCGCGCCCGAGCACGGGTTCCACGACGTCCGCCGGGCGGCGCTCGCGTTCGCCCGCGAGGTCGAGCGCCGGATCCCCGACGACGTGACGACGACGTGGTGGCGCCGCGACCGCGACCCCGGGGCCGTCTTCGTCGACTACAACCAGAACGCCCGCGACCACACGATCGCCGCGGCCTACAGCGTGCGCGGCAACGACATCGGCACCGTCTCGACCCCGATCCGCTGGGACGAGGTCGACGATGTGGTGCCCGACGACCTCACCATCGCGACGGTGCCGCAGCGCTACGCCGCCCTCGGCGACCTGCATGCCGGCATCGACGACGCCGTCTTCGACATCGCGCCGCTCCTGGAGTGGGCGGAGCGGGACGAGCGCGGGGGCGCCGAGCCTCCGCCCGACCCCGACGGGTCCGAGCAGGCCGATGGGTCCGCCGGGGCCGACGACGAGGGCCCCGGCCCGCGCAGGTCCTGACCGGGCGCGGCGACGATGCCCGGCGACCTGCCGATCCGTGGCTCCGTGACCATCCCCGAGTCCGAGCTCCACTGGCGGTTCTCCCGCTCCTCGGGCCCCGGCGGGCAGGGGGTCAACACGACGGACAGCCGCGTCGAGCTGGTCTTCGACCTCGCCGGCACCCAGGCGCTGCGCCCGAGCATCAAGTCGCGGGCGCTCATCCGCCTGGCCGGGCGCCTCGTCGACGGGACGCTCGTCATCGCGGCCAGCGAGTACCGCTCGCAGCTGCGCAACCGCGAGGCAGCCGAGCGCCGCCTGGCCGACCTGCTCGCCGCGGCCATCGCGCCACCCCCGCGTCCGCGGCGCCCCACCCGCGCCACCCGCGCCTCGGTCGAACGCCGGATCAGCGACAAGAAGCGCCGCGGCGAGGTCAAGCGGCTGCGCCGCGACACCGACGACTGACCCGCGTGATGGCCCCCGCGGGTGCGGTCTAGCGTGGCGGGCATGGACCCCCACCCGGTGACCGGCCGGCTCTTCGACTCCCCCGTACCGCCCGGGAGCGGGTGGCCCGGAGACCCCGCGACCCCCGACACCCCCGTCGCCCGCACCGCGGCCCAGGTGCGCCGGCTCGCGGCGGGCGCCGGCGGCATACCGGAGCTCGATGCCCTGGTCTCCCTCTGCCGCGCCTGCCCGCGCCTGGTGACGTGGCGCGAGTCGGTCGCCCGCGAGGGCCGGCGCCGGGCCTTCGCCGACCAGCCCTACTGGGGCCGACCGGGACCCTCCTTCGGCGACCCTGAGGCCGAGGTCCTCGTGGTCGGGCTCGCACCGGCCGCCAACGGCACGAACCGGACCGGCCGGATGTTCACCGGTGACCGCTCCGGCGACTGGCTGTACGCCGCACTGCACCGCGCCGGGTACGCCCGCCTACCGACCTCCGTCGCGAGCGGGGACGGGCAGGTGCTCACCGGCATGCGGATCGTCGCCGCGGTCCGGTGTGCACCGCCCGCGAACAGGCCCACGACCGAGGAGAAGGCCGCGTGCGCCCCCTGGCTCGACCGGGACCTCGTCCTGTCCGCCCCGCGCCTGCGATCGGTGCTGGCGCTCGGCTCGATCGCCTGGGACGCGACCCTGGCCGCCGCCAAGCGGCTGGGCTGGGTCGTCCCACAACCGAAACCACGGTTCGGGCACGCAGCGGTGGCCGCCCTGGTGACCCAGGGGGGCCGTGAGGTCCGGCTCGTCGGGAGCTACCACGTCAGCCAGCAGAACACCTTCACCGGCAGGCTCACCGAGGCGATGCTCGACGAGGTGGTCGGCTCGCTCTAGCCCGCGCGGGCGTGGTGCACGCACTGCGTCGCCGCGCCGCGCGGCGGGGGGCCGCCTACTCTGGAGATCCGCACCGACGAAGGAGAGGCGCGACCATGCTCCTGCCCGAGACCGCTCCCGCCGTCGTCGCCACCCGCACCGGCGGGGTCGAGGTCCTCGACGTGCAGGACCTGCCTGTCGCCGAGCCCGGGCCGGGTCAGGTCCTCGTCGAGGTGGCGGCCGTGGGGGTCAACTTCATCGACGTCTACCAGCGCGAGGGCGTCTACCCGATGCCGACGCCGTTCGTCATGGGTAACGAGGCCGCCGGCGAGGTCGTCGCCACCGGCCCCGACGTCACCGAGCTCGTCGTCGGCGACCGGGTCGCCTGGGCCATGCAGGTGGGCAGCGCCCACGGCTACGCGACCGTGCCGGCCTCGGTCTGCGCACTGGTCCGCCCGGACGTCACGCTCGACGTCGCGGCCGCGGCGATGCTCCAGGGGATGACCGCGCAGTACCTCACGACCAGCGCGTATGCCGTGACAGTCGGAACCGTGGCCCTCGTCCACGCCGCGGCCGGCGGGGTCGGGCAGCTGCTGGTGCAGATGGTCAAGGCCCGCGGGGGCACGGTGATCGCCACTGCGGGGACCGACGCGAAGGTGGCGGCCGCCCTTGCGCTCGGAGCCGACCACGCGGTCAACTACGAGGAGGCCGACGACCTGGCCGCGGCCATCGGCGACGCGACCGGAGGCCGGGGTGTCGACGTGGCCTACGACGGGGTGGGGCGCGCGACCTTCGACGCCTCGCTGTCCTCGCTGCGACGCCGCGGGATGATGGTGCTGTTCGGAGCGGCGAGCGGGCAGGTGCCACCGTTCGACCTGCAGCGGCTCAACTCGGGCGGGTCGCTGTTCATCACCCGGCCGACCCTCGGGCACTACATCGCCGACCACGCCGAGCTGCTCGAGCGGTCCGAGGCCGTGCTCGGCGCCATCGCCGCCGGCACCCTCACGGTCCAGGTCAGCGGCCGGTACCGGTTCGCCGAGGCGGCCGCCGCCTACACCGCCCTGGAGTCCCGCCAGACCCAGGGCAAGCTGCTGCTGCTCCCCTGACGGGGGGACGCACGCCCCTCGGCCGCCGAACGGCGAGGCGGGACCGCCTAGTACTACAGCCGCACTTATTTCGTGGGTGAGCGGCGTGTCGCGCGTGTCAGACTGATGAGTGGGGCCATGTTGCGGGTGTGACCAGTGAGGTTTGTGTGTCTGAGGTCGAGTCGTGGGCGGCTGGGTTGGCGGCGCTGCATGCCCGGGTCGCGCCGAGGTTCGCGCGGTCCGAGCCGCGGGAGCGGGTGCTCGCCTACGTGCGGGGGCTGCTCTCGCCGGTGGAGCGCAAGAACGGGTGGACACTCTCGGAGCGGGCGGGGGAGAAGAGCCCGGACGGGATGCAACGCCTTCTCGCTACAGCGGATTGGGACGCGGATCTGGTGCGCGATGACGTTCGCGGGTACGTGGTCGAGCACTTGGGCGACCCGAGCGCGGTGCTGGTCGTGGACGAGACGGGATTCTTGAAGAAGGGCACCAAGTCGGCCGGGGTGGCCCGGCAGTACTCCGGCACGGCGGGCCGGATCGAGAACAGCCAGATCGGGGTGTTCCTGGCCTACGCGACGCCCGCGGGGCGCACGTTCCTGGATCGGGAGCTGTACCTGCCCAAGTCGTGGACCGAGGACCGGGACCGCTGCCGGGAAGCCGGGATCGGGGACGAGGTCGAGTTCGCGACCAAGCCGGAGCTGGCGATCGCGATGATCGCCCGAGCGCTGGAGGCCGGGGTGCCGGCCGGGTGGGTCACCGGCGACGAGGTGTACGGCCAGCACTGCGGGCTGCGCCGCAGCCTCGAGGACCGGCAGATGCCGTACGTGCTCGCGGTGCCGGTCAACCAGAGGGTCATCGCCGGTGTGAGCACCGATACAGGGGTCCGTGTCGCCGAGCGTCGCGCGGACGAGCTGGCGGATTCGCTTCCGGCGCAGGCGTTCAAGAAGATCTCCGCGGGCAACGGCGCCAAAGGGCCCCGAACCTATCACTGGGCCCGCGCCGAGATCCGACCGCTGGAGTCCTCCGGTGGCTACTGGCTGCTGGTGCGCCGCTCGATCAGCGACCCGAGCGACCTGGCCTACTATCTGTGCTTCGGGCCGGAGCACACGGCGCTGCGTGAGCTCGTCCGGGTCGCCGGGGCCCGCTGGGCCATCGAGGAGTCCTTCCAGTCCGCCAAGGGCCAGGTCGGCCTGGACCAGTACCAGGTCCGCCGCTACGACTCCTGGTACCGGCACATCACGCTGGCCATGCTCGCCCACGCCTTCCTGACGATCACCACCGCCGCCCAAGCACCGGCTCAAAAGGGGGGCCTCGAGCCAGTCCCGCGGACCTGATACCGCTGACCGTTCCCGAGGTCAAACACCTTCTGGCACAACTGATCTGGAGCCCTACCCCAGAACCGAGTGGCATCCTGCACTGGTCATCCTGGCGTCGCCGACACCAAGCCCGCGCTCGACGATGCCACTACACTCGCCGCGGCGCTTCCCCCTAAGTGCGGCTGTAGTACTAGGAGGCGTCCGAGGCCGCCCACAGGACCGCGACGGCGGCGTTGAGGATGGCCAGTGCGCCGGCGGCGGTCACCAGCTCGGGCCGGGCCTCGCCCTTCTTACCCTTGGCGCTGGCGATCTCGGCGCAGGCGGCGACGGCGAGCGCGATGACGAGCTTGACGCCGTACTTCGCGTGGTTGACCGGGTCGGTACCGGACTCGAGGATCCCGAGGAGGATCAGGCCGGTCACGATCTGGGCCCGCGCCCCCCATACCAGGGCCGGGGTGGCCGCTCCGCGGGCGACGAACACGGCGCTGCCGATGATGGCGGCCAGTCCGAGCAGGTGGAGGAGGAGGACGACGTGCTGGAGGATCTCCATGCCCGACACCCTACGGGGGATCCGAGCGGCTCAGATCAGGCGCCGGCCCATGGCCCAGGCGGTCAGCTCGTGCCGCGAGGACAGCTGGAGCTTGCGCAGCACCGAGGAGACGTGGGTCTCGACCGTCTTGACCGAGATGAACAGCTCCTTGGCCACCTCCTTGTACTGGTAGCCCCGCGCGATGAGCCGCATGACCTCCCGCTCACGCGCCGAGAGCCGGTCGAGCTCCTCGTCGACCTCGGCGATCTCCCCCGCGGCCGCCCCGAACGCGTCGAGGACGAACCCCGCCAGCCGGGGCGAGAAGACCGCGTCGCCCTCGGCGACCCGGCGGATCGCGGTGGCGAGGTCCCGGGCGCTGATCGTCTTGGTGACGTAGCCACGCGCGCCCGCACGGATGACGGCGATGACGTCCTCGGCCGCGTCCGAGACCGACAGGGCGAGGAAGCGCACCGGCTCCCCGACCTCGGACTCGACCCCGACGCAGCCGTGCAGCACGTCGACGCCGCCGTTGCCGCGCCCTCCCGGCAGGTGCACGTCGAGCAGGACGACGTCAGGACGCTGCTCGCGCACGACGGCGACGGCGCTCTCGACGTCGGGGGCCTCGCCGACGACCGTGACGGCCTGGCCCACCTCCTCGGCGAGCTCGCTGCGCACTCCGGTGCGAAACATCCGGTGGTCGTCGACGAGGACCACCCGGGTCGCCCGGGAGGTGCCCGTTGCCGGTGTGGTGCGCGATGTCCCGGTCATGGCTGGTCTCTTTCGATGGGGGGAAGCGTGAGCTCGACCTCGGTGCCGTCCTCGCGGCGTCGCACGCGGGCGGACCCGCCGTGCCGGTCCATCCGGGCGAGGATCGACTCGCGCACGCCCAGCCGGTCGACCGGCACGTCGTCGAGCTCGAAGCCGTCGCCGTGGTCCCGCACGAACGCCTCGACGCCGTTGGCCCCGATCTCGACGTATGCCGTGACCGGCGGCCGGCCGTGGCGCACCGCGTTGAGCAGCGCCTCGCGCAGGGCCCGGGCCAGGGCGATCCCGTGCGGCTCGACCGGCCGGTCGCCGGTGACGACGAGGTCGACGGGCACGGCGTGGACGTCCTCGACCTCGTGCGCGGCCTCGGCGACCACGGCGGCGAGGCTGTCACCGGTGCCTGACTGACCGGCATACAGCCAGGTCCGCAGCTCCCGCTCCTGGGCGCGGGCGAGCTGGGTCACGGCCGCCGGGTCGCCGGCCCGGCGCTGGATGAGGGCCAGGGTCTGCAGGACGGAGTCGTGCAGGTGGGCGGCGATGTCGGCGCGCTCGCTGGCCCGCGCGGCGGCCGCCTGCTCGCGCCGCAGGTCCCTCCACAGCCGCACCGCCCAGGGGGCGGCGATGAGCATGGCCCCGGCGAGGACGGCCAGGGCGGCGAGCAGCGCGTCCCAGACGACCCTCGGGGACTGGCCCCGCGTCGTGAGGACGATGATGCCCACCACGGCCAGGCCGAGGCCGAGCAGGACCCGGGCCCAGACCAGGCGGCGGGTGCCGGGCCCGGAGCCGAGCCAGGTCTCCCGCTCCGCCTCGTCGAGGTGCGACCAGGAGACGATCGCGCCGGCGACGATGACGAGGAGGGGGACGAGGATCCCCGCCTGGATGTCGAGACCGAGGGACTGGGCCGTGGCCAGGAGCCCGATGACGACGACGAGCCCGCCGATGACGACCAGGCTCCCCCGCCGCCCTTGGCGGACCGCCACGCTGATGCCGGTCCGCACCGGGTCGACCTCCCGGCGCACCTCCGCGGCGGACTCCTCGGGCACCATGGCCCAGAGGAAGACATAGACGACCAGGGCGGCACCGCCGCTGGCGATGACGAGGGCGAACGCCGTCCAGCGGACCGCCGAGACGTGCACCCCCAGGTGGCCGGCGATGCCCGCGCACACCCCGGCCAGCCGGCGGTTGCCGACGCTGCGGCGCAGCGGGGGCCGCGTCCAGGGGTCGGCGACCGGCGGTGCCGTGCGCTCGTACGGTGTGGGCATGCCCCCATCCTGACGTACGCAGGGGTCGGATTCCGAGCCTCCCAGGGTGGGATCAGGGGCCGCTCAGGGTCGACCCTCATGGCAGCCGCCTCGTCGCACGGACACGATGGAGACATGACGCAACCACCCATCTCCGCCACTCCCCCGGCATCGCCGCCCCGATCGGGCCTGGACGCCTTCTTCGCCTGGTTCCGGGGTCTCGGGGTCACCCGGGACACCGACAACCGCTGGTTCGGCGGGGTCTGCGCAGGCCTGGCGCGCCGCCTCAACGTCGACCCCATCCTCGTCCGTGCCGGCGCGATCCTGCTGGCGCTCTTCGGCGGGTTCGGGCTGACGATCTACCTCGTCGCCTGGCTGCTCCTGCCGGACCCCTCCGGCCGGATCGTCGGTGAGGCCGCGGCCCGCGACGGGGACGCCGGCGGTATCGCCCTCGTCATCGTCGTCGGCATCCTCCTTCTCAGCGGGCTCGCCCTCGGCCACAACGGCCCGTGGTGGTTCGCCTGGTGGCTGCTGCCCGTGGCGTTCATCGCCTGGCTCGTCGTCCGCAGCTCGGACCGGCGCAGGGGCGTGGGCGGACCGCCACCCTACGGCCCGGGCCCCGTCCCCACCCCGTACGCCGCTCCGGCGCCGGCCGCGCAGCCAGCCGGCCCGGCCATGACGACCGCGGTCGCTGCGCCGACGCAGGCTCCTCAGGCTCCCCCGGCTCCCCCGGCGGCCCCGCAGGCCCCCTACGGCTACGGCACGCCGAACGCCCAGCAGTGGACGCCGCGCCCACCGCTCCCCCCGCGCCAGCCGGTCGCACCGCCGCCACCGCGCCCGCGCCGACGCCGCGCCGGGGGGTTCTTCGCGCTCATCGCGCTCGGCCTGGCCATCGCCGGCTACGGCCTCGGGTTCGTCCTCGACGGTCCGGTCGGGTTCCCCGGCAGCCCCGAGCTGCTCGGCCTGGCCATCGCCCTCGGCGCCGTCTCGCTGCTGGCCATCGGGCTCGGCATCGCCGGACGCCGCGGCGGCCTCGCCACCGTGCTGGTGGTCGTCATCGGCCTCTCGACATGGATCGCAACCCTGTCACCGGTCGGCTTCCCCAACACCGGAACCGGCATCGGCGACCGCACCTGGACCCCGGTCAGGTCCTCCGGCCAGGTGAGCTACGAGGTGGGTCTCGGCGAGGGCGTGCTCGACCTCAGCCGGATCGCCCCGGCAACAGCCGGCCAGAGCGACCCGCCCCAGATCGACGTCCGGGTCGGGGTCGGCGACCTGCGGATCATCGTGCCGTCCGACGTGACCGCCCACATCACCTACCGCACCGGGCTGGGCTCGGTCCACGGCACGGATGCCGCCGGCGACTCCATCGGCCCCGACCCGCAGCGCGGGTCCTCCGTCAACGGCACGACCACCGTCGGCAACGGACCGACCACCGTCAACGTCACGGCCAGCATCGGAGCCGGCGACATCAACATCGAGGAGTCCTGAGCGACATGACCAACGACATGACCAACGACCCCATCGACCCGACCCTCGACAGCGACGAGACCATGAGCGAGCAGACCGGACAGCCTGACCGGACCGAAGCCACCGAGGCCACCGAGGCCACCGACCGCACCGCCGAGCAGCCCGTCGACGACGGCACGAGCGTCGAGGAGCCCGTCTTCGCGCAGGTCTCGGAGCCGCCGCTGGGCTCGGACCAGCCGACCTGGTTCGACGCGGAGGCGGCGCAGCAGACCCCGTCGGCCCCAGCCATCACCCAACCTCCGTGGGCTCCCACACAGCAGGCCGCCCCGGTCGCCGCCGCGCCCGTCCCGGCGCCGACCATCACCGGCCCGGCCCCGGGGCCGATCATCCTGGGCATCCTCGGCCTCGTCATCGCCGTGACCGCCGTCGTCACGCGCGCGGCCGACCTCACCATCGACTGGGGGCGCGCCGGGCCGGTCACCGTTGTCGGCGCGGGCCTGCTGCTCGTCCTGTTCGGCCTGCTGGGGATGCGCGGCCGGCGGCGCACCGGCGACCCGACCTAGGCCGGCAGCCCGGCGGCCCGCAGCGCCTCGGCCACCGACCCCGCCAGGGGGAGGCGGCCGAGGCGCTCGGGCCGCACCCACGCCCCCGATGCGGTCGACCCGCCGACGTCGTGGACCACCGGGTCGGTCGGGGCCGGACACGTCGCGGTGTGGAACACCCGCACCGCGTGGTAGTCCTCCACCCGGCCACCCGGGCTGCGGCCCACCCAGTGCCCGCTCAGCACCGTGAGGAGCGCGATGTCCTGCACCCGCTGCCCCGTCTCCTCGAAGACCTCCCGGAGCACGGCCTCCTCGGGGGACTCATGGGGGTCGATGCCGCCGCCCGGCAGGTTCCAGCGGCCGGCCGCGTTGGTGCGCTCCGACAGCTCGGTGAGCAGGAGCCCGCGGTGCGAGCTGACGACCCCGTATGCCGCGACCCGCTGGTGCCGCACGGCAGCGGCGGCGTCGGCCTCGGTGAGGTCCTCGTCCCAGGCGACCCGGCTCGAGACGCTCGTCCCGCGCCGGGGCACCCGTTGCGCGTCGGCGGCCTCGGCGCCAGCCCGGGCCCCGTCGGACGCGGGCTCCACGGCATACCTGATCTCGAGGTCGTCCGAGCGCGGCCGGGTGACCGACAGCGGCCGCCCAGCCCAGCCCCTCGCGAGCAACGAGCCCGCCGGGTCGGCGCCATGGCCCAGCCCGAACCGGACGACCTCGCGGCCGCCCTGCTGCCCGATGACGGTGATCACGGCCGCTCCTTCGCGGCAATGGCCCGCTCGTACTCGGCCACCGTCGCAGCCACCACGTCCGGCCAGTCCTGCACGGGCGGGACGGTGCGGTTGTGCGTGGTGATCCGCTCCCGCACGCCGGGGTCGCCGGCGAGGGTGGCGACGGCCCGGGCCAGGCCCGCGTCGTCAGGGGCGAGCAGCCCGCTCACCTCGTGCTCCACGAAGTCCTCGACACCGGTGCCGGACCGGGCCACCACCGCCAGCCCGGCGGCGCGTGCCTCGAGGGCGGCGATCCCGAACGCCTCGAGCCGGGCCGTCGTGAGGTAGAGGTCGCTGTCCCAGTGCAGCTCGCGGAGCCGGTCGCGGCTCACCCGTCCGGGCAGGCTCACCCACCCCGCCATCTCGTGCTTCCCCAGGTAGCGCTCCATCGCGCGGCGCTGGGGCCCCTCCCCGAGCACCGTGGCCTCGAGGGCCACCTCCGGGTCGAGCTGGTCGCGGGCCGCGCGCAGCACCTTCAGCAGCGCCAGCGGCCGCTTGCGCCGGGCCAGGCGCAGGGCGCTGACCACCCGCACGGGGCTGGCGGGGTCGCGCGGCGGCATGCCGGCCGGACGGGCCCACGCCCCGGCGTCGACCCCGTTGCCCAGCACGCCGACGGGGGCGTCGGCACGGGCCACCCGCGCGACCCGGCCAGCCGCCATCGCGGACACGGCGCTCAGCGCGGCGCCGCCGCGCGACCAGCGGCGGGCGTGGCCGAGGGCCGAGAAGACCGGCGCGGAGCGGTCGATGACGCAGTGCCAGGTGATGGCCGTCGGCAGGCCGAGCGAGGCGGCCACTCGGGCCATGTCGGTGGCGAACGGGCTCACGACGCCCATGTGCACGTGCGCCACGTCGAACCCTCCGGCCTGCAGGCGCCGTCGCACCTCGGGTGGGGCCAGCGGGTTGACCGGCAGGCCGCCCGGGAGCGGGATCGCCATCCGATGCACGGCGATGCCGTCCTCGATCGTGGTCGTGCCGTGCCGCTCGCCGTGCGGGCCGGCGGTCGCCGTGAACACGGCGACCTCGTGGCCGGCCGCCGTCAGGTGCGTCGCGAGGTCGTGCACCTGCACCTCGATGCCACCGAGCCGAGGCAGGTAGCAGTCCGACAGGAGGGCAACCTTCACGGGCCCACAGCCTGCCATGCGCGAGGATGGGAACGATGACCCGCACGCTCGTGGCGTTCCACGCCCATCCGGACGACGAGGCCCTCCTCACCGCGGGCACGATGGCGCGTGCCGCCGCGGAGGGCCACCGCGTCGTGCTGGTCCTCGCCACCGACGGGGGGCTCGGACTGGCGGGCGACGAGTACTCGGCCGGGACGGGCGGGCTGGGCTCGGTGCGGCTCGAGGAGGCAAGGGCGAGCGCCGCGGCCCTCGGCGTCGCCCGGGTCGAGTGGCTCGGGTACGCCGACAGCGGCCTGGAGGGCGACATACCTCCGGATCTCCCCGGTGCCGTGCGGTTCCTGCGCGCGCCGGTCGAGGAGGCCGCCGAGCGGCTCGCCGCCATCCTGCGGACCGAGCAGGCCGACGTCCTCCTCGGCTATGACGCGCGCGGCGGCTACGGCCACCGCGACCACGTGCGGGTCCACGAGGTCGCCCGGCGAGCGGCGCAGATCGCGGAGACGCCCCGGCTGCTCGAGGCCACCGTGCCCCGCGACACCATCGTGCGGGCCATCCGGCTCGTCTCGCACCTCTACCGCTTCCCACCCGAGTTCGACCCGGCCTCGTTCGAGCGCGCCTACTCCCCGCGGGCGGAGATCACCGACCGGGTCGGCGTGCGCCGGTATGCCGCGGCCAAGCGGGCCGCCATGCGCACCCACGCGTCGCAGGCCACCGGGGACGGCGGCGACCGGACCCTGGCGGCGTTCCTGCGGATCCCCCGCCCGCTCTACGACCTCGTCTTCGGGCGCGAGTGGTTCCACGACCCCTCGCTGCCGCCGGGCTACCCGCTGCGCCGCGACATCTTCGAGGGGCTGGCGTGAGACCCCGGCTGCGCCGAGCGCTGCAGGCCGTCGTCGGACTGGGGGTGGCGGTGGTGCTGCTCGTCTGGGGCCTGCCGCACTTCGCCAAGACGACGTGGAGCGCGGTGTTCGCCGTGGTCGCGACCGTGCCGTGGACCACGGCGGTCCTCTTCCAGGGACTGATGCTGGTCGGCCTGTGGTCCTACACGTTCACGTTCACCGGGTCGCTGCCCGGGCTGGGCCACGCGAAGGCCCTGATCCTCAACCTCTGCGGCTCCTCGGTCTCCAACCTGCTGCCTGGCGGCGGTGCGGTCGGGCTCGCGGCGACCTACACGATCGCCCGGTCCTGGGGCTTCGACCGGCGGGCCATCTCGACCTCCGCCATCGTCACCGGCGTCTGGAACGTGCTCGCACGGATCGCCCTGCCCGTCATCGCCATCGTCGTCCTGTGGTGGGGCAACACCGGGCTGCCTCCGGCGCTGAGCGAGGCCGCCGTGGCGGCCAGCCTCACCGGGACGGGGGTCATCGCGGTGTTCGTCGCGGTCATCGCCAGCGAGCGCGCGGCCCAGCTCGTCGGCCGGGGGGTCGACCGGCTCGTGGCGCCGTTCTCCCGTCGCCGGCGCTCCGACCGGGAGACGGTCGTCCATGACCTCGTGACCGACCTGCGGGCCCGGATCAACGACATCGTCAGGCACGGCTGGCTCTCGATGACCCTGGGGATGGTGGGGTTCTTCGGCTTCTACTTCGTGCTGTTCCTGCTCATCACCCGCACCACCGGGGTCGACGCCCACCTCGGCATCCTGTTCGGGGCGTTCGCCATCAGCCGCGTCCTCACCGCGGTGGGAGTGACCCCCGGTGGGGTCGGCGTGACCGAGACGGCGACGGCCGCCGCTCTGGTCGCGTGGGGCGCCGACCCGGCCGCCGCCACCGCCGCCGTGGTCCTGTTCTCGGTGTTCACCCACGTCATGGAGGTCCCGCTGGGCGGGCTGGGCTGGCTGGCGTGGTCGCTCAGCGTCAAGTCCCCACCGGGGCTCGACCCCGAGGAGCCGGGGGGCGCCGGGGCAGGGACGGCGGCCCGGCTGGACGCCGGCGCGGAGACCGACGGCGCCACCCCCTCGACCGCCTGACCGGGTCACGTAGGTTATGGGCCGCGGGGTATGCCGCGGCCGGTGCCCGGAGAGGAACGCCATGAGGAGCCGTCTCGCCCGCCTGGTGCTGCGGGCCGCCGGCTGGACCGCGGTGGGCGACGTGCCGCGCACCGGGGTGCTGGTGGGTGCTCCCCATACGTCCAGCTGGGACTTCGTGATGATGCTCCTCATCATGTGGCGGGGCGGGGTCGCGCCGCGGGTACTCATCAAGAAGGAGCTGTTCCGCGGGCCGCTCGGGTGGCTCCTGCCCCGGCTGGGCGGCATCCCGATCGACCGGGACAACCCCGGCGGTGTGGTCCGGGACCTCGTCCGCGAGGCGCGCAGCGGCGAGCCGTTCCTCCTCATCCTCGCGGCGGAGGGCACCCGCACGAAGGGCGAGTACTGGAAGTCGGGATTCTGGCGGATCGCCCGGTCGGCGCAGCTGCCGATCTCGCTCGCGTTCATCGACGGCCCAACTCGTACAGCGGGTTTCGGCCCGACCATCGCCGCCACGGCCGACGTCGTCGCCGACATGGACAAGGTCCGAGCGTTCTACCGGGACAAGCGCGGCATCCACCCGGAGCTGCGGACCGAGCCCCGGCTGCGCGAGGAGCTGTCGGCCGGCGGCGACCCCGGCTGACCCGGTCGCCCGGGGTCAGGGGCGCTCGAAGACGAGGGCCATCGGGGTCTGCTCCGCACCCTGGCCGAGGGGGTTGTCGGCGAACATCGCCTCGAGCCGCCGCCGCTCGGGGTCGCCGCCGGGAACGTCGGTTCCGAGGACGTTGCGGCCGATGTCGTTGGCGTCCATGACGACGGTGCCCGCGAAGGTGTCCCGGTATGCCGCGGGCACCCGGGCCCGGATCGCCGCCGACAGCCGTGCGGCGACCGCCTCCGGGTCCTTCGGGGCGAGCTTGGCCGACACGTTCGAGGGGTAGGCCGAGTACTCGGTGGGCCCGTCGATCGCCCGGATGTCGTTGCCGACGAGCTCGTAGAACAGCCCCTTGCGGCCGATGACCTTGCCCACGGCGCCGCCGGCCGCGGCATACAGGACGCGCGACAGGCCGGCCTCCTCGATGGCGAGCTGCATCGTGAACGGCGACCCCAGCCCGATCCCGGCGGGCGTGCGGGTGACGTAGCGGGACAGCACGCGGGCCGGTCGGCCGACCTTGATGTCCCAGATGAAGTAAGAACGGCCCTGGGTGATGGCGATGATCTTCTCGGAGATGAAGAGGTACCAGCGGCCGGAGGTCGCGCTCGCGTGCTCCTCCCCCGCTCGGGGAAGCTCACCGAAGAAGGCGTCGATGTGCTCCATCACGGCGGCGTCGAGGTCGGAGTCCTTGTTGACGAGCTCGGTGCGCAGCGGATAGCGGCGCGCGACCTGACCGGAGTCGAGGGTGAGGTCGAGCTCCTTGTTCGCGTTGGGCTCGAGGTCGGTCTTGACCCGCTGGAGTGCCGCCTCCCCGGCGTCCTCGGCCGGTTCGTCGAAGAACTCGCGCAGCCACAGCTCGAGGTTGAGCAGCCGCCAGAACGTCATCGAGTCGACGTCGTTGGTGCCCTTGATCCAGCCTTCGAAGGCGTGCAGGACCTCGGTGGCGTTGACGTAGGGCCGGTTGGCGAAGGACTCGCTGAGGAAGATCGAGTAGAAGTGGTTCTTCAGGCGGGTGAACCACTCGTTCTGCGGGGTCGTGAAGCCGATCTTGTTGCGGCGGCGGTTGATCGACTCCGGCAGCATCCCGCGGGTGGCGTCGCGCAGGATGCGCTTGTTCCAGCCGTCCTTGATGATCGCCTCGTCGGTGAGGCTGAAGATGAACTTGACGACCTCCTTGTCGAGGAACGGCACGCGCCCCTCGAGGGAGAACCGCATGGTGTTCTTGTCCTCGTAGCGCAGCAGCGAGGGCAGGCTGTTGTGGAACAGGTCCTCGATGAGCCGCTTCTTGAGGTTGGCGCCCTCGGTCGTGAACGTCTCGTCCCGGTGGGCGGCGACGAAGTCGGGTGCGAGCAGCTGGGCCGTCGGGATGTCCTTCTTGCCGCGCAGCTTCGCCTGCAGCCGGAACCGGCCGAGCCGGTAGATGACGTCGAGGCTCTTGGACAGCTCGGCCACCGCGAGCCCGGCCCCCTGGGCGCGCAGCTGGCGAAGGTAGGTGAGGTAGTAGGGCACGTAGCCGGCCATCATCTCGTCGGCGCCCTGGCCGTCGAGGAGGACGGTGACGTGCTGGGTCGCCTCGCGCATCACCTGGAACTGGGCGTAGGGGCCCGAGGAGATGAGCGGCTCCTCCTGGGTGCGGATGAAGTCGGCCAGGTCGACCTTGAACTCGTCGGCCGTCGGCAGGATCTTGTGGCCGTCGACGTGGCCCCGGCAGATCTCGAGGACGGCGTCGACGTACCTCTCCTCGTCGTTGATCGAGTTGGGGAAGACGGCGGAGAAGGTGTTCTGCCGGGCACCGACCGACCGGGTGGTCTCGTCGTCGTCGCCCAGCAGCTGGTTGATGATGACCGCCACGGCCGAGGAGTCCAGACCGCCGGAGAGCGAGGTCCCGACCGGCACCTCGGACTGCAGCCGCAGCCGGACGGACTCGACGAGCCGGGCCTTGTACTCCGCCGCCGCCGCCTCGTCGTAGGGCCGCTGCTCCAGCGCGAGCTCGGCGAGCTCCTCCTGGAGCCGGGTGAACGGCCACCGGGTGAGGCCGCTCGCGTCGACCGTGAGCACCTCCCCCGGCTCGAGCCGCTCGATGCCGTCGAAGAAGGTCTCCCGACCGTCCTCGTGGATCCGGAAGCGCAGGTAGCGGTAGATGGTCCGCTCGTTGGGCCTCTTGTCGTAGTGCCCGCTGGCGAGGATCGGCTTGATCTCGGAGGCGAACAGCAGCGCCGGCATACCGTCGACGGCCGAGCCGTCGAGCGCCGGCAGCGGACACACGTAGACCGGCTTGATCCCGAAGTGGTCGCGGGCCAGGGTGAGCCGCTGCTCGTCCCGGTCCCAGATGGCCAGCCCGAACATGCCGTTGAACCGGTCGAACGCCTCGGGCCCCCACTGCGCGAACGCCTCGAGGACGACCTCGGTGTCGGAGTCGGTCGTGAAGGTCCGGCCGAGGGTCTCGAGCTCGGCGCGCAGGTCGAGGTAGTTGTAGACCTCACCGTTGTAGACGATCGTGTAGCGCCCGTCGGCCGTGGCCATCGGCTGCTGGCCGTGGGCGACGTCGATGATCGACAGGCGCCGGTGGGCCAGGCCGCACGGGCCGTCGACGTGGATGCCCTCGCCGTCCGGGCCGCGGTGCCGCTGGGCGTCGTTCATCGAGGTCAGCAGGGTCTCGTCGGGGCTGAGACCGACGTAGCCGGCGATGCCGCACATGGGCGTGGTGTCCTCGGGTCGGGAGCGGGGATCGCGGGGCCGCGGGGGGCGGGACGCGGTCCAAGCCTGCCACGTCCGGGTCTGCTGGCCGAGCGAGGTCCGGCCCGATAGGTTGCCCGCATGACGCAACCGACGCCCTCAGCTCAGCCGCCGATGGGCACTGTCCACCTGACCATCCAGGGCAGCATGATGACGGCGAACATGATCACGCCGACCGTCCAGGTGAACGGCTACCGGGTACCCGCGCGCTACGGGCCGCAGGACATCCCCGTCTACGCCGGCCCCAACCACATCGACGTCCATGCCCAGTGGCTGCGCAGGTACGGGCAGGCCTCGCTCGACACCCAGGTCGCGCCCGGGCAGGTGCTCGACGTCTGGTACGCCCCACCGGCTCATCAGTTCTCGCGGGGCGCGATCGGGTTCGAGAAGCAGAACCGCCCCGGTATGTGGTTCCTCTGGGCGCTGGTCGGCGTCGCCGCGCTGATGGTCGTGATGGTCGTGGGCCTGGCCGTGTCCGGAGGCTGAGGCGACAGCCAGGTCGACGGCGGCCGTTGGATATCGGTGGCGCACCCGGTGATGCTGAAGGTGGGAGGTGTGGCCGTGCCCACCTGGATGAGACGCAGACGAACAGCGCGCCGCGGCATGGGCTCGGCGATGGGGGTGTTCGAAGAGGTCTTCCACCCCGGTGCCAGGGAGGCCCGTGAGCTCATGGAGGCGCCGCACGAGCAGGTGCTGCCCGCCCCGACCCCCGGCGACCGGCTCTATGACGACGGCCACGTCGTCATCACCCGGCGCGAGCAGGCCGAGCCTCGCGAGTAGTGGCGCGCGCAGGACAGGTCGAGGCCCGTCACGTTCTCGTCGATCGCAGCGACGGACGCGTTGTGTCGGGGGCAGCACGGCGATGGCTACCTCGCAGGCGAGGGCAGTCTCGCACGGCGGCCTGCGTTGGCCGCGATCAGCGATGCTGCGGCCAGACGGACACCGTGTCGGTCAGGCCGATGAGCCGACGGCGAACAGGCACCGAGGATCGCCTCGAAGCCCCGCGCCCTGCCGTGTCGGCGGCACGTCGTGAACGCCGGCTAGAAGCCGAGGACCGCCTGGGGGGTCGGGACACGGGTGGATGAGCCGTCGCCGAGCGCACCGTCGGTCCGGTCGCCCCAGCACGACAGGGCGCCGTCGACGATCGCGCAGGCACGGGTGGGGCCGACGGCGACCGCGGTCGCGTCGACACCGATGCCGGACACCTTCGTGCGGACCAGGGACGGCATGGTCGTTCCATCACCCAGCAGCCCGTGCAGGTTGGACCCCCAGCAGAAGGCACCCCCTGTCGTGGTGGCACACGTCGACCGCGTTCCCGCCGCGATGGCGACCACGCCCCCGGGTAGGTTGGCCACCGGCTTCGGCGTCGTCGATCCGGTCGTGGTCCCGTCGCCCACCTGGCCCTGGTCGTTGTGGCCCCAGCACGCCATCGTGCCGTCGGCCTTGAGAGCGCACGTGTTGAAGTACCCGGCCGAGATTGCGATGACGCCGCTGGAGAGGCCCGTGACCAGGACAGGGTCCGCGGAGAAGGCTGTCGTGCCATTCCCGAGCTGGCCGTAGAGGTTGTTGCCCCAGCACTGGACGCCACCTGAGGTGGTCAGGGCACAGGCGTGCTCGCCACCCGCTGCGACGGCTGCGACGCCACTGCCCAGACCCGTAACCGGAACGGGCGTTGCCCGGTCGGTCGTTGTCCCGTCCCCGAGCTCGCCCATGTTGTTCGACCCCCAGCAACGCGCCCCTCCCGACACGACCGCGCAGACGAAGCCCTCGTCACCAACGGACAGGTCCGTTGCCCCGCTGAGAATGCCCGACACCGGGACCGGGATGTCGGAACCCGGATCGGCAGAACCGTTCCCGAGCCGCCCCCTCGAATTCGTGCCCCAGCAGGTCACCGCGCCGGAGGTCGACCGCGAACAGGCGCCTCCGTAGCCAGCGCTGATCTGGGCGATACCGGAGCTCTGGCCCTGCACCAGCAGCGGCAGTGTGCTCAAGCCGTGGTTGACCGTGTGGTCGCTTCCCAGGTCCCCAGATCCCCAACAGTAGGCGGCACCACCGGAGACAGCGCACGTCTCGCTGGCACCGACGCTCACCGAGCCTACAGAGGTGCCAAGCGCTGTCACCGAGACGGGCTTCGAGGCCGTCACGTCCTGGCCGTCGCCCACGGCGCCGTCGGTGTTGTCGCCCCAGCACCGCAGGCCCCCGGATGCCAGGACCGCGCAGGTGTGGGCCCGGCCGGCGCTGACGTCGATCACGCCGCTCGCTAGCCCCACGACGTCCACGGGCAGCGGCTCGGCGGCGCTCACGGACCCCGAGCCCACCTGACCCGTCCAGTTGGCACCCCAGCATCGGAGGCTGCCGCCCGCGCCGACCGCGCACGACGCCCCGCCGGTCGACAGGGCCTCGGCGTCGTGGACGCCGAGCACCTGGACGGGCGATGAGGAGATCGAGGTCGTGCCGTTGCCCAGTCCCCCGGATCGTCCGTCGCCCCAGCAGTGGACCGTCTTGTCCGAGGTCAACGCGCAGGCACGTCCGATGGCCGCGTCGACGTCCACGACATGGCTGAGGCCCGCGACCCGGACGGGCGTCCCCGACGAGGTGGTCGAGCCGTTCCCCAGCTCACCGTGCGTGTTGTCGCCCCAGCATCGCGCGCTGCCGTCGTCGAGGGCCGCGCAGGCGAACACGTCGCCGATCGAGAGCGCGGCGACCCCGCTCAGGTCGCGGTTCGGGACCAGGGAGCCGTCCGCCTGGATGCACACCACGCCGTGGAGCGCGGTGACGGCGCAGAGCTGGCTGGCGGACAGGGCGACCTCGACCACGGCGTTGCCCAGCGCGCCGATCGCCGTGGGGACGGACCGGATGCCGGTGAGGAAGAAGCCCGTCCCCCAACACGAGACGTCACCGCCGGTCGCCAGGGCGCAGAAGGCGTTTCCGTCGCTGCTGAGGTGACTGACGCCATGGCTCAGCGAGCTCACCGGGACGGGTGCCTTGGCGTCGTGCTGGGTCGTCCCGTTGCCCAGCTCTCCGGCCGCGCCGTGGCCCCAGCATCGGACCGCGCCTGCGGTGGTCACGGCACAGGTGCTTGACCCCTGGGCCGTCACCTCCGGGTGGGCCGGTGCAGGAAGTGCGAACAGGACGTACCCGGCGAGGTCCGCCAGCAGGTCGACTCGCCTGCTGGACGCGTTGTAGAGCAGCGTCGCTCCGTCGGTCCCGAGCGGCGCCATGACGGCGTTGGGGGTGATGGCACCTCGCGTGAAGTTCAGGTTGGACGTGTTGGGGCGCGAGACGATGTTCGGGTAGACGGTCACATGCCCACCCGAGCTGGGCAGCACGGCGGTGACGTTGAGCACCGCGGCGAGGACGCCGTTGGTCGGCGTGCCGGGCCGGTGGGTGACCGAGACCGTCGTGGTCGCGTACGCAGGCACGGGAGCGCGAGCGATCCGGGTGTCGAGCAGGCGGGTCGGGTTCACCGGCACGAACATGCCCTTCGCGGTGGCCGGGCCGGCGAGGTAGTAGCCGGCGACGTCCGCGACGAGGTGGACCGTGCCGCCGGAGGAGTTCGTCAGGGCGAGGGTGCCGGTGCTGCCCAGCTTGACGGTGACATGGTTGGGCACCGTCTGTCGGGCCCTGAAGTTCAGGCTCGACGCGGTGGGCCGCATGGTGCCGCCCGGGTAGGCCGTGACGTACCCGGACGAGGTGGGGGCCGTCACGGTGACGGTCAGGACCACGGCGGACGCGCCGGTCGCCGGGACTGCGCCGCGACCGCTCACCTGGAGCTGGACGGTGCCGTAGGCCCGGACGGGGCCGGCGGCGCCGTTGCCCCTGCGGGTGTCGAGCAGCCGTGCCGGGTCGACCGGGACGAACCCGCCGGGGTCGGTGACGGCACCGGCCACGTAGTAGCCGGAGACGTCGGCGATGAGCTGGGCCGTCCCGGCGGAGGTGCTGGTCAGCGCGACCCTGCCATTCGTCCCGACCTTGACCGTGACGAGGTCGGCGACGGTCTGTCCGGCGACGTAGTTGAGGTTGGATGCGGTCGGCCGGCTGGTGCCGTCGGGGTATGCCGTGACGTAGCCCGCCCGGGCGGGCGCGGTCACCGTGACGTTGAGGACGACGGCGGCCACCCCGGCGCTCGGGACTGCGCCCCTGCCGGTCACCTGCAGGTGCACGGTGCCGTGAGCGCGGACGGGGCCGGTCGCACCCGTCCCGTTGCGCGTATCCAACAACCGGGCCGGGCTGACCGGCACGAAGGCGCCCGGCGCCTGCCCCCCGGCTGCGGCGCTCGGTGGCCCCGACGCCATCGCGGTCGCCGTCGGAACGACGTGCGCAGCGGCCGCGCCGGCCGTCGCCGACGCCGTGCCCACGAGGCCGGCCGACAGAACACCAGCCATGACCGTGACGACACGGACCTTCATGCGGCCCCTGACCCCCACCATCCGAACCACCCCTCCCCCGTCGGCGCCCCCCAAGCGGCCGTAGGGCGGACGCTACCACCGCGACGGTGAGGTCGACTCGCTTGCGGACCCGGGATCGGTGACGCCTTGGCGGCGCTCGGCGTCGTGGGCTCCCCCCTTCGCCTCTCCCGGACGTGCGCTTTCTGCGTCGCGCCCGCCGCGGGTCACCTCGCCCTCCGGACCGTTGGGGGCCCCCATCCCAGAACGCCAATGGCGGGAGGCCATCACCGAAGGTCAGCGGAGGTGGGTCACTCCCACTCGATGGTGCCCGGGGGCTTGCTCGTCACGTCGAGGACCACCCGGTTTACCTCGGCGACCTCGTTGGTGATCCGGGTCGAGATCCTGGCGAGGACCTCGTAGGGCACCCGGGTCCAGTCGGCCGTCATGGCGTCCTCGGAGGAGACGGGACGCAGCACGATGGGGTGTCCGTAGGTGCGTGCGTCGCCCTGGACGCCGACCGAGCGGACATCGGCCAGCAGCACCACCGGGCACTGCCAGATCTCGCGGTCCAGTCCGGCGGAGGACAGCTCGTGGCGGGCGATCCGGTCGGCGGCCCGGAGCACCTCGAGGCGCTCGGCGGTCACCTCGCCGACGATCCGGATACCGAGCCCGGGCCCGGGGAACGGCTGGCGCCACACGATGTCCTCCGGCACGCCGAGCTCGAGGCCCACATGGCGGACCTCGTCCTTGAACAACAGGCGCAGGGGCTCGACGAGGGTGAACTGGAGGTCGTCGGGCAGGCCGCCGACGTTGTGGTGGGACTTGATGTTGGCCGTCCCCGTGCCCCCACCGGACTCGACGACGTCGGGATAGAGGGTCCCCTGGACGAGGTACTCGACGGGGTGGCCGTCGCGAGCGCCCTCGCCGACGATGTCGCGGGCCGCCTGCTCGAAGACCCGGATGAACTCGCGCCCGATGATCTTGCGCTTCTCCTCGGGGTCGGCCACCCCGGCAAGGGCGCCGAGGAAGCGCTCGCGGGCGTCGACGACGACGAGATCGACCCCGGTGGCCGCGACGAAGTCCTCCTCGACCTGCTCGGCCTCGTTGGAGCGCAGCAGCCCGTGGTCGACGAACACGCAGGTGAGCTGGTCGCCGACCGCGCGCTGGACGAGCGCCGCCGCGACCGAGGAGTCGACGCCCCCGGACAGGGCGCACAGCACCCTCTTGTCGCCGACCGTCTCGCGGACCTCGGCCACGAGCTGGTCGACGACGTTGGCCGGCGTCCAGTCCCCGGCGAGCCCCGCCCCGCGGTGGAGGAAGTTCTCGAGCACGCGCTGGCCGAACGTCGAGTGGACGACCTCCGGGTGCCACTGGACGCCGTAGAGCCGGCGCTCGTCGTCCTCGAACGCGGCGACGGGCGCTCCGCCGGTCGAGGCGGTGACCCGCATCCCCTCGGGCGCGTCGGTCACCGAGTCGCCGTGGCTCATCCACACGGACTGCGCGGTGGGCTGGCCGTTGAAGAGGGTCGAGGCCGTGTCGGACACGCTCGCATGGGTCGAGCCGTACTCGCCGAGCCCGGTGTGCGCGACCCGGCCGCCGAGCGCCTGGGCCATCGCCTGGAACCCGTAGCACATCCCGAAGACCGGCACCCCAGCCTTGAGCAGGCTCGCGTCGAGCTCGGGGGCACCCTCCTCGTAGACCGAGGACGGCCCACCGGACAGGATCACGGCGGCCGGGTCCTTCGCGAGCATGTCGGGCACCGGCATCGTGTGCGGCACGACCTCGCTGAAGACGCGGGCCTCGCGGACCCGGCGCGCGATGAGCTGGGCGTACTGCGCACCGAAGTCGACGACCAGCACCGGGCGGTCGGACAGGTGCGGCGGCTGCTGCGTCACGCGCCCAGGCTACTTGTGGGCGAGGGCGAGCCGGCCATCGATCTCACGCGCCACGACGCGCTCGACGACGAAGGACAGGAAGGGAACGCATCCGGCCAGCATGACGAGCACCATCTTGGGCAGCGACCAGCCCACCTTGAAGCCCAGGTTGGCCGTCGCGATGACATAGACGAAGAAGATGAAGCCGTGCGGCTGGGGCCACCAGGACAGCGCCTCGCTCTGGAAGCGGTAGTGAAGGATCACCTCGGCGACGAGGAGCAACAGCCCCACGCCGACGATGATGGCCATGACCTTGAAGAAGGTCAGCGCCTTGGCGGCCGTCTGCGGGTCCTTGATCTCGGCATGAGTCGTCTGGGTCACGGCGCTCATTCTCCCCGGTGGTCGGCGACGGCCCGCACGGGGGCCACCCCGGGCGCGTCGGCGGGGCCCTCCGCGCACTCCGGGCCACCGTCGCCGCCATCGCCGTCGGGGCCCTCCCCGCCGCCGCTCCCGCCCTCCCCTCGCGTCGCCGCACGCGTGGCGTCGCGGTCCTCGCGCACCATCCGCCACCACATGTAGGCGGCGAACCCCGCGAACACCCACCACTGCAGGGCGTATGCCGCGTTGCGCCACTTCAGACCGGTGTCGGCGACCGGGACGGGGACGTGGGTGAGGGTGTTGAGCGTGTCGGCGGCCGCCGCCCCCGGCCCGGCCCCCGGCGTCTCGTCCTCGAGGAACAGGAAGGCGTTGTAGGTCTCCCCCGGCCAGGTGTTGACGAGCAGCGAGAGGTCGACCGACCCGATCTGGCCCGGGGGCAGGGCGGTCACCGCGGCCGGGGACTCCCCCGGTGCGAGCCCCCCGTGGAGGGTGACCAGCCCGTCGGGGGGCGCCGGGACCGGGGACGCCGTGCCGAGGAAGGCCCGCAGCACGGGCAGCCGCGCGCCGGTGCCGTCGACGACGAAGGGCGTGATGAGCCAGTAGCCGGCCCGGCCCTCGAGGCGGCGGTCCGGCACGAGGACCTGGCCGTCCGCGGCATACCGTCCGGTCGCGAAGACCCGCTTGGAGCTCGCGTCGCCGGGGAACGCGGCGTGCACCCGAAGGACCGAGGTCACATCGACCGGCGGCTGGCTCGCCACCCTCTGCAGCTGCTCGACGGTCGCCTTGTCGCGGGCGACCCCGAGCTGCCAGCGGCCGAGCTGGATGAAGGCGACGATGACGAGGGCGACCACGACGAGCAGTCCCAGCCATCGGGGCTTCAGCGCGGTCCTGAGCACCCGCTCAGGCTACGCGACCCACCTCGGTGGCCGACCCGCCGCCGTCCCCCGCCCCCTCACCGGCCGGTGGGGGCGCGGTGCAGCGACGCGAAACCCGATGGAGGAGACCGCCTCCGGCGGCATACCGTGGGTGGTCGATGCACCCCTCGACCCTGCCGTACTCCGTCGACCCGGAGGACCGCCCACCCGCTCACGCTGACCGCCTCATGATCTGGCTGGCTCGGCGGCAGTGGCGCACCCTCCTGGGCGGCATCGCCCTCGGCGGGCCGTGGATGCTGTCGATCGCGCTCGTCCCCGCCGCCATCGGCCGTGCCGTCGACGAGGGGATCGTCGGCCGGGACCTCGGCGCCCTGTTGCGCTGGGCCCTGGTCATCCTCGGGCTCGGCCTGACTAGCGCGGTGACGAGCGACCTGCGGCACTTCTTCGCCGTGCGCAACTGGCTGACCGCGTCGTACCGGTCGGGGATCGTCGCCGACCGTGCCGTGCGCAGAGCCGGGCCGGCGCTGACCCGGCAGATGCCGGCGGGCGAGGTCATCACGGTCTTCGCGAGCGACTTCGCCCGGATGGGGTCGGTCTTCGACGTGAGCGCGAGGGCGGCGGGGGCGGTGCTGAGCTTCACCGTCGTCGCCGTCATCCTGCTGCGCGGCTCGCTGCTGCTCGGGCTCATCATGCTGATCGGCGGCCCGCTCCTCGTCGCCTCGCTCGGCCTCGTCATCCGGCCGCTGCACCGGCGCCAGGCCGCCCAGCGGGCCGAGACTGGGCGGCTCACCTCGCTCGGCGCCGACACGGTGGCGGGCCTGCGGGTGCTCCGTGGGATCGGCGGGGAGGACACCTTCCTCGCCAGGTATGCCGCCCAGTCCCAGCGGGTCCGGGCCGCCGGGAACCGTCTGGCCGGGGTCCAGGCGACGCTCGACGCCGCTCAGGTGCTGCTGCCGGGCATCTTCGTCCTCATCGTCACGGGGGTGGGGGCGCACCTGGCCGTCTCGGGCGAGATCACGGCGGGGCAGCTCGTCTCCTTCTACGGGTACACGGCGTTCCTCACCATGCCCCTGCGCACCGCCACCGAGTTCGTCGACAAGCTCATCCAGACCCGGGTCGCGTCCCGCCGGATCGTGCGGGTGCTCGCGACCGAACCCGACCACGAGGACCCCGCAGGGGTGGAGGGCGACCCGGCGCGCCCCGGCACGCCGGCGGCGACCGGGGACCGTGCCCCGGCGGGCGACCTCGTCGACCAGGCCTCCGGCGTGGTCGCCCGCCCGGGCCGGCTCACGGCGCTGGTATCGGCCCGCCCGGAGGACTCCGCACTGGTGGCGGCGCGGCTGGGCCGGGCCGTCCCGGGGCGCCACGGGGTCACCTGGGGCGGGGTCGCCATCGACGACCTGCCGATCTCGCACGTCCGGCGGCGCATCGTCGTGTCGGAGTCCGAGCCCCACCTGTTCAGCGGCCCGGTCCGCCGCGAGCTGCTCGCGCCCGACGGCGTCGACCCAGCAGGACCCGATGGGGACGAGCCCGCCGCCGGCACCGACGGCGGCCGAGCCGCCCACGACGCTCGGGACGACCGGCGGATCACCACGGCCCTGGCGGTGGCCGACGCCGGTGACGTGCTCGACGCGATCGACGGCGGGCTCGACGGCGAGCTGGAGGAGCGCGGCCGCTCCCTGTCGGGTGGCCAGCGCCAGCGCCTCTCGCTCGCGCGCGCCCTGCTGCGCGACGCCGAGGTCCTCGTGCTGGTCGAGCCGACGAGCGCGGTCGACACCCACACCGAGGCCCGGATCGCGGCCCGGCTGGCCGAGCACCGGCGCGGACGGACGACGGTGCTCGTCACGGCCAGCCCGCTGCTGCTCGACCATGCCGACGAGGTCGTCCTCGTCGAGGACGGCCGGGTCGCCGCGAGCGGGCGGCACCACGACCTGCTCCGCGGCAACGCGGCATACCGCCAGGTCGTCCTGCGTGGGGAGGAGGACTGATGTCACCGATCCTCGGCCGCACCGACCACGCGGCCCGGACCCTGCCGATCGCGAGCCGGTCGGTCGTCGTCGCGCACGCCCGGGCCCTGGCCAGGGAGCACCGCGGCGCCCTCGTGCGGGTCCTCGCCTGGCACGGCACCGCCGCCCTTGTCGCCCTCGTCGGACCCTGGGTCGTGGGGCAGATCGTCCAGGAGCTCACCCACAGCGAGCGCGGCACCGGCCGGATCGACCTGCTCGTGACCGCCCTTGCGGTGGGGATCGTCGCGCAGACCGCGCTCACCTGGTTCGCCCGGCGCGCCTCGTTCGTCCTGGCCGAGCAGGTGTTCGCCCGGCTCCGCGAGGACTTCGTCACCTCGGCGGTGCGGCTTCCGCTCTCGGTCGTCGAGCGCGCGGGCACGGGGGACCTGGTGGCCCGGACGACGAACGACATCGACGCCCTCTCGCGGGTCATCCGGTTCGGGATCCCGGCCTTCGTGGTCTCGGTCATGACCGTCGCCGCCACCGCGGTCGCTGCGATCCTCACCTCTCCCCTGGCTGCGCTCGCCCTGCTGCTGGCCGCTCTCGTGCAGGTGCCGTCGACCCGGTGGTACCTGCGCCGGGCCGGGGACGGCTACCTGTGGGAGCACGCGTCCTACGCCCGGCTCAACGCCGTCGCCGCCGAGACCGTCGAGGGCGCCCGGACCATGGACGCCCTCGGGCTGCAGCGCGCCCGGGGCCGGCGCTTCGACGAGGCGCTCGCCGAGTCGTGGCGCGCGGAGCAGTACACGCTGGGGCTGCGGCTACGGTGGTTCCCCTGGCTGGAGATCGGCTTCTTCCTGCCGGTCGCCGGGGCGGTCCTGTGGGGTGGCTGGCTCGCGTACACCGGCCACGTCTCGGTCGCGGCCGCCACGACGGTGACCCTCTATACCCAGCAGGCGCTCGACCCGCTGGGTGAGCTCATCAGCTGGCTCGACGAGATCCAGTTCGCCGCGACCTCGCTGTCGCGGATCCTCGGGGTGGCCGAGGTCCCGCCGGACCGGACGGCCACGGGCGCGCTCCCGCTGGCCAACGACCTCGACGTCGACGAGGTCCGCTACGCGTACCGCGAGGGTCGGGACGTCCTGCACGGCGTCAGCCTCGACCTGAGACCGGGCGAGCGGCTGGCCATCGTCGGCCCCTCCGGCGCGGGCAAGTCGACGCTCGGTCGCCTGATGGCCGGGATCGACGGGCCGCGCCGCGGCCGGATCACCGTCGGTGGGGTGCCGCTCGTCGACCTCGAGCTCCCCGTCCTGCGCGGCGAGGTCGCCCTGGTCACCCAGGAGCACCATGTCTTCGTCGGGACGTTGCGCGACAACCTCCTGCTCGCCCGGCCGGGTGCTGACGACGCCGTCCTGCTCGGCGCCCTCGCGGCGGTGGACGCCGCGGCGTGGGCCCGGGCGCTGCCTCAGGGCCTCGACACGGTGGTCGGCAGCGGCGGCCACGTCCTCGCCGAGGGCCAGGCCCAGCAGCTGGCCCTGGCCCGGCTCGTCCTCGCCGACCCGCACACCCTCGTCCTCGACGAGGCGACCTCGCTGCTCGACCCGCGCGCGGCCCGTCACCTCGAGCGGTCGCTGGCAGCCGTCGTCGACGGGCGCACCGTCGTCGCCATCGCCCACCGGCTCCACACGGCCCACGACGCCGACCGGGTGGCCGTCGTGGAGGACGGGCTCATCAGCGAGCTCGGGTCGCATCACGAGCTGCTCGCGGCCAACGGCCCGTACGCCGCCCTGTGGCGGTCCTGGCGCGACGAGCGGGACGACGAGGTCGGCGAGCTCGAGCCGGGGCAGCCGGTCCGATAACGCTCAGGCGGCGGTGCGCGAGTCGTCGAAGACGAGGATCGACCCGCCGTAGCAGGCCACCCAGACCCGCTTCTTCGTCGGCTCGTACGTCACGCCCACCGGGTAGCCGTCGGTCTTGACGGTCTGCACGGCGGTGAAGTCGGAGGTGCGGATCTTCGTCATCGTCGAGTCGTCGTAGTTGACGACGTAGAGCGCCCCGCCGTCGCTGCTGATCGCCATCGAGCGCGGCTCCTTGCCCACCTTGAGGGTGTGCAGCACTTTGCCGGTGGTGGTGTCGACGGCGCTCACCGTGCCCGCGCTGTTGTTGGTGACATAGAGGGTCTTGCCGTCCTTGGACAGGACGAGGTGGCGGGGGCCGGCACCGGTCGTGGCGAAGGCGCGCACCTTGCGGGTCGTCAGGTCGACGGCGACGACCCGGTCCGAGCCCATGATCGCGACGTATGCCGTCTTGCTGTCCTTGGCGACGGCGATGCCCCGCGGGTGGGAGCCGGGGATCTTCACGGTCGCGACGACCTTGGCCTTGGCGGCGTCGATGATGGTCAGGTCCATCGAGCACCAGTTCGTGACGAGGACCTGCTTGCCGTCAGGGGTCACGGCGACGTACTTGGGGACCGCGCCGGCCCTGACGACCTTGGTCACGGCATACGTCGCGGTGTTGATCCTGTAGACGTAGCTCGGGGAGATGCCTGCGCCGCTCGTGCAGGCGTCCTTGCCCTCCGGGCTGAAGCCGGAGCCGTACATCGCGTAGTTCGACACCCAGGCCGTCTTGCCGTTCGGGCTGAACGCCATCTCGACCGGGGCGCCCTTGGAGATGCCCGGATGGCCCTTGACGCCGAACGCCGACAGGTCGACCCCGTCCTTGACCGTCGCCATGAGGGCGCCGTCGGCGCGGAAGGCGGAGATGGTGTGGGAGTACATCATGTTCTGCGCGAAGACCTGGCCGTGGGCCGAGGCGACGACGGACTTCGGGGTGAGGCCGCCGGTCAGCCGCTGGATCTGGATGAGGGACGTCTGTGCCGAGGGGGCGGTCCGACCCGACGTCGGCTGCGGGGACGGCGTGGGGGCCGCCTTGACGGGCTGCGGCGTCGGGGTGCTGACGGCCTTGGGCGTCGAGCGCGGCGTGGTGCTGGCCTGGGCCGGGTCGCCGCCGAACACGTGGGTCACGCCGAGGCCGGTCACCGCGACGAGTACGGCCAGGCCGCCCAAGGCCACCCGGCGGCGCCGGACGTAGACGGACTCCCGCTTGACGATCATCTGGGTCACCTCGCCGCACTCGAGTCTCGATGGTCTCAACAGTCACGGTAGGTGACGGGAGTCCCAGGTTCGGTGAGGCGCACCGGCACCGCGCGGCGTGGCGTGCGGGATGCGGACCGGCGGGACGCCTACCTCGCGGGCAGGGTCCGCACGTACGCCAGGGCGATGCCCATCCAGCGCCGAAGGTCCTCGTCGGCGTCGAGGGCCGACTCGGTGACGCGCAGCCAGCCGTCCATGGTCCGGCCGCGCATGACGGCGCGGTCGACGTCCGGCGGGTCGACGAGGGCCTCGCTCAGCCCGGGGTCGACGCGCACGAGGATCCCGCCCTGCCCGCTGGCCGCGACCGCCATGTGGCCGCCCACGAGGAAGGCCAGCCCGCCGAACATCGGCTTCTCGGTGAGCCCGGCCGTGTCCTGCGCGGCCTCGCGGATGCGGTGCGCCAACACCTCGTCGTACGCCATGGCTCAGTATCGCCGATGGGGTCCGCCGGCGACGGTGGGCGGCTCGGGCCGGTCTGCGGGCCCCTCACTCCGCTCACGGGTATCCGGCGAGGCGAAAGACGGGGGTCTGCTCGGCCACCGCCTCGAACGCTGCGAGCGGGGCCCGGCGGTCGACGGCGATGTGGGGGCGGGCGCCCGGGACCTTCTCGAGGTAGCGCTTGATGACGGGTGCACGCTCGGCCACCGGGACCTCGGCCGCGGTGACCGGATGCCGCCCCCGCCGCAGGATGTCCGCGTGGGCGTCGGCCGCCCGGAGGTTCTTCGTCCAGTTGCAGTCGCCGAGCATGCTGACGAGGTACCAGGTGCCCCCGAGGTCGGCGAGCCCGAGGGGAAGCCGGACCGGCCGGCCGCTGGAGCGGCCGGTGACCTCGAGGATCACCCAGCGCTGGGGAGCCAGCCCCCAGGGGACGACGCGGTTGTAGGCGCGCACGTAGGCCCGCGCGGTCGCGTTGGCCCGGCCACCGGCATACATCCGCCGAAGCCGTTCCTGCTGTCGCCGACCCATACGGACATTCTGCAGCGTAGGTCGGGCGGGGGCGACGGGACCAGTGTCCCGAAGGGCTCCTCTGTGGCTTCTGATGCGGCGAACGGCGCTGTGCCACAGCCGTGTTGGGCTGGGCCCGGCTGTCGGTGGGCACCTCTATGGTGGGAGCCATGTCAGAGGAGACCGGAGCAGCGGCCGACCGGGTGGAGCCGGCCGCGCTGGCGCTGCTCCGGGCCGCCGTGGTCGCGGTGGAGAAGTCCGCCGCGGAGCCGGCCTGGCCGCTGTCCGAGGCCGAGCTGGCCGAGGCGATGAGCCTCGTCGGGCGTCTGCGGGCGAACAGCGACCGGGTCGAGGTCGCGACGGTGACCGAGGCCCTGGACCGGGGCCTGCCGACCGACCACGGCTGGGGCACCGTCGACTGGATCGTCCGCACCGGGTCCGCGGCCGCCCCCGGACCGTCGACCGGCCACGCCACGAGCGTCAAGCGGGTCGCCGAGGCCGCCTCCCGGCGCCGCCCCGGCTCGAGCCAACCGGCCGGCGAGCTCGACGCCGTGTCCGCGGCATTCGCCTCCGGGGCCCTGTCGCTGACCAAGGCCGACCAGCTGCTCCGCTTCGTCGCCGACGTCGAACGCGTCGCCGACCCCGAGCAGGTGACCGCCGACCTGACCGTGCTCGTCGAGTCCGCACCCGGCCTCTCCGAGCGCGAGCTCGCCACCGCCATCCGGTATGCCGCCCGCCTCCTCACGCCCTCCGCCCGGCTCGAGCGCGAGGAGGAGATCCTGCGCGGCGCCCGGTCCTTCACCAAGCGGCCCGGACCGGCCGGGCTGGCCGAGTACCGCCTCGTCCTCGACCCCGACGGCGCCGCCACGATCGACTCCGCCGTCGCCGCCCTGTCGGCCCCCGTCCCGGGACCGGACGGTCAGCCGGACCTGCGCCCCGCGACCCTGCGGCGGGCCGACGCCCTGGTCGACCTCGTCGCCCGCGCCGTCAGCGGCCCCGACGGCCTGCCGACCACGGACCGGGCCCAGGTCGTGGTGACCATGAGCATCGACCAGCTCACCGATACGCTCGACGCCCGCGGCGGCGGCCTCACCGGCACCGGCGAGATCCTCACCCCCGCCACGGTGCGCCGGATCGCCTGCGACGCCGGCATCATCCCGATGGTCCTCGGCACCCGCGGCGAGACCCTCGACCTGGGTAGGAGGGTCCGTCTCTTCACCCCCGGCCAACGCCTCCTGCTCTGGCGCCGCGACGGCGGCTGCTCCTACCCCGGCTGCACGATCCCCGCCGCCTGGACCCGGGCCCACCACATCACCCACTGGGCGCACGGCGGCGCGACCGACATCTCGAACGCGGCCCTGCTCTGCCAACGCCACCACACCCACGTCCACACCCGCGGACTCTCCGCCACCGTGACGGAGACCGGCGTCACCTGGCACCTCTAGCGACCTCGCTCCACACCTCGCCCCCGGGCGGGGTCACCGGCACGCCCAGGGGGCGGCAGCGGCCTGGCCCAGCGGCATACGGCCGGGCGGTTGCCTCGCGGTCAGAGCGCGCGGCCGGCGAATGCGGCGATGCGCTCGTAGGCGTTCGCACCATCCGGCGCGCGCTGCTCGGGCCCGAACGCCGACCCACGCCGCTCAGGGGTGAGCGCACCACGGAGGAACGCCAGCCCCCGCTCGGCCACCTCGGCGTCCAGGTCCTCCGTCGACCGCCCGAGGGCCGTCGCGAGGTCCCAGGTGTGGACGGCGATCTCGGCGGACTGCCAGTCCGGGCCCGGCTGGGCGTCCGGGTTGGCCTCCCAGGCCCGAAGCAGGTCCGCCACGTGTCGCCGGTACGCCGTGACCGGCTCGCCCTGATGCGGCGTCGGCTGCGTCCAGTCGACCTTCTCCCTACGGATCATGGCGGCGAAGGACGCGGGATCCTGGACGACGTGGTCGACGAGGTCACCCACGGTCCATTCCGAGCAGGGCGTCGACGCCGCCAGCCGGTCGGCCGGCACGTCCTCGAGGACCGTGAGGAACTGGTCGAGCGCCCGGGAGAGGACGGCGACGGCGGTGGTCTGCTCGCTCATCCGCCCACGCAACCACGCCCAGGCTCGCAGCACAACACCAGCCCGAGACCAGCCTGCCGTCGTGGGGCACCGGTCCACCGCCTTCCGGTGTGCCTCCCGCGGTCCCCGCCACTACGCTTCGCGCATGCCCGGTTCCCTGTCATTGCCCGCCGCTCGACGCCGGGTCGCCGCTGACCTCGCCCGGATGCGACGGAGCGTGCCTGCCCCGCTCGAGCCCGCCGTCAGGGCGCTCTCCCACCACGAGACCGCCGCCCGGATCTACCGGAAGGCCACCCGCCAGGGGTCGAACCCCCTTGAGGAGTACTTCCTGGCCAACAGGGGGCGGCTGATACACAAGTGGATGCACTACTTCGACATCTACGACCGGCACTTCGCCCCCTACCGCGGCAGGAAGCTCACCATTGTCGAGTTCGGCGTCTCGCACGGGGGGTCGCTGCAGATGTGGCGGCACTACTTCGGGCGGCGGGCGGCGATCACCGGCGTCGATGTGAACCCTGCCTGCGCCGCGCTCGGCGACGACGGGATCGACGTCGTCATCGGCGACCAGGAGGATCGCGGGTTCCTGCGCGACCTGGCCGACCGGGTCGGCATGATCGACATCGTCATCGAGGACGGCGGCCACACGATGGCCCAACAGATCGCGACGTTCGAGGAGTTGTGGCCCCGCGTCCGGCCGGGTGGCATCTACCTGGTCGAGGACCTTCACACGAGCTACTGGCCTGCCTACGGCGGCGGCTACCGGCGCCCCGGCACGTTCATCGAGTACGCCAAGAACCTCATCGACCAGCAACACGCCTGGCACTCAAGGGAGCCCGAGAGCCTCCAGGTCGACGCCTACACCCGGTCGATCCGCGGCATGCACGTCTACGACAGCATCATCGTCTTCGACAAGGGCCGGGTGACCCGCCCCATCAACGAGAGGCGCGGCCTGCCCTCGTTCTAGGCGGCTCCACCAGCGGCCCGGCCTCGTTCTGGGCGCGCCCTCGGCATAACCTCAGCCGGTGACCAGGGCGCTCTCGTGGGTGTACCTGCGCACGGCCGGGCGCCGCGGCGGCACCGGGTGGAGCCGCCGGTACGGCTCCCCCTGCGCGGGCCGGCCGTCGGCGTCACCGCGGTTGGGCCACAACGACATCGCCCGCTCGGCCTGTGCGGTGATGGTCAGCGCGGGGTTGACCCCGAGGTTCGCCGACACGGCGGCCCCGTCGACGATGTGGATGCCGGGGTGGCCCCAGACCCGGTGGTAGGCGTCGACGACCCCGTGCTCGGGCGAGTCCGAGATGGGGGCGCCGCCGAGGAAGTGGGCCGTGAGCGGGATGTCGAACACCTCGGGCCAGGCTCCGCCCGGCACCGTGTACTGGCCGGTGAGGTCGCCGAGCCGGGCTGCCAGCGCCCGCATCGCGTCGTGGCCGGCCTTGATGTAGGTCGGGTTGGGCTCGCCGTGGCCCTGCGTCGAGGTGAGGGTGCGCCCGCCGAGCCGGCCGCGACGGCCGGAGACGTGCAGGGAGTTGTCGCGAGTCTGCATGACCAGGCCGATGACGATCCGCTCGCTCCACCGACGGGCGGTCGGCATGATCCGCAGGAACGCCTGGGGATCTTTGGCCAGCTGGCGCAGGAACTCGACGGGCCGAGCCCGACCGGTGTCGCCCGGCACGAGCAGCGTCGAGAGCAGGCCCATGGCGTTGGAGCCCCGGCCGTAGCGCACGTTCTCGACGTGGGTGTCCTCGTCGGGGTGGAACGAGGTTGTGATGGCGACGCCACGGGTGAGGTCGACCTCGGCGGGCGGGTGCTCGGTCAACGCCCCGACCAGGGCCTCGGAGTTGGTGCGGGTGAGGTGGCCGAGCCGCTCGGAGAGCCGGGGCAGCTCGCCCTCATCCTTCATCGCGTGCAGCAGCCGCTGGGTCCCCCACGTCCCGGCCGCGACGACGACGTGCCGGGCGGTGACGACCCGGGGATCCTTGCGCGCCCAGGCGCCGGTCCGCTCGTGGAGCACCCGGTAGAGCGGGTATGCCGTGCCGTCACCGTCCGCGGACCCCGCGGATGCCACGCCCGCCGAGCCCCCGACATCGGTGCCGGGGACCACGCCGAGCCGGGTGACCGTGCGCAGCGGCTCGATCGTCACCCCGAGCCGCTCGGCCAGGGCGAGGTAGTTCTTGACGAGGGTGTTCTTCGCCCCGACCCGGCAGCCGACCATGCAGTTGCCGCACTCGGTGCACCCGCTCCTGCTGGGGCCGGCCCCGCCGAAGTAGGGGTCGGGGTCGCTCTCGTCGGGGCGTGCGAAGTAGACCCCGACCGGGGTGCGCCGGAACGTCTCGGGCACCCCCAGGTCCGCGGCGGTCTGCTCCATGATCCGCTCGACCGGGCCGTCGCACGGGTTGACGACGACGCCGAGCATCGTCGAGGCGAGGTCGTAGTAGGGGCGGAGCTCGTCCTCCCAGTCGGTGATCTCGCCCCACTGGCGGTCCTTGAAGAACGCCGACGGCGGGACGTAGAGGGTGTTGGCGTAGTTGAGCGAGCCGCCACCGACGCCGGCGCCGGCGAGGATGAGGACGTCGGGGAGCTTGTGGATGCGCTGGACCCCGTAGCAGCCGAGCCGCGGCGCCCACAGGTAGCGGCGCAGGTCCCACGACGTGCGGGCGAACTCGTCGTCCTCGAAGCGGCGGCCCGCCTCGAGCAGACGCACCCGGTAGCCCTTCTCGGCCAGCCGCAGCGCCGCCACCGAGCCGCCGAAGCCGGTCCCGATGACGACGACGTCGACGTCCGGCTCGGTCACCTCAGGCCTAGCGCCTTCATCACCTTGAGCGAGGTCGTGAGCATCCCGGCGAACGCCTCGTCCGACATCCCCGCCAGCCCGCCGAACCCGATGACGTGCTGGGCCGTGACGTTCTGGGCCTCGGTGTACTTGAGGATGCCCTCGGCGCCGTGCCGTCGGCCCACCCCGGACGCCTTCATCCCGCCCATCGGAGCGGCGACGCTGCCCCAGGCCGCGGCATATCCCTCGTTGATGTTCACGGTCCCGGTCCGGATCCGCGCGGCGATCGCCCGGCCCCGCCGCATGTCGCGCGTCCACACCGAGGCGTTGAGGCCGTACTCGGTGTCGTTCGCGAGCGCGATGGCCTCGTCGTCGGAGGCGACCCGGTAGAGCGAGACGACCGGCCCGAAGGTCTCCTCGTCACGGCAGGCCATCGCCTCGGTCACGCCCTCGAGCACCGTCGGCTCGTAGACGAACGGCCCGAGGTCCGGACGGGCCCGGCCCCCGGCCAGCACGCGGGCGCCGCGCTCGCGGGCGTCCTCGACGTGACGGGTCACCGTCTCGAGCTGCTCCGCGGAGACGAGGCTGCCCATGTCGATGCCGTACTCCAGGGCCGTCCCGAGCCGCATGGCCTTCACGGCCTGCACGAACCGGTCGACGAACTCCTCGTAGACCGCTTCGTGGACGATCACCCGCTCGGCGCTGATGCACAGCTGACCCGCCGACGAGAAGCACCCGCGCACCGCGCCCTCGACGGCCTTGCTCATCGAGGCGTCGTCGGCGACGTAGAGGCTGTTCTTGCCGCCCAGCTCGAGGCTGAAGCTCACGAGCCGCCGTCCGGCGGACTCGGCGACCCGGCGGCCGGTCGCGGTCGACCCGGTGAAGCACACGTAGTCGGCCAGGTCGACCAGTGCCTGCCCGGTACTGGCGCCGGGGCCGAGGACGACCTGGAACACGTCCTGCGGCAGCCCCGACTCGACGAGCAGCTCGACGCCGAGCAGGGCCGACAGCGAGGACTGCAGGTCGGGGCGCAGCACGACGGCGTTCCCGGCCATGAGCGCCGGCAGCGCGTCGGTGATCGACAGGCTGAGGGGGTAGTTCCACGGGCTGACGATCCCGACGACCCCCTTGGGCCGATGGCTCTCGACGGCCTGGGAGAGCACCGGGAACGCGCCGAGGTGCCGGGTGTCGGCGAGGTATGCCGGTCCGCGCCGGCCGTAGTGCCGCGCGACGATCGCGCAGTCGGCGACCTCCTCGAAGGCGTGCCGACGGGCCTTGCCGGACTCGAGCTGGACCATGTCGAGCAGCTGGACCTGGTGGGAGAGGACGAGGTCGTGGAACCGGAGCAGGACCTCGCCGCGACGGCGGACCGGCACCTCCGCCCAGGCCCGCTGCGCGGCCCGGGCGCTCTCGACGGCGACCGCGACGTCGTCCGGGCTCGACAGGGGCACGCTCGCGAGCGGCGCCCCGGTCAGGGGGGTGCGGGACAGGTGGTGCTCGGCGGTAGGGCCGGCCACGACGCGCCGGACGAGCGCGCGGGCCCGAGCCGGGTCCACGGCGTACGTCGCGCGGGGGTCGGTCTCCGGGTCAGCGATGACATCAGCCATCCTCGAAGGCTAGCCATGAGGGACCGCCGTGAACAGGGAGGGCGCAGCCCGGTGCTCAGCTGGCCTGGTAGGGCGCGACGACGACCTCGACGCGCTGGAACTCCTTGACGTCGACATACCCTGTCGTCGCCATCGCCCGACGCAGCGCGCCGACGATGTTGGTCCGGCCGTCGGCGGAGCGGCTGGGCCCGAACAGGACCTCCTCGAGCGGGGCGACGGCGTTGATGGCGACCCGCTCGCCGCGCGGGAGCTCGAGGTGGTGCGCCTCCGAGCCCCAGTGGTACCCGCCACCGGGGGCGTCGCTCGCCCGGGCGAGGGCGGCGCCGAGCATGACGGCGTCGGAGCCGCACGCGATGGCCTTGACGATGTCGCCGCTCGTCCCGACCCCGCCGTCGGCGATGACGTGGACGTAGCGACCACCGGACTCGTCGAGGTAGTCGCGCCGGGCCGCGGCGACGTCGGCGATGGCCGAGGCCATGGGGGCGTGGATGCCGAGGGTGTTCCTGGTCGTGTGGGCCGCTCCCCCGCCGAACCCGACGAGCACGCCGGCCGCGCCGGTCCGCATGAGGTGCAGGGCCGCCGAGTAGCTCGCGGCGCCACCGACGATGACGGGGACGTCGAGCTCGTAGATGAACCGCTTGAGGTTGAGCGGCTCCGCGCGGCTCGACACGTGCTCGGCGGAGACGGTCGTCCCGCGGATGACGAACAGGTCGACCCCGGCGTCGACGACGGTCTTCCACAGCTGCTGGGTGCGCTGCGGGGTGAGGGCGCCGGCGACGGTGACGCCAGCCGCGCGGACCTGCCTCAGCCGCTCGGTGACGAGGTCGGGCTGGATGTCCTCGCGGTAGATGTCCTGCATCCGGGCCGTCGCCTCCGACGGGAGCAGCCCGGCGATCTCGGCGAGCAGCGGCTCCGGGTCCTCGTAGCGGGTCCACAGCCCCTCGAGGTCGAGCACCGGCAGCCCACCGAGCCGGCCGAACGCGATGGCCGAGCCGGGCGACATCACCGAGTCCATCGGTGCGGCGATGACGGGGATATCGAAGTGGTAGGCGTCGATCTGCCAGTCGACGGACACATCCTCGGGGTCGCGGGTGCGCCGGGAGGGCACGACCGCGATGTCGTCGAAGGAGTAGGCCCGGCGACCGCGCTTGCCGCGGCCGATCTCGATCTCGTTCACGAGGGATGAGCCTAGCGAGGACCTCGGGAATGAAATGCGCTCCCTCGTTGTCAGTGGGTTAGGGCAGACTTACTCCCCTGGCAGCGCCGCCGCCCGACGGCATACCCGCCACCCCCCAGCCCACCACCATCGGGAGCATTCGTGTCAGCACACCCCGCCCCTGTCGACTACCCCGAGAAGATCGACGCCGCCGTCCTCAAGATCGCCGGCGTGGTCGTGCTCGGCGCGATCATGTCCATCCTCGACATCACCGTCGTCAACGTGGCCCTGCCGACCTTCCAGACCCAGCTGGCCACGGGCAACACCCCGATCGCCTACTCGACGGTGGCGTGGACCATCACGGCCTACACCCTGGCCCTCGCGTTCGTCATCCCGATGACCGGCTGGGCCGCCGACCGGTTCGGCACCAAGCGCCTCTACATGCTCGCCCTGCTGCTGTTCACCACCGGATCGGCTCTCTGTGCGACCGCCGGGTCGATCGGCGTGCTCGTGGGCTTCCGCGTCCTGCAGGGGCTCGGCGGCGGCATGCTCATGCCGCTCGGCATGACGATCATGACCAGAGCCGCCGGCCCGCAGCGGATGGGTCGGCTGATGGCCATCCTCGGTGTCCCGATGCTCCTAGGCCCGATCTTCGGCCCCATCCTCGGCGGCTGGCTCATCGACATCGCCTCGTGGCACTGGATCTTCCTCATCAACGTCCCGATCGGCGCCGGCGCCCTGCTGTACTCCGCCTGGGCGCTGGCCGGTGACCGGCCCGAGCCGTCGGAGACGTTCGACTGGACCGGGATGGCGCTGATGTCCCCCGGGCTGGCCCTGTTCCTCTACGGCGTCTCGTCCATCCCCGGCGAGGGCTCCTTCTTCAACTGGAAGACCGAGGTGTTCGGCACCGGCGGCCTGCTGATGATCATCGCGTTCGTCTTCCACAGCTTCCGGCCCAAGCACCCACTGCTCGACCTGCGCCTGTTCAGCAACCGCAACCTCGCGGTCGCGATCATCACGATGTTCCTCTTCGCCGGAGCGTTCTTCGGCGGGCTGCTGCTCATGCCGACGTACTTCCAGAACGTCCGCGGCGAGCTTCCGGTCAACGCGGGGTGGTTGGTGGCCCCGCAGGGCTTCGGGGCGATGCTGACGATGCCGATCGCCGGCGCCCTCGTCGACAAGATCCCCGTCGGCCGGATCGTCCCGTTCGGCCTCGTCCTCATCACCGGCGGCATGTTCGCCCTCACCCAGATCACCGCGACCTCGTCGTACTGGGGCTTCACCATCCCCGTGCTCTTCGTCATGGGCCTTGGGATGGGCGCGACGATGATGCCGATCATGACCTCCGCGCTCAAGACGCTGACCGCGCACCAGGTGGCCAGAGGGTCGACACTGCTCAACATCACCCAGCAGATCGCCAGCTCCATCGGGGTCGCGACGATGTCGGTCGTCCTCACCAGCGGCCTGAAGGGCTCGGCACTCGTCCAGGCCGGGCAGGCCCTGCAGGCCGACCCGGCCGCCGCCAAGGACCCCGGCATCGCCGCCCTGCTCCAGCAGTACGGCTCCGGCTTCGAGGCAGCCGTCCGCGAGGCCCTGGCCGGCGCCTTCGCGCACACCTACTGGGTCGCCGCGTTCCTCGTGCTGCTCACCCTCGTCCCGGCGTACTTCCTCCCCCGCCAGCACGAGGAGTCGCACCTGCTCGACGACGAGGGCGAGGGTCTCGGCGAGACCACGGCGCCGGTCATCGTGCACTGACCGCGCCCCGGCTTGAGCCATGGCTCCCGTCTCGATCGGTCCCCGCAACGACATCACCGACGTCGAGGGGATCCTCGTCGGCCAGGCCACCCGTGACGAGCCGGGCTGGCTCACCGGGGTCACGGTCGTCGTCCCGCCGCCGGGGACGGTCGGCGGCGTCGACGTGCGGGGCGGCGGCCCCGGCACCCGCGAGACCGACGCCCTGGACCCGCGCAACCTCGTGACCGCCGTCGACGCCGTCGTCCTCGCCGGGGGCAGCGCCTTCGGCCTCGCGGCCGCCGACGGGGTCATGGCCGAGCTGTACGCCGCGGGCCGCGGCTGGCCGGTCGGGGGGCCGGGGCAGGTGGTCCCCATCGTGCCGTCGGCGATCCTGTTCGACCTCGGCCGCGGCGGGGAGTTCGGCCGCCACCCCGGCGCCGAGGAGGGGCGCGCGGCATACCTCGCGGCCTCGGACGCGCCCGTCGTCCAGGGCAACGTGGGCGCCGGCACCGGCGCCAAGGTGGGCGGCCTCAAGGGGGGCGTCGGCTCGGCGAGCGCCGTCCTGTCCACCGGGGTCACCGTGGGTGCCGTCGTCGCCCTCAACGCCGCCGGCTCGGCCGTCGATCTCTCGGGTGTGCCGTACGCCGCCCGGTGCGCGCTGGGCGACGAGCTCGGCCAGGTGCCGACCCCGACCGCCGAGGCGGCCGGTGCCTACTGGGCCGGGGTGGCCGCGGAGCAGGAGGCGATGCGGGCCGGCATGGCGACGACGATCGGCGTCGTCGCCACCGACACGACCCTCACCAAGGCGCAGTGCGCCAAGCTCGCGGGGGTCTGCCACGACGGCCTGGCCCGGGCGGTCTCACCGGTGCACACGGCCTTCGACGGGGACACGCTCTTCACGCTGGCGACGGGGGCCCGCCCGGCGCTCTCGGAGGTCGAGGTCGTCGAGCTGCAGGCCGCAGCCGCCGACTGCGTCACCCGGGCCGTCGGGCACGCGCTGCTGGCCGCGCGCTCGGTCGACCGCACCGCCGACGGCGGGGTGGCCCTGCCCTCGTGGCGGGACGCGCTGGCGGCTGACCGGTAGCCGCGCCGGGCCCTCAGCCGCTCGTCGTGTAGTTCGGCGCCTCGACGATGCCGCTGATGTCATGCGGGTGGCTCTCGCGCAGGCCTGCCGTCGTGATCCGGATGAACCGTCCCTTGGCCTTGAGCTCGGGGACGGTGCGCGCACCGACATAGAACATCGACTGGTGCAGGCCGCCGACGAGCTGGTGGACGACGTTGGCGACGGGGCCGCGGTAGGCGACCTGGCCCTCGATGCCCTCCGGGACGATCTTGTCGTCGCTGGCGACGTCGGCCTGGAAGTAGCGGTCCTTGGAGTAGGACTTCTTGCCGCGCGAGCTCATCGCGCCGAGGCTGCCCATGCCGCGGTAGGCCTTGTACTGCTTGCCGTTGACGAGCACGAGCTCGCCGGGGCTCTCCTCGCAGCCGGCGAGCAGCGAGCCGATCATCACGGTGTCGGCGCCCGCGACGAGCGCCTTGGCGATGTCGCCGGAGTACTGGAGCCCGCCGTCGCCGATGAGCGGTATGCCGGCCGGCTTGCAGGCCTGGGCGGCGTTGTGGATCGCGGTGACCTGAGGGACGCCGACGCCGGCGACGATCCGGGTCGTGCAGATCGAGCCCGGCCCGACGCCGACCTTGACCGCGTCGACCCCGGCGTCGACGAGGGCCTGCGCGCCCGCCCGGGTCGCGACGTTGCCGCCGACGACCTGCACGTGCATCGTGGCCGGGTCGCGCTTGACCTTGCGAACCATCTCGAGCAGGGCCGTGGCATGACCGTGCGCGGTGTCGACGACGAGCACGTCGACCCCGGCGTCGACGAGCGTCGCGGCGCGCCGCCAGGCCTCGCCGAAGTAGCCGACGGCGGCCCCCACCATGAGCCGCCCGGACGGGTCCTTGCTGGCCTGCGGGAACTGCTCGGACCGCACGAAGTCCTTGACGGTGATCAGGCCGCGCAGCCGGCCCTCGTCATCGACGATGGGCAGCCGCTCGCGCTTGTGCTGGCGCAGGAGCAGCGTCGCCTCGGCGTTGCTGATGCCCACCCGGCCAGTGATCAGCGGCATCGGGGTCATGACGTCACGGACCCGGGTCGTCCCCCAGGTCGCCACGGGGGTGAACCGCAGGTCGCGGTTGGTGACGATGCCGATGAGGTGGTCGCCCTGGTCGACGACGGGCAGCCCCGAGACGCGGTAACGTCCGCAGCGCTCGTCGAGGTCCTCGAGGGTGGCGTCGGGGCCGATGGTGACGGGGTTGGAGATCATGCCGGTCTGGGTCCGCTTGACGAGGTCGACCTGGTAGGCCTGGTCCTCGACCGAGAGGTTGCGGTGCAGGATCCCGATGCCGCCGTGACGGGCGAGCGCGATGGCCATCCGGGCCTCGGTGACGGTGTCCATGGCGGCCGACACGAGCGGGAGCCGCAGGGAGATGTCGCGCGTGAGCCGGGTGGTCGTGTCGACCTCGCTCGGGATGACGTCGGTCTCGCCGGGCTGGAGGAGCACGTCGTCGTAGGTGAGCCCGAGCTCGGTGAACGGGCCGGCCGCGGAGGCGGCGGCGGGCGTTGCGCGGCTCGACGGTGGCTCGGCCGGGACCGTCCCCGCTCCGGCGGCCGGCGCTCCAGGGAGGTGCGGGGCCGGTCGCTGGGCAGCTGTCTCGTCGACACCGAGGCTCATTGGCACAGTCTAGGGGAGCGAGGTGGAACCGATTTCCTGACCTTTTCCTTACCAGCCCTTTGCCCTACGGCTACCTGCGCGCTCTTACGGTCAACGAAGGACGCAGCATCGCCGATGCAGGGGCACGCAGCTGAGGTTCGGAGGGGTTCTTCTATGGCTGAGATCACACGACTTCCCGGTCCCCTCGCTGTGTTGTGGGACTGGCAGTTCGCCGGAGCCTGCCGCACGGTGAGCCCCGAGGTCTTCTTCCACCCCGAGGGCGAGCGCGGCTCCAAACGCCGCACGCGCGACAGCCAGGCCAAGCGGGTCTGCCTCGGATGCCCCGTGCTCGCCCAGTGCCGGGACCACGCTCTGGCCGTACGCGAGCCCTACGGCGTCTGGGGCGGGATGACCGAGGACGAGCGTGAGGCCTTCTACACCGGGAAGGTCGGGATCGCCGACGCATCCTGACCCGGACCCGCTCACCGCAGTGCCGCGCCGCCACAGGCCGCGCGGCATACCCGTGTCCCAACGTCAGGCCAGGGTGAGGAACCCGTCCTCGACGGCACGCAGCGTGTAGCCGGCCCGCGAGAGGATCGGTCTGCCGCAGGCCTCGTACTTGGCGCGGGCCCGGTCGAGGTAGGTGCGGACCGTCCCGGACTGGACGTTCATCTTGCGGGCGACCGACTCCAGGGTGATCCCCCCGCCGTAGAGGGCGAGCGCGGTGATCTCGCTGTGCGCGAGGTCGGGGACCGCCAGCCGCGCCTGGGCGGGAGTGAGCCTGAGGGTCGGGTCGACCCACTCGCCACCGGCCGCGAGGCGCTGGACGGCCCCACGGACGTCCTCGGGGCGGGCATCGCGGTGGATGAGCCCGTGCGCCCCGGCGGACAGGGCGACCCGGGCGAGGTGCAGGTCGGTCTGACCCGACCGGACGAGGACCGCTTGGCCCGATGCGACCAGCGCGCGGACGCAGTCCCGTGCATGCATCTCCCCCGAGACGCAGTCGCAGCCGACGTCGAGGACCACGACCTGCCGGCTACCGGGGCGCCGGGACGCGCCCGGGATGGGGATGTCCCCACAACTGGGGACAAGCAGGGGCGGCCTCGACCAGCCGGACCGGGTCGAGAAGACGACCCGCCAGCCGAGCTGCCCGACCGGGGACGACTCGACGATGATGACGGTGGGGGTCCCTCCGGCACTCGTCGTGACCGCCATGGCGTGCTCCTGTCGATCTGATGGCCCTGTTCCGGGCGCCGATCACGGCGTCCCGGTGGGGAGCGGGCGGGCGCACCCGAGGCCAACGGCCGAGGCCCGGCGGGTGTGAGGTGCCGGGCCCCGGCTTCCCCTCCTGCTCGGGCCGTGTCCCCACAATTGCGGTCAACGGGCGGGGCCGGAAGACGCCGTCGCGGGTCCGTACTAGTCCGTACACGCATCCTCGAGGTCTCCTGCCGTGACAGGTTCCTCCGCTACCTTTCGGGCATGGCTCACCCCCCGCCATCGGGCTCTGGCGGTGCGATCGACCCGGACGTCATCAGCAGCACCGACGACTTCGTCGCGGCTCTCGGCGCCCTGCGCACGCGGGCCGGGCTCACCGTCCGGGAGCTCGGCCGAGCCGCGGACATCCCCGGCAGCACCATCGGCGGCTACCTCTCCGGTCGGCACCTGCCCCCGCCGACCCGCCCGGATGTGCTGGGTCGGCTGCTGAGCGCCCTCGGCGTGCCCGGCGAGGAGCACCCCGCCTGGGCGCGGATGCTGTGGCGGGTCCACCAGTGGCGGCTGCCCCGCGCCCTCGGCGACCGTCACCCGTTCCTCGGGCTGCGACCGTTCACGGCGGAGGACGCCGACCTGTTCTTCGGACGCGCCGACGACGTCGCGCGGCTCGCCCGCCTCGTCGACGATGCCGACCAGGCGGTGGTGGCCGTCGTCGGCGCGTCCGGGTCCGGCAAGACCTCCCTGGTGCGTGCGGGGCTGCTGGCCGCCCTGGGGGCCGGATGGCGGGTCGCCGTCGTGACCCCGGGAGCGGAGCCCGACGCCGCGGTGCGACGAGGTGTCTCGGACCTCCTCGAGGATGCCGGACCCGTCGCGGCCGGGCCCGACGGTCACGACCGGCGCCAGCGTCGCCTGCTCGTCGTCGACCAGCTCGAGGAGCTGTGGACGCTCGCGGCCGCGGGCCAGGAGCCTTCCGACCACCGGGCGCGCCCCGACGGTGAGGGCCACGACGACGCCCGGGCTCGCGCGCTGGCGGTCCTGGCCGAGTTCGCCGCCGAACCGGGGTGCACGGCGCTCGTCTGCCTACGCTCGGACTTCTACGCCGCCGCCGTGCGCGAGCCGGCGCTCCTCGCTGCGCTCCAGGAGCGGCAGTTCCTCGTCGGCCCGCTCTCCGAGGCCGAGATCGCCGCCACGGTCACCGGGCCTGCCTCCCTTTTCGACATCGCCATCACCCCCGGGCTCGTCGAGCAGCTGGTCGACGACGCCCAGGAGGGCACGGTCGACCGCTCGACGGTCCTCCCCCACCTGTCGCACACCCTGTCGATGATGTGGGAACGCAGCCCGCGCCGCGAGATGACGATGGAGGGCTACCTCGCGGTGGGCCGCATCGCCGGGGCGGTGGCCCAGTCCGCGCGTGAGGCCTGGGACGAGCTGCCGCCCGCCCAGCATGACGTGGCCCGCCAGCTCCTCCTCCGGCTCGTCGTCGTCGAGGAGGGGATTCCCCCGACGGCCGGGGCCCTGCCGCTCGCCGACATCACGACCGAGGACCAGCGCGCGGTCCTCGACCATGTCGTGCGGCACCGGCTCGTCGTCGTGGGCCGGGACAGCGCCCGGTTCGCCCACGAGGCGGTCATCAGCGCGTGGGACGACCTCGCCCAGTGGATCGAGGCCGACCGGGCCCGACTCCAGCTGCGCCGGATCGTCGGCCGAGAGGCCGGGGCCTGGCAGGCCGCCGGACGCGACCCCGACCTCCTGCTGCGGGGCGCACGCCTCGAGGCGGTGCGCGAGTGGCCCGACGACTCGCGCCATGCAACGACACCCCTTGAGGCCGACTACATCTCCAGCAGTGTCGCCGCCGCCGACGCGAGGGCCGACCGGGAGCGCCGCGGCCACCGCCGTACCCGGCGGCTGCTCGTCGCGACCTCGGCGTTCGCGGCTGTCGCCGTCGTCGCGGCCGGCGCGCTCGTGAGCTCCCGGGTCGCCATCAGCACCGAGCGCGACGACGCGCTCTCCCGCCAGATGGCCGCCGAGGCCCGCTACATCGCCGACACCGACCCCACCGTGTCGCAGCAGCTCGACGTCGCGGCATACGCCACTGCCGACACCGTCCAGGCCCGCTCCATGCTGCTCGGCGCCTCAGCGGCCCCGCGGGTGACCACGATCGCCGGCCCGGTCGGCCCCCGGATGCTCGCCGCCTCGCCGGCCCACCACCTGCTCGTCGCGGCCGGAGCCATGGCGACCGTGCGGCTCTACGACACCTCGCGGCCGGTCCCACGGCTGGTCTCCCAGCCCGCCGCCCCCATGGACGGGGCAAAGAACGCGGCGGTGTATGCCGTAGCGCTGTCCCCCGACGCCAGCCACCTCGCCCTGGCCGGCACGGCAGGACGAGTGCGCATCCTCGACATCAGCGAACCGGCACACCCGCGGCAGGTGGGGTCGGACCTCGCCCTGCCCCCCGACCCCAAGACCGGTCTCGCCACCGCGTACGCGGCCAGGTTCACCCCCGACGGCCGGCAGCTCCTCGTCGGGACGGCCTCCTCCGGGGTCGACCGGTGGGAGCTGCCGTCCGGGGGCGACGGCAGCCTCACCCCGCTGCCGGCAGTCCCCGCCCCCGGCTACATCTCGGCCCTGGCCGTCACCTCGCAGGGGGACGTCGTCACCGGGACCACGACCGGTGAGGTGAGCGTGTGGGCGCCCGAGGGCCAGGGCCACGCGCTGTCGAGCGTGAGCCTCGACGGCGGGTACGTCGCCTGGCTCGAGGTGTCCGGCTCCGACGTCTACGTCGCCACCCGCTCGCAGAAGACGGCATACCGCATCCAGCTGACGGGAGCACAGCTCGGCACCCCGGTCAGCCTCGGCACCTTCGACAGCTGGGTCAACTGGGCGGAGCCCCTCACGGACCGCGGCCTGGTCGCCTTCGGCAGCTCGGACCACTCGGTTCGGGTCGTCGACGCCGACGGCAACGTCATGGACTCGTTCTCCGTGCCCGAGGCGGTCACCTCGCTCGCCTACCTCGGCGACAACCGGCTCGCCGTCGGGCTCGTCGACGGCCAGACCATCCTGCGCACCGGGCACCTCCTCGCCGCCGACGGCCCCAACACCTCGATCTTCTTCGCCACCTGGTCCGGGGACGGGCGGCGGATGGCGGTCTTCCCCTCCGGGTCGAGCACCGAGGTGCGGCTGTGGGACACCTCCTCACCGCTCGCCCCCATGCCGCTCGCCGTGCTGCGTGACCAGACCCCTGGCGGCCTGGCGAACGGTAGCGGCGACATCAGCCCGGACGGGACGCTCGTCGTCGCCGGCACCTACACCGGCTACCTGGTCGGGTGGGACGTGTCCGTCCCGAGCGTGCCCCGCGTCCTCTTCGCGACGAAGGTCGCCGGCGCGAACGTGGAGCAGCTCCGGTTCACCGCCCCGGACCGGCTCATCGTGGCCTCCGACGACCACACCGTGCGCCTCGTCGCGCTGCACCCCGGGGGCGCGCCCACGGTGACCGCGACGCTCACCGGGGCGACCGACGTCGTGGCGAACTCGGCGCTCTCCCCCGACGGCACGCTGGCCGCCGGGGGCAGCCAGGACGGCGCGGCCCGCCTCTACCGCGTCGGCACGGGGACGGTGACACCCCTGGCGACGATCGACGAGGGCGGTTACGTGTATGCCGTGGCCTTCACCCCCGACGGCACCCACCTCGTCGTGGGCGGGGCCTCCAAGGCGGTCCAGGTCTTCGACATCTCCTCGCCGTCCTCGCCGCGCCTCGTCCAGACGCTCACCGGCCCGACGGGAACCGTCTACCTCGTCGACATCGCCGCCGACGGGCGGATCGCCGCCGCCTCGCTCGATGGCACGGTGAGGATCTGGAAACCCGACTCAGGGCAGTACGTCCTCGAGGACGCCCTCCTCGGCAGGATCTCCCTGTTCGGCGTCGACTGGGCGCCGGACTCCACGCACCTGGTCGCCGTCGGCCAGCGCAGCCGGCTGAGCATCTGGACGACCGACCCCGGCGAGGCGCGAGCCGCCGTGTGCTCCACGGTCGGCGACCCCATCACCCCTGGCGAGTGGTCGGCGGTCCTGCCCGACCAGGCGTACGCACCGCCCTGCCCGGCGCACTGACCCGAGACGACCGACGGAAACGGGTGCGCAGGCGCCGCCCGATGTCCTCACGAGGCCGTCCGCACCTCGGCGATGTCGACGCTCGCGGGGAGGAACAACAGCGACAAGGCAGTCCCGGCAGCCGAGGCAAGCATGGCCACGGCGAGGAACCCGAGGGCCAACCCCCAAGACAGCGGGGTACCCCAGCCCAGGGGGCTGCCCGGCACCCGGGGCACGACGATCCCCAGAGCCATGACGACCACCAGTGCCGGCAGCACCGGCGCGAGATCCTCGATCGCCAGGGAGGAGGCAAGAGTCCGGCGCGGCACCCCGGCGGCGACGAGGGTCGCCAGCTCGCGTCGGCGTGCCACGACGGCCTCGGCCGCCGTGGCGACGATACCCAGGGCTGCGACCCCGGCCGCCACGGTGAGCAGCCCCAGGACAATGTCGTAGGCCTGGAGGTAGAACGCGTTCGGCATCGCCCAGCTCCCGCCTTGGTCGATCTGACCCCGCAGGGACACGGCGACCCCGGCAACGAGGGTGGCGAGCAGAAGGGCGCCGGACCGCGCTCCGGAACGTCCGGGGTTGGCAAGGAGGCGGCGCCCCGCGACGAGCCCGGCGGCGCGGGACGAGCGCCGGACGAGCAGCAGGCCCCCAACCCTGGCCACGACCCGGCCCAGCGCCATGACAACACGGGAAAGGAGCACCGCCTCGATGAGTGCCAGGAGTGCTGTGACGACGATGGGCGCTGCCCGACCGGCCCCCTCGACGAAGAACGACTGCATCGCCTCGGCCAACGGCCAGTAGCCGAGGCCGACGAGGGCCGCGGCCGCCGCAACGACGAAGGCAACCCAGCGGGGGCGGGAGCCGCGTGGGTCCGGGTCGGGCTGCCCCAGGACGAGCGGGTCCACAGCGCGCAGCGCGACCCGGCCGACCACCACGACGACGATCGGAAGGACAAGCACCGCGGGGCCCACGAGCCACCAGTGTGGGACGACGTCCGTCGGCAGGTCGTACTGCCGAGGGAACGACGGTACGTCACCCCCGGGTGCATAGACGACCCAGCCGCGGCGGCTGGCCGCGAGGCTGTTCATGACCAGGGCGAAGGCGGCATACCCGGCAAGGCCGAGGACGACGCCGACGACAGCCGCCAGTCCGGCCTCCAGCCCAGCCACCCACCGCACCTCGCGCGCTGACGCGCCGACGAGCCGGTACGCCGCGAGCCGCCGATCCCGAGCGGGGCCCCCTACCCGAGCCGCCTGGGCCGCCAACGCGAGCGGAGGCATCGTCATGAGGAGGAGGGCAACGACGATCCCGGCCCGCAGGTTCGGGTCGTTGACGATGAGCAGGCGGTAGTGGGCCGCCCAGCCGTTGGAGAACCACGGCCCAGGCATCGACGCCACGACGCAGGCGGCGACGACGAAGGCCATCGCGAGCGCGGTGGCGAGGGCCGTCAGCGCGATCCGCAGCCGGTCGGTCCGCCCGCCTCGCAGGGCAAGCCGGGCGAGCTCGCCCACGCGGACCCGGTCAGTCGCCATCGCCCGCCTGCCCCTCCGGTTCCCCCAGGTCGGGTGCCGGGCCGGCGTCGGCGCCACCTGTGTCCCCGACAACGCGCCCGTCGCGCAGGTGGAGCTCGCGGTCGCCGAACGCTGCGACCCGGGCGTCGTGCGTGACGAGCACGACGGTCGTGCCCTCCTCGCGAGCCGATCGGACGATCTGCGCCATGACCCGGTCGCCGGCCACGGAGTCCAGGGCCCCGGTCGGCTCGTCGGCGAGCAGCAGCTCGGGACCGGTCACCATGGCCCGGGCCAGGGCGACCCGCTGGGCCTGGCCTCCGGACATCCGCGGCGGGGTGACGTCCGTGACGTCTGCCACATCGAGCCGGTCGAGCCAGGCCCCCGCCCGCTCGAGGGCGTCGGTGCGTCGCATCCCGCCGAGCAGCAGCGGTAGGGCGACGTTCTCGACGGCCGGCAGCTCCGCGACGAGCTGGCCGAACTGGAAGAGCACCCCGATCCTGGTGCGCCGCAACGCGGAGCGTTGACCCTCGCTCATCTCCCCCAGCGACGCTCCGTCGAGCTCGATCGTCCCGGAGCTGGGCGTCAGCAGGCCGGCCACGGCCAACAGCAGCGAGGACTTGCCCGCCCCCGAGGGGCCGGTCACCGCGACGAGCTCGCCGGCCGCGATGTCGACGGTGACGCCGTGCAGAGCCCGGGTGGGGCCGTAGTCGACGACGATGTCGCGTGCCCGCACGAGCGGTGCGGCATCGGCGGCGCGCGCGGGCGGCGCTCCGGTCCTGGTCTGCGTCGGGCTCATGAGGTGGCCTCCGTGGCGAGATCGGCGATGCGGGTACGCGCCGCCTCCATCCAACGGATGTCGGCGTCGAGGTGAGCGATGGCGAAGTCGGCGGCCAGCACGTCGGAGACGCTGGCGCTCGGGTCGGTCTTGACCTTCGTGTGGTGGCGCATCCGGCGCAGATGCACGACTCGCTGCTCGTCGAGGAAGGAGGCGGCGGTCTCCGGGCCCGCGGCGAGCAGAGCGATGGTCGACTTCGTCGCGAGCGGGTTGCTCACCTGGCTACCGGGGTCCTCGGTGGTGTGTATCCACGTCTCCAGCTCCGCCCGACCCGCGTCGGTCAGCTCGTAGACGGTCCGATCCGGACCCTCCGACCGCTCCACCGCGGTGGGCCGGATCAGGCCCTTGCGGTGGAGCCGGTCGAGGGCCGCATAGACCTGCCCGAACGCGAGCGGACGGGCCGTCGGACAGGCCTCGTCATGCGCTCGCTTCAGGTCGTAGCCGTGCCGCTGGCCCCTGCTCAGCAGCCCGAGAACGATGTGACCGGTCGACACGGTCATCACTATTCACTATGTGAATAGTGGCGTCAAGTCCCGCGCACTGACTCCTGGACAGCGGTATGCCGCGGCTCCCGGGTGGGTGCCGCGGCATACCGCGTGGTGGGGCGAGGCCCCTGCGAGGTGAGGTCAGTGGCCGTGACCGTGGCCGTGGCCACCGGCGGCCGCCGAGTCCTCATCTTCCTTCTTCTCGACGACGAGGGTGTCGGTGGTCAGGACCATCGACGCGATCGATGCGGCGTTGCGCAGCGCCGACCGGGTCACCTTGACCGGGTCGATGACGCCGGCCTTGACGAGGTCCTCGTACTCGCCCGTGGCGGCGTTGAGGCCCATGCCCGCATCGAGCTCGAAGACCTTCGCGACGGCGACGTAGCCCTGGAAGCCGGCGTTCTCGGCGATCCAGCGCAGCGGCTCGGCCGCGGCCTTCTGGACGATCGTGGCGCCGACCTTCTCGTCACCCTCGAGGTCGAGCTTGTCGATGACCTTGGCAGCCTGGATGAGGGCCGAGCCGCCGCCGGCGACGATGCCCTCCTCGATGGCCGCGCGGGTCGCCGAGATGGCGTCCTCGATGCGGTGCTTCTTCTCCTTGAGCTCGACCTCGGTGTAAGCGCCGACCTTGATGACGCACACGCCGCCGGCGAGCTTGGCGAGCCGCTCCTGGAGCTTCTCGCGGTCCCAGTCGGAGTCGGTCCGCTCGATCTCGGCCTTGATCTGGCCCACCCGGCCGTCGACCTCGGCCTTGTCGCCCTCGCCGTCGATGATGGTCGTCGTGTCCTTGGTGACGACGATGCGCCGGGCGCGCCCGAGGACCTCGAGCGTCGCCTGGTCGAGCTTGAGGCCGACCTCCTCGGCGATGACCTGGCCGCCGCTGAGGATGGCGATGTCCTGGAGCATCGCCTTGCGACGGTCGCCGAAGCCCGGCGCCTTGACGGCGACGACGTTGAACGTGCCGCGCATCTTGTTGACGACCAGCGTCGACAGCGCCTCGCCGTCGATGTCCTCGGCGATGATGAGCAGCGGCCTGCCGGCCTGGACGACCTTCTCGAGGATCGGCAGGACGTCGGAGATGGCCGAGATCTTGCCCTGGTTGACCAGGATGTAGGCGTCCTCGAGGACGGCCTCCATCCGCTCCGGGTCGGAGACGAAGTACGCCGAGATGTAGCCCTTGTCGAACTGCATGCCCTCGGTGAACTCCAGCTCGGTCGCCGTCGTCGAGGACTCCTCGACCGTGATGACGCCGTCCTTGCCGACCTTGTCGAACGCCTCGGCGATGGTCTCGCCGATCTCGGTGTCCTGCGCCGACAAGGCGGCGACCGAGGCGATCTCGTCCTTGCCGTCGACCTCACGCGCCATGTCGAGCAACGCGTCGTTGACGGCGTTCACCGCGGCGTCCATGCCGCGCTTGAGGCCCGACGGAGCCGCTCCGGCTGCGACGTTGCGCAGGCCCTCGTGGACCATCGACTGGGCGAGCACCGTCGCGGTGGTCGTCCCGTCGCCGGCGATGTCGTTGGTCTTGGTGGCGACCTCCTTGGCGAGCTGGGCGCCGAGGTTCTCGAACGGGTCGTCGAGCTCGATCTCGCGGGCGATCGTCACACCGTCGTTGGTGATGGTGGGGGCGCCCCACTTCTTGTCGATGACGACATTGCGGCCCTTGGGGCCGAGCGTCACCTTGACGGTGTTGGCGAGCGCGTCGACGCCGCGCTCGAGGCTCTTGCGGGCGGAGTCGTTGAACTCCAGTTCCTTGGCCATGGTGTCCTTACCTGATCAGTGCGGAGGTGCGTATGCCGTGGGCACGCCGGGGGCGGGCCCACGGCATACGTGGTGGTTCTGGAAGTGCGTGGGCTGTGCTCAGCCGACGACCGCGAGCACGTCGCGCGCCGAGAGGATGAGGTACTCCTCGCCGCCGTGCTTGATCTCGGTGCCGCCGTACTTGCTGTAGATCACCCGGTCGCCGACCTTGACGTCGAGCGGGACGCGGTTGCCGTGGTCGTCGATCCGACCCGGGCCGACCGCCAGGACCTCGCCCTCCTGGGGCTTCTCCTTGGCGGTGTCCGGGATGACCAGGCCGGAGGCCGTGGTCTGCTCAGCCTCGAGGGACTTGATGACGATGCGGTCTTCGAGCGGCTTGATGGAAACCGGCACGATGCTGACCTCCCCTTTGGGATGTCGAAGTGGACAGGTACGAGGTGCCTCCGGGCCGCTCTCGCCGTCGCGGGGGTCGAGGACGAACCGGTGGCGCGCCTGGCACTCGCATGACGCGAGTGCCAATAGGAGAAATCTAGGTCGGCGGTTAGCACTCGGTCAACTCGAGTGCCAACAGGAGGCCGTCTCCGGGCCCGGGGGCGGTGTCGCGCCCTCGGGTAGGTGGATGGTCGTGGGGGGTGAGAGGCTGTGCGCTGTGGACGTCCGGACCGTGCGTGAGCTGGCGTCCCCCGATGGTCGGGCCCTGCTGCGGTCCCTGCCCGAGTACGACGAGGGCACGGCCCTCGCCCTCCAGGACCGCCTGCGCACCGAGGGCCACTCGCCCGAGCTGGTCGCCGCCGTCCTCACCCAGCAACGGCTGCGCACCAGGGCCAAGGCCAAGTTCGGCGAGTTCGCCACCGACATGCTCTACACCGCCGACGGGCTCGAGCAGGCGAGCCGGCTCGAGGTCGCCGCGACCCACGCCGGCCGGTTCTATGCCGCCAGCCTGGCGACCGTGCACGACCTCGGCTGCGGCATCGGCTCGGACGCCGTGGCGATGTCGGCCCTCGGGGTGACGGTCCACGGCATCGACATCGACCCGGTGACGGCGGCCATCGCTGACGTCAACCTCCGGCCGTGGCCCGACTCCCGGGCCCGGGTCGGTCGGGCCGAGGACTTCCGGCCCCCGCGGGACCCTCTGCACGCCCGGGTCGGAGCGTGGCTCGACCCCGCGCGCCGGACCCCCGGGGTCGCCGACGCCGAGGGGCGCACCCGCCGGGTGTTCCGCCTCGACGAGATCGCGCCGAGCTGGCATTTCGTCGTCGAGGTCGCGACGGCCATCCCGTCGACGGGGGCCAAGCTCAGCCCTTCCCTCCCCCACGACGTCATCCCCCTCGGGACCGAGGCGCAGTGGACATCGTTCAACGGGACCGTCCTCGAGTGCGCCGTGTGGTGGGGGCCGCTGGCCCGCCGGGAGGGCCGCAGCGCCCGCATCCTTGGCGAGGGGCGCCATCCGATCGAGGTCGACGAGTCGATGGCCGAGCCCGACCCGCCGCTCGCCCGTGGACCCCACGACATCGGGCCATGGCTGTTCGAGCCCGACCGTGCGGTGACCCGGGCCGGGCTGCTCGGAGCCCTGACGGCGGCCACCGGGGGACGCGAGGTGGACGCCGGGCTCGGCTACGTCGTCGGCACCGAGGACACCACCGTGCCGTTCGCCCGGCGCTATGCCGTGCGGGAGGCGATGCCGTTCACGACCAAGGCGCTGCGCGGCTGGCTGCGTGAGCGGGGGGTCACGGGCCTGACGATCAAGAAGCGCGGCATCCGCCTCGACGACGACGCGCTGCGCCGCGAGCTGCGGATCGGCCGCAAGGCCGGCGACGGCGAGCAGGCCACCGTGGTGCTCACCCGGTTGGCCGGCCAGCAGATGGCGTTCGTCGTCGAGCAGACCTGACCCTCGCGAGCGTTCGCCGCCGCGGCCCTGCCCTCGCGAGCGCGCCGCCGCCCCTTACGCCGCGGCCCTGCCCTCGCGAGCGCGCCGCCGCCCGCGTCGCCTGACCCCGACCCGACCTCTAACCTCTGCTAGCAGAAGTTAGGGGACCAAGCAGAGGTTGCACCCTCTGCTTGGTCACGCAACCTCTGCTAGCAGAGGTTAGGTGGACGCGGACAGCCGCGAAGGGCGGGACGACCCAGGTGGTCGTCCCGCCCTTCGCGGCGTGCGAGGTCAGCGCCTCACCTGAGCTCGACGGTGGCTCCGGCGCTCTCGAGCTGCTCCTTGGCCTTGTCGCCCGTCGCCTTGTCGACCTTCTCGAGGACGGCCTTGGGGGCGCCGTCGACGAGGTCCTTGGCCTCCTTGAGGCCGAGGGAGGTCAGCGCGCGGACCTCCTTGATGACGGCGATCTTCTTCTCGCCGGCGGCGATGAGCACGACGTCGAACTCGTCCTGCTCCTCCGCGGCGGCGGCGTCGTCGCCACCACCGGCGGCCGCCGGTGCGGCGACGGCAACGGGAGCCGCGGCGGTCACGCCGAAGGTCTCCTCGAACTGCTTGACGAACTCGGAGAGCTCGATGAGGGTCATCTCCTTGAAGGCCTCAAGGAGCTCGTCGGTGCTGAGCTTGGCCATGATGGCGTCCTTCCTGTTTCGGTATGCCGTGGGTGGCGTGGGTGGTCGGCCGTGGGCCCGGGTGGGCTCAGGCCTCCGCCGTCGCCACGTCGGCGACGTTGTCGGTGTTCTTCTGCGCGCGCAACGCGTCGAGGACCCGAGCGGCCTGCGACAGCGGTGCGGCGAAGAGGTAGACAGCCTTGCTGAGCGAGGCGTTCATGGCGCCGGCCAGCTTGGCGAGGAGCACCTCGCGGGACTCGAGGTCCGCGAGCTGGGCGATCTCGGCAGCGGACAACGGCTTGCCGTCGAGCACGCCGGCCTTGATCACCAGATGGGGGTGAGCCTTGGCGAAGTCACGCAGACCCTTGGCCGCCTCGACCGCGTCGCCCTCGACGAAGGCGATCGCGGACGGGCCGACGAGCTGTCCGTCGAAGGCCGAGACACCGGCCTCCTTGGCAGCGAGCTCGGTCAGCGTGTTCTTGACCACGGCGTAGGTCGCGTTGCCCCGGAGGTTGTTGCGCAGCTCGGTGATCTGGCTCACCGTGAGCCCGCGGTACTCCGTGAGCACGGCCGCGCCCGAGGACCGGAACTTCTCGGTCAGTTCGGCGATGGCCGCGGCCTTGTCAGCTCGTGACATGTGGCCTCCTTCGGTCGGGTCGACCGACGGCGAGGGGCCCGCACGAGAAGAGCCCCGGCGCAGGGCACGGGGCTCGGAGCGGCATCCGCGGTGGCATGCCGGGCGAATCGTGGCCTGCGCTGGTCGCCCGCCTCGAGGCGGGACCTTCGGTCTCGTGCGTGGGCACGCGACGACCGGCGGTCTGTGGTCACCGAGAAGGATACGGGCCGGCGGCACTCCCGGCCAAATCGGTTCCGGCGCGGACCGGGACGGCGATCGCCGCGAACCCTGGTGGGCTCGCGGCGATCGCGGGAGGTCCGGCGAGGCGGGCGGCTCTCAGGCCTGCGCGTCCTCGTCGACGAGAAGGTTACGGGTGCGCGAGAAGTCGAGCGGGATGCCCGGGCCCAACGTCGTGGCCATCGTGGCCTTGGTGATGTAGCGGCCCTTGGAGGCGGCCGGCTTGAGCCGGAGGACCTCGTCGAGCGCCGCGGCGTAGTTCTCGACGAGGGCCGTCTCGTCGAAGGACACCTTGCCGATGATGAAGTGGAGGTTCGAGTGCTTGTCGACGCGGAACTCAATCTTGCCGCCCTTGATGTCGGACACGGCCTTGGCGGTGTCCATCGTGACCGTACCGGTCTTGGGGTTCGGCATGAGGCCGCGCGGGCCGAGCACCTTGCCGAGGCGGCCGACCTTGCCCATCATGTCGGGCGTCGCGACGACGGCGTCGAAGTCGAGCCAGCCGCCGGAGATCTTCTCGAGGAGGTCGTCGGATCCGACGAAGTCCGCACCCGCCGCCGTGGCGGCCTCGGCCTTGTCGCCGCTGGCGAAGACCAGGACCCGGGCGGTCTTGCCGGTGCCGTGCGGCAGGTTGACGGTGCCGCGGACCATCTGGTCCGCCTTGCGCGGGTCGACGCCCAGGCGCATGGCCACCTCGACCGTCTCGTCGTACTTCGCCGCGGCCGTGGCCTTGGCGAGGCGCACCGCCTCCAGCGGTGCGTAGACCTTCGCAGGGTCGATCTTCTCGGCCGCCGCGCGGTAAGCCTTGCTGCGCTTCATGAATGCTCCTGTGGTTGTGCTTGTTCGGTGGAGATGTGGTCTGCGGGCCGGCGCTGGCCCTGCCACGGCCGCGTATGCCGCGGGTGCGGCATACCGGTTCCTGTCACCCGCCCGGGGGCAGGCGACAGCTCGTCACAGCTCGGTCTCGACACCCATCTGACGGGCGGTGCCGGCGATGATCTTCATCGCGGCCTCGACGTCGTTGGCATTGAGGTCGGGCATCTTCGTCTCGGCGATCTCGCGCAGCTGGTTGCGGGTCAGCTTGGCGACCTTGGTCTTGTGCGGCTCGCCCGAGCCCTTGGGGACGCCGGCGGCCTTCTTGATGAGCTCGGAGGCAGGCGGGGTCTTGGTGATGAAGGTGAACGACCGGTCTTCGTAGACCGTGATGACGACGGGGATGATGTTGCCCCGCTGGTGCTCGGTCGCCGCGTTGTACGCCTTGACGAACTCCATGATGTTGACGCCGTGCTGGCCGAGGGCCGGGCCGACCGGCGGGGCCGGCGTAGCCGCACCCGCCTGGATCTGCAGGTTGATGTAGCCGGCGACCTTCTTCTTCTTGGGAGGCATGTGCTCTGGGGTCCTTTGCTGGTGGTGTGGGCCGACGCCATGGGCGATGACCCGGTTGCAGTGTCGTCGGCGCCGGGCGCCTCGGACGGGGGTCTCCGGTCAGATCTTGGCGACCTGGCTGAAGGAGAGCTCGACCGGGGTCTCCCGGCCGAAGATGGAGACGAGCACCTTGAGCTTCTGGGACTCGACGTTGATCTCGGAGATCGTGGCGGGCAGGGTCTCGAACGGGCCGTCCATGACGGTGACCGACTCGCCCACCTCGAAGTCGACGAGAGCGGCCTCGGCGCCACGCCCGGGAAGGCCGGCGGCGCCCGAGCCGCCCGCGGCCACGGCGGCGGCGACCTCGAGGTCGGCCGGCTTGATCATCGTGTAGACCTCGTCGAGGGTGAGCGGCACCGGCTGGTGCGCGTTGCCGACGAAGCCGGTGACGCCCGGGGTATGCCGCACAGCGCCCCACGACTCGTCGGTCAAGTCCATCCGGACCAGGACGTAGCCGGGCATCCGCACCCGGCGGACCATCTTGCGCTGGCCACCCTTGATCTCGGGGACCTCCTCCATGGGGACCTGGATCTCGAAGATGTAGTCCTCCATGTTGAGGGACTGGATCCGGGTCTCGAGGTTGGCCTTGACGCGGTTCTCGTAGCCCGCGTAGGAGTGCACGACGTACCAGTCGCCGAACTTGGCCGCGAGCTCCTCCTTGAACGCCGCGATCGGGTCGACCTCAGGGACGACGTCGCCATCGGCGTCGGTGGGCTGGGCCTCGTCGTGCGGTCCCCTCGACCAGACCTCGTCGGCGGGCTCCTCCACCTCGGCAGCAACCACCTCGGCGTCGCTCTCGTCGGCGGGCTCCTCCACCTCAGCAGCAACCACCTCGGCGTCGCTCTCGTCGGCAACCGGGTCGGCGCTCTCAGCCGGCTCCGCCGCCTCGGGGTCGGCGGTGGTGACGTCGGTGAACGTCGGCGCCGCGGGCGTCGCGGCGTCGGCGCTCTCGGTGCTCCACTGGTCGGGCACTGTGCTGACCTACTTCCTTCACTGTCCTGGTCTCGACGGTCTCGTCGAGGTCGCCGGGTGCGGCCGGGGTCAGGCCCCGAAAACGAGCCCGACGAGCTTGGTGAACCCGTAGTCCACGCCCGGCCGTGATCGCCATCATCACCGAGACGAACACGATGACGACGAGCGTGTAGTTCCACAGCTCGGAACGGGTCGGCCGGACCACCTTGCGCAGCTCGTCGAGGATCTGGCTCACGAACAGGGCGATGAAGCCGAAGAACCGCGACAACGGGTTGCCGCCCGTCGCGGCACCCTTGGTGCCCGTGCGGCGCGACCCGCGGGACTGGCCCACTTCTGTCACGATGCCTCTTCCTTCGTCGCTGCTCGATGACCGCTGGGCGGCCATCTGGGGTGCCGCAGCCGCTCTCGCCGGCTGTACCGACGGGACCTGCTACGCAGGGCAGGAGGGACTCGAACCCCCAACCGCCGGTTTTGGAGACCGGTGCTCTACCAATTGAGCCACTGCCCTACGGAACGCACCTGGTGGGATCGGCGGTTCCGGGCGGGCGGCGGACGACGTTCCGGTGCCGGCTCCGCACGCCGCCGGAACCGGTCGCAACGCGCCGGTGGAGGGCAGGGCTCAGCATGGTTGTCGTCAACCACCCGAACGTGAAGCATACGTGACCCGGGCCGCCGGACGCGAACCCGGCGCCGACCGGGCGCCGACCCGGGAGGAGCCGGGCGCCCGGCGTCCGGACGGGCCCGGCCGGCATACCCGGTCTCTGCCACGATGGGGCGCGTGAGCGACCGACAGCCTCCACCCGCACCCCCCTGGCCAGCCTGCCCCCCAGCGAGCTCGCCGCGTTCCTCGAGGAGCAGCGCGCGGCCTACGCCGAGCTCCAGGGCGCGCGGGCTGCACCCTCGACCTCACCCGGGGCAAGCCGTCGAGCGAGCAGCTCGACCTCTCCGACGCGGCTGCTGGGGCTGCCCCGCGGGCACGCCGACGCCTCGGACGCCGACGTCCGCAACTACGGCAACCTCCAGGGGCTCGCCGAGCTGCGGGCGATGTTCGCCGAGCTGCTGTGGGTCGAACCCGACCAGCTCGTGGCCGGTGGCAACTCGAGCCTGACGATGATGCACGACGTCGTCGTCGACCTGCTGCTCCACGGCGGGGTCGACTCCCCGCGGCCGTGGGCGCAGGAGGAGAAGGTCACCGTCATCTGCCCCGTGCCGGGGTACGACCGGCACTTCGCCATGCTCGCCTCGCACGGCATCGACATGGTGACCGTCCCGATGACCGAGGACGGGCCGGACGCCGAGGCGGCCGCACGGATCGCCGCGGCCGACCCGAGCGTCAAGGGCATGTGGGTCGTGCCGACCTACGCCAACCCGACCGGGGCCGTGTGCTCCCAGGCGGTCGCGTCCCGGCTGGCCTCGATGGAGACCGCGGCTCCGGACTTCAAGATCTTCTGGGACAACGCCTACGCCTTCCACCACCTCACCGAGGAGGAGGCCAAGAGCGCCGACATCCTCACCCTGGCCGCCGCCTCCGGGCACCCGCACCGGCCGATGATGTTCGCGTCGACCTCGAAGATCACGTATGCCGGTGCCGGCGTGGCCTTCCTCGGCGGCTCGCGCGAGACGGTCGCGTGGTACCTGGGGCACCTCGCCATGGCCTCGATCGGCCCCGACAAGGTCAACCAGCTCCGGCACGCCCAGTTCTTCGGCTCGGCCGACGGGGTCCGTGAGCACATGCTCCGCCACCGTGCGATCATCGCCCCGAAGTTCGCGGCGGTGGAGGATGCGCTCAGCGCGGCGCTCGGTGGACGGGAGGTCGCGCTCATGGACCCACCCGCAGGGCGGCTACTTCGTCAGCCTCGACGTCCTCGACGGCACGGCCTCGCGGGTCGTCGAGCTCGCCAAGGCCGCCGGGATCGCCCTCACCCCGGCGGGTGCGTCGTTCCCGTACGGCAGGACCCCCGCGACCGGAACATCCGGCTGGCGCCGACGTTCCCCGGGCTGGCCGAGGTCGAGGCCGCGATGGCAGGGGTGGCGACGTGCGTCCTGCTCGCGAGCGCCGAGACGCTGACCGCCGCGGCCCAGCCCGACCGTTCCGTACAGTGAGGGCATGTCCGACACCGGCGACCCGACCAACGACGACACGGCCCCGACCAGCGACGAGGACCTCGACCAGCTGAGCGAGGCCGACACCCTGGACTCGACGGGCGTCGAGGACCCGCTCGACCGCGGCTACTCCCCTCCGGACACCGCCCGCGGGTCCCGGGCGTTCGGCGTGACCGCGGAGGAGCAGCACCGCGCTGGAGCCGCTCGAGGAGCGGATCCTTCAGGAGGTCCCCGACCCCGCGTCCGCCTACGGGGCCCCGGACAACGAGAGCGGCCTCGACGAGGACCGCGTCGGCGGCGACGACCCCGACTCCATCGTCGCCGAGGACGACTGGCTCGGCGACGCCGAGGTCGGGGAGCAGTCGCGCCGGTCGCCTGGTCGCGGACGACGAGGGCGCCCACGAGGACCGGGAGGGCGAGCTGTGGGGCCGCGACGTCGGCATCGACGGGGCCGCCGCGTCCGCCGAGGAGGCGGCGGTCCACATCGTCGACGACGAGAGCGGGTACGACGAGGAGTGAGCGCCCGCCCGCGGTCGCTCGTCTCACTCCCCAAGGCGCACCTGCACCTCCACTTCACCGGCTCGATGAGGATCGAGACGGTCCGCGACCTCGCCACCGGGCACGGCCTGCGGCTGCCCGCCTCCCTGGTCGAGGACTGGCCGCCCCGCTTCGACACCGCCGACGAGCGCGGCTGGTTCCGCTTCCAGCGGCTCTACGACGCGGCCCGCGCCTGCGTGCGCGGTGAGGACGACATGCGCCGGATCGTCCGCGAAGCCGCCCTGCAGGACGGGGCCGAGGGGTCGCGGTGGCTGGAGATCCAGGTCGACCCCACGGCATACGCCCCGTTCGTCGGCGGGATCACCCCGGCCCTCGAGATCGTCCTCGACGAGGCGCGGCGGGTCTCGGCCGAGCCCGGCTCCGCGGCGGTCGCCGTCGTCGTCGCGGCCAGCCGGCTGCGCCACCCGTTGGAGGCCCGGGCACTGGCCCGCCTCGCGGCGCGGTATGCCGGCGACAGCGCCGGAGAGGTCGTGGGTTTCGGGCTCAGCAACGACGAGCGGCGGGGCGTCACCGAGGAGTTCGGGCGGGCGTTCGAGATCGCCCGGCGGGCCGGGCTCGCTCTCGTGCCGCACGCCGGAGAGCTGCTGGGACCCGCTGCCGTCGAGACCACCTTGACGTCGCTGCGCCCGCACCGGCTCGGGCATGGTGTGCGATCGGTGGAGGATCCCCGGGTCGTCGACCTGGTGCTCGAGAACGACGTGGCGCTCGAGGTGTGCCCCGGCAGCAACGTCTCGCTGGGCGTCTACGACACCCCCGAGGACGTGCCGCTGCGGCACCTGCTCGAGGCCGGCGTGACCATCGCCCTGGGCGCGGACGACCCGCTCATCTTCGGCTCTCGGCTCGTCGACCAGTACGACACGGCCCGCGAGGTGCACGGCCTCGACGACGCCGAGCTGGCCGCGCTCGCCCGTGCCTCGTGGGCGGCCAGCCGGGCTCCGGAGGATGTCCGGGCGAGCGCGCTGGCCGACATCGCCGACTGGCTGGGCTCGCCCGGCTGAGCGCTGTCGGATGCACCAGCCGGTGGACCACGCCACCCGCGAGCACCACAGCCCCACGCCGCCGCGCCCCCCCGCCCCCGGCCCCGTGGGAGGGACCCGCCGACCCCTGTCGGATGCACCAGCCGGTGGACCACGCCACCCGCGAGCACCGCAGCCCCACGTTGGCGCATCCGCCCACCCCCGGCCCCGTAGGAGTTACCCGCCGACCCCTGTCGGATGCACCAGCCGGTGGACCACGCCACCCGCGAGCACCGGCCGCAAGCGCCCGGCTCCGCACACCCGCCGTGGCTCACCCCCTGGAGCAACCGACAGGGCGCACACCACACCCCTCCCGCGCGCCCAACGCCCCCACCCCACCTCGACCCGCCGTGGCTCACCCCCTGGAGCAACCGACAGGGCGCACACCCCACCCCCGGCCCTCGCCGCACGGCCGACGCCCGGTCCCGGGTGCGCTCACCGCCGACGCCGGTCGCTGTCGCTGTCGCGGTCGCCGACGCCGGGCGCTGTTGCTGTCGCTGACGCTGTCCACAGGCTCACGCACCCGCCGCTGCCCGTCCACAGCCGCGGCCGACCACCTGGTGCGCTCGGGCAGCGAACACGAGCGTGGTCCGCATGGAGAACTCGCCGTTGACCTACCCGACCTTCGCCCGCGAGCTCTTGGAGGCGCGAGCGACCCTGACGCTGTCCGACGAGGTCGGACTCGCGCTGCGCCTGCACCGTCGGCGGCTGGGCAAGAGTCAGCGCGCGTATGCCGCGGTACGGGGGTGGTCGCGCAGCCACCTGGGGCGGCTGGAGGCGACGGCGGGACGGATGCGGCTGGAGGACGTGGTGGCCGCCCTGCAGCCCACGGGTTTCAGGCTTGCTCTCATCCCCCGCAACGAGGGTGGACCCTCACCCGACGAGCGCCGGCATCCCGCAGGTCTGGCGGGAGCGCCCTGACGACCCGTCGCCTGCGATCCCCGTCGACCCGGCCGCCTGGGACCGAGCCGACCTGGTGGCGCGGGTACGGGGCGGGACGAGACGGTTCCCCGGTCACCGGCAGACCGAGCAGGTGTCCGACCCACCGAGGTGGTGGTGGCACACGGAGTCGACTCGAGCGGGCGCCGTGGCACCGGACTGGTACTCGCCGGTGCCGTTGTCGCCGGCTCCCCGGACCTGGACAGATGCGGGCGACGCGACCGACCTCACAGGGTCGCGCCGACGAGGACGGGCTCGCTGACGAGCTCCACCCCGAAGCGCTCGGCCACGCCGTCGCGGACCTGCCGGGCGAGCTTCAGCACCTCCGCGGCGCTGGCCCCCCCGCGGTTGGTCACCGCGAGGCTGTGCTTGGCGGAGACGGCGGCCGGACCCGGCATACCGAAACCCTTGCCGTAGCCGGCACGGTCGATGAGCCAGGCCGCGCTCGTCTTGACCCGCTCCTCGCCCTCGGCGAAGCCCGGCAGGCTGGCAGCCGTCTCGTCCCCCACCACGCCGGCCACGCGCTCGCGCAGAGCCGCGAAGTCCGCGGCCCCGAGGACCGGGTTGGTGAAGAACGAGCCACAGCTCCACGTGTCGTGGTCGGCGTCGTCGAGCACCATCCCGCGCAGCCGCCGCTGGGCGAGCACCGCCTCGCGGGCCTGCGCCAGCGGCACCCGCGCACCGAGATCCACGCCGAGCTGTCGGGCCAGGTCGGCATACGCCACGGGGGCGGACAGGTCGCCCACGACGAGCTGGAAGACCACCTCGAGCACGACGTAGCGAGGCGAGTCGACCTTGAACCGCGAGGTCCGGTAGCCGAAGCCGCACTCGGCGCTGACGACCGTGCGCACCTCCTGCGCCTGGCGGTCCCACACCCGCACCGAGGCGATGGTCTGGGCCACCTCCTGCCCATAGGCCCCGACGTTCTGCACCGGCGTGGCCCCGGCCGACCCGGGGATGCCCGACAGTGCCTCGACGCCCGTCCAGCCCTCCGCGACGGCGCGGACGACAAGCTCGTCCCACACCTCGCCTGCGGCGACGCGCACCAGCGCCCCACCGCAGTAGTCGACCGACTCAGGGCGGACCCCACGGGTGGCGATGCGGACGACCGTGCCGTCGAAGCCCTCGTCGGGCACGACGACGTTGGACCCACCGCCCAGGACGAGCAGCCGCTCGTCGGCGTCGTCCACCTCGCGCACGACGTCGACCACCTCGTCGGTGGTCTCGGCCTCGACGAGCCGACGGGCCGGACCGCCCACTCGCATCGTCGTCAGCGGGGCCAGCGGAGCATCGAAGCTCTCGCGCATCAGCGCAGCCGCACGACGGCCGTGCACCGGCCGAGGACCTTCTCGCCTCCACTGCTGACGGACATCTCGACACCGACCCGCCCGGTCTCGGCGTCGACGGACCTCACGACCCCCTCGACGAGGACCTCGTTGCCGCCCACCGGCACGACGACCGGCTTGGTGAACCGGGTGCCGAACTCGACGACCCGGCCGGAGTCACCGGCCCAGTCGGCCACGACGGTCCCGACGGCGCCCATCGTCCACATCCCGTGGGCGATGACGTCGGGGAGGCCGACGCCGCGGGCGAAGGTCTCGTCCTGGTGGATGGGGTTGCCGTCGAGGGACGCCTCCGCGTAGCGGACCAGGGTCTCCCGGGTCACCGGGGCGGTCACCGGCCCGATGACATCGCCCACCGAGACACTGGACAGGGCCCGGGGCTCACGTACGGCCACGCTCACTCCCCTCCCCGGACGACGATCGTCGACGTCGCGGTGCAGACGGGCTCGCCACTGATCGACGCGAGCTCGGTGCGGGTCGTGACCATGGCGTGGCCGCCGGCCAACCGGACCGTGTCGACGTGAAGGGTTCCAACGAGCTCGTCCCCGGCCGTGATGGGCCGGTGATGCACGAAGCTCTGTTCGCCGTGGACCACGCGGGAGAAGTCGATCCCGGCCTCGGGGTCCCCGATGTACTGCGCGTCGCACTGCTGGGCGAACCGCACCGCGAACGTCGGGGGCGCGATGACCTCGCCGTAGCCTGCGGCCTGGGCGGCGGCGGGGTCGGAGTGGACCGGGTCCGTCGCGCCCACGGCCTCGGCGAACGCGGCGATCATCGCCCCGTCGACGGCATACGGTCCGGTGGGGGGGTAGGTCCGCCCCATGAAGTCGGTGTTCACTGCCATGGGGCCACTCTAGGGAGCGTCGACCCGGGGTCGCCAACGCGCCGGTGCGCGCCGCCCGCCCGGCGGCCGGCCGCGAGACAACGAGAGACCGCCCGGCGCCGGGAGGGCGGGGCGGTCTCGCTGGCCCTGGTCGGGCCGGTGTCGGGCCGGATCGGCTCGCGGGTCAGCGGGTCTCGCGGTGCGGCGTGTGCTTGCGGCAGCGCGGGCAGAACTTGCTGAGCTCGAGGCGGTCGGGGTCGTTGCGGCGGTTCTTCTTGGTGATGTAGTTGCGCTCCTTGCACTCCGTGCACGCCAAGGTGATCTTGGGGCGGACGTCGGCGCTCTTCGTAGCCACGGGGCAACCTGCTCTCGAAAACGTACTGCGGATGGTCTCGATGTCGTCGCGCTGAGCACGACGCCAGCACAACAGGGTACGCGGCTTCGGGTATTCCCCGAAATCGCTGCAGTAGCGGGGGCGGGGCTCGATCCCGCGACCTCACGATTATGAGTCGTGCGCTCTAACCAGCTGAGCTACCCCGCCGGGGAGGCCCGGCCGCTCGGCTGGAGGCCGACGACCCTGACCAGAGCCCCAGTAGGGAATCGAACCCTAGACCTTTTCCTTACCATGGAAACGCTCTGCCGACTGAGCTACTGGGGCGGCAACCTCCTGTCGGCGCGGCCGTCAGGAGTGCGTCCGAGAGACTACACGCTCGGCGCCGCGCCGGTGAAATCGCCCGCGGGATCGGTTCGCGGAGTCCGGACCCATCCCCCTGGCTCGCCCGTGGGGCGGGCCGAGACCTCACTGACGGACGATCTCGTACCCCTCCCTGCGCAGCATGGCGATGACCCGGTCGCAGTGCTCGGGGCCGCGCGTCTCGAGCCGCAGACCGATCTCGACCTCGTCGACCCGGATGGCGCTCCCGGTGCGGATGTGCTCGACCTCGAGCACGTTGGCGTCGGCCTTGGCGCAGTCGGCGAGCAGCCGGGCCAGGTTGCCGGGGGCGTCAGGGACCCGGACCGAGAACGACAGGTAGCGGCCGGCCGCGGCCATCCCGTGTCGGATGATCCGCAGCAGCAAGAGCGGGTCGATGTTGCCGCCGGACAGGACGGCGACGACCGGACCGTCCCAGGTCTCGCCGGCCCGGTCGATCAACCGGGCCACCGCCGCGGCTCCGGCCGGCTCGACGACGAGCTTTGCGCGTTCGAGGAGGAACAGCAGTGCCCTCGAGAGGGCCGCCTCCGAGACGGTGTCGACCCGCTCGACGAGGTCACGGACCATCGGGAAGGTGACCTCGCCCGGCATGCCCACGGCGATCCCGTCGGCCATGGTGTGCATCCGCTGGGCAGCAACCGGGTGACCGGCCGCGAGCGAGGGCGGGTAGGCGGCGGCCTGCTCGGCCTGCACCCCGATGACCCGGACGTCGGGCTTGAGCTCGTGCATGACGGCGGCGATGCCGGCCAGCAGGCCCCCACCCCCGAGGCCGACGACGACGGTCCGGACGTCGGGGCACTGGTCGAGGATCTCCAGCCCGCACGTCCCCTGCCCCGCGACGATGTCCCGATGGTCGAAGGGGTGGATGAGGACCGCCCCGGTCTGCTCCGCCCAGGCCCCGGCGTGGACGAGGCTCTCGTCGAGGGTGTGGCCGACCTGCTCGATGGTCGCGCCGTATGCCGCGGTCGCCGCCAGCTTGGGCATGGGGGCACCCACCGGCATGTAGACCTTGGCCTCGATCCCGAGCATCTGCGCGGCCAAGGCGACGCCCTGGGCGTGGTTGCCGGCGCTGGCCGCCACGACCCCGCGCGCCCTCTCGGCGTCGCTCAGGCGCGACATCCGGGTGTAGGCGCCGCGGATCTTGAACGACCCGGCCCGCTGGAGGTTCTCGCACTTGAGGAAGACCTCGGTGCCGACCCGCTCGGACACCCCGCGGTTGTACTTCAGCGGGGTCGGGCGGATGACGTGGGCGAGGACCTCCTGGGCGGCCCGGACGTCCGCGAGGGTCACCGGCGCTGGTGCGTCGCTCATGTGCGGAGGCTATCGTCCCGGCCGGCTCACCCCGAGGTGCGCTTGACGAACGCCCGGAGCGCGAGCGGGGCGAGCACCGCCGACAGGCCGACCGACCAGATCGCCGTCGCGAGGATCGGGTGGTGCAGCGGCAGGGCGGCATCCGCGGGAAGCGGCAGCCCGTCGTTGCCCCACAGCTCGCGCATCGCCTGGACCAGCGCGCTGATGGGGTTCCACTCCGCGATGACACGCAGCCACGACGGCATCCCCTCTGGCCGGGCGAAGGTGTTGGCGAGGAAGGTCACCGGGAAGATCGTCGTGAACATGACGCCCTGGACGGCCTCGACCGAGCGCAGCCGCGAGCCGATGAGGATGCCGACCCAGATCATCGCGAACCCGAACAGCAGGAGCAGCGCGTAGCCGAGCAGCCCCTTGACGATGCCGTCGTGGACCCGCCAGCCCACGACGAGCCCGGTGAGCGACATGACGACGACGCCGATCATCGAGTGGATGAGGCTGGACAGGCTGCGGGCGACGAGCACCGAGGACTTCTGGATCGGCAGCGAGCGCAGCCTGTCGACGATGCCCTTGCCGATGTCGGTGTTGAGCCCGATCGCGACGACGAAGGAGCTGAACGCCATGGTCTGCGCCATGATCCCCGGCAGCAGCCACTCCTTGTAGTTGACCCCGGGGATGTCGATCGACCCGCCGAACACGTAGGCGAACAGGAGGACGAACATCACCGGCTGGATGGTGACGTCGGTGAGCATCTCGGGCATCCGCCTGATGTGGATGAGGTTGCGGCGCACGAGGCTGACGATCTGGCGGCTGCGGCCCGCCCCCTGTATCGCCGGACGGGCCGACGGGGCGAGAGCCGGCGTTGCGCTCTGGGTGCTCACGAGATCATCTCCCTCTCCAGGCCGGGAGTCGCGGCGGATGCGTCCGGCTCGGGGCCGGCCGCGCCCTCGCTCGCCGGCGCGGCGTTCTGGTCCTCGGCACGGTGGCCGGTGAGGTGCAGGAACACGTCGTCGAGACTGGGCCGCTGGAGACCGATGTCGTCGAGCTCGATCCCAGCGGCCTCGAGGTGGCCGGCGATCCGGGTGAGGGACCCGACACCCTCGGCGGGCGCGCTGAGGTGGCGAGCGGCCCGGTCGGCGTGAACCTCGGGGATCTCCGCCCGCACGAGCGCCTCGGCCTCGTCGAAGCGTTCGGCGCGGGAGACGGTCACCACCAGGCTGGCCCGGCCCGAACGGTTCTTGAGCTCGAGGGGGGTGCCGGCCTCGATGATCCGCCCGTGGTCGACGACGACGATCCGGTCGGCGAGCTGGTCGGCCTCGTCGAGGTACTGGGTGGTCAGCAGCAGGGTCGTGCCCTCGCGGACCAGGTCGCGCAGGACGTCCCACAGCTCGACCCGGCTGCGCGGGTCCAGGCCCGTGGTCGGCTCGTCGAGGAAGAGCACCGGCGGGACGGCGATGAGGCTCACGGCGAGGTCGAGGCGCCGCCGCATCCCACCGGAGTACTCCTTGACGACCTTGGTCCCGGCATCGGTCAGCGAGAAGCGCTCGAGCAGCTCGTCGCTCGAGCGCCGCACGTGCGCCCGGTCGAGCCCGTAGAGCTCGCCGATCAGGCGGAGGTTCTCGCGGCCCGTGAGCAGCTCGTCGACGGTCGCCCCCTGGGCGGTCAGCCCCATGCAGGCGCGGACCGCGTCGGGGTCGGTGCGCACGTCGTGACCGGCCACGCGGGCGGTGCCGCTGGTCGGAGTGGTCAGGGTCGTCATCATCCGGACGGCGGTCGTCTTCCCCGCGCCGTTGGGTCCGAGGAGGCCGAAGACCGTGCCCTCGGGCACCTCGAAGCTCACGTGGTCGACGGCCGTGAAGTCGCCGAACCGCTTGACGAGGTCGATCGCCTCGATCGCAGGACTGGACATAGGGCGACCTTAGTTCGCGCCACCGACACCCCTCGACCCCTTTACCGGCGACTCCTCCTGACCTGCGCCGATGACGGCCCGACCGCCCCGCAGCGGGCCGACCGGCCCCACCCGGCCGCGCCGGCGCTCAGCTGCGGCAGAGGCAGAACGGGTGCCCCGCCGGGTCGAGGTAGACCTTGAACGACCCCGTCTCCGATGGCTGCACCTCGGCCACCGTGGCGCCCGCGGCCAGGACGGCCGGCTCGGCCGCCTCGATGTCGGGCACCTCGAAGTCGAGGTGGAGCTGCTGCGGGCGGGGACCCTCGGGCCAGGTCGGCCCCTGATGCCCCTCGACGCGCTGGAACGCCAGGCTCACGGACCCGGCCCGGCTGTCGGGGGTGGACCCGCCGCCGAGGGGGACGAGGGTGACCCACTCGTCGTCCGAACCGTCCTCGACGCCCCAGCCGAGGATCTCGGCGTAGAAGGCGCCGAGCGCCCCGGGGTCGGGGCAGTCGAGCACGACGAGGTCGAGGCGGGGGCGGATGCCGGCGCCGGGCACCGCGGTCGACGGCAGGGGTGTGCTCTCGTGGTCGCTCATGGGCACACGCTAGGCGCCCGCCCCGACAACCCGGGCGGCCAGCGCCCGGGCCGCCTCCGGGTGGTCGTCGGCGAGCAGCCCCACCGCGAACAGGAGGTATGCCGCGTCGACGCCGGTCGCAGCGGAGCGCGGCACCTTCCACCCCCCGGCGTGGTCGGTCGCGACCGCCCCCATGACGGCGCCGCGCAGCCGCTCGCCGGCGTGCCGCAGCACCCCGCCGGAGCCGAGGACGAGCCGCACCTCGGCCAGCGGGCGGGGCCGCTCCGAGGGCATCGCCGGTCGCGCGTGCCGCCGGACGGCGACGAGCGCCGCGGTCCGGGCGAGCTCCTCCTCGAGCGCCCACTCGGACGCGGACGTCGCGAGGTGGCCGGTCTCGGTGGCGACGAGCGCGGCATACCGGACCGCCTCCGCGGACAGGTGCAGGCCCTCGCGCCGGGCGGCCTCGACGATCCCGACGGCGCTCCACCGCATGCCCAGGTCCCCCTCGACGGTGCGGGCGTGCCACAGCGGGGCGACGACGTCGCGGTGGATGCTCGCCTCCTCACCCTGCGGGGTGATGACGGAGTAGACGTCGGTGGTCGCGCCCCCGATGTCGACGACGAGCACGTCGTCACCGACCGCGTCGGCCAGCACCTCGACCCCGTTGAGGACCGCGTCGGGGGTCGGAGCCCGGACGAGCTCGGCGAAGCCCCGGCCGCGGGACAGTCCCTTGCCGCCGATGACGTGGCTGAGGAACTCGGAGCGGATGGCGACCCGGGCCGCCTCCGGGGCGATGACCCCGATCCGCGGCAGGACGTTGGCGGCCACGGTGAACCGGCGGCCGGTCGTGCGCAGCGTCTCGGCCACCTCGCTCGCCGCGTCGGCGTTCCCGGCCACGACGACCGGCGCCGCGACCCGGGCCGTGGCCAGGCGGGAGGCGTTGTGCAGGAGCACGTCGGCGTTCCCGCCGTCGGTGCCGCCGACCAGCAGGACGATGTCGGGCCGGTCGGCGCGCAGCGCGGCGACCGCTCCGCCCGACAGCGGGCCGCTCGCCACGTGGACGACCTTCGCCCCCGCCGACAGCCCGACCCGCCGGCCGGCCTCCGCCGTGACCTCGCGCTCGTACCCGACGACCGCCAGCCGCAGGCCCCCTCCGGCGCTGGAGCACACGAGGACCTCGTCGGGAGCGGCCTCGCCGGCCAGCTCGGCGGCGACGGCGTCCAGGCCGTCCATGACGTCGGTCGCGACGGTGGTCGGGTGGGCCGCGGTGGCCACCACCGCGCCGGCGCCGACGTCGACGAGCACTCCCTTGGTGAAGGTCGAGCCGACGTCGACGCAGAGGATCCGGGACACGGGCACAGCGTAGAGGCCCGTTCCCGACCCACCTGGCCGACAATGGGTGGGTCATCCGATCCCGCCCTCGCGGCACACCCCGGCGTATCACCACCCCGCCCGCGCGCTCCTAGGACGTGTCAGCTCGCGGACGCCGAACACCTCACCCTTGGGAGCCACGATGAACGTCGAGCCCTGGAGCACCATCCACTCCGGCAGCCACGCAGCCCCCGTCGCCGGGATCCAGTACCTGCTGCGCTCCACACGGCCACACCGTCACCGTCGACGGCGTCTTCGGGCCGGCGACGACGGCCGCCGTGACGGCCTTCCAGGGCAGCGTCGGCCTGACCGCCGACGGGATCGTCGGCCCGGGCACCTGGCCCCATCTCGCCGTCACGACCCACTCGGGGTCGCACGGCGACGCGGTCCGGGCCGTCCAGCAGTTCGGCCTGCTCCGCTCGCCCGGGGACACCCCGCTGGCGGTCGACGGCTCCTTCGGGCCGGCCACGGCCGAGCGGGTGCACTTCTTCCAGGAGTCCTGGGGCTGCACCCTCGACAGCATCGCCGGCCGCGAGACGTGGTCGTTCCTCAGCGCCCTCGTGCCTGGCGCGACCACGTGGCCGCTGGTCAAGGTGGGGGCGACCCAGGCGTCGAACTGGCGGGTCCTCGCCGCGCAGCACCTGCTCAACGACCACGGCCCGTCGATCACCGCCGACGGCATCTTCGGCCCGGCGAGCGGTGGCGCCGTCCACCACTTCCAGCAGACGATCCGCACGAGCGAGATCAGCACGACCGTCGGCCAGCTCGACTGGCCCGCGCTCATCATCACCGTGCGGCTGGGCGACCACAGCGAGGCCGTGCGCGCGGCGCAGACCCTGCTGCCGGGTGGCCTCACCGTCGACGGGGCCTTCGGGCCGCTCACCGACGCGGCCGTCCGCGACTTCCAGTCGATGTTCGCCCCGCCGGCCGACGGGATCGTCGGGCCGCTCACCTGGCACGCGCTGACCCAGCGGCTGTTCGACTAGCGGCGCCCCAGGGCGTATGCCGCGGGCCGGCTCAAGCGAGCCGGTCCAGCGCCTGCCGCAGGTCGGCCACGAGGTCCTCCACGTCCTCGATGCCGACGGAGAGCCGGATGAGATCCGCCGGGACCTCGAGCTCGGTGCCCGCCACCGACGCGTGGGTCATCCGGGCGGGGTGCTCGATGAGGGACTCGACGCCGCCGAGCGACTCGCCGAGGGTCCACAGCTGGGTCTCGGCGCAGACCTTCGTCGCGACGTCCTCACCGCCTCTGACCTGGAAGGACACCATCCCACCGAACCGGCGCATCTGACGGGCGGCGACCTCGTGCCCCTGGTGGCCCGGCAGGCCGGGGTAGTGCACGGCCGAGACGCCACGATGCCCCAGGAGGAACTCGGCCACCCGCTCGGCGTTGTCGCAGTGCCGCTCCATCCGCACGGCCAGGGTCTTCAGACCGCGCAGCACGAGCCAGGCGTCGAACGGGCCGGCCACCGCGCCCATGGCGTTCTGGTGGAATGCCACCCGCTCTGCCGCGTCCGCCCCGTCGAGCCCTGGCACGACCACGCCGGCCCCGACGACCACCGCGCCGCCGACGACGTCGCTGTGCCCGCCGGCATACTTCGTCGCGCTGTGGGTGACGACGTCGGCGCCGAGGGCCAGCGGCTGCTGGAGGTAGGGCGAGGCGAAGGTGTTGTCGACGACGAGCAGCGCACCGGCCTCGTGGGCCACCGCTGCGACCGCCGCGATGTCGGCGATCCCGAGCAGCGGGTTCGTCGGTGTCTCGAGCCAGACCATCCGGGTCCGACCCGGCGCGATGGCGGCGCGGACCGAGTCGACGTCGGCCACCCGGGCGACGGAGTGCTCCAGCCCCCAGGGGCGCGCGACCTTCTCGAACAGCCGATAGGTGCCGCCGTAGGCGTCGGAGGGGACGACGACATGGTCACCGGGCCGGAGCAGGGCGCGCAGCACGGTGTCCTGGCCCGCGAGGCCGGAGGCGAACGCGAAGCCCCGCTCCCCGCCCTCGAGCGAGGCGAAGCACTCCTCGAGGGCCGCCCGGGTGGGGTTGCCCGAGCGGCTGTACTCGTAGCCGCCGCGCAGCCCGCCGATGCCGTCCTGCTTGTACGTCGACACCTGGTAGATCGGGGGCACGACGGCGCCGGTGCTCGGGTCGGGCTCCTGGCCGGCGTGGATGGCACGCGAGGAGAAGCCGAGGTCGGGATGGGTCATGCCGGTCAGCCTAGGCTCCGGCGGACAAGGGTTACCGGTCGATGACGTCCGGAACACCGGCCCGGGCCCGGTGGTTGAACGGCACATGCTGTTCGGAACCGCGCGCCAAGACCACCATGCCGACCGCCGAGACGGCCCTGCCGGGGCGGGACCACCGGATCTTCCGGGTACCCGAGACCCACGAGGTGCTCGGCACACCCCTCGAGGGTCCCTGGCCCGAGGGCACCGAGGTGCTCTATGTGGCCATGGGTTGCTTCTGGGGGTCGGAGCGGATCTTCTGGCAGCTGCCGGGAGTCGTGACGACGGCCGTCGGCTACCAGGGCGGCTACACCCCGAACCCGACGTACGAGGAGTCGACGACCGGGCTCACCGGGCACGCCGAGACCGTCCTGGTGGCCTACGACCCGGCGAGGACCTCCCCCGAGCTGCTGCTCAAGGCCTTCTGGGAGAACCACGACCCCACCCAGGGGAACCGGCAGGGCAACGACATCGGCACGGCATACCGCTCGGCCGTCTTCTGGACCACACCCGAGCAGGAGCGGGCCGCCCGGGCGACCTTCGCCGCGTTCCAGGGCGAGCTGACCGCGCACGGTCGGGGCACCATCACGACCGAGCTGGCGTCGGCGCAGGACGTCGGGCCGTTCTGGTACGCCGAGGACTACCACCAGCAGTACCTCCACAAGAACCCGGGCGGCTACTGCAACCACGGCCCGAACGGCCTGACCTGCCCCGTCGGGATCGCCGACCTGCCCGCCCAGACCGACGTCCTCCCCCCGGCCTGACCCCGCCCGCCACAACTTTTCCGCCCCATCGGGGAAACCCGTGGTTCGCCGGGGTTAACAACCCCGGCGAACCACGGGTTTCCCTTGCGAAGCTCGCCAGCACGTCCTATCCCGGGACGCGCGCCAGCACCTCGGCGTGCAGGAAGGCGAACCACCCGGACGGCTCGTTCCCCCAGGCCAGCCACTCCTGGGCGATGTACTCGACCTCGGCGTCGGACCAACCCAGCCCGACCGCCTGCGGCTTCAGCGACTCCCGCAACCGGGAGGCCCACGACTGCGACAGCCAGGCCCGCTCGTGCGCGGTCGTGTAGGTCCACGCCGACCCGCTGGCACCGACCTCGCCCAGACCCGCCCGCTCCGCCCAGGACGCCAACCGTCGGCCCGCGTGCGGCTCGCCGCCGTTGGCCCGTGCCACGGCGACGTACAGCTCGAGCCACCGGCGGACCCCGTCGACCTCGGGCCACCACGTGGTCGCCCCGAAGTCGACGTCCCGCGCCGCGACGAGCCCTCCGGGTCGGCAGACGCGAGCCATCTCGCGCAGCGCCTCCACCGGCCGGTCCACGTGCTGGAGCACCTGGTGGGCGTGGACGACGTCGAACGCCCCGTCCCCGAACGGCAGCCGGAAGACATCGGCCACCTCGAACGTGGTCCTCGTGTCCCGCCGCCCGGCCGCCGCCGCCCGCGCCGTCGCGAGCACCGACGGCGCGGTGTCGACGCCGACCACCCGGCCGGTCGCGCCGACCGCCTCCGCCAGGTCGAGGGTGACCGACCCCGGGCCGCACCCGACGTCGAGCAGCGTCACGCCCTCGCGCAGGTGCGGCAGGAGGTATGCCGCCGACGTGGCCGCCGTGCGCAGCGCGTGAGCCCCGACCACACTCGCCTCGTGCCCGTGGGTGTACCTCGCCATGGCCATCTCGAATCCCAAGACCGTCGTCTTGTCATCCAAGACGGTAGGGCCGACGCCGGGGACCGGCAACGGACCGGTCACCGTCCGAGACCGGGCCCGACAGCCCGTGGACACCCGACGGTCCGTCGAGGCCTAGCCGCCCGCCAGCTCGGCCGCGGTGTGGCGCGCCACGGCATACAGGGCCTCACCGGGCACGTGGTTCCGCAGCAGGGCCGTCGCGATGGTGGCCGCCCACGCGGCGGCCCGGTCCCACACCGCCGCGTCCACGACCCCGGCAGCGTCGACCCGGGTCCGGAACGACTCCCGGCCTGCCGCGTCGAACGTCATCCACGTCGTGGCGAGGTCGCTCGCCGGGTCGCCGGACGTCACGTCGCCGAAGTCGATGAGCCCGGCGATCCGGTCCCCCGCGACGACCAGGTTGAGGGGGTGCGGGTCGCCGTGCAGCCACAGCGGCGGCCCCGGCCACGGGTCCGCCGCGAGCCCACGACGCCACGCCGACTCCAACGCCCACACCGACACCGGCGTGTGCCCAGCGGCGAGCGCCGCCCAGTCGACGTCCACGGTCGTGGCGCGCTCGGCGAGCGGCACACCCCGGAACCGGTTCTCCGGAGCCGCCGCCGGCGCCGGCCGATGCAGGGCGACCAGCACGTCGGCGAGCTGCGCGGCATACCGGGTCCGGTCGGCCACCGGAACCTCCGCCAGCAGCCGGCCGTCGACCCACGGGACCACGGCCCACCGCCACGGGTAGCCGTTCGCCGGCTCGCCGACGAGGACGGGCACCGGCGTCGCGACGGGCAGCCGCGGGGCGAGGTCGGGCAGCCAGCGCGCCTCGTGGTCGATGAGCGGGGCGGCCACGGCCCGCAGGGGCACCCGCACCGCGAGGTCGTCACCCAGCCGGTACACGGCGTTGTCCCAGCCGCGGGCCACCTCCCGCAGCGGCAGCTCGGCCCAGCGCGGCGCCCGGGTCGCGAGCAGGGCGCGCACGAGGGCCACGTCGACGACGACCTCGGCCCGCGGCATACCGAGTGAGTATGCCGCGGGCCGCGGTGAGGTGTGCCCGGTCGCCCGTCCCCTGTTGTGTCCGAGTGGCTGGTCGCCATGACGACCAGCCACTCGGACGCTGAGGGAGCTCAGGCGTCCTGGGTGCTCTTCTGGTTCGCGAGGGAGTAGAAGAACAGCGCCACCGGCCGGTACACCACGTGGGCGAACTTGGTGAAGGGCAGGAACAGGAGCAGCTCCATCGCGATCGCGATGTGGACGAGGAACACCCAGTAGCCCCAGGCGGGTGTGGGCGGGGCGTAGAGGGCGACCTCGATGAGGAAGCCGGTGAGCCCGGTGACCCACAGGAGCACGAGGAAGGTCCAGTCCGAGCTCTTGGAGGTCTCGGCTGCTCGGTTGTACTTGCCGATGCGGTTGAGCGCGAACATCGTCACGCCGTACATGAGGGACAGCCCGGCGACCGTGCCGATGAGACGCGAGGGGTACCAGATCGGGATGGGGGTGCCGCTCTCCTTGACCCCGATGATGGCCAGACCGTAGTCGAGCCCGGTGGCGACGAGCAGGCCGATGAAGCCCCAGATGGTGAGGGCGTGGATGAGCCACCGGCGCCGGTAGAGGGGCTCGACGGGTACGTCGTCCATGCAGTCGTCGCGGTAGCGCTTCTGGCCGATCGACTCGATGCCGATCGAGAACCACAGGGCCTTGACGGACCGCTTGCGCGCGTCGGCGCTGTCCACCAGGGACTTCCAGGTGACGCCCTCCCGACGGGCGACCCCGCGGGACATCGACGCGACGCCGGCCAGGCCGGCGATGACGACCAGGACCATGATGCCGACGCCGGTCCAGTGGACGAACGGCTCCGGGATGAAGGTGAAGATCTCGAGCGAGCTCGTCGGCATCACGCCGTGCGAGGTGTAGAGGAAGGCGGCGATGAGGAAGAACGCGACGACGGAGACGAGGGTGCTCGCGATCGGCCGGGTGTACATCAGCCTGGCCAGGCCGGTCTTGTCGTAGCTCGCGATGGCGTAGCGCCGGGCCGCGGCCATGAACTCGCCGGGGTCGGCCTCGGTCGGGCAGCTGTCCGAGCAGGCGCCGCAGTGGTAGCAGGTCCACAGCTCCTTGCTCGAGCGCAGCTCGTCCACCATGCCGATCTGCCCGTACCGGATCATCCGCCGGGGGAAGGTCCCGTCGTTGTCCGTCATGGTGCAGGTCGCGGTGCAGGTGCCGCAGCTGAAGCAGGCGGACACGTCAGCGGCGCCGTAGCGCTTGAGGTCGGCGAGGAGGTCGATGTCGACGGTCGCGGTCATGACGTCGCCTCCGTGTTGACGGCCCCGTACTTGAAGTAGCCCTCGTCGTCGGAGTCGGGGACCTCCTGGACGTAGCCGTAGCGTCGCATTCCCATCACCCAGAACACCGCCTCGTCCGACGGGTGGCCGATCCGCTCGGCGATCTCGGGGATGGTCAGCGGACCATCCGCGAGCGCCGCCAGGATCGGCTGGTGCATCAGGGGCTCCTCGCGGATGATCTCCCGCGTCTCTCTCAGCGTCGTTGTCATGCCACTGGTTCCTTCACGGGTTCGTGCACGGGTTCGGTCACGGGTTCCTTCACAAGGCCGTCGATGGCGGCCCTCATCTGCGCGTCGGTGTAGCCGAGGAGGTCGATGGCGTCCTCGGGGCAGTACGGGACGCACCCACCACAGCCCTTGCACACGGAGGCCGCGATCACCGCCTTGTGCCCCTCGTCGCAGACGTACGTCGTGATGGCGTCGTACGGGCAGCTGGCGAGGCAGTCGTCGCAGCCCGTGCAGGCCGACTCGTGGACGGTGGCCACGAGCGGGTCGAGCTCGGCGAACCCCTTCTTGAGCAGCGCCGCGCTCTGGGCGACCGCGGCCAGGCCGGAGGCAACGCTCTCGGGCGCCGTCTTCGGACCCTGGCAGGTACCGGCGATCAGAACGCCGTCGACGACGGTCTCGACCGGCCGCAGCTTCGGGTGGATCTCGTTGTAGAAGCCGTCGCTGCCGAGCGGGAGCTTGAGCAGGTCGGTGAGCTCGACGTTCTTGCGGGGCACCATGCCCGTCACGAGGACCACGAGGTCGACGGGCAGGGTGACCTCGGCACGATCGGTGAGGATGTCGGTCGCCGTGACCTGCAGCCCGCGGTCGGTCCTGGACACCGCCGGCGGGGTGTCGTCGGGGAACTTCATGAACACCGACCCGGCCTGGCGCGCCTTGGTGTAGATCAGCTCCTGCCTCCCGTACGCCCGGATGTCGCGGTTCAGGTGGTACTGCTTCACCGACGGGTCGAGCTTGGCCGCGGCCAGCGAGGCGTGCAACGTCGCCGCGCAGCAGAACTTCGAGCAGTACTCGTTGCCCGGAGCCGGCTGGCGGTTGCCCACGCAGTAGATGTAGGCGACCGAGCGGACCCTCTTGCCCCGGTAGGACAGCGGGCCGTCGGCGCCATCGACGAGCTCCTTGTACTCCGGCAGGGTGAGCACGCCGTCGATGCCGTAGCCGAACTCGCCCGCCTCGGGCTCGTAGGTGTCGAAGCCGGTGGCCACGATGATCGTGCCCACGTCGGCGGAGATGACCTCGGCTTCGCCGTCCGGCGTCGTGACGGTCACCTCGGCGACGTAGTTGCCGAAGCTGCCCGACTTGCCGGTGAGCTCGGCCCTGGTCCACACGGTGATCGCGGGCCGCTTGGCGATCTCGGCCTTGAGCTCTGCGATCTGCTCGCGGCCGCTGCGGTCGTAGGGGAACATCTCGCCGAAGCCCCCCACCCAGCCGCCGAGATCGCGCTCGCGCTCGACGAGGAAGACGCCGAGCCCGACGTCGGCCAGCCCGACCGCTGCGCGCATCCCGGCGATCCCGCCGCCGACGACCATGGCCTTGGCCTGGGTCTTGACGACGAGGGGCTCGAGCGGGGTGGACAGCGCGGTCTTGCCGACACCCGACCTGACCAGGCCGATGACCTTCTCGGTCGCGCCCTTGAAGTCGTCGGTGTGGGCCCAGGAGCCCTGCTCGCGGACGTTGACCTGGGTGTAGGCGTAGGGGTTCAGGTCGGCCATCTTCGAGACGTTGCGGAAGGTGACCTGGTGCAGCTTCGGCGAGCACGAGGCGACGACCAGACCGTCCAGCTTCTTCTGCTGGATGTCGTGGATCATGTCCTTCTGCGTGCCGTCGGAGCAGGCGAACATCGTCGTCGTCGAGACGACCACGTCAGGGTTGTCGGCGAGCGAGGCGGCGACCGCCTCGACGTCGACATAGTCCGAGATGTTGCCGCCGCAGTGGCAGATGTAGACGCCGATCCGGCGGTTCCCGCCCTCCCCGGGCGCGTCCGCGCCCTCGGGTGCGGCGGCAGGCTCGACCGGCCCCGCGGCATGCTCTGCGCTCACGGCCTTGTCGGCCAACGGCTCCGTGCTCATCGGGGCTCCTGCCTCCAGCTCCTCGCTCATGCCAGCACCTCCTCGGCGACGGGCGCGTGCTCAACCAGGTGGGCTGCCACCTGGGCGACCGCGGCCCCTGCGTGGAGGATCGTGTCGACGATGTCCTTGGCTCCGGCCGCCGTTCCGGCGACGAAGACGCCGGGGATGTCGGTCTGACCCGGGTTCAGGTCCTCGCTCGGCTCGGCGACGTAGAAGTACTCGTCCAGGCCGAGCGGGGCGCCGTCGAACAGCCGCTCGACGTCGCGGTTGGGCTGGATGCCCACGGCCAGCACGACGAGGTCGTACTCCCGCTCGACGATGCCGCCGCCGTTCTCAATGTCCTCATACCGGAGGACGAGGTCGCCGTTCTCGGTCTCGGTGATCTTCGAGACGCGGCCCTTGATGTACTCGGCGCCCATGTCCTTGGACTGCTCGTAGAACTCGTCGTAGCGCTTCCCGGAGGCCCGCATGTCCATGTAGTGCATCGTCACGTCGGCCAGCGGGAGCGAGCCCATGATGAGCTGGTTCTGCTTGATGGAGTACATGCAGCAGAACTTCGAGCACAGCTCGTTGCCGATCTGCTTGTCCCGCGAGCCGGTGCACGAGACGTAGGCGATCCGGTCGGGCACCTTGCCGTCGCTCGGTCGCAGGATGGTGTTGAACGGCCGGGTCGGCGCGAGCAGCCGGTCCATCTGCATGCCGGTGATGACGTTGGCGTACTGGCCGAACCCGTACTCGGGCTTGAGGTCCGCGGCGAACAGCTTGTGGCCCGTCGACACGACGACCGCCCCGACCTCGAAGTCGGTCACCTTGTCGCGCATGTCGAACTTGATGGCGTCGGCCGGACAGGCCGAGACGCACTCCTGGCACTCGGAGCAGACACCGCAGTCCAGGCAGCTGCCCGCACCGTCGTGGGCCTGCTCCTCGGAGAGTGGGGCCTCGATCTCTGTGAAGTCGCGCGGGTTCTTGACCAGCGTGACGTCCGGGTTCACCGGGTTGCGGTGTCCGTATGCCGTCTGGCGGGACAGCACCTCGTCGTGCCCGACGATGTCGAGGCGGTCGTCGAGGGCGGTGAAGCCCGCGAGCGGCTTGCCGTTGACCCAGCGGTCCACCATGTGCGCGGCGCGGCGGCCGGCCCCGATGGCCCGGGTGATGTCGGTGGCGCCGGTGGCCACGTCGCCTGCGGCGAACAGGTAGGGGATGTCGCTCTGCAGCGTCGTCGGGTCGACCTTGATCCGGTCGCGGCCGTTGACGCCGACAACCTTGGCGTAGAGCTCGGCGTCCGCGCCGAGGCCGATGGTCGAGACGACCATGTCGCACTCGAGGACGTACTCGCTGCCGGAGATCGGCTCGGGACGGCGCCGGCCCGAGGAGTCGGGCTCGCCCAGGCGCATCTTCTGCAGCTTGACCCCGGTGACCTTGCCGTCGCTGGTGACGACCTCGGTCGGGGCGACGAGGAAGTCGAAGACAGCGCCCTCGGCCTCGGCGTCGTCGGCCTCGACGTGGTGCGCGGGCATCTCGGCGCGGGTGCGCCGATAGGCCACGCGGGCCTCCTTGGCACCCAGGCGCAGGGCCACCCGGGCGGCGTCCATGGCCACGTTGCCGCCACCGACGATGACGACCTTCCTGCCGGTGAGGTCGGGGGCCTTGTCGTTGGCCACGTCGCCCAGGAAGTCCAGCCCGTTGACCGAGCCGTCGGCGTCCTCGCCGGGGACGTCCATGCGGGTGGCGACCTGGGTGCCGGTGGCCACGACGACCGCGTCGTAGCCCTCGCCCTTGAGCGCTTCGAGGTCCGCGACGGTGGCGTTGCACTCGATCTGGACCCCGAGGGAGGTCAGGTTGGCGATGTCGGCGTCGACGACCTCGTGGGGCAGCCGGTAGACCGGGATCGCGTGGCGGAGGAAGCCGCCGGGTGCCGAGCGCTTCTCGAGGATCTTGACGGCATACCCCTTGCGGGCCAGCTGCCAGGCGGCGGTGAGGCCGGCCGGGCCGGAGCCGACGATGGCGACCTTCTTGCCGTTGGGCTCGTCGACCTCGACGACCGGGCCGTCCTGCTCGCCGTCGGCCTTCGCGTAGTGCTTGTCGGCCGCGAAACGCTTGATCAGCCGGATCGGGACCGCGCCCTCGAGCTTGGTGCGGGTGCACTCGGACTCACACGGCGCGTAGCACGCGCGGCCGAGAGTGCCGACGAGGGGGGTGGCGTCGAGGACGAGGTTGAACGCCTCGTCGTACTTGCCGCTGCGCACGAGGGACACGTAGCCGTGCGCCTTGATGCCGGCCGGGCAGGCACCGATGCACGGTGACGTCCCGGCGCGCTCCAGCACCGCCTTCTTAGGAACCGCCTGTGGGAAGGCAATGTATGCCGCGCGCCGGGCCGCCAAGTTGGCGTTGAACTGGTCGGGGACCGCCACCGTGCAGGCTCGCTCGCAGTCCTGACAGCCCGTGCAGGCGTTCCAGTCGACGAACCGCGAGTTCTCTTTCACCGTCGCCGAGAACCGGCCACCGTCGCCGCGCCTGATGCCCAGCACCTCGCTGTAGGCCATCGTCGTGATGTTGGGGTGGTTGATCGTCGACGACATCTTCGGACCGGAGATGCAGCTGGCACAGTCCAGTGTCGGGAACACCTTGCTCAGCAGGATCATCCGGCCACCCACGCTGGCTTCCTTCTCCACCAGCAGGACCTTGTAGCCCATGTCGCCCAGCTTGAGCGAGGACTCCATGCCTCCGATACCGCTGCCAATTACCAGGACGTCATAGTCCATCAGTAGCTCCAGTCTTGTTCTTGCAAGAGTGTGTGAGGGCAGCCCGACCACTCCCGGGTGGGTGAGACATCCGGGAGCGCGGACCGTGCCGCACTAGATGAAGAGGTTGACGTTGGCCTCGTCGGCGTCACCGAGGTAGGTGGCGACACCGGCGTACTCGAGCCCGTCGATGAGCTCCTCCTGCTTGAGCCCCATGACGTCCATGGACATGGTGCAGGCGACCATCTTGATCTCCTGCTCCTTGGCCATGTCGATGAGGTCCTCGAGGGAGGTGATGTTCTGCTGCCGCATGACCTTCTTCATCATGCGGGGGCCCGCACCGGCGAAGTTCATCTTCGACAGGCCGAGGTGGCCGGGGCCCTTCGGCATCATCATCGCGAACATCTTCTGCAGAGGGCTCTTGCCTTCGCTGACCGAGACGTCCGGCTTGCGCAGGGCGTTGAGGCCCCAGAAGGTGAAGAACATCGTGACCTCGTCGCCCATCGCCGCCGCGCCGTTGGCGATGATGAACGCGGCCATGACCTTGTCGAAGTCACCACTGAAGAGGATGACGGTCTTCCTGCTGGTATCCACGTGTATTCAGCTATCCCTTCGGTTCCCGGGTCAGCCGACCGGGACCTTGACAGGTCCCAGGGTCGTGAGGGCCGCGGAGAACTCCCGCATGTAGTTGACGAACGGCTCGGCACAGACCGAGCAGACGGCGGCCATCTTGAGCCGCTGAGGTTCCAGACCCTTGGCCTTCATCTCTTCCTGGGCGAGCGCTGCGATCCGCGCGGTGCGCTCGGCGCAGTCCGGCAGGTAGGCGCACTCTTCGCCGTCGGAGGCGATGAAGACCCCGTCGATCCCGCGCTCGAGAGCGTGGATCAGCCAGGACGGCTTGATGCCGCTGCTGCACGGGACGGTCAGGGTCGAGACCGAGGCCGAGTAGTGGAGGTGACGGCTGCCGGCGAGGTCGATGCCGGGGTCGGAGATGTTGTTCGTGGAGAAGACGAGGATGCTGGGAACGAACCCGGCGTCCGAGTGGTCGGACACGCCGGCCTCACTTCATCTTCTTGAGGAACAGCCTCAGGTAGCCGGAGTCCTCGAACGACCCGAGGTACTCGTGGCCCATCTTCTTCGACCAGGCGGGGATGTCCTTCAGCGTGCCGGTGTCGGTGGCCTGGACCTCCATGACACCGCCGACGGCGACGCCGCCGATGGCCTTCTTGGCAGCCAGGATGGGGCCGGGACAGGACGTGCCGCGGGCGTCGACGACGAAGTCGGCCTTGATCTCCATGAGCTCTTGGGCGGTGACAGACATTGTGCGGTTCCTTCGGTTGTGGCGCGCCGTGGCGCACCGGTTTCGGTGGTGAGGTACTTCTGCGCTCGGGGTCGACGTTGACGAGCGGTCAGGCGCGGTGAGGCATCAGCTCGACGCGGCTCCGCGGGGGGCTGTCGAGATCGGCCGGGGCCGAGCGGGCACGCACCCGAGGTGTCCGTGCCGGGCCGGGACGGTGCCGGTGAGGCGAGGTGAGTGGCGGGAGCGACATCCAGGGGCGGGGAGCGATCTGTTCTGACCCGCCGACGATCCGGGGCCGCAACTCATAGTTACACCCTCCGCTCATATACCCCCGGGGGCAAGTAGTTGGCATGTGATTTCGTGCACAAGCACCCTGTTCGGGGGCATCCGGCCTGGTCAGCGCGCCTGGCTGCCGGCTCGGTGTGGGAGCTGCGCGATGTGCGGGACCCGGTGTGCCGCAATGGTTGTCGGTGCACTCCGTCAGGAGTGCCGTCCGTCCGGGGCGCCTGGTGAGGGGATACCACGCGAGCGGCCCCACCACGGCCGGCGGGCCGTCGGCGGGGCCGGAGGGGGCAGGGGGGCGGGCGGGGCCGCCGCTCGCACCGCGCGCCACCGGCAGAGCATCTCCTCGACATCGACGGTCGGGGCGAGGACCGGCGGCAGCGGCCCCACCGCCGGGCGCAACCGGTCGCGGCGCACTCGGCGGTTGAAGTCCTCGAGAACCTCGCGCACGGCCGTCTCCGAGCGGAGGTCGGCGAGCGACTCGGGGTATGCCGCGGCCTCCTTGCGCAACGCGACGGCCGGTGGCAGAGCGGCGGTGAGGTCAAGGTGCTCGCGCTCGGCGAGCCGGCGGACCCACCAGGTCGGGTCGTCGGGACTGCCGAGGTCGCCGAGCGGCTTGCCCGAGCCGGGCAGGTCGTCGAACTCTCCGCGCTCCCGGGCCTCGCGGATCGCCTTCTCGACGGGCGTCTCCCAGCGCTCCCCCGGTGTCATGGCCCGTCCCGCCCCGGAGCTCAGTCGGCGAGGAAGCCCAGCAGGTCGGCACGCGTCAGGACGCCCACCGGCTTGCCGTCCTCGACGACGAGGATGGCGTCGGAGTCGACGAGGACCTTGCGGGCCACCGAGACGGGCTCTCCCGCCCCCACGAGGGGCAGACCCGGAGCCATGTGCTTCTCGACCGAGTCGGCGAGCCGGGCCCGGCCGGTGAACAGCTGGTCGAGCAGGTCGCGCTCGCCGACCGACCCGGCCACCTCGCCGAGGACGACCGGCGGCTCGGCCTTGACGACGGGCATCTGGGAGACGCCGTACTCCCGCAGGATCCCGATCGCGTCACGAACGGTCTCGGTCGGGTGGGTGTGCACGAGCGCCGGCAGGTCGCCGCCCTTGCCGTGCAGGACCTCACCGACGGTGCGCCCCGTGTCGTCGCGCATGAACCCGTAGGACGCCATCCACTCGTCGTTGAACACCTTGGACAGGTAGCCGCGGCCACCGTCGGGCAGCAGCACCACGACGAGACCGTCCTCGTCCAGCCGCGCGGCGACGCGCAGGGCAGCAACGACCGCCATGCCGCTCGAGCCGCCCACGAGCAGCCCCTCCTCACGTGCCAGCCGCCGCGTCATCTCGAAGGACTCGGCGTCGTTGACCGCCACCACCTCGTCGACGACGGAAGGGTCGTAGGCCGCAGGCCAGAAGTCCTCGCCCACCCCCTCGACGAGGTAGGGGCGCCCGGTGCCCCCGGAGTAGACCGAGCCCTCGGGGTCGGCGCCGACGATCTGCACCCGGCCGCCGGCACGGTCGGCGCTGACCTCGCGCAGGTAGCGCCCGACCCCGCTGATCGTGCCACCGGTGCCGACGCCGGCCACGAAGTGGCTGACCGCCCCGTCGGTGTCCCGCCACACCTCGGGGCCGGTGGTCTCGTAGTGCGACGCCGGGCCCCCGGGATTGGAGTACTGGTCGGGCTTCCAGGCGCCCACGGTCTCGCGGACGATGCGGTCCGAGACCGAGTAGTAGGAGTCGGGGTGCTCCGGAGCGACGGCGGTGGGGCAGACCACGACCTCGGCGCCATACGCGCGCAGGACGTTGCGCTTGTCCTCGGAGACCTTGTCGGGGCACACGAACACGCAGCGGTAGCCGCGTCGCTGGGCGACCAGGGCCAGACCCACGCCGGTGTTGCCGGAGGTGGGCTCGACGATGGTCCCGCCGGGCCCCAGCTCCCCGGCCGCTTCCGCGGCCTCGATCATCTTCACGGCGATCCGGTCCTTCACGGACCCGCCGGGGTTGAGGTACTCCACCTTGGCCAGAACGGTGGCCCTGATCCCCTCGGTGACGGAGGACAGTCGGACCAGGGGGGTATCGCCGACGAGGTCCACGATGTGCTCGGCATAGGACATCCCGACATCCTCGCATCCCCGGCCGCGACGGCACTGACACCGGGGGTAGCCTCCGGAGGATGAGCGAGAACGCCACGGCCGAGACCGGCCCCACTGCTGGGACCGAGAGCACCACGATCCGGGGGGCGGGCGACGACCCGGCCGCGGCCGTCACCGCGGTGAGCGAACCCCGCCCGTCCGTCGAGGGGCACGGTGGCATCCACGCCGTCGCGGCGGCCCGCGCGCACGGCGTCGAGACGATGTTCACCCTCTCCGGCGCCCACGTGTTCCCCCTGTACGACGCCGCCGTGCACGCCGACCCGCCGATGCGCCTGCTCGACGTCCGCCACGAGCAGACCGCGACGTTCGCCGCCGAGGCCACCGGCAAGCTGACCCGCACGCCCGGACTGGCCGTCCTCACCGCCGGGCCGGGCGTCACCAACGGTGTCAGCGCCATCGCCCAAGCGCACTTCTCCGGCGCACCCCTCGTCGTCATCGGCGGCCGAGCACCCGCCTGGCGCTGGGGCTCCGGGAGCCTGCAGGAGATCGACCATGTCCCGCTCGTCGCCCCCATCACCAGGTATGCCGCGACCGCCACGGCGCCCGACCAGGTCGCCTCCCGCACGCACGAGGCGTTCGTGGCGGCGGGCTCGGCACATCGCGGCCCGGCCTTCCTCGACGTCCCGATGGACCACCTGTTCACCCCGGCGACGGTGGAGCACCCGGCGGTGGTGCCGGCTGCGCGGCCCGCCCCCGACTCCGACGCCCTGACGGCGATCGCAGCGCTGCTGGCCGAGTCGCACCACCCGGTCCTCGTCCTCGGCACCGACGTGTGGGCCGACCATGCCGAGGAGGCCGCGCTGCACCTGGCCGAGCAGGCCGGCATACCGACGATCACCAACGGCATGGGCCGCGGCGTCCTGCCGCCGGGCCATCCGCTCCTCGTCACGAAGGCGCGCGGGGCGGCGTTCGGCCAGGCCGACCTCGTCATCGTCGTGGGGACGCCACTGGACTTCCGGCTCGGCTACGGGGCCTTCGGGGGCAAGGACGGCGCTCCCGCCGCGAAGGTCGTCCACCTCGCCGACAGCCCGGGCCAGGTCTCGGCGCATGCGGAGCTCGCCGGGTCCGCGAGCGGCGACCTGTCCGTGGTGCTCGACGGGCTGCTCGCGGCGCTCGGCCGGCTGACGCACCGGCCGGACTGGGGCGACTGGTCGGCCGCCCTGGGCGAGAAGGTCGCAGCAGCAGCAGCCCGGGACGCCGAGCTGCTGCGCGCAGAGGCCGACCCGGTCCACCCGGCCCGGATCTACGGCGAGCTGCTGCCTCGTCTCGCGGAGGACGCCGTCGTCATCGGCGACGGGGGCGACTTCGTCTCCTTCGCCGGCAAGCTCGTCGAGCCGTCGCGGCCCGGCAACTGGCTCGACCCGGGGCCCTACGGATGCCTCGGAGCCGGTCTGGGTGCCGCGATCGGGGCACGGATCGCCCGGCCGTCCTCGCAGGTCGTCCTGCTGCTCGGGGACGGCGCCGCCGGGATGTCGCTCATGGACGTCGACACCCTCGTCCGGCACGGGCTCCCGGTCGTCATGGTCATGGGCAACAACGGCGCCTGGGGGCTGGAGAAGGGGCCGATGCAGATGCTCTACGGGTACGACGTCGCCGCCGACCTCACCCCGTCGACGCGGTACGACCAGGTCGTCGCCGCGCTGGGCGGCGCCGGCGAGCTCGTCACCTCGCCCAGCGGGATCGGCCCGGCCCTGGACCGGGCGTTCGCGTCGGGGGTGCCCTACCTCGTCAACGTCGTCACGGACGTCGCCGCGGCCTACCCCCGGACGACCCTCGGGATCTAGCGGAGCCGCGTCTGCCGAGCCGGCCCGGCAGACCGGCGCTCGTAGACCCCCGGGTCGTAGACCACCTCGACGGCGCCACCGAGCTCGGCCTGCAGCGCCCCGGCCAGGGGTCGTCCCCGGCGCCTCCACTCCGCATACCCCGCCGCGTCGGTGCACTCGAAGGCCGGGCCCATGAGCTCCTCCCAGCGGCGCGCCCACGCCCGAAGCTCACGGCGCAGGCGGTCGGAGACCTGCAGGTCGTCGAGGTCGACCATCGCGTCCTCGGCCCACACCGGGTCCGCGGAGGAGTCGGGGAGGACCCGCAGCGCCATCGGCCCCCCTCGTGTCGGCTCCATGAGGGCGGTCTGGCTCGTCGAGGCCGGGCGGGCGACCCCGTTGCCGCCGCCGCCGCCGGACGCGGGCGCCCGTCCGCTCAGCCGCCGACCCGGCCCAGGAAGCGCTCGACATCGACGACGACCCGTTCGATGACGCCGCGGCCGACGACCTCGCCGTCGTCATGCGCGGCGGTCACCTCGAAGCGCCGGCGGCGCCCGTCGACGTGGGCCAGGACGGCGGCCACGCGCACCCGGCGCCCCACCGCGCTGGCGACGAGGTGCTCGAGCTCGACCCGGGTGCCGACGCTCGTGGTCCCCTCGGCGAGGTCCGCCGCGACCGACGCGCAGGTCGCCGCCTCGCACCACGCCAGCAGTCGCGGCGTCCCGAGGACCGGGAGGTCCCCCGAGCCGACGGCAACGGCCGTGTCGGCGTCGGTCACGGTGAAGCTGAGGTCGGCGGTGCGCCCGGTGCTCGTCATGGCCGACAGGGTATGCCGGTGCGGTCACCACCTCGCGCGAGCTCGCCCCACCAGCACCTCGCGGGACGCCCGTCCAGCGCTCCCCACGGGCCGCCACCCCCGGGACGGGGAAGCGCGGAACAGCGAGGATGGGGTACGGCGTTACCGTGGTCCCAGCACGCACGAGGATCGGGGGAACGGTGGGACGAGCACGACGCGCCCGCAAGATCGCCGCGACCGCGGCCTACGGCGGTGGTGGCATGGCCGCTGCCGGCGCGGCCCTCGGCGCCCTGGGCTACGGGGTCATCAGGGCCGAGGCCCAGATCGCCCGGTGGATCGTCGGGGACCCCCTCGACCAGGCGCCCGACGACGATGCGACGTACGGTGCGGGGCCGGGCGAGCCGATCGAGATCGTGGTCCTCGGCGACAGCTCGGCGGCCGGGCTCGGGGCCGACCACCCACACCAGACGGTCGGGGCGATCGTCGCCAACGGGGTCGCGGCGCTCACCGGCCGTCCGGTCCGTCTCACCAACGCCGCCGCGGTGGGCGCGGAGTCCAGCGACCTCGAGCGCCAGCTGGCCACCGCGCTCGAGGACGTCATGCGCCCCGACGTGGTCGTCGTCATGGTCGGCGCCAACGACGTGACCCACCGGATCGAGCGGTCCGCGGCCGTGCGTCACCTCGAGCAGACGGTCCGCCGGATCCGGGCCCTCGGCTCCGAGGTCGTCGTCGGCACCTGCCCCGACCTCGGGACGATCGAGCCGGTCCCCCAGCCCCTGCGGCTGCTCATGCGCCGGTGGAGCCGGGACCTCGCGGCCGCCCAGACGGTGGCGGTCGTCGAGGCCGGCGGGCGCACCGTCTCGCTCGCGGACCTTCTCGGCCCCGAGTTCGCGGGCTCGCCGGGCGAGATGTTCAGCCACGACCGCTTCCACCCCTCGGCCGCGGGCTACGCGCGCGCGGCCGCCGCGCTGCTCCCGAGCGTGTGCGCCGCGCTGGAGGTCTGGGGCGCCGACACCGCACCGCGCGCGCCCGAGCGCCGCCGCGGCGAGGGGGTCGGCCCAGTGGCCATCGCTGCCGGTCAGGCCGTGCGGGAGCCGGGCACCGAGGTCAGCCCGGTCGAGGTGGCCGGGGAGTCGCGCGGCCCGCGGGGGCGATGGGCGGTGCTGCTGCGCCGCCGGCACGACCCGGTCACCGAGGCCGCCACTGCGCCCGCGGCATCCGTCGAGACGCCGCCGGCCTCAGTCCTTGGGGACGATGGCGTCCAGCTCGACCTCGACTAGCCAGCGCTCGTCGACGAGCCGGCTGATGACGACGATGGTGCTCGCCGGTCGGATCGACCCGAACACCTCGCCGTGCACCTGTGCCACGGCCTCGACGGAGTCGGGGTCGGTGATGAAGTGCCGCGTCCGGATGACGTCCTCGGGCTTGCCACCGAGCTCGGACAGCGAGGCGAGGGCGATCTCCCAGCATCGCCGCGTCTGCGCCAGGGGGTCGGGGTCGACCCGGCCGCCGGGCCAGATCGGCGCCGTGCCGGATACGGCGATGTGCTGGCCCAGCCGGACGGCTCGGCTGAACCCGACGGTGCCCTCGTAGGGCGACCCTGACTGTGCGCGGCTTCGCGTGGTTTTCATGCCCCTCATCATTGCCCACCGGGTCCGACCAGGGCGAGGGGCCCGGCCGACCGGCCTCGGCCCGCCCCGAGAGCAAGGGCCACATCGGCACCGTCCGGTGTGGCGGCATACCATCGAGGGACATGAGCGCGCGCTTAGTCCGGGTATGCCGCAGCTGCGCGCCCCCGAGCACCGTCGCTCACGACCCGAGGAGGACCTCGTGCCCGAAGCAGTCATCGTCGCCACCGCCCGCACCCCCATCGGCCGGGCCTTCAAGGGCTCGCTCGCCGACATGCGGCCCGACGACCTCTCGGTCCAGGTCGTCGCGGCGCTGCTCGCCAAGCTCCCCCAGCTCGACCCCACCCTCATCGAGGACCTCTACTGGGGCTGCGCCGACCCGAGCGGCAAGGCCGGCAACAACATGGCCCGCGTCGTCGCCGTGCTCGCCGGGCTCGACGGGCTGCCCGGCACGACGGTCAACCGGTTCTGCGCGAGCTCGACCCAGACCATGCGGATGGCCTTCCACGCGATCAAGGCGGGCGAGGGCGACATCTTCGTCTCGGGCGGCGTCGAGACGGTCTCGCAGAACGCGGGCTTCCGCGGCGCCGGCGAGTCCGACCCCGACGCCCTCAACCCACTCTTCGCCGACGCCGTGGCCCGCGCCGCCGCGACGGCCGCGTCGAACTCGACGTGGAGCGACCCTCGGGAACAGGGGCTGCTGCCGGACGTCTACCTCGCCATGGGCCAGACCGCGGAGAACGTCGCCACCTCCCGCGGCATCTCCCGGCAGCGTCAGGACGAGTGGGGCGTGACCAGCCAGAACCGTGCCGAGAAGGCCATCGCCGACGGGTTCTTCGCCCGCGAGATCCTGCCCGTCACCCGCCCCGACGGCACCGTGCTCGCCGCCGACGACGGCCCCCGGCCCGGCGTCACCCTCGAGGCCGTCCAGGGGCTCAAGCCGGTCTTCCGTCCGCACGGCACCGTCACCGCCGGCAACTGCTGCCCGCTCAACGACGGAGCATCGGGTGTCGTGATCATGAGCGACACCACGGCCCGCGAGCTGGGCATCACCCCGCTCGCCCGGATCGTCTCGACCGGAGTCACCGCCCTCTCCCCCGAGATCATGGGCATGGGGCCGGTCGAGGCCTCCCGCCAGGCGCTCGCGCGGGCCGGGATGTCCATCGACGACATGGACCTCTACGAGATCAACGAGGCGTTCGCGGCCCAGGTGCTGCCCAGCGCCGACGACCTCGGGATGGACTACGACAAGCTCAACGTCCACGGCGGCGCCATCGCGCTCGGCCACCCGTTCGGATCGACCGGCACCCGCATCATGACGACCCTCATCAACGGGTTGCAGGAGCGTGACGGCACGTTCGGCCTCGAGACGATGTGTGTCGGTGGCGGCCAAGGGATGGCCATCATCGTCGAGCGGCTCAGCTGAGGGCGCGGCGCAGGTCGGCGAGCAGGGCCGGTATGCCGTCGCCGCACCCGGCCGCGTAGGCGTCCCACACGAGGACCGTCAGCTGGTCGACGACGACGCCCGGCCCGAGGTCGGGAACCGGGTCCGGACCGCACCGCGAGGCGAGGTCGCCGAGCACGGCCCGCACCGACGGCATACCCAGCTCGGCTCGGACCAGCGCAAGCTCAGCCCACCGCCGCGCGAGGCGGTCGAGCTCGACAGCGGCCTCGCGGGGAACCGGAGCGACCCGGCCTGCGGCGGCGGGGCCGCCGCAGGCCGGGTCCACCGAGGAGGTCACGATCAGCTGCGCAGCCGGCCGAGGAGCCGCAGGAACTCGATGTAGAGCCACACGATCGTGACGATGAGCCCGTGGGCGAGCAGCCAGCTGTAGCGCTGCGGGGCCCCGGTCCGGACTGCGTAGTCGATGGCGTCGAAGTCGAGGGCGAGGGTCATCGAGGCGAGACCGACGGCGAACACCGAGATGCCGATGCCGATGATGCCGGTGCCGCCGAAGCCGTACATCGTCCCGGTGATGACGGCGTAGCCGAAGTTGACCAGGGCGAAGATCGCGTAGCCGAAGATCATCATCGTCACGATCCGACGGAACTTGTCGGTGACCTTGATCAGGCCGGTCTTGTAGGCGAGGAGCATCCCCGCGAACGTCGCGAGCGTCGCCAGGACGGCCTGCACGACGATGCCGGGGTAGATCCTGTTGAAGACCTCGCTCACCGAGCCGACGAACAGGCCCTCGAGCACCGCGTAGGTCACGATGAGCGGGACGCTGAGCGTCTTCTTGAAGGCGATGACGAAGCCGAGGATGAGGGTGCCGAACATCCCGCCCAGCAACAGTGTCAGCCCGAGGCCCGGGTTGGCCGACGCGACGGTCCAGCCGACGGAGCCGACGACGAGGACGATGGCGAAGAGGCTGAGCGCCTTCATGATCACGTCGTCCGTCGTCACCCGACGGGTCTGCACCGGACCGGCGGCCGGTCGGTCGTACATCTGCTGCAGGTGCTCGGGGGTCGCGTCGGTACCCCGCTGGGCGGGTGGGGCGAACTGCGGCCGGCCCCCGAAGCCGGCGTATCCGGTCCTCGCGTCCTTCTCGAGGCGGTTGAAGGCCGGGTTGCTGTTGGCCATGGGTCCTCCGTGGCTGGCGTCGCTCTCGCGGTGGCGGTCACCGCGCTGTCACCCATCTAAGCGGACGACGGCACTGCGCGGTTCCCGCCGCACCCGGGCCGGGCACCTGCGCCGGCCGGGCCGTCGACCCGGACACTGTCGTGACCCCGGCTGAAGGGCGTGGCGCCCCCGACGGGAGTCGAACCCGCACCGGTGGCGATTTTAAGTCGCCTGCCTCTGCCTGTTGGGCCACGGGGGCGTGCTCACTGTATGCCGACCGCTGCCGGTGGGCCGCGAGCGCGCCCCCGCCCTACCCTCGCCCTCCCCGGTCAGGGCGAGGGGGTCGCCGACGCCCCTGTGGTCGGCGACGCTGTGGACCCGCTCGTGCCGTCCGAGCCGGATGAGGCCGGGGAGCCGGCGGTGGCGGAGGTGGGCGCCGGGAGCGGGACGATCTTCACCGGGGGGGCCCAGCGTCCGGTCGAGGTCTCCCAGCCCGACAGCGTCCCCCAGCGCAGCGGGAACACCTCGAGGTTGACCTGGGGCTGCCCGGTCGCCGGGTCGAGCGGCAGGTCGCCGGCGATAGCGGAGCCCTGAAGGGCCGACGGGTCGACGCTGAGGGCCTGGCCGTACTGGTTGTAGAGCCGCACCCGGTCGATCCGGTTGCCGTCGGCGTCGTAGGCGTACAGGCTCGTCGCGGGCTCGCCGTTGACGACGAGCGAGCCGACCGGGTCGTTCACCGGGTAGGGCTGGCCGACGTACTGGACCGACGGTTCCGTGAGCCGGGCGGCGGCGGGGGCGAGCAGGACCAGCGCGAGGACGTTGCCGACCGTCACGAGGGCCCGCACCGCTGCTCCGGTCCGCGGCGTGGCGCGCCCGACCCAGAACGACCCGGCGACACCCGCGACGACGAGCGGCCAGGCGAAGCTCATGCCCAGCGCGGCCCCTGCGGACCAGCCGGCGACGACGCCCCGCACGACCCACCACACCGGGCGGACGTCGGCGAGCCAGGGGAAGCGGCGCGCCAGGTCGGCCACGGCTGCCCTGGTGCGGGCGGCGGCGCGCGCGCCCCACCAGGGCCCGGCCGAGGCGGCCGGCGCAGAGCGGGGCGGCAGACCGGCCGCGGAGCGGAGCTCCACGGCATAGGCGTCGGGGTCGCCGAGCCGCGCCCGCAGGTCGCCGCCGGGCTCGGCCATCAGCTCGCCCAGATCGGCCTCCATCCCGATGGTCAGGTCGTCGACGTCCTCGGCAGGCAGGTCCGCCAGCGCGGCCCGGACCTGCTCGAGATACGCGCGGACCTCACCGGCGCCCGGGCCGACCTCCATCGTCACGGTGTCGCTCATGCGCTCGCTCCCGCCTGTTCCAGCAGACCGTCCATGGTCTGCGCGAATGCCGTCCACGTCTTGCCCTGGGTCTGGAGGGTGTGCCGGCCCTGGGCGTTGATCCCGTAGTACTTGCGATGCGGACCCTCGTCGGAGGGGACGACGTAGGAGGTCAGGGCGCCGGCGCTGTAGAGCCGGCGCAGCGTCCCGTAGACCGAGGCGTCCCCGACCTCCTCGAGCCCCGCCGCGCGCAGCCGCCGGACCACGTCGTAGCCGTAGCCGTCCTCTGTCGCCACGACAGCCAGGACGGCGAGGTCGAGAACCCCCTTGACCAGCTGGGTGGCATCCATCGCGTCGCCTCCTCTGCGTCACCGGCGCCGGTGGGCGGCCCCGTCGTCAGTTGGTGTGGATGACACGGTACTACGGATAACACATTAGTGCGGTTCAGAGAGCACCAGCGTGTCGGCGACGGGTGCCGGATGTCGGTTCCCCCCCGGGGACCCCGGCGGGCGCGGCCCGAGTGGCGGTTGCGCAGGCAGAGCCCGAGAAGGGGTCTCGCAGGGGGGCGACCGGCCGGCGCAGGCGTTAGGGTTACCTCATCGCAGCTGTGCGCCGAGGAAGGAGTTCCCATGGCGCAACGGTTCGACACTGATGTGTCGCGACGTCGGCGGGGGCCGAAGCCAGGGACACCACGCGCGCCCCGGATGACGCGCGCCCAGCGCGAGAGCCAGCTCCTCGACGTCGCCGAGACGACCTTCGCCGAGCGGGGGTACTCGGACGCAACGATGGAGGAGATCGCCGGCCGGGCCGGGATCACCAAGCCGGTGATCTACGACCACTTCGGCTCCAAGGAGCGCCTCCTGTCGGCCGTCGTCGAGCGCAACCGTGCCGAGATGCTGGCCTCGACCGCCACGGCGCTCGACTCCGTGGGGCCGCGGGCCGAGCCCGAGGAGTACTTCCGGGCCGGGGTCCGGGCCTTCCTCGAGTTCTTCCAGACCCGGCAGGACAGCTTCCGCACCTACCAGCAGCAGAGCGCCGTGCTCGCCGCGGCGGGGAGCGACATCGAGGCGGCGCGACAGGCCCAGGCCGCCGAGATCGCCGACCGCTTCGGTCTGCTCCCCACCTTCCCCGACCTACCGCAGGTGAGTCGCCAGGGGCTGGCCGAGATCGTCATCGCGACCAACGAGCGGGTCACCGCCTGGTGGCTGCGCAACCCCCAGGTCACCCTCGACGAGGCCGTCGAGATCGTCATGGCCGCCCTGTGGACGGGGTTCGGCGGGATGCTGCGCCCACCCGAGCAGGCCGGCCGAGCACGCCCAGCGGACGGGTCAGCCGCCGGCGACGCTGAGGGCGATGCCGTCGAGGATGTCGTGCTCGGAGGTCACGACCTGGGCGCTCGGTGAGTCCGCCAGCACGGCCCCGAGCAGCTGACGCCAGACCAGGGCCCCGGCCCCGATGATGTCGACGCGGCCGGGGTGCATGAACGGCAGGGCCGCACGCTCGGCGCGCGACATGGCCAGCAGCTCGGCCGACGCCCGCTCGTGCTGCTCAGCGGTGAGCCGGGCCAGGTGGATGCGCCTGGGGTCGTAGGCCGCGAGCCCGAGGACGTGGGCGGTGATGGTCGTGATGCTCCCCGCGAGACCGACGACCGTCCCGACTCCGGCGAACCCGACGGCCTCGCGAACCCTGGCGACGGCGGTGTCGATGTCGCCGGCGGCGGCGGCGATCTCGGCGTCGGTCGGCGGGTCGCCGCGCAGGTGCCGCTCGGTCATCCGGACACAGCCGACGTCCACGGAGACGGCGCGGTCGGCGTGGTCGGTCCCGCGGACGACCTCGGTCGAGCCGCCGCCGAGATCGACGACGAGGTAGGGGCCAGGGACGCCCTCGGCGACGAGATCCCCGGTGGCCCCGGCGAAGGACAGCGCCGCCTCCTCCTCGCCCGTCACGACCTCCGGCGAGACCTCATAGGCACCGAACGCCTCGCGGACGCCCTCCACGAAGGTCCAGGCGTTGCTGGCGTCGCGCGAGGCCGAGGTGGCGACGAACCGCACCCGCTGCACATCCGCCTCGCGGCAGGCGGCGGCATACTCGCGGGTCATTGCGAGCGTGCGGGCCATGGCGGATGCGTCGATGACGCCGGTGCGGTCGACCCCGTGGCCGAGACGCACGACCTCCATCCGGCGCAGGACGTCGATGAGCCGTCCATCGCTCCCGACGTCGGCGACCAGCAGCCTGATCGAGTTCGTTCCGCAGTCGACCGCCCCGACCCGGCTCATGGCGCCTCCTGCTCCGGCGCGGCGCCCACGCACGGCCCGTCCCGCCACCACGACGGGAGCATGGCGAGCGCCTCGTCGCCGAAGGGGTTGGTCCCGGGCCCAGCGGCGAGCGCGTGGGCGACGAGCGCGTGCAGGCACTTGACGCGGGTCGGCATACCCCCGGCGGAGACGCCCTCGATCTCAGGGACGTCCCCCAGCACGGCACGACGGGCGAGGTAGTCCTCGTGGGCGGCGCCATACCTGGCCGCGAGCTCGGGGTCCGCGTCGAGGCGCGCGGTCATCTCGGCCATCAGGCCGGTGCTCTCGAGGGTGCTGACGACCGCGGTCAGCCGGGGGCAGGTCGCGTAGAAGGACGTGGGGAACGGCGTCCCCTCGGGCAGCCGAGGCAGGGTCCGGACGACATCGGGACGTCCGCAGCCGCACCGGTGCGCGACCTCGACGACCCCGCGAGGCTCACGGCCGAGCTGGAGGGCGACGGCATCGAGGTCATCGGGAGAGACCTCGCGCCCCCGGCCCGTCACGGGGCCGGGGCGCCCGGCACGTCGGCGGCGTGCACCGAGCCCCACACCGCGCTGTACCACGGCAGGTCGTCGGGCACCCCGCTGGCGGCCCGGATGACCGGGACGTCGGCGCTCTGGGGCTGGGCGTCGATGACCGTGTAGGCCTTCTCGCCGACCTTGACGAACTTCAGCCGCTGGCGTGCCTGCTGCTCGACGTAGGCCGGGTCCTTCCACCGCTCCTGCTGGGCCTGCAGGTCGGCCACCGACCTCTCCTGACCCGTGACCTGCTGCTGCAGCGAGGCGATCTCGGAACGCTGCCCGAGGTAGGCCCGCACGGTCGGGACCAGCAGGACCGCCAGCAGCGCGACGAGGCTCGCGAGCACGGCCATCCGGACGATCCTGCGGTTGCCGGCCGCGTCCGGCAGCAGTCCGCGCCACAGCGGGGCGGGCGGGGGCTGGGGGGCGCCGGAACGGTGGGGGCGGGCCGTCGCGGGGCGCCGTGAGGCGGCCAGGCTGCTCGGACGGGCGGTCGGTCCCGGCGCGGGGCGCGCGGGCCGGGCCGTGGAGCGGGTGGGGGCGGGCCGGCGCGGGTCGCGCGCGCCCGGGCCCCGCCCGCTGCCCCGTCCGGGCATGCTCAGCCCTTCGCCGTGGCGGCGAACCGTGGGAAGGCGCTCGCCCCGGCGTAGGTCGCGGCGTCGTCCAGCTCCTCCTCGATCCGCAGGAGCTGGTTGTACTTGGCGACCCGATCGGTGCGGGCGGGGGCACCGCTCTTGATCTGGCCGCAGTTCGTCGCGACGGCGAGGTCGGCGATGGTGACGTCCTCGGTCTCGCCGGAGCGGTGCGACATCATGCAGCTGTAGCCGTGGCGGTGGGCGAGGTCGACCGCGTCGAGGGTCTCGGTGAGCGTGCCGATCTGGTTGACCTTGACGAGCAGCGCGTTGGCGATGCCGCCGTCGATGCCGCGGGTGAGCCGCTCGGGGTTGGTGACGAACAGGTCGTCGCCGACGATCTGGACCTGCTCGCCGAGCCGGTCGGTGAGCGACTTCCAGCCGTCCCAGTCGTCCTCGTGCAGCGGGTCCTCGATGGAGACCAGGGGGTATGCCGCCACGAGTCCGGCGTAGTAGTCGACCATCTCGGCGGCGGTCTTCTGACCGCCCTCGAACGCGTACGTACCGTCCTCGAAGAACTCCGACGCGGCGACGTCGAGGGCCAGGGCGACCTGCTCGCCCGGGGTGTACCCGGCCTTCTCGATGGCCTCGACGATGAGGTCGAGCGCGGCCCTGTTGCTGTCGAGGCTGGGGGCGAAGCCGCCCTCGTCGCCGAGCCCGGTGGCCAGGCCCTTGGACTTCAGGACACCCTTGAGCGAGTGGTAGACCTCGGCGCCCCAGCGCACCGCCTCGCGGAAGGACTCGGCGCCGATCGGGGCGATCATGAACTCCTGGATGTCGACGTTGGAGTCGGCGTGAGAGCCACCGTTGAGAATGTTCATCATCGGCACCGGCAGGACGTGGGCGTTCGGGCCGCCGACGTAGCGGAAGAGCGGCAGGTCCGCCGAGTCCGCAGCGGCCTTGGCCACCGCGAGCGAGACGCCGAGGATGGCGTTCGCTCCGAGCTTCTCCTTGTTCTTGGTGCCGTCGATCGAGAGCATCTCGGCATCGACGAGGCGCTGCTCGCTGGCGTCGAAGCCCAGGAGCTTGGGGCCGAGCTCCTCGATGACGGCGTCCACGGCCTTCTCGACACCCTTGCCGCCGTAGCGGGAGCTGTCGCCGTCGCGGCGCTCGACCGCCTCGAACGCGCCGGTGGAGGCGCCGCTCGGCACCGCTGCGCGCGCGACCGTCCCGTCATCGAGGGCGACCTCGACCTCCACGGTGGGGTTGCCTCGTGAGTCGAGAATCTCGCGTGCGCCTACGGCCTCGATGCTGGCCACGGTGACCTCCTGAAGGGTCCGTCGTCGGTGGGTGACTTGTCGACCGGGTGGGGGGACGCCGAAACGGCCCGACCAGCGCCGGTCCTGAGGACGAGCCTAGTCGCTCGGGCGCACCTGACCTGCCACCGACCCACGTGGCGCCCGACCGATCCGCCGGGCGTACGCGCGCGCCAGCGCGGCGCCGAGCCGGGCGTTGTGGCGGACCAGGGCGATGTTGGTCTCGAGGCTCGCACCGCCGGACAGCTCGACGATCCTGCCGAGCAGGAACGGGGTGATGTCCTTGCCCCGGACGCCGCGCGCGTCGCACTCGGCGAGCGCCCGGTCGATGAGGACCCCGATCCGCTCGGCGGGGATCTCGTCGGCCTCCGGGACGGGGTTGGCGACCGAGACACCGCCGGAGAGCCCGAGCGACCACTTCGCATCCATGAGCGCCGCCAGCTCCTCCACGGTGTCGACCCGCATCGGCACGGCATACCCGCTCGTGCGGGAGTAGAAGGACGGGAACTCGTCGGTGCCGAACCCCACGACCGGGACTCCCTGGGTCTCGAGCACCTCGAGGGTGAGCCCGATGTCGAGGATCGACTTCACGCCCGCCGAGACGACGGCGACGTCGGTGCGGCCCAGCTCGACGAGGTCGGCCGAGACGTCCATCGTCTTCTCGGCGCCCCGGTGCACACCGCCGAGGCCGCCGGTGACGAAGACCGGTATGCCGGCCAGCGCAGCGATCCGCATCGTGCTGGCGACCGTGGTGGCCCCGTGGCCGCGGGTGGCCATGACGTGGGGCAGGTCGCGGATGCTCACCTTGGCGACGTGGGGGTCCGAGCCGAGCAGCTCGAGGCGCTCGTCGTCGAGGCCGACCGTTGGCACGCCGTCGAGCACGGCGATGGTCGCCGGGACGGCCCCCCCGTCGCGGATGATGCCCTCGACCTCGCGGGCCATCGCCACGTTGCGGGGGTAGGGCATGCCGTGGCTGATGATCGTGGACTCCAGGGCGACGACCGGCTCACCGGCGGCGATGGCGGCGCGGACGTCCGCGGCGACCTGCAGGAGCGGGTGAGGGGGTCGCGGCGGACGCGAGGCGGCGGTCATCGGCGGGCATCCGGGTCGCAGAGGGCGGGGACCTGCTGGAGCCGGTCCTCGACGAGGCTCCGGGTGAGGTCGGGGCGGACCGTCTCGGCGACCTCGACGGTGAGCGCAGCGGCGACCTGTCCGAAGCGGGCGGCCTCGAGCCCGATACCGTGTTCGAGGTAGTGGTGGACGAACCCGGCCGTCATCGCGTCTCCCCCACCGGTCACGTCGACGAGCTGGACATCGGGGGCGGGCAGTGCCTCGACGGTTGCGGCCCGGGCGCCGGGCGCCCGCTCGCTGTAGAGGCTGCCCGCGGCGCCCCGTCGGACCCACACGTACTGCACCCCTCGGTCGTGGAGACGGCTCGCCGCGGCGATGATCGCCTCGTCGTCGTCGGGAACGCCCTGCTCGACGACGGCGCCGAGCTCGTCGACGTTGGGGGTGATGGCCAGGACCGGTCGGGCCGGGGTGAGGGTGCGGGCGAGGTGCGCCGCCTTGGGGACGCTCACCGTGTCGAGGACGACGGGTACGCCGGCGGTCGCGGCGACGTCGAGGAGCCAGCCGACGAGGCTCTCGGGGAGGTTCCCGTCGAGGACGAGCAGGTCGGCGTGGCTGAGCAGGTCGCGCGATCCGGTCAGGGCGCCGACGGTCAGCCCGTCGGTCGCCGCCATATCGGAGACCCCGATGAACAGCTCGCCGTCGGCGTCGAGGACGGCGACGTAGACGCCGGTGGGGTGCCGGCTCGTGACGACGTGGCCGATCCCGACGCCGGCCGCGTGCGTGCGGTCGAGCAGCTCCTGCCCGACGGGGTCGTCGCCCACAGCGGCGACGAGCTCGACCTGCTGTCCCAGCCGGGCGAGGTTCTCGGCGATGTTGCGGCCCACCCCACCGGTGCTCCAGACCTGGATGCCGGGGTTGCTCGTGCCCGCCCGGGGTGGGGCGACGCACCGGCTCTTGAGGTCCATCACCGCGCCCCCCACGACGACGACCGGCGGCCGTGGCGCGAGGTCGAGCCCGGGTCCGTGCACGGCACCTCGGGCGCGCAGGCCGTCGAGGGCGCTCTCGACCTCGGCGACCGAGCGCCCGGTCGCGCGCACCAGGTCGGCCACGTCGCGGAGCGGGTCGGCACGCAGGCAGCCCAGGACGCGGCGCTCCCAGGACGTCAGCTGCACACGGCGAGCCTATTGTCCGGTCGCACCGGCGAGCGAGGCCAGGGTGGCGCGCAGCTCGATCTCGGCGGACAGCCCCTGCTCACGGGCCTGCGCGACGAGGGCCAGGAGCTGCTCGCCGATGGTTCCCGCCCCCTCGGGCAGCCCGGCGCCGGCGCGCCGCAGCCGGGCGAGGACCTTGTCGGCAGCCAGGAGGGCGGGCAGTGAGGCGGGGATGCCGTGCAGCAGCGCCGCCCGGGCGTCGCTCCCCGTGTCGTCCTCCCCGCCCTCGGTGGCCGTAGGGTCCGAGGCCGCCCGCTCGTCGGCCTTGATCCGCTCCCAGTGCTGCTCGACCTCCTCGGGCGTCGTGGCGTCCCCGTCGGCGAACACGTGCGGGTGCCGACGCACGAGCTTGGCGACCAGGCCCCCCGCCACGTCGTCGATGTCGAACGGAGCCGCCTCGGACTCCTCGGCGACCCGCGAGTGGAAGAGCACCTGCAGCAGCACGTCGCCGAGCTCCTCGGCGAGGTGGCCCGGGTCGGCGTCCTGGACCGCCTCGAGCACCTCGTGCGCCTCCTCGATGAGGTAGGGCGCCAGGCTCTCGTGGGTCTGCTCGGCATCCCACGGGCAGCCGCCCGGAGAACGCAGGCGGTCCATGACGGCCACCGCGTCGAGCAGCCGCGCTCCGGGGACGTCCCATGAGCCGACCAGGACCTCGATCCCCGCGGCGAACTGGTCCCCCGTCGGGCCCGGGCGCCGGCCGATCTCGGCGGTGAGCGCGTCGGTCAGACCCGGGTCACCGTCGGCCGAGCCCACCCACAGGACGGGGCCGAGGGCGGCTCTGTCCAGCAGGGCGGCGGCGACCTCGCCCGGCGTCGCCCCTCCCGCCGCCTGCACGGGCAGCCCCGCATCGAGGACCGCCGCGGCCAGCGGGTCGGCCAGGTCGCGGGCCAGCCGGACCTCGGCCGCCTCGAGCGCCTGCCAGGCGGCCCGCGACAGCACGCCCGGGACGACCCGGGGGCTCGCGACGAGCAGGACGAGCCCCGGGCCGGAGCGAGGGGAGGTGTCGGGCTCGCCGGCGGCGCGGGGGGTGAGGTCGGTCATGACGGGCGGAAGGTGGCGCGGGTCAGCTGTTGGTCGGCTGGGGCTTGGGCAGCCAGTTGGGCGCGCCGGTGACCAGCAGGCCGCTCTTGGGCTCGAACGACCCGTAACGGGGGTTGACGGTGACCTTGAGCTTCGCGACCTTGGCGAGCAGCGCCGAGGACGCGGTGGCGTCGCCCTTGATGGCGTTGAGGGCGTTCTGGGCGCGGACGAGCTCGACGGTCGACGGCGCAGGGTCCTGGAGGGAGGTGAACGCCGCCCGGGCCATCGACTCGCTCTGCGGCTGCCCGTAGGCCGCGGCGGCGTCGATGACGAGGGGGGACCAGATGAGCCAGTTGACGACCGCGTCGGTGCTGAGGGGCTGCTGGGGCTTGAACTGGTCGTTGAACTGCTGGGTGGCGACCAGCACGTCGCTCTCGCTGATGACCCGTCCGTCGACGACGGCCGCCGTGTCGGTCTGCCCGCATCCCGCGAGCAGCAGAGAGCCCATCACCGCCGCAGCCGCCGCAGCGACCCGCATCCGTGCCTTCACCGGCCGTCCCTTCGTCATCGGCGCCCCTCCTGGGAGGCCACCCTCGTCACGGCCACCCGGGCCGCCTCCCCGACATTGTCCATGAGCACCCCCCGGATCACCTCAGCGGCCCACTGCAGGATGTCGAGGTCCCTCAGCGGCCGACCCGCGATCGGGGCGGTCTTGGGCATGGGCACGAGCATGGTCCGGAGGGCCTCCTTGACGACCGACCTGGGGTAGAGGCGCTGCAGGCGCAGCTGCTGGCTCTCGCGCAGCGAGACCGGCCCGAACCGTACGAAGGTTCCCTGCACGCTGATGTCGGCCACCCCGGCCGCGCGCGCCACGGTGCGCAGCCGAGCCACCTCGACGAGGTTGCGCACGATCGGCGGGGGCTCGCCGTAGCGGTCGACGAGCTCGGCCTCGATGTCGGCGAGGGCGGGCTCGTCGCTCACGCTGGCCAGCTTGCGGTAGGCCTCGAGGCGCAGCCGCTCCCCCACCTCGGCCGGATAGCCCCGCCCGGGGACGTAGTCGTGCGGCAGGTGCGCGTCGACCGGTAGCTCGATCTTGACCTCGACCGGCGCCGCCGCTGCGCCCTCGCCCTTGAACGAGGCGACGGCCTCCCCCACGAGGCGCACATAGAGGTCGAACCCGACGCCGGCGATGTGCCCGGACTGCTCGCCGCCGAGCAGGTTGCCCGCGCCGCGGATCTCGAGGTCCTTCATGGCGACCTGGATGCCCGCACCGAGATCGGTGTGGCTCGCGATGGTCTGCAGCCGGTCGGTCGCCGTCTCGGTCAGCGGCGCCTCCGGCGGGTAGAGGAAGTACGCGTAGGCACGCTCGCGTCCGCGGCCCACCCGCCCGCGGAGCTGGTGCAGCTGGGACAGCCCCAGCCGGTCGGAGCGCTCCACGACGAGGGTGTTGGCGTTGGAGATGTCGAGACCGGTCTCGATGATCGTCGTGCATACGAGCACGTCGAACCTGTTGTCCCAGAAGTCGACGACGACCTGCTCGAGCCGGTGCTCCCCCAGCTTCCCGTGGGCGACCGCCACCCTGGCCTCCGGGACGAGCTCGCGCAGCCGGGCCGCGGCCCTCTCGATCGTCGACACCTTGTTGTGGACGTAGAACACCTGCCCCTCGCGCAGCAGCTCGCGGCGGATGGCCGCCCCGATCTGCTTCTCGTCGTGTGCCCCGACGTACGTGAGCACGGGGTGGCGCTCCTCCGGGGGCGTGGCGAGGGTCGACATCTCGCGGATGCCGGTCACGGCCATCTCGAGCGTGCGCGGGATCGGGGTCGCGGACATCGCGAGGACGTCGACGGCCGTGCGCAGGGTCTTGAGCTGCTCCTTGTGCTCGACCCCGAACCGCTGCTCCTCGTCGACCACGACGAGGCCGAGGTCCTTGAAGCGGACCTCGGCCCCCAGCAGCCGATGGGTCCCGATGACGAGGTCGATGCTCCCGTCGGCCAGGCCGGCCAGGACGCCCTTGGCGTCGCTGTCGCTCTGGAACCGGCTGAGCGCCCGCACGGTCACCGGGAAGGGGGCGTACCGCTCGCTGAAGGTCTGGGTGTGCTGCTGGACGAGCAGGGTCGTCGGGACGAGCACGGCGACCTGCTTGCCGTCCTGGATGGCCTTGAACGCTGCCCGGACGGCGATCTCGGTCTTGCCGTAGCCGACGTCGCCGCAGATGAGCCGGTCCATGGGGACCGGCCGCTCCATGTCGGCCTTGACCTCGTCGATGCTGCTCAGCTGGTCGGGGGTCTCGACGTAGGCGAAGGCGTCCTCGAGCTCGCGCTGCCACGGGGTGTCCGACCCGAAGGCGTGCCCGCTGGTCGCCATCCGGGCGCTGTAGAGCTGGATGAGCTCGGCCGCGATCTTGCGGACGTGCCGCCGCGCGCGGCTCTTGGTCTGCTGCCAGTCCGAGCCGCCGAGCTTGTTGAGGGTCGGCGCCTCACCACCGACGTAGCGGGTGACCTGGTCGAGCTGGTCGGTCGGCACGTACAGCCGGTCCCCCGGCTGGCCCCTCTTGGACGGTGCGTACTCGATGACGAGGTACTCCCGGGTCGCCCCGCCGACCGTCCGCTGGACCATCTCGACGAACCGGCCCACACCGTGCTGCTCGTGGACGACGTGGTCGCCGGTGCGCAGGGCCAGCGGGTCGACCTGGTTCCGGCGGCGGGACGGCATCCGCCCCATCTCCCGGGTCGACGGGCCGGTGCCCGCCGCGCCCGTCAGGTCGGACTCGGTGAGCACGGCGATCCGGCCGGCGGGCAGGACGAACCCGCGGCCGAGCGAGGCGGTGGCGACCTGGACGACGCCCGGCACGAGGTCGACCGCCGCGAGGGGGCCCGCGAGCCGGGCGGGGACTCCCTGGTCGGCGAGCACCTCGGCGATGCGGGACGCCGATCCGTGGCCGTCGCAGGTGACGACGACCCGCCAGCCGTCGCGCAGCCAGGCCTCGAGATCGGCGGTGGCCGCCTCGATGTCACCGCGGTAGGCGGCGGCGTCCTCGGTGCCCGTGGCGACGGTGCCGGGGTCGAGCTCGGCGTCGGCGGCGAACGGCGTGAGGTCCCACCACGGGCGAGCGGTGACCCGGGCGTGGCCGCGCAGGTCGGCGAGCGACCAGAACGACGCCGAGCCGAGCACCGCACCGAGGTCGATCGGCACGACGTTGCCGGCGGCCGCGTTGAGCCAGGCCGCCTCGCGGAACTCCTGGCTCGTCGCGACGAGGTCGTGGGCGCGGCCACGCACCCGCTCGGGGTCGCAGACGACGACGGCAGACTCCGGCCGCAGGGCGTCGAGCAGCGGCTCCATGCCGTCGACGAGGGCCGGCGACAGGGACTCCATCCCCTCGACGGCGATGCCGGCCGCCAGCTTGTGGAGCAGCTCGGCGACCCCCGGCAGCCGGTCGGCCAGGGCGGCGGCCCGCGCCCTGACCCGGTCGGTGAGCAGGACCTCGCGGCAGGGCGGCGCCCAGAGGCCGTGCTCGGCGACGTCGAGGCTGCGCTGGTCGGCGACCTTGAACCAGCGCACCTCCTCGACGGTGTCGCCCCAGAACTCCACCCGGACGGGGTGCTCCGCGGTGGGCGGGAAGACATCGAGGATCCCGCCGCGGACGGCGAACTCGCCGCGCCGCTCGACCAGGTCGCTCCGGGTGTATGCCGCGGCCGCGAGCGCCTCGACGACCTCCTCCATCGGCCGCTCGTCGCCCACCCGCAGGGACACCGGCACCAGCTCGCCGAGCCCCGTCGCGATGGGCTGCAGGACGGCCCGCACCGGAGCGACGACGACGTCGAGCCGGCCGTATGCCGTGTCGTCGGGGTCGGGGTGCGCCAGCCGGCGTAGGACGGCCAGACGACGACCCACCGTGTCGCTGCGCGGGGACAGGCGCTCGTGCGGCAGCGTCTCCCAGGCGGGGAACTCGGCGACCGTCTCGGCGTCGAGCAGGCAGCGCAGCGCCGCGGTGAGGTCCTCGGCCTCGCGGCCGGTCGAGGTGACGGCGAGGATCGGCCGGGCCGACGCGGTCGCCAGGGCGGCGATCACGGCGGCCCGGGCCGCCGGCGCCACCGTGAGGTCGGCGGCGGACGCGGCGGCCGTGACGGCGTCGAGGGCCCGCCGCAGGGACGGGTCGTCGACGAGGGCGCGCACGAGGGGCGCAGGACTCACGGTGGTGCCTCGGTTGTCGTGGACGTCGCGGCCGGGGGCCGGATCAGGTGGACCGGGCCGGCCGGGGGCGCGAGATCACCCCACAGAGATCGTAAGCGAGTCCAGGAGGCCGTCGTACATGTCGGTCGGGTCGGTCGACCTCGGCTTGTGGGCCACCGACACCGCCTCGGTGTTCGCGACCTGCTGGCCCGACGGGGCCGAGGCCGTGTGGGAGGCTCCCCCGTCCTGCGTCGCGGTCACCGACAGGACACCGGCGACCCGGGCGCAGGTGATGGTGTATCCGAGACCGTCGGTGAGCGCGAAGCCCTTGTGGCCGTTGTTGACCTTGGCGATCGTCTTGTCGGCGCCCTTGAGGACGCAGATCGGCTGCCACACGTAGGCGGCGCCGCGCTTGGACATCTGGAGGTAGAGCTTCCAGTAGCCGCCCGCCGCGTTGGCCCGACCCTTCTGGACCACGTTGGGGCTGATCTTCGACGGCTGGATCGACCCGCGGGGGAACAGCGACGCCGGCGTCGGCTCAAGCCACAGCGAGACGGAGAAGTCCCCCGTGCCGGGGTCGAACGCGTCGGACCCGTGGTCCGAGCCGCCGTACCGGTCGGACTCGAACCCGGCGTCGGTGCTGAGCATCGTGCTGGTCATGTCGACCTGCTGGCCGGGCGCGAGGTAGCGCCAGGCGTCGACGTCGAGGGCGGAGCCGCCGTCGTGGGCCACGGCCCACAGCGTGGTGTTGCTCGCGGCATACAGCGGGACGGAGCCGAACGCCTGCGAGGCGGGAACGGCGTCACCCGGGGCGACCTCGGAGAAGTCCCACGCGTCGGCCGTCGCCGCGCTGGCGGCTGCCGCCATCGCCACCGACAGCACCCCGGCCGCCACTGCCACTGCACCACGCTTCGACCACACCCGCATCGTGTCCTCCTGTCGACCCACCCCGAACCGCGACCGACCGGACCCCACGTGCGCAAGATCGTCGCCCTGGCCACGACGTAACAAGGCCCGATCGTACCTTCGCTCCTCGCCGAATGGGGGGACCGCGCTCAGCCCATCGAGATCGACAGGTGCGCGAGCAGTCCGTCGTAGACGTCGGCCGCGTTGGTCGTTCCCGGCTTGTGGCCCACCGAGAGGGCCTCCGGGTTGGAGACGTCGATAGCTCCCGCGGTGTTCTTCGTCGTCGTGCGGGACGGTCCGCCGTCAGGCGTGACCGTCATCCGCAGAACGCCACCCACCCGCGCGCACGTGATGACGGCCCCGACGCCGTTCGCCAGCAATGTCGCCTTCGCGCCCTTGTTGACCGCGGCCGACCGCCCGTCGCCGCCCGTGATGACACAGACCGGTGACCACACGACCGTCCCGTTGGACCTGACCATCTGGAGATAGACCTTCCAGTAGCCGCCGACGGCGTTGGCCCGGCCCTTCTGGGCGACGTTGGGGCTGACCTTCTCGGGAGTGAGAGAGCCACGCGGGAAGGCGGTGGCCGGCGTGGGCTGCAACCACATGGACATCGAGAAGTCGCCGGCGCCCATGTCGAAGGAGTCGTCGCCGCCGTCGATGCCGTATCCAGGGTCGGTCTGGAACCGCGGGTCGCTGCTCAGCGCGGTGCTGAACCGGTCGACCTTCGCCCGCGGGGCGAGCGAGCGCCAGGCGTCGAAGTCGAGGGCGGTGCCACCGTCGTGGGCGACCGCCGTGAGCGTGGTCGTCCTGGCGGCATACAGCGGTGCGGTGCCGAACGCCCGCGACGCGGGGACCGGGTCGCCCGGCGCCACCTCGGAGAAGTCCCACCTGACGGCGTGTCGAGGCGCCGGCCGCCGTCGCCATGACCAGCGAGAGCACCCCCACGGTCGCCGTCGCCGCTCCACGCCGTGCCCACGCCCCCATGACAATCTCCCCGTCCCCCCGCGAACGCGGTCAACCCGACCTCACCCCTGCGTAAGATCATCGTCTGACCACGACGTACAGACAACGGATGGTACCCGGGCGAGGCAGCGCGCGGGGGCACAAGGGGGAGCATGTCTCGCGCGGACGGCGCACCGGTGGTCGTGATGACCGAACGGGTGCTCGGCGACGTCGAGCTGGCCCTGCTCGGCCTCCTCCCCGACGGCCACCTCCTCGCAGGACCGGTGAGCCCCACCGCTCCCGCGGCACCGGGGGCGAGCACGCGCAGCGCTCCTGGCGGTGCCGGTGGACACCGCCGAGACGGCGGTGGCCGCCGGCCGGCTGCTCCTGGTCGACGAGGAGCAGACCCCCATCGCCGCCCTCGCCGCTCCGGAGGTCGTGTCGGCCGCGGCAAGCCCCAGCAGGCGCTGACGCGAACAGTGCCGGGGCCCTGCTCGCCGGAACCCTCGAACGGGAACGCCACCGTGAGAGCGGTCACGGCCGGGCTCATGGGCTGGGCCCGCACGACCTGCAGCGCCCCTGGGGCGGACTCGTCGTCCTGGCCCGCCCGCTGACCGACCGCGAGCGGCTCCCCGAGCCGGCCGACGGCGACCCCCTGCTCGTGCTCGTGCCCGACGTCCCCGGATCCACCGACGGCGTCCCGACCGCGACGATGGTCGACCTCGCCCTGACGGCGGCGCGCCAGGTCGGCGCCGAGGTCCGTACCGCCCCGCTGCGGTGGCGGGACCCCACGAGCGACCGCGCCCTGGCCACCCGGCTCGCGGCCGCCCTCGCCCTGCCGCCCACGGCCGTGGTGCTGCGACACGCCGACGACGCCCTCGACCCCGCCGCCGTGGCCTGGGCCGCCGCCCGCGCACTGCTCGAGCGGGCCGCCGACCGGACTCCCGTCACCGGTCTCGCCCCGGTGGAGGAGGCAGTGCTGCGGCGGTGGCGGCCACCGCGGCCCGAGCGTGGCGTGGCCGTCATGTTCACCGGGCTGTCCGGCTCGGGGAAGTCGACGCTGGCTCGCGCCGTGCGCGACCGCATCGTCGCCGAGACCGACCGCACCGTGACCCTGCTGGACGGCGACGTCGTGCGGCACCTGCTCTCGTCGGGCCTCGGCTTCGACCGGGCGTCGCGGGTCATGAACGTGCGCCGGATCGGGTTCGTCGCTGCGGAGGTCGCCCGGCACGGGGGCATGGCCCTGTGCGCCCCCATCGCCCCCTACGCCTCCGTGCGTGACGACGTGCGCCGGATGGTGACCGAGGTCGGCGACTTCGTCCTCGTTCACGTCAGCACGCCGCTGGCGGAGTGCGAGCGGCGCGACCTCAAGGGCCTGTATGCCGCCGCCCGGGCCGGCCGGATCCCGGAGTTCACCGGGATCTCCGACCCCTACGATGTCCCCGACGACGCCGACCTCAGCATCGACACCTCGACCGTCACGACCGAGGAGGGCACCGAGCGGGTGCTGCGCTTCCTCGAGGACGGCGGCTGGACCACCGGGAGGGCGGATGTCCTTTGACCCCTGGCTGACCCTCGCCTGCTTCGGCATCGGCATCATCGTCGGCCTCACCGGCATGGGTGGTGGCGCCCTGATGACGCCGGTGCTCGTGCTGTTCTTCGGCTATCTCCCCGCTCACCGCCGTATCGAGCGACCTCGTCGCCGCCGCCGTCATGAAGCCCGTGGGCTCGCTCGTCCACCTGCGGCGCGGCACGGTCAACCTCGACCTCGTGAAGTGGCTGTGCATCGGGTCCGTCCCGGCGGCGTTCTCCGGCGTGCTTCATCATCCGGGCGTTCGGCAACACCCAGAAGGTCCAGGACGTCACCCAGACCGCGCTGGGCGTGGCGCTGCTCCTCGCCGAGCGCCGGCCTGATCATCCGCGCCTACATCCGGCTCGCACAGCGCGCCCGGCGTCCGGGACGGCCGGATGCCGCCGGAGTCCAAGGCCCGGCCGGACATCGTCGTCCGCAAGGCGCCGACCCTGGTCGTGGGCGCGGTCGGTGGGCTCGTCGTGGGGATGACCTCGGTCGGGTCCGGTTCGCTCATCATCATCACGCTCATGGCGCTCTACCCGACGCTTGCGGGCCAGCAACCTCGTCGGTACGGACCTCGTGCAGGCGGTGCCCCTGGTCGCCTCGGCGGCCGCTCGCCCACATCCTGTTCGGTGACTTCAACCTGTCCCTCACCGCGTCGCTGCTCATCGGCAGCATCCCCGGCGTGTGGGTCGGGGCGCACCTGTCCGCGCGCGCTCCCGGCGGGCTCGTCCGTCGGACCCTGGCCTTCGTGCTCCTGGCCTCGGCTCTGAAGCTGCTCGACGTCCCCACCACGAGCACGGCGGTCGTCCTGCTCGCCTCGCTCGTCGTGGCGCCACTGATGTGGATGCTCGTGCGCCGGCACCACGGGTTCCCGGCTCTGGCGAGCCGCGCCACGGCCTCGGCCAGGTAGGCCAACCTCGCCACTCCCAGGCGCCACCCGGCAAACGACCGTATGCTGTGCGGTGTCGTCGCAGGGGCGGGCGCCGCCACCGCGGCGCAGGGGAGTCAGCGCGGGGCTGAGCAGAGATTGCCATGCACGTCGTCAGTCACCATCGGCACGGGGAGGTCGTCGTGGACACGCACCGCGAGCCAGGGTGGCGCTACACCCTGCGCCGCGTCCGCCGCCATGTCCACTGGGCGCGGACCGAGGGGGTCGGCCGACTCGTCGAGGAGGACCAGCTCGACCCGCGTGAGCGGGTGCGGACGGCCCTCGCCAAGCGCCGCTGGGAGCGCCGGGACGGGCTGGCGCCGGGCCGGGCGCGCCCGGTCTACGTCGTCGGGCTGCAGCGTTCGGGCACCAACATGCTCATGCGCGGCCTGGACCAGGCCCCCGAGGTCGAGGTCCGCAACGAGAACGACCGGACCGTCTTCGACCGGTTCCGGCTCCGCTCGCCCGAGCAGCTGCGCGACACGGTCCTGGCGAGCCGGCATACCCACGTCGTCGTCAAGCCGCTGTGCGACTCCCAGCGCGTCGACGAGCTCCTCGACCTGCCCGGGATGCCCCCCGGGCGGGCAGTCTGGTGCTACCGCGACGTCGACGGGCGGGCCCGGTCCGAGGTGTCCAAGTTCGGCGACTCCAACCTCCAGGCGCTGTGCGCCATCGCCGAGGGCCGGGCCGACCACATGTGGCAGGCCGACCGGCTGCCCGAGACGACGGTCGCCATGATCCGTGACCTCGACCCGGGCCGGATGAGCGCCTACGACGGCGCGGCACTGTTCTGGTGGGCACGTAACCACCTGTTCTTCGACCTGGGCCTGGACCGCCGTGACGACGTCATGCTGTCCTCCTACGAGGCGTTCGTCAGGGACCCGGACGAGACGATGCGCGACCTGTGTGCCCACATCGGGTTCCCCTTCCGCCCCGCGCTGGTCGAGCACGTCGAGGCCCGCACCAGCCACGGCACGGCCGCGCTCGACATCGACCCCGCTGTCCGGTCGCTCTGCGAGTCGCTTCTGGCCGACCTCGACCGCTTCCACACCGACCAGCACGCCCGGCTGGCGACCATCCGCCCCGGAGGAGAGCATGAGTGACACCCTGCCCCGGACCCCGCCGAGCAGTGGCTCCGACGGACCCGCGGTCCGGCTCCCACGGCCCATCTTCGTGGTCGGCTGCCAGCGCTCGGGCACGACGATGCTGCGGCTCGTCCTCGACTCGCACTCGGCCATCTCGTGCGGCCCCGAGACGCGCTTCCTCGCCGACATGGAGCGCATCGTCGGCCAGGACTGGGAACGGCTCTCGCGCTACGGCTTCACCAAGGAGGAGTGGCTGGGGCGGATGGCCGAGTTCTTCGGCGGGATCCAGAGCGACTACGCCGTCCGTCGGGGCAAGCGGCGCTGGGCCGACAAGACGCCGCTGTATGCGCTCAACATCGACCTGCTGACATCGATGTTCCCCGACTGCCAGATCGTCAACATGACCCGCGACGGGCGCGACGTCGTCGTCTCGCATCGCAAGCGTTTCGGCTACTGGTCCTCGGTCAAGTCGACGATCAAGTGGCCGAAGTACATCACCGCAGGCGACGTCGCGCGTGCGAAGCTGCCGCCGGAGCAGTTCTACGACCTGCGCTACGAGGACGTCGTCGGCGACGCCGAGCCGACCCTGCGCTCGCTGTTCGACTGGCTCGGCGAGGAGTGGGAGCCCGCGGTGCTCCAGTACGAGAAGCACGAGCACGACGTCCCGTCGAAGTACTCCGACGAGACCAAGCGCCGCCGTGAGTCCGGCAGCACCGACGCGTCGTTCTACCGGTCCTCGGTCGGGTCCTTCCGCCGCGAGGCCGACCCGGTCACCAAGGTGATGTTCTTCCTCTTCGCCCGCCGCACGTTGAAGCGGCTCGGGTACCCCACATGAGCCGTTCCCGCCGCACCTGGCGCCGCGCCCTGCGGGGTGCGGCCTCGGTGGGGCTCGTGGCCGTGGTGGTCTCGGGCTGCACGACGACGAGCTACACCGACCCGCCCCTGCCCAGCCACACCGGCGGTCTCCCCCTTCCCACCGGCACATCCGCCCTGCCGTCGCCGATCGGGTTCCACTGGGACCAGTCCAAGGCCGACGCCTGGACCCCCTTCCTGTCCACCGTGCCCGGCACCTCGACGTACTTCGAGTTCCAGTGGTGCAGCGTGGAGCCGACCCAGGGCCAGCGCCGGTGGGGGCCGGTGGACAAGGCCGTCGGGTATGCCGTGTCGATGCACATCACGATGGTGCTCAAGATCCGGGTCGGATCGTGCTGGGCGTCGTCGGAGAACGCGAGCTTCCAGCGAGGCAAGAGCGACAAGACCGAGTCGTTCATGCCGAAGGACATCGGTCTCTACGAGGACTTCGTCCGCACCGTGGTCAAGCGCTACAGCCCGCTCGGGGTCCACGAGTACGCCATCGAGAACGAGGTCAACTCCCAGAGCTACTGGGCCGGGTCGGTCGCGGACTACGAGCAGCTGGTCCGGGGGGCGTCGACGGCCATCCACGGGGCGGATGACGCTGCCCGTGTCGTCGACTGTGGGCTGAGCAGCACGACCTACGGGTACGGGATCGCCAGCCGGCTGCTGGCGGCCGGCGACCAGTCGGGCGCGATCGCTGCGTGGAACGCCTACTACGCCCAGCGGCTCGGGACCCGGGGCGAGAAGCTCGCCGAGGCCACCTCCGTCAGCGACCTGCAGAGCATGCTCGGCCTCGAGCAGGGCCAGCGCAACCTCGCCTACCTGGACCTGATCTCCCGGCTCACCCGCGACCACGTCGTCGACGTGCGCCAGATCCACTACTACGAGCAGCCGGCTGCGATCCCGCTGCTGCTGGACTACCTCGACGCCACCACCGCCCAAGGCGTCCCCATCGAGGCCTGGGAGGTCGGGTTCTTCGACCCCGCCGGCGCCGGCACGGCGGCGTCGCCCGACACGGCCAACACCGTCGTGCAGTCCCTCGCCCTCCTGCTCGCCGGGGGCGTGCAGCGAGCCATCTGGCTCCCCCTCGCCAGCAACCCCGACAACAAGGCCGGGGCCGAGGTGCGCAGCGGCATCCTCGACCCCTCGGGCGCCGAGCGCCCGGCCGCCGCCACCGTGCGGCTCATGGTGGACGCCTCCCGGGACGCCACCATCACGCCCGTGCCCACGACCCGCCTCGAGGGGGCTGCCTTCGCTGCGGTCGGCGGGGGAACGACGCTCGTGCTGTGGGCTCCCACGGGCACCGTCACGCTGCCGCTGCAGGCCGGGGACACGCTGGCCGCGCTCGGGGCGCGGACGCCCACGCCGACCAGCTCGGCCGACATCGGGAGCAGCGCGGTGATCCTCCAGTCCACGCAGAGCCCTGACAAGGTGCTGAGCGGGCTGCGGTGAGGCTGGCCGCCCGGGCTCAGCCCGGGCGTCTGCGGACGGTCGGGGCCGTCAGCTGAGCCGGGGGCGCCGCCTGCCGACGACGGCGGCGAGCACCGTCCGGTCGTCGTGGGAGAGCCCGAGGACGAGGACTCCGCCCAGGTAGACCAGGGCCACGACGACGACGCCGAGGAGCAGCTCGGCAGCCGAGCCCGCGACGAGGGCACGCGACAGCACGGCTGCGGCCGCCGCGACCACACCCGCACCGAAGCTCTTCAGGCTCGAGCGGCTGAACGGCTCGATGCCGAGGTAGTGCCGGGCCTGCAGGACCCGGACGATGTTGACGACGGCCAGCGAGAGGCTCCAGGCGACCGCCGCACCCACGAAGCCGTAGCGCGGCACGAGGACGAGGTTGAGCGCCACGTTGGCGACGAGGATGGCGACGTTGTCCGCCATGTTGAGACGGAAGTGCCGGGACATGTTGAGAACCGACCCGATCGGCCCGGTGGCCGCGTTGACGACCTGGCCGAAGGCGAGGATGACGGTGGCGACCGCCCCGACCACGAACTCCGCGCCGAAGAGCCCGAGGATATCGCGGGGAAAGACGACGAGGACGACGAAGGCCGGCATGGCCAGCCGGACGATCCATCCGGCGGCGGCGCGGTAGGTCCGCGACATCTCGTCATGGGCACCGGTGTGGTAGGCGTGGGCGAACACCGGGGCGAACGAGGCGTTGATCGGTGCCATGACGAAGACGGCGAGCGTGACGATGCCGGGTCGACACGTTGTAGATGCCCACCTCGACCGGCGCTGCGGAAGTAGCCGAGGATCAGGGTGTCGGCCCAGATGAGCCCGGTCGAGGCGAGGGCCGAACCCAGCTCACCATCGAGAACGAGAAGATCTCGCGCACGGCATACTCCGGCCGCGCCCTCGGCACCCTCCGCAGCCGGCTGAGCAGCGCCCACACCGCGGCACCGGCGGCCACCCAGGAGGCGGCGAGCAGGGCGTACATGGCTCCCATGAGTCCCGGCGCCGCCGAGGAGCAGACCCCCCGTCAGCAGGAGCCGCAGGCCCGGGTCGAGGATCCGGCCGATATAGGTGAACGGCCGTTGCGTGCGCCAACCCTGGGTCGCGGCGAGCGCGGCGTCCGAGGTCGTGGCGGCCGGCAGCGTGAGGCCGGTGACCAGGAGCGGGGTGGCGAGGAGCGGGTCGTCGTAGACGCCTGCCACCCAGCCGGAGGCAAGGACGAGCACAGCACCGAGGACGACCGACGAGGTGACGCTCATCGCCATCCCCAGCCGGACGGTGCCCCTTAGCCGCCCCCAGTCCTCATCGGCCAGGTGGACGGCCACGAACCGGGTCAGCGCCGCCCGGAACCCCACGAGGGAGAGCAGCCCGAGCAGGGACAGCAGGGCGTAGCACGTCGCGTAGCGACCCAGGTCGGTCTTGCCGAGCGGGACCGCGAGCAGCGCCGTGATCCCGAACAGCGCCGACTGGTTGATGACGGCGCCGACGAGGTTGAGCCCACCACCGCGGGCCATGCCCCTCAGCTGGTCCTGCGACCCGCGGGCCGCCGGCGACCCATCCGGCGGGCCGTCGGCGGCCGTGCGACTCACGAGGTGACGGGGGTGTTCTCGTGCTCGGCGTCGACCTCTCGTGCCCGGGTGACGACCGTGTCGTCCCACGCCCTGCCCAGCTCGTCCTGGACGAAGGGTGAGACGACGTCGTCGTCCGCGTCGGCGTCCTCGACGCTCTCCGCGTCCGTGGAGCCCTCCCTGTCATCGAACCCGGCGGCGGTGTTCTCCGCCACCGGTGCCCGCCCGTGCCGGGGCTCCTCGTCGTCGGCGGCCTGGTCGGCCTGGGGGGTTGCCGCCACGGGCGCCGACGGCGCTGCCGTGGCGGCGGGTTCGGCCAGCGCCGGAGCGACCGCCTCAGGCTCCGGCCGGCGACCGGCGGCGCGTCCTTGGGTGAAGAACTCCCTGGCGAGGACGAGCAGGGCGGCCAGGAAGACCGCCGCGACCGCCACCGGGAGCCCGAAGCCGATGAAGTCCGACATCTTGGTGCTGGACGAGATCGGCCCGATGCCGGCCACCTTGGCGGGGTCGGCCGCCGCCTGCTGGGCCTTGACGACGGCCAGGGTGCGCTTGGCGTCGCTCAGCACACTGACCGCCGAGTCGCGGGTGGCGGCGAGGGCGTCGTAGTCGTCGACGAGGGCGCCGAAGCGCTCCAGGTTGGCGCGCTGCTGGACGATGGCCTTCCCGATGGTGGCGGCGGCGGTGTAGTTGAGGTTGGCCTGCTGGGTGAGCTGCTGCTGCTGCAGCTGGTTGAGCTGCTGGATCGTCGCCGACATCATCGCCCGGGGGTCGGTCGTGTGGTTCGTGGCCTCCCATGCCTTCAGGGCCGAGGTGGCGGCGTCGAGCCCGGCCTGGGCCTGCTGGACCTGCGCGTCGGCGATGACGACCTGGTCGCTGAACATCTGGACGAGGGTGCCGTTGACGACCCCTGACAGGACGGAGGCCACCGCGTCCGAGGAGGTGTCCGAGTAGGTCACCGTCATGACCGGGCTCGAGCCGACCTGGCTGACGTCGAGGTTGCCGACGACGGTGCTGAAGGAGCTGGTGGATCTTGGCGGCCACCGGCTGCACCACCCCGGGACTGCTGGCCACCGCCTGGAAGGTGGAGGCGTACGCGCCCACGGCCTGGGCGCCGGAGAAGGTGTTGCCGAAGGCGCCTCCGACCAGGGCCGGGGCCGTGACGCGTGAGGTGGCGGTGTAGGTCGTCGGCTGGGTGAAACGTAGACGCCGGTGAGCAGGACGGCCAGCACGGGAATGGTGATGATGAGCCAGAGCGAACGTCGAGCGGCCCGGAGGTAGTCTGCGATCTCCATCGGTGCTCTCCTTTCTACGCGTGCGTCACGCGGAGGTCGGTCGGGGTGGGCTCTTCGAGGCTTCCCGCCCCGCGGGCGACGTAACCGGCGGCCGCCGCGAACGCGACGAGATACCAGACGGAGACGACGTTGGACATGATGTTGGCGCCGGCGCTCATGCCGGCGAACGCGATGGCGCAGCCGAGGAACCCTGCGGCGACGCCCCCCTCGAAGACTCGAGGTGGCGGTGTTCCGCACGGCGAGCACTCCCTGGCGGATCATCGCCAGGAGCCAGCCGACGTAGGCGAGGAAGCCGATCGCGCCGGTCTCGACGAGCGAGCGCAGGAAGTCGTTGTGGGGCTGCTTGGCCTGGGCGAGGTTGTACTGCGTCATGTTGAGGCCGATGCCGGTCACCGGGCTCTGCCACCACAGGGGCAGGACGTCGGTCCAGTAGCGCAGCCGCCACAGCAACGTGTTCCCCGAGGGTGCCCCGGCAGTCGTCGTGGCACCGGCGGTCAGCTCCCACATCCGGGCACCCAGGCCCGGGACGAGGGCCAGCCCGGCGACCCCGCCGACGGCGAAGGCGATGGCGAGCCACCGGCTCCTCTGGACGACCATGACGACCAGGAGGCCGACCATTGCGCCGAGCAGGGCGCCCCGGGTCAGGGTGAGGCCGAGCAGTCCGAAGGAGACGAGCAGCGTGCCCGCCATGACCCGCTTCCACAGCCGAGGAAGGAAGGGCAGGATCGCCGCGCCCATGATGATGACGAAGTCGAGGTAGCGTCCGAAGGTCGTCGACTGGCTGAACGGGCCGGTGATCCTGGTGAAGCTGCCCTTGACCTCCGACGGTGGGGACCCGAACACCATGAGGGCCACGGTGTAGAGGATGGGGAACGCCATCGAGGCGAAGCACGCCACCAACAACCGGTGCAGCCAGCGGTCGTCGACGATGAGCTCCTGGAGGACGACGAACATCATCACGACCGCGGTGATCCGCAGCGCCTCCAACGCGCTCGCCGTGGGGTTGGCCGACGACAGCACCGAGATGAACCCGGTCGCCCCGAACGAGACGATCGTGATGCTCAGCCACGAGAACCTCAAGGTCCCGCGGTCGTACAGCCGGGTCGCCAGCCAGACCACGCCGGCGAGGAGGAACAGCACGGCCAGGATGCTCGAGGGGTCCAGGCCACGCGCCGACGCGGAGTTGGTCGCGGTGTTGCCGGCCGACGACCCGCTCAGCTTGAACAGGTCGATCGAGGCCCGCACGCCCAGCAGCAGCATGACGAACGCCCCGAACCTGGTCGCCGCGAACAGCCCGAGGACCACCCCAACGCAGGCAACCAGGGGCAGGACCATCTTGGCCCGGTCGGCCGTGTGCGTCCCGCTGTAGGCGGCCGCCGCCGATGCCAGGAGCACGGCGAGCATGGTCAGCCCAGCGACGACCCGGGCGCGTCGGGTCGTGCCGATGGCCGTGGCGAGCCGGCCGGTGAGCGCGGTCGCTGCCGTCACGGGTGACGCTCCACGGGCCGGGCGACGTCGACCCCGGTCAGCGCCAGCAGCGCCGCGTTGTGTGGCGCGTAGTACTCCTCCAGCCACTCCCGCTGCTCCTCGGGAACCGCCGAGGCCACGACACCCACCTTCTGCGGGCGCAGCCCGTCAAGGTCGACCCGGTCGAGCCCCAGGAACGCCCAGACCCGGGCCAGCTGCTCATGCGGGTCGGCGAAGAGCTCTTCGGAGCGCAGCACCAGCACGCGCTCGCGGTCGACGTGGTCGAAGACGTGGGCCAGCTGCTCGGCGTAGTGCCCCCGGCGCAGGTAGGCGTGGTAGCGCCACTCGTAGCTGTCGTATGCTGGGTCCGCCCGCAACCGCTCCTCCTCGCCGGCGAGGCGCCCGGGCTCGGCGGCCAGGGCCTCGGCGAACCCGAGGGTCTCGTTGCCTCGGGCCGTCTCGTACTTGTGATGCGACCAGGCGCGCTCGACGGGGTCGCGGAGCACCGCGATGAGCCGCACGTCGGGCAGGGTCGCCGCGATCCGCTCGGCCGCCAGCGGGTGGAACATGTAGTAGGGGCTGCCCTCGCCGCTGATCCGCCAGGGCTCGCGCCGTGCGGGGAAGCCGGAGCGGAACCACGCCTCGCCCCGAGCGTGGTTGACGTCGAAGTAGTGGGTCCCCTTGCCGGTCAGGCAGGGCGCCACCTGCGGGTGCGCGGACGATCCAGTCGTAGCAGCTCGTCGAACCGCCCCGTTTGGTGCCGATGACGAGGAACCCCGGCTGCATCCCCCCGCGGCGCACGAGGGGGCGCAACGACGAGACCGTTCGCCGCGCACCCTGCAGTGCCCCCATCGTCCACCTCGGCTCATCAGGGACGGGCCCTGTCGGTTCGCCCACCCCACGCGGACGGGGCCACCCTGCCGTCCAGGCCCCTCACCAGCAGAGTGTAGACAACGAATCGGGTCAGTCATGCCCGTCCCAGCCAATTGGCAGGTTGGTCCCAGACCGGGGCGTCAGTCGTCGGAGCCCGTCGACGGACCCTGCGCTGCCTCCGCCGCCCACGTCCGCCGGTGGGCCTCGAGCACGCCGCGGACCTCGTCGGCGGCCTCCGGCCCCCCCTGCCCGCGGACCGCCTCGACGAGCGCGGCACCGCTGCCCGGGCGTGGCGCGCCGGGCGCGAGGTAGCCGTCGGCGAGGAAGCCGAGGTAGCGCGGGCTCTCGGCGTCCTGGGGACCGAACAGCCGGACGGTGTTGTCGATGACCGGGGTCGGCCGGGGGTCGACGAGGTAGGTGCCGGGCTCGGCGACGCCGCCGCTCTGCAGCAGCAGGGCGAGCCGATGGCCGCCGTCGCCCACGTGCACCCGCGGGCGGATGAGGGCGCCGGTGTCGGACAGTGTCGCCGCCTGGGTGCGGCGCAGCACCACCGGTGAGCGGGGGTCGAAGCCGCGCTCGCGGAAGGACCAGTAGAGCGACCTGGCGGTCCTGACCCGCTCGGCCAGCTGTCCGTCGAGCAGGTCGCTCGTCCGCGAGGACCCACGGGCGGAAGCGGATCATCGCGACCTTGTGGAACCACACGGCATACGAGCTCTCGCGCACCGCCGGGAGCAGCGGCCCATCGGCTCGTCGGGGTCGCCGGGTCGACAGCAGCTCGAACAGGTCCGCCCGCACCCGAACGTCGTAGCGCAGGGGGCTGATGAGCGCCGCGATGTCGAGCGGCTCGGTCCCCTTCTCCTTGGGACGCCAGGTGACGGCGCGGCGCACCGTCCGGCGCCCGGTCGCGGCCAACGATCGCTTCACGCCTCCCCCTCCACCCGGTCCGCAGTCCGCGCAGGCTTCCGGCGGCCCCTCGTCGGGCCAGTCAACCATGACCGGCGCGGTCGACGGTGCGATTCCGGCAGCGCCGGCCCGGAGCGCATGCGATGATAGGTCGACGCTCAGGCGACGGGGGCGACGCGCGTCGTCTCCTGCGTCCCGGTTCGGCTGTCGAGGGGGTGCTCGCGTCCGGTGCGGGTTCTGCACGTCAACAAGTTCCTCTACCGCCGCGGCGGCGCCGAGGGCTACCTGCTCGACGTCGCCGCGCTCCAGCGCGGCGGCCGGGCCACGAGGTCGAGCGTCTGGGGGATGGCCCACCCCGAGAACGACTCCCCGCTGCCCCTCGCCGACACCTTCGCCGTCGTACGTCGAGCTCGAGCCGCCGCCCGGGCGGCCTGGCCGCACTCGGCGCCGCGGCCCGGATGGTGTGGTCGCGGTCCGCGCGGCGCTGGCCTGGCTGCAGGCGCTCGGCGCGCTTCCGGCCCGACATCGTGCACTGCCACAACATCTACCACCAGCTCTCGCCGTCGATCCTCGCCGCGACGCGCGCGGCCGGGGTGCCGGTCGTCATGACCCTGCACGACTACAAGCTCGCCTGCCCCAGCTACCAGATGCTCGACCACGGGCGGCCGTGCGACGCCTGCGTCGGGCACTCGACGCTCCCGGCGGTCCGCCAGCGCTGCAAGGGCGGGTCGCTGGCGGCGAGCGGCGCTGCTCGCGCTCGAGTCGGGGATCCACCGGCTCACCGGCGCCTACGACGGCGTCGACGCCTTCGTCAGCCCCAGCGCGTTCCTCGCCGGGCGTCATGGCCCGGGCCGGCATCGACCCGGACGCGGCTGCACGTCGTCCCCCACTTCGTCCGCGCCGAGGGCGACCCCGCAGGCCGCCGCGTCGCGGCGGGACGGCCGGGGCGGCGCCGGGGTCGTGTTCGCCGGCCGGCTCTCCCACGAGAAGGGTGTCGACACCCTCGTCGAGGCCGCCGCTCAGCGCCCGAGGTGCCCGTGCACGTCGCCGGTGACGGCCCGGAGCGGCCGGCCCTGGAGCGCCTGGCCGCCCAGCGGCGGGCCGCCAACGTGATCGTTCCACGGGCGGCTCGCCAAGGCCGACCTCGCAGCGCCTCGTCGCCGACCTCGGCCGCCACGGTCGTCCCGTCGCGCTGGTACGAGAACCAGCCGATGACCATCCTCGAGTCGTACGCCGCGGCCGTGCCGGCCGTCGTCACCTCCCTCGGCGGCAGCCCGAGCTCGTCGCGACGGCGTCGACGGGCTCGTCGTGCCCGCCGACGACCCGGCCGCGCTGGCCGCGGCCATCTCGAGGCTGGCGGCCGACCCGGCCCGGGCTCGCGTGCCATGGGCCGTGCCGGGCAGGAACGGCTGCTGACCGGCACGAGCCCGCAGCGCCACCTCGCCGCGCTCGACGCGCATCTACGCCGCTGTGTGCGACCGGCGTCGGAGGAGCGACGTGACGAGCACCGCACCGCACCGGGCGCCGGCCCGGGTCCGGGTCCTCTACGTCGCCGGAAGCGGCCGCAGCGGCACGACGGTCATCAACACGATCCTCGGCCAGCTCCCCGGCGCCTTCGCCGCGGGCGAGCTGCGCTACCTCTGGAGCCGCGGCGTCGTCGAGGACCACCGGTGCGGGTGCGGGGAGCCGTTCTCGACCTGCCCGGTCTGGAGCAGCCGTCATGGCGCAGACCTGCGCCCGCTGACGACGCGGCCGCCGCGGAGGCTGTCGCGGCGACGCCTGCTCGACCGGCTGCGGATGCTGCGGCTGCCCGGTCGTGCTCGGCGGCGCCTGCTGCGCCGGCCGCCCGTCCGTCCCGCCCCACCCCGACGACGAGCGGATCGCCGCGCTGTACCGCGCCATCGCCGCCCAACCGGCGCGGTCGGTCATCGTCGACTCCTCCAAGCTCCCGCCCTACGGGTCTGCTGCTGCGGGGACCTGCCCGGGCTCGACGTCCGCATCCTCCACGTCGTGCGCGACCCCCGGGCGACCGCGTTCTCGTGGCGGCGCACCAAGGAGACCCAGGACACGGCCGCGGGGACCCTCATGCCGCGGATGGACGTCGGGAAGTCCTCGTTGCTGTGGCTGCTGTGGAACCTGCTCACCGACCGGCTCTGGCCGCGCCGGCCCGACACCCTCCGCTTCCGCTACGAGGACTTCGTCGCGCGACCCGCGCGGCACATGACGAGGTGGCCGAGCTCGCCGGCCTGCCGGCCGACGCGCTGCCCTTCGTCTCGGACGACGAGGTCACCCTGGCGCCGACGCACAGCGTCGCCGGCAACCCCAACCGGCATACGACGGGGACGGTGCGGATCCGTGGTGACATGGAGTGGCGTGCCGCGATGCCGGCCCGGGACCGGCTGGTCGTCACCGCCATCACCGCCCTCGGGGATCGCCCGGTTCCGCTACCCGTGGGCCGTCCGCAGCCGGCGAGCCGTCGCGGCCCCGTCGAGCCGCAAGGAGAGTCATGACCAGCCTCATCCTCGTCGTCGGCACCGGCCGGAGCGGGACGACCCTGGTGTCCGAGACCGTCGCCCGCCACCCGGCCACCGGGTTCGTCTCGGGCGTCGACGACAAGCTGCCGCGGCTCAACCTCCTCGGCCGGCGCAACGGCCGGCTCTACCGGCCGTACCGGGCAGCGGCCGTCGTCGATGCGCGCGCTGTCGGAGGCACGCACCGTGTTCGAGAAGGGCCGGGTCCGGGTCGCGCCCTCCGAGGGGTACGGCCTGTTCGACCGGCACGTCATGTCCGGGTTCTCGACGCCGTGCCGCGACCTCGTGGCCGAGGACATGACCCCCTACCTCATGCGCCGCGTTCAGCGGTTCTTCGCGGAGCGGATCGCGGCCCAGGGCTGCGACATGCTCGTCCAGCACCTCACCGGCTGGCCGCGCGTCGGCTTCCTCCGTGCGGCCTACCCCGACCTCAAGGTCGTCCACGTCGTCCGAGACGGGCGCGCCGTCGCCAACTCGTGGCTGCAGATGGGCTGGTGGGACGGCTGGCTCGGGCCGGACAAGTGGATCTACGGACCGCTCCCGGCGGACCTGCGGCCGATGTGGGAGGAGTCAGGGCGGTCCTTCCCGGTACTCGCCGCGCTGGGCTGGCGGATGCTCGTCGACGCGTACGCCGCGGCCCGTGACGCTGCACGCCGGCGGGCCAGTGGCTGGACATCCGGCACGAGGACGTCCTCGCCGACCCGCGGGACACCTTCGGGCGGGTCCTCGACTTCGCCGGCCTGGGCTGGAGCGAGGAGTTCGAGGAGGGCTTCTCCCGGCACACGATCGAGCAGCATCGCCGTACCCCGTGGCGTGACGAGCTGACACCTGCTCAGGTCGACGCAGTCGCGCAGGGTCCTCGCCGACCCGTTGACCCGCTGGGGCTACGAGCTCTAGCGCGGGCCCGTCGTCGGTCACGGTGCCGTGACCGACACGGCGTCCGACCACGGCGACGAGCCGTAGGCGTTGACGGCCCGCACCTTGTACAGGTAGGTCGTCCCGGACACGACGCCGGTGTCGGTGAACTCGAGGACGGTGGCCCCGCCGCGGTAGACCCGCACGCCCTCCCTGACCAGGACGTATGCCGTGACCGGGCTGGCGCCGGAGTTCGGCGACGGCTGCCACTCCAACAGCAGCCCGGATCCACCGTCAGCCGGCATGGCTGACAGGGTCGGCGCCCCCGGCACACCGGTGTTCGGGCTGGCCGAGACCTGCTTGGACGGCGACCCGGGGCCGATCTCGTTGACCGCCTCGATGGCGTAGTAGTAGCGCTCCCCCACCGTGACGTCGGTGTCGGAGTATGACGTCGCGTCGGCGGGGAGGTCGACGAGGGCGCTGACGACGCCGCTCGTCGTCCCCCGCAGGACGGTGTAGCCGGTCACGGGGCTGCCCCCGTCGGTCACCGGCGGAGCCCAGGCGAGCTCGGAGCTGCCCAGTGCCCCGGTCGCCGTGACGTCGACGGGGGCTGACGGCGCGATGACCAGACCGGCCTGCGGAACGGCCTGCACCGAGGCAGAGAGCTCGCTGACGCCGACGCTGGTCACGGCGCGGACGGCATACGTGTAGGTCTGGTTCGGGTCACCGGCGGTCCCGTTCACGACGTTCGGTGTCGACATAGCTGGTGTTCGCCGTCTTGGCCACAACGGTGAGCCGCCCCGTCCCCAGCGCGCGGTAGACCTTGAACTTGCGGATCTTCGCGCCGCCATCGGTGTCGGGGCGGTCCCAGATGAGCGCGACCTGGCCGTCCCCTGCGCGCGCGTCGAGGTTCTTCGGCGCGGCCGGTGGCACGAGCGCCGAGCCGTCGACGAACATCCCGACGTGCGGCTGCGCGGTGCCGCCGACCTTCGTGAAGTCCCCACCTGCGAACAGAGCCGTCGGGGAGCTCGCGAGGGCGAAGACGCCGAGGGCGCTGTTGACCCGGGGCTTGAACGAGGTGATTCCGCCGGTGGCGGTGTCGACCTCGGCGAGCTTGTACCGGGAGAGCCCGTCGATCGAGGCCGAACCGCTGAAGTGGCCGCCGCAGTACGACATCGGCCCGAGGAAGGCGACGGCAACGACGTTGCCGGTCGTGTGGTGGCTCCACACGGTGGCGCCGGAGGTCGCGTCCTGGAGGGTGCAGCCGCCGCCGGAGCCGCCGGCGCCGACGAGTAGGGAGCCGCCGTTGAGAGCGAGGGCGAAGACCGCTGCCCGGAAGGTGCCGTTGTTGGCTCCGGCGACGAAGCCGGGGACGATGTCCGGGGTCGGGCCGGTCGACAGGAGGGTGAGGCGGGAGGCGGAGTCCTGCCCCGCCACGGCACCGAAGTCACCCCCGACATAGACTCCGAGCCGTCGCCACTCAGCAGCAGTGCGCGAACCACGTCGCCGATGGCGACCCCCTGCGACCAGGTCCGGTCGACCGTGCCATCGGCCTCGGCGACCCGCGCGAGGTGGGGTGCGGTCACGTCGCCGGAGGCGTCGGTCACCGTGTCGAAGGCGCCGCCCAGGTAGACGTACCCGCCTCCCACGGCGAGGGCGCCCACCGAGACGTTGGCCCGCGGAGCCCACGGCAGCAACGAGCCGTCGGAGAGCGACACCGCGGCGAGCGAGACACGCAGCTGTCCGTCGACGTGTCGGAAGTCGCCCCCGAGATAGACGGTGTCACCGTCGACGGCGACGGCCTCGACCGGTCCGTCGACCGTCACCGGCCAGTCGTCGAAGGTCCCCGTGGCCGGGCGGTACTTCGCCACGTTGCCGACGTCCTGGGTGTCACCGGAAGGCCCCGACGCGGTGTCGAAGCTGCCCGCGACGACGGTCACCGCCCCGGCAGGGACGATGGCCGAGACGTGACCGTTGACCCCCCAGGTCCAGGACATCGTGCTGCTCGCTCCGACCGGGTCGGTCGCGTGAGCCGGCGCTGCCGTCCCCACCAGGGCCAGCGAGGCGACCAGGGCCCCCACGGCACCGCTCGCGACCGCACTCCAGCGTCCTCGCCAGGTCATGTCGAACTCCCCCTCAGGACGGAGGAGACACCCCGTCGTCCCCCTGTCGCCGGACCCCCAGGATAACCGCCCTGGGCCACCGAGGACAGGCGTCAGCGGGTCCCTACTTCCGCCGACAACCCCGGTCAGGTGATGGTCAGGGTGACCACGTCGGAGAACGGCGAGGCACCGTAGCTGTTCACGGCCTTGACCTTGTACTGGTAGGCGTGCCCGATGCTCGACACGCCCCGTCGACGTAGGAGAGGGTCGTCGGGTCAGCCGATGAGGATCCGGATCCCGTCGCGGATGAGGACGTACTTGGTGATGGCCGAGCCGCCGTTGTTCGGCGCCGTCCACTGCAGGTGCGCCGTGTGGTTGAGGACCGACCCGGACAGCTCCGGAGCCGCGGGGACGCCGCTGTTGGGGGTCGCCGAGGCCTCCTTGGAGAGCACACCCGTTCCGACCGAGTTCGTCGCCGCGACGGAGTAGTAGTAGCGGGTGCCGATCGCCGCACCCATGTCGGTGAAGCCGCCGGCCGCCGCCCCGACCGAGGCGTAGGGGTCCAGCACTCGCGGACGCGGTGCCCCGGTAGATCGTGTACCCCGTGATGGGGCTCCCCCCGTCGCTCAGCGGGGCGTCCCACGCCAGCGCGGCCACACCCAGCTGGCCGACGGCCGTGAAGGCCTGCGGAGACGACGGCGTGACCACGAGGCCGGCGAGTGGCGTGTCGGTCACGGTGCCGGACGCAGGACCGGTGCCGGCGCTGTTGACCGCCTGGACGTAGTAGGTATAGGCCGATGCCGGGGTCGCCCGAGGTCCCGTTGACGACCGAGGAGTCCAGGTAGCTGAGGCTCTTGGTCTTGCCGAGCAGGCTGGCGTGCCCGGTGCCCCGGGAGCGGTAGACCTTGTAGTTGGTGATCTTGGCGCCGCCGTCGGTGTCCGGGCTGTCCCACGTGAGGACGACCTGGCCGTCGCCGGCACGGGCGTCGAGGTGCGTGGCGGCGGCCGGGGCGCTCACCTCGCTCGTGTCGACGAAGAGGCCCACGTGCGGCTGTGACGTCGGCCCGACCTTGGTGAAGTCGCCGCCCGCGAGGAGAGCCGTGTCGGTGGACGCGAGCGCCCAGATGCCGAGCGCGCTGTTGACCGTCGGGGGCATAGGACGTGATCTGCCCGGTCGACGTGACCATCTCGGCGATCTTGCTGCGGGTCAGGGAGTTGAACGCGCCGGAGCCGCTGAAGTGCCCCGCGCAGTAGGCCATGGGGCCGAGGAACGCCGCTGCGGCGACGTTCCCGTTGGTGTGGTAGCTCCACCGGGTCGCGCCCGTGGTGGCGTCCTGCAGGGCGCATCCGCCACCGGACCCGCCGGAGCCGACCAGGAGCTGGTTGCCGTCCAGGGCGAGGGCGAAGGCAGGTGCGCGGTTGGCTCCGTTGGTCGCCCCCGACCGGAAGACCGGGTCGATGGAGGGGGTGGCACCGGTCGTCAGCCGGGTGAGCAGCGACGCGTAGCCGGCACCGCCGATGGCACCGAAGTCGCCGCCGACGTAGATGCCCGAGCCGTCGGCCGTCGGGAGCAGGGTCCGGACGATGTCGCCGATAGCCAGGGTCGTGCTCCACGCCCGGTCGACGGTGCCGTCGGTGGAGATGCGTGCCAGGTGCGGGGCGGTCGTCGAGCCGCCCGCGTCCGTGAGGAGGTCGAAGGCTCCGCCGACGTAGACGTTGGAGCCGAGGACGGCGATCGCCTGCACCGAGACGTTGGCCGACGGGGCCCACGGCTGCAGGGCGCCGGTGCTGAGCGACACGGCCGCGAGGGACACCCGGAGCTGGCCGTTGACGTGCCGGAAGTCACCCCCGAGGTAGACGGTGTCCCCGTCGACGGCCACGGCGTCGACGGGGCCGTCGACCGTCACCGGCCAGTCGTCGAAGGTGCCCGACGACGGTCGGAACTTCGCCACCGACGCCACCACGCGCTGGTCGCCGGAGGGCCCGAGCAGGGTGTCGAAGGTCCCCGACGACGATCGTGACCGGCCCGGCGCCGGCGAGCGCCGACACGTGGTCGTTGACCCCCCAGGTCCGCGCCATCACGCTCGAGGCGCCCTGCAGCGGCGCGGCGTGGCCGGGCGCCGCCGAGACGAGGCCGGCCGTCACGGCGAGCACCGCCCCGGCGGCGAGCCGGCCCCATACCGATGTCGTCCTGCGGACCATGCGGTCCTCCCCCGTGCCACGCGCCGTCGGCGCCCCCGGCACCGCACCCCCTGCGGCGCCCTTGTCAGGCTAGCCTTGCTTGTTCAGTTGTGGCCGGCTTACTCCCGCGATCGCGTGCCGTCCGTCCGGGTCAGCCCACGGTGGCGGTGACCACGTCGGAGTACTTGGAGACGCCGTAGCTGTTCTGCGCCTTGATCTGGTAGCTGTACGTGTGCCCCGCCACCACCTTGGTGTCGGTGTACTCGAAGGTCGTGGCCGAGGCGCTGTAGACCCGCACCCCGTCGCGGACCAGGATGTACTTGGTCACGGGCGAGGCGCCGACGATCGGCGAGGGCACCCACTCGAGCAGCACGTCCGTCGCCGACGGCGCGGCAGACAAGGACGGCGCCCCCGGAACGCCAGTGTTCGGCGTACCAGAGGCCTCCTTGGAGGCGATCCCGGTGCCGACCGCGTTGACCGCCGCGACCGTGTAGTAGTAGCGGGTACCGACCACGACGTCACTGTCGGTGTAGCCCGCCGCGGCGCCGGGGACGGTCGTCAGCGGGACGAGCTGGCCGGTCTCGGTGCCCCGGGAGATGACGTATGCCGTCACCGGGCTGCCGCCGTCGGTCACCGGTGGCGACCACGAGAGTGCGGCGGCGCCAAGAGTGCCTTGCGCGACGAAGTTCTGCGGCGCCGAAGGGACGATGACCAGGCCGGCCTCGGGGACGGCCTGCGCGGTCGCCGACTTCGTGCCCGCCCCGGCCTTGTTGATGGGCTGGATGTAGTACGTGTAGGTCGAGGCCGGGTCGCCCGCGGTGCCGTTGACGACGGAGCCATCGAGGTAGCTGAGGCTCTTCGTCTTGGCGAGCAGCGCCGCCTTGGCCGAGCCCTTGGCGCGGTAGATCTTGTAGTTGGTGATCTTCGAGCCGCCGTCGGTACTCGGCGGGTCCCACCGCAGGACGACCTTTCCGTCGCCGGGACGGGCCATGACGTCCCCGGGCGCCGAGGGCGGGGCGATGGCCGACTTGTCGACGAACATGCCGACATAGGGCTGGGTCGTCGAGCCGACCTTGGTGAAGTCCCCGCCGGCGAAGAGCGCGGTCGGCGTCGCGGCGAGGGCGAAGATCCCGAGGGCGCTGTTGACCGCCGGCGCGAAGGAGGTGACCGCTCCGGTCGCGGTCGTCACCTCGGCGATCTTCTTGCGGGTGTACGTGGCGAAGGACGCGGAGCCGTTGAAGTGACCGGCACAGTAGGCCTTCGGGCCGAGGAAGGCCACCGCGACGACGTTGCCGGTCGTGTGGTAGGTCCACCGGTTGGCGCCGGTCACGGCGTCCTGCAGGGTGCAGCCGCCGCCGGACCCGCCGGCACCGATGAGCAGAGCGTCACCGTCCAGGGCGAGGGCGAACGCCGGTGCCCGGTTGGCCCCGTTCGTCGTCGCGGAGCGGAAGACCGGGTCGATCTCGGGGGTGGCCCCCGTCGACAGCAGGGTGAGGTGCGCGGCATACCCCGCCGCGTTGATGGGTCCGAAGTCGCCGCCGACATAGATCCCCGTGCCGTCGGCGGTGGGCAGGAGGGAGCGGACCTGGGCGTCGAGGGCGAGCGCCGTGCTCCAGGTCCGGTCGACGGTGCCATCGGTGCCGATCCGGGCGAGGTATGCGGCAGTGACCGGCCCGGAGGTGTCGGTGACGGTCGTGAAGGTGCCGCCGACGTACACCTCGGCCCCCGAGATCGCCAGTGCGCCGACGGCGACGTTGGCCTGAGGCGCCCAGGGCAGCAGTGCACCCGTGGACAGGGACACCGCGGCGAGCGAGACGCGCAGGGCTCCGTTGACGTGGCGGAAGTCGCCGCCCAGATAGACGGTGTCGCCGTCCACCGCGACCGCGTCGACCGGACCGTCGACGGTCACCGGCCAGGAGTCGAACGTCCCGGTCGCCCTGCGGAACTTCGCCACGGAGGGCAGCGAGACCTGGTCCCCGGCCGGGCCGACCCCGGTGTCGAAGGCCCCGGCGACAACCGTGACGTCGCCCGCGGGCGCGATGGCCAGCACGCGGCCGTTGACACCCCAGGTGCGGGCCATGGTCGCCGATGCCCCGGTTCCGGGGGCCCCATTGGCCGCGACCGGGGCGGAGAGGACCAGTGCGGCGGCCAAGCAGGCCGCCGACAGGATCCCCCATCTGCCATGCGGAACTCGCATCACGACGTCCTCTCCTCGTGGCATCGACCCCTGTCGTCGCCACGCCCCCTCGGGAACTGCGCGAAGCGTAGCCGCTCCGCTCGGCGCGAGCCTGCATCTGGCGGGAATCCGACCCGGGGTGCCCCCACTACGGGGGACACGCCCGTCGTGGTGCGGGGGCCGGGTCGGCAACCCCGCACCACGAGGTGCTACGGGGTACCGCGGAAGAGGGCGAAGCCCTGCTGGACGACGCCTCGGGCGCCGGCGAAGGTGAAGTCCCCGCCGACGAGCAGACCCTGGGGGCTGGCCGCGTAGGACCAGACGCCCATCGGCGAGTCGAACTCCGGCGCGTAGGGCAGCAGGTAGCCGTCACTGGAGTTGAACACCCAGAACCGTTGCTGCGTGGTCACATCCGGGCCGCCCGGGTAGGCCGAGCAGGCGCCGCCGCCACCCTTGTTGCCGCCGTGGGTGCCGAAGTAGAAGTGCCCGTTCACCTCGAGCCGGCCCTGCATGCCGCCGTTGCACTTGGTGCGCCAGATCAGGCCGGTGGGGTTGCTCGGCGTCCCGAGGTTCACCGTGTCCCACTGGTAGATGTAGTCGGGGCAGACATCCCCGCCGTAGAGGCGCAGGCCGTCGTCGCTGATGTACAGGCGGTTGATCCACGGGCCGACGCTGCTGCACCCCTGGACGCCACCGATCTGCGTGGCCGTGAAGGCACCGGTCGTCCCGTCGACGACGGCGATGCCACCGGTCACCGAGGCCCCGTTGAGGGTCGTGAACGGCCCGGCGATGAACACCTTCGACCCGTCCGGCGTCGCCTGGATGCCCATGACCATGCCGCCGGCGCGGAGCTTGCCCGTCGGGCCGACCGTGTCGGCCTTCCAGCTCGGGTCCACGGCGCCGGTCGCCGCGTCGAGCTTGGCCGCATGGACGCGAGAGACAGTGCCGACCCGCTTGAACTTGCCGCCGATGTAGAGCGAGCTCCCGGTCAGTGACATCTGCCAGACGTCCCGGTTCGGCTTGGCCTTGAAGGCGGGGTCGACGGCCCCGGTGGTCGCGTCGATCTTGACGATGTTGGCGTGGCTCTGGCCGTTGACGTTGGCGAAGTCGCCGGCCACGTAGGCGCCCTGCCCGTCGGCGGTCTTGACGATGTCGAGGACCATGCCGTCGAGGTCGGCGGTGAAGCCCGGGTCCGCCTGGCCGGTGGTCAGGTCGATGACGGCGAGGCCGTGCCGGATGATGCCGCCGACGCTCGTGAACTCGCCGCCGAGGGCGATGCCGGACGGCAGCGGGGCGATGCCGTAGACCTTGCTGGCGACCACGGGGTTCCATGCGTTGAGGTCACCGGTGCTCAGGTCCCAGGACGCGGCGTGGTGACGGATGACGCCCCCCGCGTTGGAGAAGTTGCCACCCGCGTAGACCGTGCCGTTGCCGATGGCGATCGCCGTCGTCCACGGGACGCACTTCGCCAGGCCGCCGACGACCTTGGTGACGTGCTGCTCGTGGCACCCGGTGATGGCCGGGTCCCAGCCGGTGCTCGCGCCTGCCGTGGAGACCGCTCCGAGGGAGACGCGGGCCACGCCACCGAGGGTGGTGAACTGGCCGCCGATGTAGACGGTGCCGGTCCCAGCGTCGGGCGTGATCGCGTAGACCGCGGCGTCGGCACCGGGGTTCCAGCCGGTGAGCGCCCCGTTGCTCGTGGCGAACGCCGCGAGCCGGTTACGGGTCTGGGTGCCCGTCGAGCTGGAGAAGGCGGTGGTGAAGTCGCCGCCGGCATACACCGTGGTGCCGTCCGGCGAGAGCGCGAGGGCCCGCACCGTCGACCCGGTGGTCGGCGAGAAGGAGGTGTCGAGCGCGCCGTTGCTCGCCGAGAGCCTGGCGATGCCGCGGTGGGAGGAGAAGCCGACCGCGCTGAAGGCGCCGCCGACGTAGACCGAGGTGGCGGTCGCCGCCAGCGCGTAGACCGTCGAGTTCGGCGAGGCGCTCCAGCCCGAGACCCGGGTGCCCGTCGTGGCGTCGACCGCGGCGATGTTGGTGGCCGCGACGCCGTTGACCTTGGTGATCTTGCCGCCGATGTAGAGGACGCCGGTCGGGCTCAGCGCCAGCGCGTAGACCTTGCCGATCGTCTGCGCCTTGAAGTTGCGGTCGACCTTGCCGTCGGCCCCGATGTGCGCGACCTCGTTCTTCGGCGCCCCGTCGACGAGGGTGAACTCGCCGCCCAGGTAGTAGCCGCCCGAGCCGTCGGCGAGGACCGCGTTGACGTTGTCGCTCGTCATCTTCGGGCGTCTCGATGGCGGCGCCGGTGGTCGGGTCGACGAGCATCGAGTGCCCGACGGTCGGGCCGACGTAGTCGAACCCGCCCCCGATCAGCGCTCGGTTCCCGAAGTCCTCGATCTCCATGACCCGGTCGTTCGTGCCCCACACGCTGTTGTCAGCGGTGAGGGACAACGCCGGTGGCGTCAGGTTGGCCGCCTGGGCCGGCGCTGCCGTGACCGCAGCCGCGGCGACGAGCGAGACCGTCGCAGCCGAGACGGCCAACCGGCGGGCCGAACGGAGGCGACGAAGCCCCCCGAGTTTCCCCATTGCACGCATGATCGTGTCATTCCCCTCAGATACCCACCACGACTCAGGCTCCCCCCGACAGGTGCCTGACCACCATTGCACAGACTACCTGCGATCCAGGATCTTCCGGTACAGATTCGCCAGATCGGATCCCGCCCGTGCCCAGCGGTACGGGCGCAGCAGCTCAGCGGACTCCATCCGGGCCGAGCGCAGGCTCAGCTCCGGGTCCTCCAGGACCCCGGTCAGCGCCTCGGCGAGCGAGGCGGAGTCGCCGGCGCGGAACAGCCTGTGCCCCCCGCAGTCGCAGGCGTCGAGCACCTCGTGGTGCGGCGCGATGTCACTGGCCACGACCGGCAGGCCGTAGGAGATGCCCTCGAGCAGGGTCAACGGCAGGCCCTCGAGGTCGGACGGCTGCACGAAGGCGACGGCGTTGCTGTAGACCGCCCCCAGCTCGGCGCCGTAGAGGAAGCCCGGGAAGACGATCCGCCGGTCCGACGCCGCCGCCGCGTGCAGCCGCTCGACGTACTCGTCGCTGAACGAGGAGTCGCCGACGATGGCGACCTTGATGTCGTCGGGGATCTGGGCCAGCGCGTCGACGAGCAGGTCGGGTCGCTTCTCGGGCACGATCCGCCCGACGAACAGGACGTAGCCGCCGGGCTCGAGGCCGAAGTCGCGGCGCAGCCGCTCGGGCAGCGGCCCGGGCGTGGGCACGGAGACGCCGTTGGGGATGTATGCCGCGTCGACGCCGAAGTGGGTCCGGTAGTGCTCGGCCAGGGTCTGGCTCACGGTGATGACGGCATCCGGAACGTGTCCGCTCATCCAGTGGGCCAGGGCGAGGACGTTCTGGGCCGGTCCGCCCCACTTGGCACGCTGGTGGTCCAGGCCGTGGACGGTCAGCACGACCTTGGCCCGGGAGGCGTAGCGCGCAACCGGCGCGACGAGGCCGGGGCCCAGGGCGTGGTAGTGGATGATGTCGTGGCCCGACGCGATGGCGTGGACCGTCGAGGTCAGGCTGTGCACGATGGCGTCCAGGTGCTTGCTCGGCACCGTCGGCGTCGTGACGAGGTGCATCCCCCGGTAGCTCTCCGGCATCCCGCCGTCGACCTGTGCGGCGTAGGAGGCCCGGCAGTACACCGTGACCTCGATGCCCTCCTCGGCCAGCCGGGCACCGAGCTCCTCGACGTGGTGCTCGATCCCGCCGAACGTCGCCGGCAGGCCCTTCTGGCCGATCATGGCCACCCGGACCGGCCGGGTGCGCTTGCGGTCCCACTGCCACCTCGTCGGACGAGGCACCGACCACTCACGCTGCGGCCAGATGGTCCGCGTCAGGACGCGTTCGCGCCGCGGCGCGGTACGTGTCAGCCCGATCATCGTTCCCCCCGATCAGTTGTTCCCCCAGATCGTCAGGCTCCCATTATTGCCTGCCCGCGATCATTCCCGCAGCCACTGTTCGATTCGTCCCCTCGTCCACCAGGACGAAGCCGCCGGTGAACCGGTTCCGACTGTACTCGTCCGTCAGCAGCGGCACCGTCGTGCGCAGCCGGACCCGGCCGATCTCGTTGAGCGCGAGCTCGGTCGCCTCCTCGTCGCGGTGCAGCGTGTTGACGTCGAGGCGGTACTGCAGGTCCTTGACGATGGTGCGCGCCGTGCGCGTCGTGTGCTTGATGGCGTACTTGCGCCCGATCTGCAGGCTCGCCGACTCGTCCATCCAGCACAGCATCGCGTCGACGTCCTGGGTCATCGTCGGGGCGTTGTGCGGCCGGCAGATCATGTCGCCCCGGGAGATGTCGATCTCGTCCTCGAGGCGCACGGTCACCGACATGGGCGGGAACGCCTCCTCGACCTCGCCGTCGGCCGTCTCGACCGAGGCGATCCGGGAGGTGAACCCCGAGGGCAGGACCATCACGTCGTCGCCCTTCTTGAGCACCCCGCCGACGACCTGGCCGGCGTACCCCCGGTAGTCGTGGTAGGCGTCCGACATCGGGCGGATCACGTACTGGACGGGGAACCGCGTGTCGATGAGGTTGCGGTCGCTGGCGACATGGATGTTCTCGAGGTAGTGCAGCAGGCTGGCACCGGAGTACCACGGCATGTTCTCGGAGCGGGTGACGACGTTGTCGCCGCGCAGCGCCGAGACCGGGATGACGTCGAGGTCGGGGATCCGCAGCTTGGTCGCGAAGCCGATGAACTCCGCGTGGATCCGGTCGTAGACCTCCTGGGAGAAGTCGACGAGGTCCATCTTGTTGACGACGAGCACGATGTGCGGCACCTGGAGCAGGGTCGCGAGGAAGGCGTGCCGGCGGCTCTGCTCGACCAGGCCCTTGCGGGCGTCGACGAGGACGAGCGCCAGGTCGGCCGTCGAGGCCCCGGTGACCATGTTGCGGGTGTACTGGATGTGGCCCGGGGTGTCGGCGATGATGAACTTGCGGGTGGGCGTCGCGAAGTAGCGGTAGGCCACGTCGATCGTGATGCCCTGCTCCCGCTCGGCGCGAAGGCCGTCGGTGAGCAGCGCGAGGTTGGTGTAGTCCTCGCCGCGGTCCCGGCTGACCCGCTCGACCGCGTCGAGCTGGTCCTCGAACACGGTCTTGGTGTCGTAGAGCAGCCGGCCGATGAGGGTGCTCTTCCCGTCATCCACGGACCCGGCGGTCGCGAACCGAAGGATGTCCATCAGAAGTAGCCCTCTCGCTTGCGGTCCTCCATGGCGGCCTCGCTGAACTTGTCGTCCCCGCGCGTGGCACCGCGCTCGGTGATCCGGGTCGTCGACACCTCGTCGATGACCTTGCCGATGGTGTCGGCGTCGGACTCGACGGCGGCCGTGAGCGTCGCGTCGCCGACGGTCCGGTAGCGGACCCGGCGGACCTGCACCTGCTCGCCGGCCCTCGGCACGATGAACTCGTTGACGGCATAGAGCATGCCGCCCCGGTCCACCACCTCGCGGTCGTGGGCGTAGTAGATCGAGGGGATCCCGATGCCCTCGCGCTCGATGTAGTGCCAGATGTCGAGCTCGGTCCAGTTCGACAGGGGGAAGACCCGGATGCTCTCGCCGGGGTGGATCCGGGCGTTGTAGACGTTCCAGAGCTCGGGTCGCTGGTTCTTGGGGTCCCACTGGCCGAACTCGTCGCGGAAGGAGTAGATCCGCTCCTTGGCGCGGGCCTTGTCCTCGTCACGGCGGGCGCCGCCGAAGATCGCCTGGTAGCCGCCCGCCTCGAGCGCCTCGAGCAGGACGGGGGTCTGGATGCGGTTGCGGGTGCCGTCGGGCGGCTCGGTGACCTGGCCCTTGTCGATGGCCTCCTGGACGCTCGCGACGACCAGGGTGACCCCCAGCTCGGCGACCCGGCGGTCGCGGAAGTCCAGCACCTCGGTGAAGTTCTGGCCGGTGTCGATGTGCATGACCGGGAAGGGGACGCGGGCGGGGTGGAACGCCTTCTCGGCCAGCCGCAGCATGACGATCGAGTCCTTGCCGCCGGAGAAGAGCAGCACCGGCCTCTCGAACTCGGCGACCACCTCGCGCATGATGTAGATCGCCTCGGACTCGAGGGTGTCGAGCTGGCTCAGCTGGTAGCGGTTCCCGGGCGCGCTCATGACTCGGTCCCCGGCGAGGTCGGCGATGGTCTCGAGCAGCTGCCCGGCGATCTCGGGACGGCAGATCAGCAGGTCCGGCAACAAGGGGTCCTTCCGGTTGTAGGCCAGGGGCGAGCCGTCGATCCGGCTGGTGTGCAGCCCAGCCGACGAGGGCGACCGCGACGGGTGCCGCGGAGTCCCACTCATACTGTCCACCTGCGTGGACGTAGGCGTCGACCGTATCGTCGAGGACCGCCATCGCCTTGATCCCGGCCGAGCCCATGGGCACCAGCTCGGCACCGATCCGCTCGGCGAGCGCGGTCACGAACGCCGGCGGGCGGGTGCGGCTCACCGCGAGCCGGATCGGTGGCCGGTATGCCGGTGGGCCGGGCCGGCGGGTCCTGCGTCGACAGGACGTCGCCCCGCGCCGGCCGGGCCACGGCCCCGGCGACGAGCCGGCCCCGCTCCCACAGGGCCACGTGGACCGCCCAGTCGTCGCGCGGGCGCTCACCGAACTCGCGGGTGCCGTCGAGCGGGTCGACGATCCAGACCCGCTCGGCGTCGAGCCGGGCCAGGTCGTCCGCCCCCTCCTCGGACAGGATGGCGTCGCCCGGTCGCTCGCGGCGCAGCTCGCTCATGAGGAGCTCGTGCGAGCGAGCGTCGCCCGCGTCCTTGAGGTCGACGGCCTCGCCCTCCCACGAGGCCCGCAGCTCGACCAGCAGCTCCCCGGCGGTGACTGCCAGCCGCCGGGCGAGCGAATGATCGCCGACGGTGTCGGTCTCCGCATCCATCAGTAGGCCCCTCGTCCCTTGAGGACCGCGCGCGCCGTCCGGAACAGGATCTGCCCGTCCAGCGCCCACGACCAGTTGTCCACGTACCACAGGTCAAGTCGTAGCGAGTCCGCCCAGGATAGGTCGCTTCGGCCGGAGACCTGCCACAGACCCGTCATTCCTGGACGCACCCGCAGCCGACGCAGGGCGTCGAACTCGTAGTTGTCGACCTCGGCGCCGAGCGGCGGACGTGGCCCGACGAGGGACATGTCGCCTCGCACGACGTTGATCAGCTGCGGCAGCTCGTCGAGGGAGAACTTGCGCAGGAACCGCCCGGCCCGGGTGACCCGCGGGTCCTCGCGCATCTTGAACAGGACCTCGTTGCCGTCGTGGGTCGCGGCCAGCTGGGGCAGCAGCGCCTCGGCATCCTCGACCATCGAGCGGAACTTGAACATGGTGAACGGCTGGCCCTCGTTGCCGATCCGCACCTGCTTGAACAGCGCCGGACCCTTGGACTCGAACCGGATGAGCGCGGCCATCAGGAGCAGGAACGGTGAGGCGAGCACCATCAGCACAGCGCCGACCACCCGGTCGACCACGGCCTTGCTCCGGTAGATGACGCCCTGGGTGAGCGGCCGCTCGACGTGGAGCATCGACAGGCCCTGGGCCGGCCGCAGCGAGAGCCGGGGACCGGCGACCTCGATGATGCCGGGCGAGACGAGAAGGTCGACGTCGCGCTGCTCCAGGGACCAGCCCAGCCGACGCAGTGGCTGCCCCGAGAAGTCGGGGCTGCTCGCGACCGCGACGACGTCAGCCTGCAGCTGGTCGACGGCGAGGACGGCGTCCTCGGGAGCCCCGAGGATCGGGACGTCCTCGATGGTGCCGAGCGACACCCACGACGCGTCCATCCCGGACACACAGGCGCCGACGACCTCGAGGCCGTTGACCTCCGGGTGCTGGCGGATCTGCCTGATCATGTCGGCCACCGAGTCGGCCCGGCCCACGACGAGGGTGCTCTGCAGCATCTCGCCGGCGGCCCGGCGGTGGTAGAGGCGTGCCCGCATGACGTAGCGCCCGATGAGCGTGCAGCCGAGGAACATCGGCAGCGCGACGGCGATGTAGCCTCGTGAGACCTCCAGCTTGAAGGCGTAGGACAGGACGGCGGAACCGGCGAGCAGGACGACCACCGCCCCGGTCACCGCTCGGTACTCCTCCGGCCCGGCGCCGAGGTAGCGCGGTGCATAGGCCCGCGAGCGGGCCAGGCACAGCACCCAGGCCAGTGGCATCAGCAACGCCGCCCACTTCATGTTGTCGTCGCCCAGGGTCCAGATCTTCACGCCGTGACCGAGTACCACCGTCCGGAGCACGGCCGCCACGAGAGACGAGGCCGTGGCCACGGTGATGTCGACGATGAAGGCGTTGCGCCGGTAGGCGCTCTGCCAGGTCGCCAGACCGTGGGCCACGCGGGCGTGGCCGGCCTCGACGAGATCCACCCGCGGTGTCGGCCTCTGACGGTCCCTCGTCAGCAGCCGTGAGCCGCTTACAGCACTCATGGCACTCCTCCCCTAGCGCGGGGCGACCTCACATTCCCCCCGCGTGCCCGTTCGTGGTGACGGCACCGCTGCACCGGACCCGACCCCGGCCTCCCTCGGCAGTACTCACATCCCCACGATCGGCTCACTGTACTACCCCAACGGCGGGGTCGGCACGACCAAACGCAAATTCTGCCCAGAGGGACCAGGGCGGCGGCGCCGGGCAGCGGCCGCCTCAGTGGGGGGTGCTGACGGCACCGCAGGCAGCACCCGGCAAGCGCACGGCAAACGCCGCCGATCCGACCCCCACACAACGGTGTTGAGGGTTCTGGCCCGCGCGAGCAAGCACCCGGCAAGCACCTGAGCCGGCGACCGGATCCGCGGGCCGGGCCGCGCAGCCGCACCCTCAGCGGGGTGCGTGGACCTCCTGCTGGGCCACCTCGAGCCCCCGTCCCAGCAGCAGCTCGACGGCGTCGGCCGCGTCGCCGACGACGAACGGCAGCTCCTTGCGCTCGGCCGCGGAGAAGTCCCGTAGGACGTAGTCCGCGGGGTCCATCCGGCCCGGCGGGCGGCCGATCCCGACCCGGACACGGAGGTAGTCGCGGGTGCCGAGCGAGGCGCTGACCGATCGCAGGCCGTTGTGGCCGCCCTCGCCGCCGCCGCGCTTGAGACGCACCTCGCCGGCCGGGATGTCGAGCTCGTCGTGGACGATGACGAGCCGGTCGGGCGTCACGGAGAAGAACCGCACGAGTGCCGAGACCGGGCCGCCGGACTCGTTCATGTAGCCGTCCGGGACCGCGAGAACGGCCGGGACCCCAGGGTGTGCGCCGACCCGGGCCTGGGACACCGACGCGCGGGCCTTGTGCGAGCGCAGTGGGCTTGCCGTCCTGGACGCCAGCTCGTCCAGCACCATCGCTCCCACGTTGTGGCGGTTGCCGGCGTACCGGGGCCCGGGGTTGCCCAGACCCACCACCAGCCAGGTTCCTGCGTCACTCACAACCGGGAGCGTATGCCGTGGACGCCCCGGAACGCGCAACGGCCCGGTCCTCGTCGGGAGCCGGGCCGAAACGTGGGGCGGGCAGCGCCCGCCGGCGGATCAGGACTCGTCGACCGGGCCTTCGGCTGCGACGCCGTCCGCCGACTCGGCGGCGGCAGGGAACGCCCCGGCGCCCTCCTCACCCTCGGCGAGCTCGGCCTCGAGGGCCGCCTCGGAGATCTGCTGGGTGATGTTGACGACGAGCGCCTCGGCATCGGTGACGAGCGAGCTGCCCTCGGGCATCGTGAGCTGTCCCGCGAGGATCTGGGTGCCGGCAGCCAGCCCCTCCACGGAGACGACGATGGAGTCGGGGATGTTGGTCGCCTCCGCCTGGACCTGGAGGACGGAGTGGTCGAGGCTGACGACCGTCTCGGGCCTGGCCTGACCCTCGACATGCACAGCCACCTCGACCGTGACCTTCTCGCCACGGCGGACGATGACGAGGTCGATGTGCTCGATGACGGGCCTGATCGGGTCGCGCTGGACGTCCTTGGCGAGCGCCAGCTGCTCGGTGCCGTCGAGCACGATGGTGAGCAGCGCGTTGGGGTTCTTCAGGGCCATCATGGCGTCGTGACCCGGCAAGGTGATGTGGATCGGCGCGGTGCCGTGGCCGTACATGACGGCGGGGATGAGGTGGTCGCGACGGATCTTGCGGGCCGCACCCTTGCCGAACTGGGTGCGGGCCTGCGCGACGAGCGTGAGGTCGGACAAGGCAGGGCTCCTGAGTGAGGGTCTGGACGTCTCGGTGGGTCGCTCGGCGCGACGGGTGCCGGCGAGCGGTGGGCCTCGACGCGGGACGCGGCACGGATGGGGAGGCGGGCCGCGACCGGAGCGAGGTCCCGGGGCCCAGGGGGCCTGCGGCAACCACCGCGTCGATCACGGACTCGCGCGGACCGGACCTCTCTGGCCGGTGCGACGTCCCTCGCCGAGGCAACCCCCAGATTCTAGGCGACGGGCGCGTGGCCAGGGAAATCGGGGCCCGGCAGCGGCTCGACGGCCGGGTCGTGGTGCAGCGCCTGTTGCACCCGGTGCCGGCGGGCGTCGTCGAGCCGCACGGCGACGACGCCCGCCAGGATGAGCAGACCGCCGGCCAGCTGGGGCACTCCCGGCAGCTCGCCCAGCAGCGCCCAGGCGAACAGGATCGCGAAGAGCACCTCGGCGAGGCCGACGAACGAGGCAACCGTCGACCCCAGCGCCCGCGCCCCGACGATGCCGAGCAGGTAGGCCGCGGCCGCCGTGACGAGGGCGAGCTCGGCCAGCGCGGCCCAGGACGGCGCGGTCCCGCCGGCGAGATTGACGGCGTGGCCGCTGGAGGCCAGCGGAAGGATCCCGACGAGGCCGAGGAGCCCGAGCAGCACCGCCCCGGTGCCCAGCCCGAGCCCAGCGAGGGCGACCGGCGGGAGGCTGGACTGGCGTGCTGCCAGCACGTAGTAGGCCGCCAGCCCGACCGCCGCCCCGAGCCCCCACAGGACGCCGACGGGGTCGATCCGTGAGGATCCCGTCACGTCGAGCACGAGGGCCAGGCCCACGGCGGACGAGACGATGCCGGCGACGGTGAGCCGGCCGGGGGCCCGCCGGGAGGTGGCCCAGACCCACAGGACGACGAGGACGATCCCGAGGTACTCCAGGAGCAGGGCGACGGCGACCGTCAGCCGCACGATGGCCTGGAAGTAGCAGAGCTGGGCGCCCACGACGGCCAGCGCCCCGTAGGTGAGCAGGGCCGGGGCGGCGGAGCGCAGGCCGCCCCACCGACCGCGCATCGAGAGCACGGTCGGGACGAGCAGCACCACCGCCGCCCCACCGACCCGGACGAGCACGAGGGCGCCAGGTGTCCAGCCCGTCGCGAGGAGCGGCTTCGCGAAGGGCCCGGAGGTGGCGAACATCGCCGCCGACAGGAGGGCCGCCAGCAGGCCGAGGCGGTCGCGGGCGGTGCGGGACGCCATGGCGGCCTCCGTCGGTCTGGTGGGTCGGGCGGCGACGCCCGAGGGGGGTGCTCCGGCGGGGCCGCTGACCGGAGCGGTCAGGCGCGCCCGCCGAACAGGCTCGTCACCGAGCCGTCCTCGAACACCTCGCGGACCGCGGCGCTGATGAGCGGGGCGATCGAGAGCACCGTCAGCCCGTCGAACTCGTCGGCCGGCGAGATCGGCAAGGTGTTGGTGACGATGACCTCGCGGGCCGAGCACGCCGAGAGCCGCTCGACCGCCGGCCCGGACAGGATGGCGTGTGTGGCGGCGATGACGACGCTCTTGGCGCCGTCGGCCATGAGGGCGTCGGCGGCCTTGGTGATCGTCCCGCCCGTGTCGATCATGTCGTCGACGAGGACGCAGACCCGACCCGCCACCTCGCCGACGACCCGGTTGGCGACGGCCTCGTTGGGGCGATCGATGTCGCGGGTCTTGTGGATGAACGCGAGCGGGGCTCCCCCGAGGCGCAGCGCCCAGTCCTCGGCCACCTTGATCCGGCCGGCGTCCGGGGAGACGACGGCGAGCGGCTCGTGGCCGTACTTGTCCGCGACGTGCTCGGCGAGGATGGGCAGGGCCATGAGGTGGTCGACGGGGCCGTCGAAGAAGCCTTGGATCTGGGCGGTGTGCAGGTCCACGGCCATGAGCCGGTTGGCACCCGCGGTCTTGAACAGGTCGGCCATGAGCCGCGCCGAGATCGGCTCCCGGCCGCGGTGCTTCTTGTCCTGGCGGGCGTAGCCGTAGAAGGGCAGCACGACGGTGATCCGCTTGGCCGAGGCACGCTTGAGGGCGTCGACCATGATGAGCTGCTCCATGATGCTCTCGTTGATCGGCCGCGCGTGGCTCTGGATGACGAACGCGTCGCACCCGCGCACCGACTCCTCGTAGCGGACGTAGATCTCACCGTTGGCGAAGTCGTAGGCGCTCGTCGGGACCAGCTCCGTCCCCAGCATGGACGCGACCTCCTGGGCCAGACCGGGGTTGGCCCGCCCGGCGAACACCATGAGCTGCTTCTTGGGGGCGGTCCGGATCCCGGTGTGCCGGCCCTGCTCGGTGGCGGTCATCTGGGCTGGCCCTCGCCTTCGTGGTCTGACGTGTGCCGAGCCGCCTCGAGCGCCGCGGCAGCGGCCTCGGCGGTCTTGGTCCCGGCCCGGGCGCGGGCGACCCACCCGTCGATGTTGCGCTGGCGGCCCCGCGCGACGGCGATCTGGCCGGGCGCGACGTCGCCGGTCAGCGTGGAGCCGGCCGCGACGTAGGCGCCGTCGCCGACGTCGACCGGGGCGACGACCACGGAGTTGGAGCCGACGAAGCTGTGCCGTCCGACCGTGCTGTGATGCTTGGCGACGCCGTCGTAGTTGGCGAAGATCGTCCCCGCCCCGATGTTGGCACCCTCGCCGATGGTGACGTCACCGGCATACGACAGGTGGGGGACCTTGGCCCCCTCGCCGATCGTCGCGTTCTTGGTCTCCACGAACCCGCCGACCTTGCCCCCGGCACCGAGCCGGGTGCCGGGGCGCAGATAGGAGTACGGGCCGACCGTCGCGTCCGCTCCGATCACGGCGAGGACGGCCTCGGCGCGCCGGATGCGCGCCCCGTCCCCCACCTCGGTGTCGGTGAGGGTGACCTCCGGACCGATCACCGCCCTCTCTCCCACGGTCGTGGCGCCGACCAGCTGGGTGGCGGGCAGGATCGTGGTGTCCCGGCCGATCGTGACGTCGTCGTCGACCCACGTCGTGGCCGGGTCGACGATCGTCACCCCCTCACGCATCCACCGTTCGCAGATCCGCCGGTTCAGCTCGGCCCCCAGCCGGGCGAGCTGGGCCCGGTCGTTGACGCCCTCGGTCTGCCACAGGTCCTCGACGGGGTACGCGCTGACCCGCCGGCCGTCGGCGCGGGCGATGGCGACGACGTCGGTGAGGTAGCGCTCGCCCTGGGCGTTGTCGGTGCCCACCCGGGCGAGCGCGTCGCGCAGCACCGCCACATCGAAGGCGTAGATCCCCGCGTTGACCTCGGTGATGGCGCGCTGGTCCGCGGTCGCGTCCCGCTGCTCGACGATGCCGACGACCGAGCCGTCGCGGGCGCGCAGCACCCGTCCGTAGCCGGCCGGGTCGGGAAGGGTGGCCGTGATGACGGTGACCGCGCTGCTGCTCGTCTCGTGCGCCTCGGCGAGGCCGAGCAGGGTGTCGCCCCGCAGGAGCGGGACGTCGCCGTAGGTGACCAGGACCGTGCCGCTGAGGTCGCCGGGGAGCGCGTCGAGCCCGCACTGCGCGGCGCGGCCGGTCCCCGGGACGTCGTCCTGGTCCGCGATGAGGACCTCCGCGTCGAACTCCTCGCAGAAGGCCGCGACCTCGTCGCGCCCGTGCCGGACGACGGCGACGACGTGCGCCGCCGCGGTCTGGCGGCCGGCCCGGATCGCGTGCCCGAGGAGCGGCCGGCCAGCGATGCGGTGGAGCACCTTGGGAGTGGAGGACTTCATCCGCGTCCCCTCGCCCGCGGCGAGGATGATGACGGCGGCCGGGCGACTGGTCACGCGGGTTGCTCCCGTGGTCGGCGTGCACGACTGGCGAACGACGTCATGCTACCCACCCCCGACGGGAGGGTCTGCGCGGGTTCGCGGGCCGCTGCGGCCTCACAGCAAGGAGGTGAGCTCCGCGCTCGCGGAGTCGCGCACGGCGTCGAGGGCGTCGGCGGCCGTTCGGGCGGCCCGGGCGACGGACGCCAGGCGCTGACACTGCGGGAAGGTGTGCAGCGACAGCGCGAAGCGGACCATGCCGACCTTGGACGGGGCCATCGACAGGCTCGAGACGCCCAGCCCGGTGAGGACGAGCGCCAGGAGAGGGTCGCCGGCGGACTCCCCGCAGACTCCCATCGGGCGTCCGGTCCTGGCCGAGCCGGCACAGGCGGCCGCAATGACGTCGAGCACCGCCGGCTGCCACGGGTCGAGCAGGTCCGACAGCTCGCCCTGCAGCCGGTCGGCGGCCATGGTGTACTGCGCCAGGTCGTTGGTGCCGAGGCTGCCGAAGTCGACCTCGGCGAGGACGTGCTCGGAGCGCAGGGCGGCGCCGGGGACCTCGATCATCACCCCCGCCTTGGGCAGGCCGTTCTCGCGGACCCGCCGGGCGAACCAGGCGGCCTCCTCGGCCGTCGCGACCATCGGGGCCATGACCCTGACGTCGGCGCCGGTCGCCTTGCCCGCGATGGCCAGGGCCTCGAGCTGGCTGTCGAGCAGCTCGGGCCGCTCGGCGGACAGGCGCAGGCCGCGCCGTCCGAGGGCGGGGTTCTCCTCGGGCCCGAGGTTGGCGAAGGCGAGCGGCTTGTCGGCGCCTGCGTCGAGGGTGCGGACGACGACCCGGCGCCCCGCGAACGGCTCGAACACCTGCCGGTAGATCTCGGTCTGCTCCGCCACGGTCGGCGCCGTCGGGGAGGAGAGGAAGACGAACTCGGTCCGGAACAGCCCGACGCCCTCGACGTCCTGCGGCCCGGCGGCCACGGCGTCCTCGACGCCGCCGATGTTGGCGAGCAGGGCCACGGCGTGGCCGTCGCTGGTCGTCCCCGGGCCCGAGGTCGCGGCAAGGGCCGCCTCGCGGCGGGTACGGCGGCTGGCCAGGTCGGCGACGAACGCCTCCGTGGGGTCGATGGTCACCGCGCCCTTGTCGCCGTCGACGGCGACCGGCGTCCCGACGGGGAGCTCGGTGGCGCCGTGGAGCTGGACGACGGCCGGGATCCCCATCTGCGCGGCGAGGATGGCGGTGTGGCTCGTGCGGCCGCCGGCCTCGGTGACGATCCCGACGACGAGCGCGCGGTCGAGCGTGGCCGTCTCGGCCGGGGCGAGATCGTGCGCGACGACGACGCTGGGCTCGGTGAAGCTCGGTATGCCGGGGGGCGGCACCCCGAGCAGGTGGGCGACCGTGCGGGCGCCCACGTCGCGCAGGTCGGTGACCCGCTCGGCGAAGTAGCCGCCGAGCGCGGTGAACTGCGCGGCATACTCCTCGACCGCGGCCTCGACGGCGTGGGTCGGTCCGGCGCCTGCGGCGAGCTGCTTGCCCGCCGCCTTGGCCAGGCCCTTGTCCCGCGCGATGAGCGCGGTGGCGGTGAGGATCTGCTGCGCGGTGTCGTCGGCGGCGGCGGCACGGGCCTCGAGGTCCTGCGCGACCGCCTCGAACGAAGCCTTGACGCCGGCTAGAGCCGCCTCGGGGTCCGCGGTCGCCGGCTCGTCGGCCGGCGGCCGGACCGGTGGTCGTACCTGCACCACCGGTCCGAACGCCGTGCCTGGGCTGACGCCGATACCGTGCCGTGTCTCTGGCTCGGGCATGGCGCTCACTCCGCGTCGAGGTCCCGGGACAGGAGCTCGACGAGGGAGTCGAGCGCGGCATCGGCGCCCTCGCCGTCCGCCACGATCTCGACCTCCTCACCGTGCTTGGCCCCGAGGGCCATGACGCCGAGGATGCTCGTCGCGTCGACGGCGTCGTCCTGGCCCGACCGACCGATCTCGATGTCGAGACCGGTGGCCGTGGCGGCCTGGACGAAGAGCGCAGCCGGGCGGGCGTGCAGCCCCACGGAGGAGGCGATCGTGACGGTGCGGCGTGCCATGTGTCTCTCCTAGATGTGACGCGTCAGGAACGTGCCACGTCGGTGTGGACGCCCTCAGGCGACCACGCTATCGGCAACCGCGGCCACCGCGTCGCGCGAGTGGTCGCGCTGCTTGAGGACGACGACGATGGCCGTCATCACGACGACGCCCACGGCGAGGGCGATGAGGACTGCCCAGAACTTCCCGAACAGCGGCAGCACCCAGATCCCGCCGTGCGGAGCCCGCGAGGTGGCACCGAGCGCCATGGCGATGGATCCCGTGATGGCGGAGCCGATGACCGACGAGGTGATGATGCGCAGCGGGTCGGCCGCGGCGAACGGGATGGCGCCCTCGGAGATGAAGGACGCACCGAGCAGCCAGGCCGCCTTGCCGTTCTCCCGCTCGGGCTCGGTGAAGAGCTGTGGGCGGATCGTCGTCGCGAGCGCCATGGCCAGCGGGGCCACCATGCCGGCGGCCATGACCGCGGCCATGATCTTCAGCTCCGGCGAGTCGGACGCGGTGCCCGCGGTGGTGAGACCCGCCGTCGCGAAGAAGTACGCGACCTTGTTGACCGGGCCTCCGAGGTCGAAGCCCATCATCGCGCCGAGGACGAGACCCAGGAGCGCGGCGCTCGTGCCGGACATGTTGTGCAGCCCCTTGGAGAGCTCGTCGCTCAGCCAGGTGATCGGGCGGCCGAGCAGGACGATGAACACGCCCAGGGTGATGATCGACGAGACCAGCGGGATGACGACGACCGGCATGACGCCACGGACGTTCTTGTGGACCTTCCAGCTCGACACCCACTTGGCCGCGAAACCGCCGATGAAGCCGGTGGCGAGGCCGCCGAGGTAGCCGGCGCCCATCGTCGCCGCGACGGAGCCACCGACGATGCCCGGGACCAGGCCGGGGCGGTCGGCGATCGCGTAGGCGATGAAGCCGGACAGGATCGGCACGAGGAACCCGAAGGCCGCCGCACCCATGACGAACGCGAGCGCCGCCCACGAGGTCATGCTCACCGGGTTGAAGTGCTGGGCGATGTTGTAGTCGCCGTCGGCGGTGAGGCCATACTTGACGATCTCGATCGGGCCGTTCTGGCCGAGCGCCACGTTGGAGAGCATGAAGCCGATGGCGATGAGGATGCCGCCGGCCGCCACGAACGGGATCATGTAGGAGACGCCCGTCATCAGCCACTGGCGGATCTTGGTCCCGGTGCCGACGCCCTCGGTGACCTTGGTGGCCAGCCCGCTGGAGGCGGCCGCCTTCGCCGCGGCTGCCTTGCTCGGGTCGGCCTGCCACTCCTCGGCCGCTGCCACGGCCTGGGCGATGAGCGCCGGGCCGTCGGAGATGGCCTTCTTGACGCCGACGTCGATCGTCGGCTTGCCGGCGAACCGGTCCTTGTTGACGACCGGGAGGTCGTGCGCGAACACGACGCCGTCAGCGGCCGCGATGACCGCCGGGTCGATGGGGTTGGAGCCCGCCGATCCCTGGGTCTCGACGACCATCTCGTGCCCTGCTGCCTTCGCCGCCTGCTCCAACGCCTCGGCCGCCATATAGGTATGGGCGATGCCGGTCGGGCAGGACGTCACTCCGACGAACTTCATGGGTTGACCACCTCTTTCTCGACGATGTCGACCACTGCGGCCGCATCCGGGGCCTCCATGAGGGAGGTCCGGAACTCGGCCCGCATCAGCTTGCGGGCCAGCGCGGCCAGGATCTTCAAGTGCTCCTCTCCGCCGCCGTCGGGAGCGGCGATGAGGAAGATGAGGGTTGCGGGGCCGTCCTCGGCTCCCCAGTCGATGCCGACCGCCGGCCGTCCGAAGACGAGCGAGGGCTCGGTGATGGCGGCGCTGCGCGCGTGCGGGATGCCGATGCCGCCGGGCAGCCCGGTCGCCATCTGCTCCTCGCGGGCACGCACGTCGCCGAGGAAGGTCTCGAGGTCGGTGCACCGGCCGGTGCCCACGAGGGTCTCCGCGAGGGTGCGGGTCGCCGCGTGCCGGTCCGGGGCCGCGAGGTCGAGGACGACCTGGGACTCGGTGATCAGGGACATGGGTTTCCTTTCGACGGGACTGATGGATGACCGGTCAGTCGGTCAGGGCCAGGGCAAGGTCGGGATCGAGGGTCACCTCGAACGGGATGCCCACCAGGTCGGCGGGGCTCGGTACCCGGCTTCCGGGCAGGGTCACAGCGGCGGACCCCCACAGCGCCCCGGTGACGAGGGCGTCCTGCGGAGCGTCGCCCTTGGCGAGGGCGGCGAGCAGGCCGGCGAGCATGCAGTCGCCGGCGCCCACGGTCGACAGGCGCTGGGTGATCGTGGTGCGCACGTGGGCGACGACGCCGTCGGTGACGACGAGCGCACCGTCGGCCCCGAGGCTCACTGCGACGGTCTCGATGCCGTCCGCGACGAGGTCGCGGGCCGCGTCGCGGACGGCACCGAGGGTTGGCAGGGGCAGGTCGACGAGCTCGGCGAGCTCGTCCCGGTTGGGCTTGATGAGGTGCGGCCGTGCGGCGACGGCCGCCACCATGGGGCCACCCGAGCTGTCGATGGCCACGCGGACCCCGAGCTCGCGCGAGCGGGCGACCAGCACGGCATACAGGTCGGCGGGGGCGCCCGGAGGCAGGCTGCCGCAGCCGACGACCCAGGCCGCGCCGTGAGCCGCGTCCGCCGTGGCGGCCAGCAGCGCGGCGACCTCGGCCTCGGCGAGGGTGGGGCCGGGCTCGTTGAGCTTGGTCGTCGTGCCGTCGGGCTCGACCACCGTGACGTTCATCCGCAGCGTGCCTGCGACGGGGACGCTGCGGCGGGTGACCCCCGCGTGGTCGAGCAGCTCCTCCATGAGGTGGCCCTCCGGACCGCCGACGGGCAGCACCGCGAGCGTGGAGACCCCCTGTGCGGTGAGCGCGCGGGAGACGTTGATGCCCTTGCCGCCGGGGTCGATCCGGCTCGACGTGGCCCGGTGGACCTCGCCGCGGCGCAGGTCGTCGACGGCGATGGTGCGGTCGACGCTGGGGTTGGGAGTGAGGGTGACGATCATGTGCGGTAGACCTCCGGTCCAGCGGTCTCGAACTCGGCCGCCGTCTCGGCGTCGAGGCCTGTGTCGGTGATGAGGAGGTCGATGTCGGCGATGTCGGCGAACCGGTGGAGATGGTTGTCGCCCACCTTGCTCGAGTCCGTGACGACGACGGCCCGGCGGGCGGAGCCGACCATGGCCCGCTTGACCATGGCCTCGGCCTGGTCCGGGGTGGTCAGGCCGCGGGCGACCGAGAGGCCGTTGGTGCCGATGAAGGCGACGTCGACGTAGACATCGGCGAGGGCGCTCGTGGCCCAGTCGCCGACGGCCGCGCCCGTCCGCCCCCGCACCCGGCCGCCGACGAGGTAGAGCCGGATGCCGGGGTGGGTGGCCAATACGGCCGCGGTCGTGAACGAGTTGGTGACGACGGTGAGGTCGAGGTCGGGCGGGAGGAGCTCGGCGATGGCGAGCGTCGTCGTGCCCGAGTCGAGGAGGATCGTGCCCTCGCGCGGGAGCTCCTCGAGGGCGCGGGCGGCGATGGCGCGCTTCTCTGCAGCGAACCGGGTGGTGCGGGTGGCGAGCGAGGGCTCGAGCTCGAGGCGCTCGACGGGGATGGCCCCGCCGTGGACCCGGCGCAGCGTGCCGCGGCGCTCGAGCGCGGTGAGGTCCCGGCGGACGGTCTCGGCGGCGACCCCCAGCTCCTCGGCAAGCGCGCCGACCTCGACCCGGCCGGCACGCCGGGCCTGGTCCATGATCCGCTGCTGTCGCTCTGGGGCGTACACCGAGACTCCCTCGTCCCGTCGGGGCGCCGCTCCGTCACGGTGCCGTCGCCTCCATGGTGGCCCATGGGCTAGCCCCAAGTCAACACATTCGGGCACCCGTTTTTGTGGTTTTATGTGGACAACCACCCGGTCCGCGACGGACCGGCTCGCCGCGGGCGGGGTCGGCGCGGTCCCTGCCTGCCTCGGGACCCGGCGACAACGGCCCTGGTCACATCGTGCACCTCGGCGGCCACCGGCGCATCAGGAAAGGGGTCCGCGCCCCACCGCCCGCCCGGGCAGACCCGGGCGCGGGAGCACCCCTGCTACGGCTACGGCTCCCCGGGGTGGAATCGAACCACCGTCGCTAGTCCTGATTCAAAGTCAGGCGGGCCCTGCCAGCAGACCAACCGGGGACGGCGCATGCCGTCCGCGCGGCCGGGCGGGCCGGTCGGGCGCGGGCGCGGCATACCGGTTGAAGGCTAGTCCACCGGCTCGGCCCCGTCGCCCGGCCGGCCCGGCCGACCCAGGCGGGGCCAAGGTCCGTCGGCGGGGCCGCGCCCCGGCGGCGACGGGCGCCGAATCCCCACCACCTGGACAGGCTACGCGACCGTAGGTTACGGTGGCGTAGGTTTCTCGACGAAAGGGCCCACCCCGTGAGCACCCTCGCCTCCACCCCCACGTCCACCACCACTCACCCGCCCGAGCGCAAACACCGTGGCGAGCAGGTGGCCCTGACCCTGTTCATCGCCACGCCCTTCCTCGCCCTGCTCTTCGCGGTCCCGGTCGCCTGGGGCTGGGGGCTCAGCTGGCACGACGTCGTCATCGGCCTGGTCTTCTACGCGGTGTCCGGGCTCGGCATCACCGTCGGCTACCACCGCTACTTCACCCACGGCTCCTTCAAGGCCAGTCGCCCCCTCAAGATCGCGCTCGCCGTCATGGGCTCGCTCGCGATCGAGGGACCGGTGATCCGCTGGGTCGCCGACCACCGGCGCCACCACGCCTTCAGCGACCGTGAGGGCGACCCCCACTCGCCGTGGCGCTACGGCGAGACCATCCCCGCGCTGCTCAAGGGCCTGTGGTGGGCCCACCTGGGCTGGCTGTTCGACGTCGAGCAGACCCCACGCAGCAAGTACGCCCCCGACCTCCTCGCCGACCGGGACATCAAGCGGGTCGACGGACTGTTCCTCCCACTCGTCGCCACCTCCCTCCTGCTGCCCGCCGTCATCGGCGGCGTGTGGTCGTGGAGCTGGCAGGGCGCCCTCACGGCGTTCTTCTGGGCCTCGGTCCTGCGGATCGGCCTCCTCCACCACGTGACCTGGTCGATCAACTCGATCTGCCACGCCCTCGGCGAGCGGCCCTTCACCTCGCGCGACCGGTCCGGCAACGTGTGGTGGCTGGCGGTCCTGTCCTTCGGGGAGTCCTGGCACAACCTGCACCACGCCGACCCGACGTGCGCCCGGCACGGGGTCGAGAAGGGCCAGGTCGACATCTCGGCCCGGGTCATCCGCACCTTCGAGCAGCTCGGCTGGGCCACCGACGTGCGCTGGCCGACGGCCAAACGGCTCGACGCCCGTCGGGTCCGGTCCTGACCCCCCGGCAGACGGGGCCCGCCGGAGCGGCCGGGGTCGACCCGGTCGAGCCCGCCGGCGGTGCGGCGACGCCGACCTCGACGTCCGCGGCAGGCGGCACAATGGCGGACGTGACCAGCCTGCCCCCGAGCTCCGCCCCCGTCCCCAAGAAGGCCAGGTCACGGTCGCGGATGACGGGCCGCGAGCGCCGCGAGCAGCTCATCGGCATCGGTCGCAAGCTGTTCGCCGAGAAGGGCTTCGAGGGCACGACCGTCGAGGAGATCGCGGCGACCGCCGGGGTGTCCAAGCCGGTGGTCTATGAGCACTTCGGCGGCAAGGAAGGGCTGTACGCCGTCGTCGTCGACCGCGAGATCCAGGCCCTCCTCAACGCCATCACCGGAGCCCTGGTCTCGGCCGGGACGAGCCGCGAGCTCATCGAGCGGGCCGCCCTCGCGCTCCTGGACTACATCGAGAGCTCCACCGACGGGTTCCGCATCCTCGTGCGCGACTCTCCGCCGGGCCAGCAGACCGGCACGTTCGCCAGCCTGATGTCCGATGTCGCATCGCAGGTCGAGTACATCCTCGAGGCGCAGTTCAAGCGCCGTAAGCTCGACCCCAAGGCGGCACCGATGTACGCGCAGATGCTCGTCGGGATGGTCGCCCTCACCGGGCAGTGGTGGCTCGACAGCCGCAAGTTCAAGAAGACCGACGTCGCCGCCCACCTGGTCAACCTGGCCTGGAACGGCCTGACCCGCCTCGAGGCCAAGCCCACCCTCACCGACAGGTGACCCCACCCGGCCCGCTCTCCGCCGGGCCTTACGTGGCCCCGGCCGTGGCGCCGCTCTTCTGGGCGACGGCGAAGACCCGCCGGAACGGGAAGATGACCCCCTCGGAGGTCCGCGGGTAGGCCTCGCGCAGCGCCGCGGCATACGGCTCGACGAACGCGGCACGCTCGGCGGGGTCGGTGAGGATGTCGAGCACCGGGAGCAGGCCGGTGCCGCTCACCCACTCGAGCACCGGGTCCGGCACCGCCCCCTGGGGGTCGAGGACGTGGGTGTACGTCGTCTCCCACGCGTCGACCCGGCACCCGAGCCGGGCCAGGAGCCGGAGGTAGGTGGCGGGCTCCCCCACCGTCGGCATGCCGAGCGCGGCCGTCAGCTGACCGGAGAAGGTGTGCCGCGCTGCCGTCTCGCGCATGAGGGCGTGGCTGGGCGCGTCGAAGTTGCCCGGGACCTGGAGGGCGAACCAGCCCCCGTCGGCCAGCGCCTCGACCCACACCGGGATGAGGTCGAGGTGGCCGGGCACCCACTGGAGGGTGGAGTTGGTGACGACGACGTCCGGCGCCTGGCCGAGGGATGCCGGGTCCCAGTCGCGCAGGTCGCCCTGGACCCACTGGACACGCCCCTGCTCGTCCAGGGCGCGGGCGGCGTCGAGCATCGCCTCGGACTCGTCGACACCCACCACCGTGGCCTGCGGCCACAGGGAGGCGACGGCCAGGGTCGCCGGGCCGTTGCCGCAGCCGAGGTCCACGACGAGCGAGGGCGCGTCGGTCCGGACCTGGGCGAGCAGGTCGCCGAGCGGCCGGCCGCGCTGTTCGCTGAAGCGGGCGTAGGCCTGCGGGTCCCAGATCGGTTGACGCCTCATGCGTGGTCCTCCTCGGTTCGGGAGCCCCACCGTCTCGCGCCGTTATCTTGATATCAAGATGCTTGATGCGGAGTAGAGTCGGCGCATGCCCGTCGATGATGTCGACCGTATCGTGTCGGCCTGGCGCCGGGAACGCCCGGACCTCGACGTCGCGCCCCTCGAGGTCCTCTCGCGGGTGTCCCGGCTGGCCCGGCGGCTCGATCTCGCTCGCGGCGAGGCGTTCGCGGTGCACCACCTCGAGGGGTGGGAGTTCGACGTCCTGTCGGCGCTGCGGCGCGCGGGGACGCCGTACGAGCTCTCCCCGGGCAGCTCGTCGCCGAGACGCTCGTGACGAGTGGCACCATGACCAACCGCGTCGACCGGCTCACCGCCCGTCGGCTCGTCGAACGACACCCCGCCACCAGCGACCGCCGCGGGGTCATCGTCCGACTCACCCCGAGCGGCATGCACACCGTCGACGCGGCCCTGGAGGACCTGCTCGAACAGGAGCGCGGGCTGCTCGCCGTGCTCCCCGACTCCCAGCGCTCCTCGCTCGCCGGCCAGCTGCGCCGGCTGCTCGCACCGTTCGAGAGCTGAGCCGGCCGGTCCTTGCGGGGCAGGGCGGGCAGCTCGACGTAGCGGTAGGACAACGCCGGGATGGCCGGGCCCACGGCGAGGACGACGGGCACACGCAGTGCCGACGGGACGCGCCAGGGCCGCCCGTCAGCCGTTCGAGAACCCGCCTGGCCCGTTCGGACGATGGGCCCCTCGAGCCCTCGCTCGCGCCTCGTCACGACCTGAGTCACTCCACGAGGTCCGCAGCCTGCAGCCACTCCAGCTCCAAGCCCTCGCGCTCGTCGACGACCTCGCGCAGCTCACGGTTGAGGTCGAGCACCGTGGTGTGGTCGCTCGCCGACTCCGCCATGGCCGCGTGGATCCGCTCCTCACGCTCGGCCAGCCGGGACAGCTGACGCTCGATACGCGCCATCGTCTTGCGGGCGTCGCGCTGCTCGGCGGGCGAGGGCCCGCCCCCGCCGTCGGCCGACGCCGCGCTGTCCCGCTGCTCGGCCGACGGTGCCCCGGCGGCGGCATCCCGCTCCGCGGCCAGGGCCTCACGGCGCAGGGCGAGATACTCCTCGACCCCGCCAGGCAGGTCCCGGACCCGCCCGTCGCCCAGCAGGGCGACCTGGGTGTCGCACACCCGCTCGAGCAGGTAGCGGTCGTGCGAGACGACGAGCAGGGTGCCGGCCCAGCCGTCCAGGACGTCCTCGAGCGAGGTGAGCGTCTCGATGTCGAGGTCGTTGGTCGGCTCATCCAGAAGCAGGACGTTGGGCTCGTCCATGAGCAGGCGCAGCAGCTGCAGCCGTCGACGCTCGCCTCCGGACAGGTCCCCCACCCGGGTCTGCTGGCGCTGTCCCGGGAACCCCAGCCGCTTGGCGAGGCTCGACGCGCTCACCTCCTTGCCGCCGAGGGTCGTCGATGACCGGACCTCCTCGACGGCGTCGATGACCCTGGCGTCGCGCAGGCGGTCCAGCTCGCGCACCTCCTGGCTGAGGTGGCCGATCCGGACCGTGACGCCCTGGCGGCGCGTCCCCGAGGACAGCGGACGCTCCCCCGCGATCGCCTCGAGCAGGGTGGACTTGCCGGCCCCGTTGATGCCGACGACGCCCGTGCGCTGGCCGGGCGCCAGCCGCCAGGTGACCCGGTCGAGCAGCGCGCGACCGCCGAGGACCACGCCGGCGTCGTGCAGGTCGACGACGTCCTTGCCGAGTCGCGTCGTCGCGAACCGGACGAGCTCGACGTCGTCTCGCGGCGGCGGGACGTCCTCGATGAGGGCGTTGGCGGCCTCGATCCGGAAGCGCGGCTTCGACGTGCGGGCCGGAGGGCCGCGCCGGAGCCAGGCGAGCTCCTTGCGGAGCAGGTTGTTGCGGCGTTCCGCGGTGACCCGCGCCAGGCGCTCGCGCTCGGCCTTGGCGAGGACGTATGCCGCATAGCCGCCCTCGTAGGCGGCCACCTGTCCGTCGACGACCTCCCAGGTGAGGGTGGCCACGGCGTCGAGGAACCATCGGTCGTGGGTGACGACGACCAGGGCGAGGTCGGGGTCCGCCCGCCGGGTCACGAGGTGCTCGGCGAGCCAGGCCACCCCCTCGACGTCGAGGTGGTTGGTGGGCTCGTCGAGGAGCAGCACGTCGGGGCGGTCGACGAGGAGCGCCGCCAGGGACACCCGGCGCCGCTCACCCCCCGAGAGCGGGCCGACCCGGGCGCCGAGGCCGCCGACGAGCGGGGCGTCGAGCCCGCCGAGCAGCCCGACCAGCACGTCACGGACCCGGGGGTCGCCCGCCCACTCGTGCTCGGCCCGGTCGCCGAGGACGATCTCGCGGACCGTTGCGTCGGGGTCGGCCGTGTCGTGCTGGGCCAGCAGCCCGACGGTGCCGCCGCCGGCGCGGGCCACCCGTCCGTCGTCGACCGCGCGCAGGCCGGCAAGGACGCGCAGGAGGGTCGTCTTGCCGCCACCGTTGCGTCCGACAACACCGACCCGGTCGCCGCCGCCGACGCCGAGGGAGACGGCGTCGAGGACCTGGGTGGTGCCGAGCGCCAGGGAGGCGCGCTCGACCGAGATGAGGTTGGCCACGAGCGTTCGGTCAGTCCACGGGGACCGGGATGAGGTGCGCGCCGTGCACCGGGCCGGTGGCCCGGCGCACGTCGGAGACGACGCCGCTGGCGGTGAGGGACACGGCGAGGTCGATGCCCGCCTCGGCCTCCTCGACCAGGAAGGCGATCGTCGGGCCCGACCCGGAGACGATGCCGCCGAGCGCGCCGTACTCCATCCCGGCGTCGAGGACGTCGCCGAGGTGCGGCATGAGCGAGACGGCGGCGTCCTGGAGGTCGTTGACCAGGTGGGGCGCCAGGATGTGCGGGTCACCGCTGCGCAGGGCGCTCATGAGCTCGGCGTTCGGTGCGGGCTCCGGGACGCCGGCGCGGCCACGCAGCCGGTCGCACTCGGCATACACGGCGGGCGTGGACAGACCCTCGGACCTCATGGCGAACACCCAGTGGAAGGTCCCCCGGGCCAGGACCGGCGCGAGCAGCTCGCCCCGGCCGCTGCCCATGGCCGTACCGCCCGCGACGAGGAACGGCACGTCGCTGCCGAGCTCGGCGGCGACGAGCTCGATCTCCTCGCGGGGCAGACCGAGGTTCCACAGGTGGTCGCATGCCACCAGGGCCGCAGCCGCGTCGGCCGAGCCGCCCGCCATGCCGCCCGCCACCGGGATCCCCTTGCGGATCGTCACATGGACCGGGCCGCCCGCCCCGGTCCGGTCGGCAAGCAGCCGGGCCGCCCGCAGGGCCAGGTTGTCGCCGTCCGCGGGGACGCCGGCCGCGTAGTCGCCGCTGACCGAGACGCCCCAGTCATCGTCGTTCGCCACGGTGATGTCGTCATGCAGGCTCACTGCCTGGTAGACGGTCCACAGGGCGTGGTAGCCGTCGGGACGGACCGGCCCGACGAGGAGCTCGAGGTTGACCTTGCCCGGGACACGCACCGTCGCCGGTGGCGGGTCGCTGTGGGCCGACGTCATGCGCCCACCCTAATCACCGCTCCGCCGCCGCGTGTCCCAGCGAGCGCCGCGCCCGTGCCACGGACGCGAACCCGCCGATGTCGAGCTGCTCCCCGCGGGTGCGAGGGTCGATCCCGGCAGCGCGCAGGCACTCCTCGGCGCGCTGGGGCGAGCCCGCCCACGGAGCCAGCGCTGCCCGGAGGGTCTTGCGGCGCTGGGCGAACGCCGCGTCGACGCAGGCGAAGACCTCCTCGCGCGGAACGTCGGCCACCGGTGGCTCGCGCCGCACCAGCGACACCAGGCCGGAGTCGACGTTGGGCACCGGCCAGAAGACCCCGCGGGGGACCTTGCCGGCCAGACGCACCTGCCCGTACCAGGCGGCCTTGGCGCTCGGGACCCCGTAGACCCGCGAGCCGGGCGGGGCCGCGAGCCGCTCGGCCACCTCGAGCTGGACCATGACGAGGATGCGGGTGACGCTCGGGAACCGCTCGAGGAACCGCAGCACGACGGGAACCGAGATGTTGTAGGGCAGGTTCGCCACGAGCGCCGTCGGCGGCGGCCCGGGGAGCTCGGTCACCGTGAGGGCGTCGGCGTGGACCACCGTCATCCGGTTGGCGAGGGCCGGTGCGTGGGCAGCCACCGTGGCGGGCAGCGCTCCCGCGAGGACGGGGTCGACCTCGACGGCGACGACCGCGGCGACCTCGGGCAGGAGCGCGAGGGTGAGCGAGCCCAGGCCGGGCCCGACCTCGACGACGACGTCGTCGGCTGCGACGGCGGCGAGCCGTACGATACGGCGCACCGTGTTGGCGTCGACGACGAAGTTCTGACCCCACTGCTTGGTCGGCCGGATGCCGAGGGTCTCCACGAGAGCCCGGACCTGCGAGGCCCCGAGCAGCTCGTGCGGCCCGGGGCCGCCGGCCGTGGCTGTGGGGTCGGGCGCGGGCATGGTGCTCACCCTAGGTGAGGTATGCCGCCCGCCCGGCCGAGCGGCCTACCGACGGCTCCGGCGGCGGCCCCGGACCGGCACCCGGAGGCGCCGGCGGTACGGCGAGGCCCCCGCCGCGCAGCGACGAGGGCCTCGGTATGCCGGACGGGCCGGCCGACGCGGCGGTCAGGCCGCCCAGGCGCAGCCCCAGGGGCCGAGACCGGCCTTGGCGTAGAGCCGGTTGGCCACGGTGATCTGCTGCTCGCGGGAGGCGAGGTCGGCCCGCGGCGCGAAGTCGGCGCCGCCGTTGCTCAGCCAGGTCGAGGACGCGAACTGGAGGCCGCCGTAGTAGCCGTTGCCGGTGTTGATGTGCCAGTTGCCGCCGGACTCGCACGTGGCGATCCGGTCCCACATCGCGGCGTTGGCCAGGTTGATGCCCGTGCCCGAGGTGTTTCCGGCGCTGCGGGCCGGGCGATGCTTGGTCCCGACCGCGACGACGGCGGTCACCGCCTTCGTGAGGACCGTCCGGGAGAGGACCGTCGAGCTGGCGAGCTTGCCGTCGACGTAGAGCCGCCGGGTGGTGACCCGCTCGCTGCCGGCCTTGCCGGGCGTGAGGGTCCTGCTCTGGTCGGTGTACATCGAGGAGTCGCTCTTCTTCGTCGTGCCGTACGCGACGGACACGGTCGAGGTGACGGTCCTCTCGTAGACCCGTTGGACGACGATGGTCGAGCCGGCCATGAGGTCGGAGGTCAGCCCCGGCCTGACCCGGTCGAGCGGTCCGAGGTGGTACCCGGCGGCCTGGAGCATCGCGGACACGTCCGCCGCGGTCGAGCTCACGGAACGCTGCGTGCCGTCGGCGAGGACGGTCACCAGCTTGGGGGTCGTCATCGTCACGGCGAGGCCCCGGCGGCCGAGGACCTGCGAGCGCGACGCGGAGAGGACGGCGCCGGGCTCGCGGAAGCCGAGCTGGTTGAGGGCGGCGTCGACGGTCGTGGCCGTGGTCCAGTACTCGGCGGTGCGGCCGTCGATCGTCAGCGTGAGCGGACGGGCGTAGCGCACGGTGACGACGTCACCGTCGTGGACGGGGCTGGACGCCGAGGGAAGGACCAGGTCGTGCACGCCGAGGGTCAGGTGATCCGCCGACAGGGCATCGGCCACGGTGGACCCGAAGACGCGCACCGAGGAGACCTTGCCGTCGACGGAGATGTCGACGTGCTTGCTCCAGGCGGAGGCGCCGACCGAGCCGGCGACGATGGTGAGGAGGGCTGCGCCTTGGGCGACGCGGCGCAGGGGCGAAGAGATCACGGGGCTCCGATGGTCGTTCTCCCCGGGCACCAGGTCCGGACGCGGGTCGCCAGGGGAAGCGGCCCGGAGTCGCCCAGGGGCGGCGGCTCCACACGGGCCCAGGGCGGCTGTCGACGCTGGCGGCCGCCTCGTGACGGACCCGTGCCGTCCGGGGTCACTGGCCCCGGCCAACCCATCCAGCGTGCAGGAGTCCCGGGGCATAGGTCAAATTTTGGTAACGAAGGTCGGGCTCGGCCCGGACGGGTCACCAGGTGCCGTAGAGGCGCTCCGTCGTCGTCCCGAACGCATCGCACAGCAGGGGCACGGCCACGCCGAGCACCGCCGCCATGGCGCGCACGGTGAGCGGGACGAGGACCGGGGAGTTCGGCGACCCGCGCCATGGGTGCGGGGTGAGGTAGGGGGCGTCGGTCTCGACGAGCACCCGGTCCAGGGGGGTGACGGCCAGCGCATCCCGCAGGGCGTGCGCGTTCTTGAACGTGATGTTGCCGGCGAAGGACAGGTGGTAGCCGCGCTCCACGCACGCCCGGGCGAACGCCCCGTCACCGGAGAAGCAGTGCAGGACGACCCGCTCGGGGGCACCCTCGTCGTCGAGCACGCGCAGGACGTCCTCGTGGGCGTCGCGGTCGTGGATCTGCAGGGTCCGGTCGAGCCGCTTGGCCAGGTCGATGTGCCACCGGAACGACTCCTCCTGCGTCCCGCGGCCCTCCGGCCCGGTGCGGTAGTAGTCGAGCCCGGTCTCCCCCACCACCTTGACCCGCGGGTGCGCGGCCAGCCTCTCGATCTCCTCGTATGCCGCCGCGAGGCCCCCCTGCGCGGCGAGCCGGGGCGCCTCGTTGGGGTGCAGCGCGACGCCACCCAGCACCGCGGCATACCGGTCGACGAGCTCGACGGTGAGGCGCGCCGACGCCAGGTCGCAACCGATCTGGACGACGCGGTCGACCCCGACCGCGGCGGCGGCCGACAGCACCTCGCCGATGTCGGCGGGCTCCTCGCCCTCCCAGGCGATGTCGAGATGGGTGTGGTTGTCCGCCACCGGGATCGGGAGCGGGTCAGGAGCCTCCGGGTGGCGGTGTGGGCTCACGAGGAGCGGAGCCGCTCGAGCTCGGCCTCGACGACGGAGTCGTCGAACTTGGTGAAGACCGGGACCGGCTTGGCGATGGGCGTCCCGACGAGCACCGGCCGGGACTGCCAGGGCGGCGTCGAGGAGTACTCGCCCATGATGACCGGGTAGCCGGCGGCTCCGTCGAGGTCCTCGACCTCGCGCAGCTCCGGCATCGGCACGAGCTCGCCCTGACCGCCCAGCACCGCGTGCACCCGGTTGGCCCCGTGCGGGAGGAACGGCGAGGACAGGGTGTTGATGTCGGAGACCGCCTGGGCGAGCACGTGGAGCACGGTGCCCAGCCGGTCGCGCTGGTCATCGCCCTTGAGCTTGAACGGCTCGGTCCGCGAGACGTAGGCGTTGGCCTCGCCGACGACCCTCATGAGCTCGCCGATGCCGGCCTTGAAGCGGTGACGCTCGATGTGCCCGCCGACCGTGGCGAAGGCGGCCTGGACCGTGTCGAGCAGGGCGGTGTCGACCGGCTCCAGCGACCCGGCCGCCGGGATCTCGCCGAAGCTCTTGTGGATCATCGTCGCCGTGCGGTTCACGAGGTTGCCCCACCCGGCGACGAGCTCGGAGTTGTTGCGCTGGACGAACTCGGCCCAGGTGAAGTTGGCGTCCTGGCTCTCGGGTCCTGCGGCGCAGATGAAGTAGCGCAAGGCGTCGGGCCCGTAGCGCTCGAGGACGTCTCGGACGTAGATGACGTGGCCCCGGGAGGTCGACAGCTGCCGGCCCTCCATCGTCATGAACTCGCTCGCGACGACCTCGGTGGGCAGGTTGAGCACGCCGTAGGGTCCCGGCTCACCGCCGCGCGACCCCCGGCCGGCATACGCGAGGAGCTCGGCGGGCCAGATCTGGGCGTGGAAGGTGATGTTGTCCTTGCCCTGGAAGTAGTAGGACCGGGCCTCCGGGTCGTTCCACCAGTCGCGCCAGCGCTCGGGGTCGCCGACCCGGCGAGCCCACTCGATCGACGCCGAGAGGTAGCCGATGACCGCGTCGAACCACACGTAGAACCGCTTGGTCGGCTGCTCGCGCCACCCGTCGATGGGCACGGGGATGCCCCAGTCGAGGTCCCGGGTCATCGCGCGGGGCCGGACGTCCTGCAGCAGGTTGCGGCTGAACTTGATGACGTTGGGTCGCCACGTTCCCGACGCCTCACGCCCGTCGAGCCACTCGCCGATGGCGTCCGCGAGGGCCGGGAGGTCGAGGAAGAAGTGCTGGGTCTCGACGAACCGGGGGACCTCGCCGTTGATCTTGCTGCGGGGGTCGATGAGCTCGGTCGCGTCGAGCTGGTTGCCGCAGTTGTCGCACTGGTCGCCACGCGCCTCGGCATACCCACAGATGGGGCAGGTGCCCTCGATGTAGCGGTCGGGCAGGGTGCGGCCGGTCGACGGGCTGATCGCCCCCCGGGTGGTCTGCTCGATCATGTAGCCGTTGCGCCAGTCACCGGTGAACAGCTCCTGGGCCACGGCATAGTGGTTGGGGGTCGTCGTCCGGGTGAACAGGTCGTAGGCGAGCCCGAGCGCGGTCAGGTCCTCGGCGATGACCCGGTTGAACCGGTCGGCGATCTCGCGGGGCCCGACCCCCTCCTTCTCGGCCTGGACCAGGATCGGCGTCCCGTGCTCGTCGGTTCCACTCACCATGAGCACGTCGTGCCCGGACATCCTCATGTAGCGGCTGAAGACGTCGGAGGGCACGCCGAACCCGGCGACATGGCCGATGTGGCGCGGGCCGTTGGCGTAGGGCCAGGCGACGGCGGACAGGACTCTGGTCACGCCTGAATCCTAGGGGGGCCGCTCAACGGCTTCTCCCGGTCCACCGGGACTACGCTCGGCATCGCCGGGCGTTGACAGGTGCGCGGCCGGGGGCCGCCACCCGCGTGGGGCGGCCGGACGACCGCCATGACTCCTCGGAGGTATGCCGTGATCGCCGCACTCACGGGGATGGGCCTGTCCGCCGCAGCGGGCCTCAACGCCTACATCCCGTTCCTCGTCGTGGCACTCATCGCGCGCTTCACCGATGTCATCACCCTCCCCGACGGCTTCACGTGGATCGAGAGCAGCTGGGCCATCGGGGCGGGCATCGTCCTCCTGCTGGCGGAGGTCGTGCTCGACAAGATCCCTGCCGTCGACACGGTCAACGACGCGGTCCAGACCTTCATCCGGCCCAGCATGGGCGGTCTCATCTTCGCGGCCACGACCGCCGCGAGCGAGCTCGACGGCTCGGCCTGGATGCAGCGGCACCAGTGGGTGGGGATCGTCCTCGGCATCATCGTCTCGGGCCTGGTGCACTCCGGCAAGATGGCAGCCCGCCCGGTCATCAACGCCGGGACGCTCGGGGCCGGGGCGCCGGTCGTCTCGACGGCCGAGGACGGCGTCTCCGTAGGGCTCAGCCTCGTCGCCGTCCTCGTCCCCGGGCTCGTGGTGCTCGCGCTGGCGCTCCTCGCGTGCGTCATCATCTGGCTCGTGCTCCGGGTCCGCCGCCGGCGCCGGGACCGGGCGACGCCGTCGCTCGCCTGAGCGGAGGACCGCTGCTCAGCGCGCGGGTGTGCTGCCCGGGGCCTCGAACTCGGAGAGGGCCGAGACGATGATCCGCACCGTGTCCCGCACGTAGGCACGCCGCTGGCCGGGCGGGCGGAGCAGCGCCAGCGTGAGGACGCCCTCCAACGAGGCGAGCACGGTCTCGGCCCGCAGGTGGGGGTCGTCGTGGCCATACCCGGCCACGACCCCCTCGACGACGGCGAGCAGCCGGTCGCGCCAGGGGAGGAACGCCACGCGCAGGGCCGGGCGGCGCATCGCCTCGAGGGTCAGCTCGGAGCGCACGACCATGAGGTCGGGCCGGTCGAGCCACGAGGCGAAGAGGGCGATGGTCTGCTCGGCGGCATACCCGTGGTCGGCAGGGTGCGCCTCGAGCCGCTCGGCGAGAGCGTCGACGTCGGTCGCCAGGGTGGCGCCGACGTGCTGCATGAGGGCGGTGAGCAGGGCGTTGCGGGTGCGGAGGTACCCCGAACAGGTGCCCTCGGAGAGCCCCGGCCTCGGCGTCGACGGCCCGATGGGTGAGCCCGCGCAGCCCGGACCGCGCCACGACGCGGACCGCGGCTTCGACGAGCTGGAGCCGGCGGCCGGTCGCCGAGGAGGGTGCCTGGGTCATCGGCCACATTGTGCCCCCCACGGTGACCACGGCGTGGTCACCGCGGTGCGGGGCGGGTGCAGGGCGGGTGCAGGGCAAGGCGAGATTTCTACATCTGTAGTGGTCTGGGATAGGATCCCTACATCTGTAGAAAGGACAACGTCATGGGCCTCCTCACCGCCGCCAGCACCGTCGCCACCTGGCTCACCCTCATCGTCACCGTCGCCGGCGCCCTGGTCGTGCTCGGCGTCCTCGCCGCCTCGGCGATGTACGTCCGCGAGCGACGCGCCGACCGGCTCGCCCGCCGCGAGGGCATCCGGACCTACTACCGCCACCACGCCTTCGCTCACTGAGCACCCCTCCAACGTCGGGTCCACGTCGGCGCATGGAGACCGTCAGCAGCCCAGCGCCCGCCCAGCCGGCGTCCAGGATGGACCGCCTAGGCTGACCGCATGACCAGCCCGGCGAGCGAGCCCGGCTCCGCCGTCGGCGCCGGCCCTGAGGCCGGTCCCACGTCGGGCCCGGCCGCCCTGCCCGCCCTCCCCCGGCGGCTGCTGCTCACCGAGACCGCGATCGTCCTCGGCCTCTCCCTCGGGGCCTCGGCGATCTGGTCGGTGCTCAGCATCATCGACAAGCTCACCGCCAACGTCGCCCTCTCGCAGCAGACGACGGCGATGAACAGCTCGGTCACCCCCGACCGGCCCTGGCTGGACCTCGCGTACAAGCTCGTCGGCATCACCCTCGCCCTGGTGCCCGTGGCCCTGGCACTGCACCTGCTCTCGCGCGACCGCCCCGGCGCCCGGCACCGGATCGGCTTCGACCTGCGGGCCCCCGTCTCCGACCTGGCCCGGGGCGCGCTGCTCGCCGCTGCGGTCGGCATACCCGGTCTGGGGGTGTATGCCGCCGCCCGGGCCCTGGGCGTCAACACCACCGTCGCTGCGGCGAACCTCGCCGACCAGTGGTGGACCATCCCGGTCCTCGTCCTCGCCGCCGCGCAGAACGCGGTGCTCGAGGAGGTCGTCATGGTGGGCTACCTCTTCGCCCGGTGGACCCGGGCGGGCTGGCGCACCTGGACGGTCATCGGCGCGAGCGCGCTGATCCGCGGCTCCTACCACCTGTACCAGGGCTTCGGCGGGTTCGTCGGCAACCTCGCCATGGGGCTCATCTTCGGCTGGGTCTACACCCGGACCCGCCGGGTCGGACCGCTCGTCGTCGCGCACACCCTTCTCGACATCGTGGCCTTCGTCGGCTACAGCCTGCTCAAGGGCCACCTGTCCTGGCTCTGAGCCCGGTTCAGGAGGCCAGCACCTCGGCGGGCGGCGGCGCGAGGACCGGCCCGACGGCTCCCCAGTCGGTGAAGTGCACCTCGCCCTGCTCGCTCCCCACCGTCCTGACCGCGATGAGGCGCGCCGTCCCGTCGGTCGTGACGTCGAGCTCGCCCGAGCTGCTTCCCGTGCCGGCACGGGTGTCGGTGAGGACGTACGCGTCCTGACCGTCGACCGTCGCCCGGCGGACCTGGGACGTCACCTCCTTCAGCCCCGAGAGGGAGGAGTCCGAGAACATCCCGGTCAGCAGGTCCTTCATCGTGACCGACCCGATGTCGGTCGCGTCCGAGCCGGTGAGGATGACGTACTTGTTCCCGATGCGGTCCCCCGAGCCCGCACCGGCCGAGGAGTCCCAGAACGTCTTGTCGCCCTTGACGTAGATCGCCCCGCCGACCGTCAGCGCCGTCATCGACCCGCTGGTTCCCAGGCTCATCTGCAGCGTCTGGTTGGTCCCGTCGACCCGGCCGGCGATGTCGAGGGTCAGGCGCTGCCCTGACTTCACGACCCACCCGGACAGGTGTGCGGTGCTCGCCGAGAGCACCGACCTCTGGGCCTGCGAGAAGACGGCACCCACCGTGGGGGGCGTCGCCGCGCGGGCCCCGGCGCGGGGGGTCGACCCATCGCCGCACCCGGACAGGCCGACGACGAGCCCGGCCGCGGCCGCGAGCGCGACGACGCGGCGATGCCGGAGCGCGCATGGCCGGTGCCTGCCGGGCCTCTCAGAGGCCCTTGACCATCGCCCGGCGCAGGTCCTTGTTGAGCGTCGAGATGACGTCCTGGGGGATGCCCTTGGGGCATGCCTTGGTGCACTCTCCGACGTTGGTGCAGCCGCCGAACCCCTCGAGGTCGTGCTGGCCCACCATCTTGACGACCCGGGCGTCCCGCTCGGGCTGGCCCTGGGGCAGCTCGCCCAGGTGGGTCACCTTGGCGCCCATGAACAGCATGGCGCTGGCGTTGGGGCAGGCGGCGACACAGGCCCCGCAACCGATGCACTCCGCGGCCTCGAAGGCGCGGTCGGCATGAACCTTGGGCACCGGCGCCGCGTGGGCATCCGGAGCCGACCCGGTGTTGACCGAGATGTAGCCGCCGGCCTGGATGATGCGGTCGAAGGCGCTCCGGTCGACGATGAGGTCACGCACGATCGGGAAGGCGTCGGCCCGCCACGGCTCGATGGTGACCGTGTCGCCGTCGGCGAAGCTGCGCATGTGCAGCTGGCAGGTCGTGGTCTTCTCGGGCCCGTGCGCGTCGCCCGAGATCATCAGCCCGCACATGCCGCAGATGCCCTCGCGGCAGTCGCTGTCGAAGGCCACCGGCTCCTCGCCCTTGGCGTTGAGCCGCTCGTTGAGCACGTCGAGCATCTCGAGGAACGACATGTCGGGGCTGATGTCGTCGACCTGGTAGGAGACGAGTCCGCCCTTGTCGCTGGGTCCGGCCTGCCGCCAGATCTTGAGAGTGAGGTTCACTTGTAGCTCCGCTGCTTCAGCTCGATGAACTCGTAGACCAGGTCTTCCTTGTGGAGCACGGGGGCGCCCATCGACCCGTGGCCGCCGTCGCCGGTGAACTCCCAGGCCGCGACGTAGGCGTACTCGTCGTCGTTGCGCAGCGCCTCGCCGTCCTCGGTCTGGGACTCGCCGCGGAAGTGGCCGCCGCACGACTCGCGCCGGTGCAGCGCGTCGATGGCCATCAGCTCGCCCAGCTCGAGGAAGTCGGCCACCCGGCCGGCCTTCTCGAGGCTCTGGTTGAGGGTGTCGCCTGCGCCGAGGACCCGCAGGTTGCGCCAGAACTCCTCGCGCAGGCCGCGGATGAGGTCGATGGCCTTGAGCAGGCCCTCCTCGGTCCGCTCCATCCCGACGTACTCCCACATGATGTGGCCGAGCTCCTTGTGGAAGGAGTCGACGCTGCGCTCACCCTGGATCTCGAGCAGCCGCTGGGTGCGCTCGGCGACCGCGGCCTTCGCCGCGGCCACCTCGGGGTTGCTCTCGTCGAGGGCCTCGAACGGACCCTTGGCGAGGTAGTCGCGGATGGTGTTGGGCAGGACGAAGTAGCCGTCGGCCAGACCCTGCATGAGGGCACTCGCCCCGAGCCGGTTCGCGCCGTGGTCGGAGAAGTTCGCCTCGCCCGCCACGAACAGCCCGGGGATCGAGGACTGGAGGTCGTAGTCGACCCACAGCCCGCCCATCGTGTAGTGGACCGCGGGGTAGATCCGCATCGGGGTCTCGTAGGGGTTCTCGCCCGTGATCCGGGCGTACATGTCGAACAGGTTGCCGTAGCGCTCCTCGACCGTGGCCCGCCCGAGCCGGGCGATGGCATCGGCGAAGTCGAGGTAGACCCCCCGGCGGAAGTCGCCGACCATCGGGCCGACGCCACGACCCTCGTCGCAGACGTACTTGGCCTGGCGGGAGGCGATGTCGCGCGGGACGAGGTTGCCGAAGCCGGGGTAGATCCGCTCGAGGTAGTAGTCGCGGTCCTCCTCGGGGATCTGCCGCGGGTCCGTCTCGCAGTCCTCGCGTCGCTTCGGCACCCAGATCCGGCCGTCGTTGCGCAGGGACTCGGACATGAGCGTCAGCTTGGACTGGTGCTCGCCGGAGACGGGGATGCACGTCGGATGGATCTGGGTGTAGCAGGGGTTGCCGAAGTAGGCGCCCTTGCGGTGCGCGCGCCAGCTCGCCGTGACGTTGGAGCCCATCGCGTTGGTCGAGAGGAAGAAGACGTTGCCGTAGCCGCCGGTCGCGAGGACCACGGCGTCGGCGAGGTGGGTCTCGATCTCGCCGGTGACCAGGTCGCGGGCGATGATGCCGCGAGCCCGGCCGTCGACGACGACGACCTCGAGCATCTCGTGCCGGGTGAACTGCTCGACCGTCCCGGCGGCGACCTGGCGCTCCATCGCCTGGTAGGCGCCGATGAGCAGCTGCTGGCCCGTCTGCCCCCGCGCGTAGAAGGTCCGGGAGACCTGGACCCCGCCGAACGAGCGGTTGTCGAGCAGGCCGCCGTACTCGCGGGCGAACGGCACGCCCTGCGCCACGCACTGGTCGATGATGTTCGCGCTGACCTCGGCCAGCCGGTAGACGTTGGTCTCCCGGGACCGGTAGTCCCCGCCCTTCACCGTGTCGTAGAAGAGGCGGTAGACCGAGTCGCCGTCCTCCTTGTAGTTCTTCGCGGCGTTGATGCCGCCCTGGGCGGCGATCGAGTGCGCCCGGCGCGGGCTGTCCTGGAAGCAGAACGACTTGACGTTGTAGCCGGCCTCGCCGAGGGTGGCCGCCGCGGCGCCACCGGCCAGGCCGGTGCCGACGATGATGACCGTGAGCTTGCGGCGGTTGGCGGGGTTGACCAGCGCCGCCTCGAACTGGCGGGTCGTCCACTTGCGGTCGATGGGGCCGGCCGGCGCCTTGGTGTCGGAGACCGGGTCGCCTTCGCGGTAGAGGCCGTGGACGAGGGGGGCAGAAGCGGTGTCGGTCATCTCGGTCCTCACTTCACCAGGCCGGCTTGGATCATCAGCGGCGGGATGAGGAACCCGCCGACGACGAGCGCGGCCGTCACGTAGCCGATGATCTTGGCCCGCCGGTAGCCCTTGAGGCTCTGCGTCCAGCCCAGCGTCTGCTGGGCGCTGAAGACGCCGTGCTCGAGATGCAGGGCGAGGGCGACCATGGCGAGGACGTAGATGAGGGTGAGCCACCACACCTGGAAGCTCGCGACGACGAGCTGGTAGGGGTTCTGGGTGATCGCCACTCCCGTCTTGTCGGGGTTGACGCTCACCTTGCTGATCGTGAACTCGATGAGGTGCCAGATGAGGAAGACGAAGATGAACACCCCACCCCAGCGCATCCAGGTCGAGCGCAGTGCCGCCTTGCCCGCGGCATACGGCGTCCGGCGGGCACTGCCGGCGCGCATCCACAAGGTGACGGCGGCATAGACATGGACGACCACGGCGATGATCAGCACGACGCGCAGGATCCACAGGAACCCGGCGTGCGGCAGTATCGGCTCGAACATCGTGCGCAGGTGCTCTGCGTACGTGTTGTAGGCGTCCTCGCCCGCGAGGAGCTTGAGGTTGCCGTACATGTGGAACAGGACGAAGAACGCGAAGAGCAGGCCGGTCACCGCCATGAGCAGCTTGAGGGCGACCGTGGTCCTGCGCGACGTCACTGGGCGCGCGGAAAGTGTCGTTGTGGCCACTGTCCGAAACTACCCTCCCCAGGGCCGCGGGTGCCTAGTCAGGTGAGCCTTACTCCGTGTGAGATATCTCCGGTTCGGCCGTTCGGACCGCTTGTCGGACGGGGTGCGCCGCTCGTCGCACCCCCTGCCGAGCCCCACCGAGCCCACCCGAGCCCCCCGTCGCCCCGTCCCCCCGCGCCCGTCCCCTAACCTCTGCTAGCAGAAGTTAGGGGACCAAGCACAGGTTGCACCCTCTGCTTGGTCACGCAACCTCTGCTAGCAGAGGTTAGGGAGACGGGGGGAGGGCGTCCCCGTTGCGGGGGCCGGGTGGGACGGCTGGGACAACGCGCCGACCGGGCGGGCTCAGCGTGCCGCCAGCGCCGCGTCGTAGAGGGCCTTCTTGGACAGCCCGGTCCTCGCCGCCACCGCCGCGCTGGCGTCCTTGAGCCGCTCGCCGGCCGCCACCCGGGCCAACACGGCGGGCACGGCCTCGGCCAGGTCCGCGACGGGCGCCTGCGGGGCGCCGGCCACGACCAGGGTCACCTCGCCGCGGACCTCCCCGCGTGCCCATTCGGCCAGCTCGACGAGCGGGCCGCGCACGACCTCCTCGTAGGTCTTGGTGAGCTCGCGGCACACGGCCGCGTCGCGCTCCGCCCCGAACGCACCGGCCATCGCGTCCAGGGTCGCCCCCAGCCGGTGCGGCGCCTCGAAGAACACCATCGTCCGTGGCTCGGCGGCCAGGGCTGCCAGCATCCGGGCCCGCTCCCCCGGCTTGCGCGGAGGGAAGCCCTCGAAGCAGAAGCGGTCCACGGGCAGCCCCGAGACGGCGAGCGCCATGAGCACGGCGCTCGGCCCGGGCACCGCGCTGACCCGCACCCCAGCGGCCACCGCCGCCGCAACGAGCCGGTACCCGGGGTCGGACACCGACGGCATACCGGCGTCGGTGACCAGGACGACCCGCTCCCCCGCACTCAGCCGCTCGACCAGCTCGTCGGTGCGGGCCACCTCGTTGTGCTCGTGGTAGCTGAGCACCCGGCCCCGCGGGCGCACGTCGAGCTCGCGGCACAGCCGGGCCAGGCGGCGGGTGTCCTCGGCCGCGACGACATCGGCTCCCGCCAGCTCGTCGGCGAGCCGAGGCGCGGCATCGCGCGGGTCCCCGATGGGGGTCGCCGCCAGCACCAGCACGCCCTGGGTCATGCCGCCGATCCTCGCACGGGTACGGCCCCTACGATGTGCGCGTGACCCGGACGGACGAGCTGCGCGAGCGGCTGCTCGGGTTCCGGCCCACCGACCGTCTGTGGGGCTGGCTCGGCCCCGGCCTCATCGCGCTGGTCGGCGGGTTCCTCCGCCTCTGGCGGCTCGGCGACCCCCACCAGCTGGTCTTCGACGAGACGTACTACGTCAAGCAGGGCTACTCGATGCTGGAGTACGGCGTCGAGATGCGGACCCAGGGAACCCTGGAGAAGCCCGACGCCCTCTTCACCGCCGGCACGACGAACATCTTCAACACGACGAACGGCGACATGGTCGTCCACCCCCCGCTGGGCAAGTGGGTCATCGCCGTCGGCGAGTGGCTGTTCGGGATCGGCTCCTCGGTGGGCTGGCGGTTCTCGGTGGCCCTGCTCGGGACCGTCTCGATCCTGGTCATCGGGCGGGTGGCCCGCCGGATGTTCGGCTCCACCCTGCTCGGCTGCGTGGCGTCGTTCCTCCTGGCCTTCGAGGGGCACGCGTTCGTCATCCAGCGCACCGGGATCCTCGACAGCATCGTCATGTTCTTCGCGCTCGTCTCGTTCGCGGCGTTGCTGCTCGACCGGGACCGCAGCCGGGAGATCCTCGCGCGCAAGGTCGGGGCCCTGCCGCCGGGGGTCTGGCCCCGGGTCGGCCCCTGGGTGGGTCTGCGCCCGTGGCGGTGGGTGGCCGGGGCGACCCTCGGGATGACGACCGCCACCAAGTGGTCCGGGCTCTTCTTCATCGCGGCCTTCGGGATCATGTCGGTCTGGTGGGACATGGGGGCCCGACGCGCGGCGGGCGTGCGGCGCTGGGGCGTCGGCTCGCTGCTCGGCGACGGCCCGCTCGCGGCGGTCTCCCTGCTGCTCACCGCCGGCGTCGTGTATGCCGTGTCGTGGACGGGGTGGTTCCTCTCGACGTACGGGTACGACCGGGGCTGGGCGGCGGCCAACCCGGGCAAGGGGGTCGGCTGGCTCCCGCCGGCGGTGCGCTCGCTGGTGCAGTACCACCAGGAGATGTGGCACTTCAACACCACGCTGTCGACGCCGCACCCGTACCAGTCGGACCCCTGGGGCTGGCTGGTCCAGGCCCGCCCGACGTCCTTCTTCTACGAGGGCCCCAAGAACGGGCAGAGCGGCTGCACGGTCGCCACCTGCTCCAAGGCCATCCACTCGGTGGGGACGATCTCGGTGTGGTGGCTCGGCACCGCGGCCCTCGTCGTCGTCCTGTGGTCCTGGCTGGTCCGCCGCGACTGGCGGGCCGGCGCCATCGCCGCCGGCATCATCGGCGGCTACCTACCGTGGTTCCTCTTCCAGCACCGGACGATCTTCGAGTTCTACTCCATCGCCTTCGAGCCGTGGGTCATCCTCGCCGTCGTCCTCGTCCTCGGCATGGCGCTGGGGGGGCGGGATGCCTCGCCGGCGCGACGCCGACGAGGGCTGTATGTGGTGGGCGGCTACCTGTTCCTCACGCTGGCCCTGTTCGCGTTCTTCTACCCGATCTACACGGCCGAGGTGATCCCCTACAGCCAGTGGCACCTGCGGATGTGGTTCCCGAGCTGGGTCTGACCGGCGCACCCCGGTGGGCGCACGGGCGGCATCCGACCGGGCTCAGGCCAGGGCGTCCGGCGTCCCGGTGAGGCCGCCCAGCATCGGGGCGAGCAGGCCGTCGGTGGCGGTCGTCGCGTCGACGACGAGCCGGGTCGACTCGACGGTGTCGAGCCCCTGGCGGCGGGCGACCTGCACGAGCTCGTCGAGGAAGAGCAGCCGGAAGCGCAGGAAGGCCTCCACGGTCTCGGTGAGGGAGCCGCCGGCCCGGGAGGCGACCCGTCCGTAGTCGGCCGCGGCGTTGGCGGCGCCCGCCATGGCGGCCCGTCGCTCGTCGTCGCTCTCGGCGTCGATGGCGTCGAGGAGCCCCGCCGCGATCTGCCGGCCGAGACGGCGCAGAGTCGCCAGGCCCGTCTCGTCGAGGCTGCCGAGCCAGGCGACGCCACGGGTGGCCTGCAGCATGTTGCGCCGGTAGGCCCGGATCATCCGGTCGGCGGTCACGCCGAGCTCCTCGAGCGAGGGCCGGGTGCGGCCGGTGTCGGGCAGCAGGCTGAGGATCGTCGAGCGGGCGAAGCGCCGGTGCCCGCCCGGCGTCGTGAACGCCTGCACGTCGCCGGCGGCGCTCCACCGGCGCAGGGTGGCCGGGGAGACGCCGAGCAGGGAGCACGCGTCCTGGACGGTCAGCCACTCCTCCACCTCGAGCTGGTGCTGGGCTCGTGTCGTGCTGGTCATGGTCCGCTCCCTGACTGGACGCCCAGCGCAGCCTTGCTCGACCCCAGCACCTGGTCCTTGTGGCACTGGGCGCAGTAGGCGGTCTGGTGGCAGTACGCGCAGGCGTTGGGCCCGCCCGAGGCCGTGATGGCCTGTGCGTGGTTGTAGAGCATCGTGGCGTGGTCGACCTTGATGGCGCCGCTGTCGTGGCAGTTCTCGCAGTAGCTCGGAGCGTGGCACGCCCCGCACGACCCGGCGTCCGGCAGCACGTTGTTCGTGGCGGCCTTGTGGTCGAAGGCCCACAGCGCGTCGTCATGGTTGGTCGGCTTGACCCCGATCGGGATGTTGGAGGGGCTCACTCCTGTTTGGGGAAACGTGTGGCAGGTGTCACACGTCGACGGGATCACCTCGTTCGTGACCTGCCCGCCCTTGATGAGGTAGTGGGCGCCGTCGTGGCAGCGGAAGCACCCCGGCGAGCTCTGGTGGCCGAGGTTGTCGGCGTATGTGGTCGCCGAGACACCCATGCCGGGCGTGGCGACCAGGTTGTAGATCGACTTGAGCTCGGTGACCGCCGCGCTGATCTGCGCCTTCTGGTTCTTGGCGACGAGGGGGTAGTGGGTCTGGAGGCCCGTCGCGATGGCGTCGATGGCCTTGTCGGCGTCGGCGACCGAGGGGTAGGTGCCGCTGACAACCTTGACGCCGTCCCGCTTGATGTACGGCAGCGTGGCGTCGATCTTGCCCGCCGCCATCGCGTCGTCGACGGCCTCGTCGACGTTGGGCACCTCGTGCCCGACCCGGTTGTGGCACGAGATGCAGTCCATCGTCCTGTTGTTCTCCGTGCCCTTGAGCCGGGCGACGTCCTTGCCGACGTCCGCGGAGACGCGCACCTGTCCGGAGGCGATGAACTGCTGGGTCTGCCCGTCCGGGGTTGTCGACTCGACAAGGTCGATCTTCTGGTCCTGCTCGTCCTCGGAGGTGTAGGTCACCTTCTCCTGGACGTGCCAGTGGACGCCGCGGGTGCCACCCGTCGGACCGAGGTCGACCGGGCGCAGGAGAACGGAGATCGTCTGCCGGGTGTTCGACTCGTCGGTGGCGTAGATGGGGCGGACGATCAGCTTGGTCGGCCCGCCGTTCTTGGTGATCTGGTCGATGGAGTGACACTCCATGCACGTGTGCTGCACCGGGGGCAGATCGGAGTGCTGCGGCGGGGTGATCGGTGTCGGGTAGGTATTGGTGACCAGGGCGTAGAGCTCCTTGGTGCCACCGGCCTTGGCCTTGACGAACCCGATGAGCCCGGGGTCGACGTGGCACTCGCCGCACCCGACGTCCTTGTGCGGCGAGACGGCGTACGCCTTCTGCTGCGGCTCCATCGTGTGGCAGGTCGTGCAGAACGACGCCGTCTCGGAGACCCCGACAGCCTTGGCGCCGGCCATCGTCGCAACGGACCCGAAGCCGCCGATGACGACGAAGAGAAGGAGCATGCCCTGCCAGGTGTTCCACGGCGGGTGAGGCACCCTGTCGATGGCGCGGGCGAGCGGGATGAGGGGGCGCAGCAGGCGCGGGAGGGGCCGGTACCTCGATGCCACCGACCCGGCCGCCTGGGGGGATGCGGCCGGATCGGAAGGCACGCCGGAGGAGGCGTCGGCCCTGGCAGGGGTGGCGGTGTCGTCGGGGGGAGGAGTGGAGGCGGCCACGGGGTCGTCAGGGGAGGCGGCCGGGGCGTCGGCCGATGGGGCGGGGCCGTCGGTGGGGGCCGCGCCCTCCGGGGCTGCGGGGTCGGTCATCTCGTGATCGTCGCCAGCTCTTGGGCCATCTCGTCGGGGGCGAGCCCACCGGCCTTCATCGCCCGCACGGTGCCGGTGGAGTCGATGAAGAAGTGCGCGGGGATCGCCGAGACGCGGTACTCGTCGGCGATCGTCGAGCTGGGGTCGGCGACGATGTCGTAGGTGACGCCGATCCGGTCGCCGTAGTCCTTGGCCGCGGCGGCGTCCTCGGAGATGTTGACCTGGAGCACCCTGACCCCCTGGGCCTGGTACTTCTTGTAGGCCGCCTCGATGTCAGGGGCCTCGGCCTGGCAGGCCGTGCACCAGCTCGCACCGAAGGTCAGCCACACCGGGTGACCCTTGAGCGAGCTGAGCGAGACCTTCTCGCCGGTGACGGTCGTCGCCGTGAAGTCCTGGGCGGCGGCCCCGACCTGAGGAGCCGGGGAGTCGTCCTGCTGCTGCACCGAGACCGACGAGGCGCCGGCCGCCTTCGGACGGTTGACCAGGTATGCGCCTCCCATGACGAGTGCGGCGGTCACGCCGAGCACGAGCATCGTGCCGAGGCGGCTGCTGCGCAGGCGTTCCTGCCAGCTGGGCCGCGCGGCCGGAGCGGCACTGGGCGTCAGGAGGTCGGTCATCTGATGGTCCGTTCTCTACGAGGGGCGGCGGGTCACCGATCGGTGCGGGTCACATGCGCCCGTAGCTGTGCAGGCCGCCGAAGAACAGGTTCCCGAAGAAGGTCAGCAGGACCGAGAAGAACCCGAGGACGAGGAGCCAGGCGGCGCGCCGGCCGACCCAGCCGCGGGCGACACGAGCGTGGAGGTACCCGCCGTAGATGAGCCAGGTCACCAGGGACGCGGTCTCCTTGGGGTCCCAGCTCCAGTACGAGCCCCAGGCGATCTGGGCCCAGGCCGCGCCGAGGACGACGACCATCGTGAGGAGCGGGAAGCCGATGATGACGGCCTTGTAGCCGAGCCGGTCGAGCACCTCGAGCTTGGGCAGGCCCTTGATGCCCGTCTCGGGACGGAAGTAGTCCTGGATGAGGTACATCGCGGCGGCCGCGAAGGAGACGGCGAACGCGCCATACGCGAAGATCGCCACCACGACGTGCACGGTCAGCAGCAGGCTGTTCTGCAGCGCCGGGACGAGCGGGTTGGCCGTGGCGTCCTCGGTGAGCGCGTAGAGGAGCATCGCGCCGGCGATCGGCAGGACCAGCAGCGCGATGGTCCGGATCCGGTAGCGCCACTCGAAGAAGGCGTATGCGGCGACGACGCCCCAGCCGAAGGAGACGGAGAACTCGTACTGGTTGGTGAACGGGCCGTGGTGGACGGCGAACCCGCGCAGGACGAGGCAGGCGGTGAGGAACACCAGGGCCAGGCGGACGAACAGCGACCCGTAGCTGGACAGGGTCCGTGGCGACGCGCCCCGCGCCGGTCCCGCCGGGACAGCCTCAGCCGGGGCGGGGACCCCACCGGCGGCGACGCGGACCCGCACGGGCGCTGCCTCGGCGGCGGCGACCCTGGCCCGCCCGTTGGCGAAGGCGAGGATGTAGGAGGCCGTGGCCAGGACGACGAAGACCAGGCCGGCGATCAGGCTGTACTGCGAGAACTCAAGCATCGTTCTCTGCTCCTTCGGTGGTGTCACTCGACGGTTCGCCGGCGAGCTGGATCTCGGTGATCATCTGGTGGAACTGCGGCTCGAACGCGGGGTCGCGCTTGATGGTGGAGGCGCAGAGCACCTCGGTGCCGTCCGGTACGGCCCGGGCCTGGACCCAGATCCGCCGGTGGGGGAAGAAGAAGACGAGGATGAGGCCGAGGACGAACAGGGCCGAGCCGACCCAGACGAACGCCTGCCCCTTGTCGTGGGCCACGATGAGGCCGGTGTACTGGCGGTTCCGGTCGAAGGTGTAGCTGAGGCCGGAGATGGTCTCCGCCTTGCCCTGCGAGATGACCTGGACCGCGAGCGGGGTCGCGTCGCTGCCCTTGTGGATCTCGAGCTGGACCTGGCCGGCCTTGATGCTGGGGTCGGTCTGGCCCGAGGCGGGCTCGACGACGAAGACCGTGAGGTCCTGGCTCGCGAGGGTGAACGAGCCGAAGATGTGCTGGCCGTCGGTTGACTGGAACAGCGCCGGGGAGCCGTTGAACAGCTCCTTGCCGCTCGCGTCCTTGACGATCATCGACGCGGCGATCCCGAAGGAGCTCTGGTAGATCCACACCCCGTCCTGCTTCATCGGGTGGTTGACCCGGACGAGCTGGTGCTGGACCTGCGTGCCGTTCTTGTAGAGGACGACGTCGGCCGAGTAGTCCTTCGGCATCCCGTTGGCGTAGTCGGTCTCGGTGAACGACCTCGCCTCGATGGCAAGCCCGGTGCCGTGCCCGACCGCGACCTTCTGGCCGACCGGCGCCACGAAGGACTGGTCCTTGAAGCCGGTGGTCGCGGTGAGGAAGAAGCCGAGCAGGATGAGGACGAAGCTGACGTGGGCGATCACGGTCCCGAACGGACCCCAGCGGTAGCGGTCGGCATACAGGTTCTGGCCACCGTCGTCCGGCTGGTGGATGACCCGGAAGCGGTGCCGGTGCAGGATCGTCGTGACGTCCTTGAGGGCGGCCTCGGGGCTCTCCGCGACGACGACGTCGGCGCGCAGCGGGGCGTGGTCGAAGAAGGTCCTCCCCATGCTGGGCCGCGGGTGGGTCGCGATCTTCCACAGCTTGGGTGCGCGGTTGACCGAGCAGGCGAGGACGCTCGTCGCGAGGAGAATGATGATCCCCTGGAACCAGTACGACGTGAAGACGTTGAACAGGCCGAGGAAGCCGAGGATCTTGGTCCAGCCGCCGTACTTCGAGCTGACGCCGTCGACCCACTGGCTGTAGGACGCGGGGTCGTTGCGGACCGCGGCCGGGGCCTGCTCCAGCAGCGTGCCGGCCAGCGACAGCAGGCCGAGCACGAGGATGAGCCACAGGCCGGTCCGCATCGAGATGAAGAACCGCCAGACGCGGTCGAGCAGGCTCCCGAGGCCCAGCTGCAGGCCCGCACCGGAGCCGGCGGGGTAGCCGCCGAGGTCGTCGAGGGCATCGACGCTCTCGTGGGGCGCCGGCTCGGCGGGGGACGCCGGGCGGGTGTGGAGGTCTTGGCTCATGGGAACTCTCTCTCAGAGACCGACGCTGGGAAGCACGGTGGGCAGCTTGATGAGCAGGTTGGTGATCATGAGGAACCCGACGACGACGAGCGTCCCGCCGGTGACGAGGTTGACCGCGCTCTCGTGGCGCCGGAACCAGTCCAGGCGGCGGCTGACCGCCGTGGCGCCGACGGCGACGAGGATGAACGGCAGGCCGAGCCCGAGTGCGTAGACGAGGAGGAGGAGGGCGCCCTGGCCGACGCTGGACCGCAGCGAGGCGAGGCCGATGATCCCGCCGAGGATGGGCCCGATGCACGGGGTCCAGCCCGCGGCGAAGACGACACCGAAGAGGGCGGAGCGGCCGATCTTCGGGTCCTGGAGGAGGAGGGTGCCGTCCTTGGCGCGGGTCGCGCCCATGACCTTGTCCGCGGGGACGGTGGCCTGCCGGTACAGCGTCTGGATGTTGACCAGACCGGCCACGTGCAGGCCCATGACGATCAGCACCGCGCCGCCGAGCTGGCGGAAGATGCTGACGTAGTCGCGCAGGAGGTAGCCCACCAGCCCCACCGACGCCCACAGGCCGACGAACACGACGGTGAAGCCGAGGACGAAGGCCAGCGCCTGGCGGAGGGCGACCCGGCGCGCCGAGATGCCGCCCGCCGGCGTCGTCCCGACCATGTAGGTCACGTAGGCCGGGACGAGCGGCAGGCAGCACGGCGACGCGAAGGAGACGACTCCCGCAAGGAACGCGACGACGAGGCTGATGTTGGTCATCGGAGGGCTACTTGCTCGCGCTCGCCGACGGGGTGGAGCCGGACAGGTGGGTGGAGACCGTCTTGGCCAGGTCGGAGTTGGGGTCGATGTCGATGACCTTCTGCCACTCGGCCTTCATGTTCGCGGTGTCCGAGGGGCTCTGGCTCATGTAGAGGAACCCGAGGTCGTAGTGGACCTCCGCGTTGTTCGGGTAGAGCTTCTCTGCGGCGAGCCATTGCTTCTTGGCGGCGTCGGCGTTGCCGAGGTTGAACTGGGCGGCGCCGAGGGCCAGCAGGGCGTCCTGGTTCTTCGGGTCGATCGCGAGGACCTTGTTCTCCCAGTCGCTGGCCGTCTTGTAGTCGCCCGCCTGGAAGTACTGGTCGCCGAGGCCCTGCAAGGAGGTGACGTCCTTGGGGTTGGCGCTGATCTTCTGCATCAGCGCGGCGACCTGGGCCTGGTCGACGGTCCCGCCCGTGGACGTGGCCGACGACGTCGTCTGACCGCTGATCCCGGGGACGCTCGAGCCCTTGCCGGCGTAGTAGACGCCGAACACGACGGCCGCGACGAGCACCGGGACGATCCACACGAGGAGGTTGCGCCGGCCGCGGGCCGGGGCGGTCGGCGCGGCGGCCACCTCGCGGGGCCGGCGCGGCTGGGGGGCGGGCTGGGTGACGCTGCGGGGGTCGGGCTGGGCGACGAGGGCCGGTCCGTGCTCGGCGGCCGCGCTGGCGAGGGCCTCCTCCGAGCCGGCCAGCAGGGCGAACGCCTCGTCGACCTCGTCCCGCTGCGCACTCGCCCACGGGGTGATCGCGTGGGGTGCGGAGTCGAGGAAGTCGAGGACGTCGCGGTAGGTGCCCTCGATGTCCTGGTCTCCGGCGGCGTCGCTCAGCCCGAGTCGGCCGAGCAGCTCGGATCGGTACTCCAGGGTCGAGGCGCGACCGCCACCGGATCCGCGCGGCTGGGTCATGGGATTCGCACTCCTTCGTCGGGTGTCATCGGCCGGTCGTGCAGTGGTGTCGGCCGCTGCATCTAGTGTCGTTTTGAGCGTTTTGGCGCACCATCCGCCGTGCGGCACATATCGGATAGAGGAGAGGTACAGGTCCCCGACGTGGGAGGTACCGGGCCGGGTGGGCCGGCGCCCGGAGGGACCACGGAAGCCGCGCTCACACCACCCGGCCGGGCCGTGGAGACTCGGCGTGGGGGGCTGGGGGCTGGTGGGCGGGGGCAGACGGGAGCCATGGCGGGGGCGCGGCCCGGCTCAGCTGCCGTAGCCGAGGTCGGTGTGGGTGTAGCCGTGGCAGGTCAGGGTGCACGAACCGCCGCCGGTACCGTTCGGCGTCCACGAGATCGTGCCGCCGGGCGAGTCGGCCCGGACGTCGGGCGCGAAGCTGACCAGGCGGCTGCCGTCGACCTGCTGGTCACCCGTCTTGTCCGCCGTCGAGTGGATCCGGAAGTGGCACTCGGCGCACAGTGCGTTGCCCTGGCCGTCACCGGCGGTGTCGATGTCGGTACCACCGCTGCCGAAGCCGGCGAGCTGGGTCAGGTGCAGGCCGTGGAGGTTGAAGTTCGTGGCCGTCGCGCTGCCCGGGCCCGATGCGTTGGCGAACGGCGCCTCCGCGTGGCAGACGTAGCACAGGGCGAAGTCGCCCGAGCTGTAGAGGGCGTTCGTCGTCTCGAGAACCCGGTCCTGGTAGCTGCGGATGAGGATGCCGCGGTTCGCCGACGTATGGGGCGAGAGGTCCGAGCCGGGGTCGGCCGTGTCGGGGGTCTGGCTGCTCGCGTGGCAGTTGAGGCAGCGGACGGTCCCGCCGATGCTGAAGTTCCACAGCTTGTACGGCGAGGTGCCGTCGAGGCTGGCCTGCATGGCGGCGCTCTGGTTGGTCCCCGCCGCCTCGATCGGGTGGAACGAGGGGTTGTTGGGGTTGAACTCGACGGCCGTGTCGGTCTCGTCCGTCGAGGGCTTGCCAGGGATGTTCGCCGGCAGCTGGGTGTAGCCGGAGTGGCACTTGAAGCACAGCTGGTACTCGTGGGTGACCGGCTGGATCGTCCCGTCGAGGAAGGTGTAGGTCGGCTGCGCGCCGGCCGCCCCGTTCGTCACGGCGACGCCGGTGACCCCGGCCAGGCTGCCCGAGGCACTCCATCCGGTGGCCACGGACGGGTTCTGGGGGTCGGCGAGCTGGGTGCTCTCCGGGGCGCTCTGGGCCTGGTGCGAGTTGTGGCAGTCGGCGCAGTCGCTGTGGCGGTTGAGGACTCCGGCGAGCTCCTCCTCGCTGGCGAGCGTATGGGTGCTCGCGCTGAGGGCGTCGTGGGAGTAGTACTCGCGGGTCGCATCGGTGTTCGGTGGCCGGGTGAGGGCGTACTGCGTCTTGACGTCGGTCGAGGCGCCCAGGCCGTCATGGCACATGAGGCACAGCGAGCTGGACGGCCCGCTCGTGACAAGCAGGTTGGCGCCCTGGGAGGAGTGGGCGCTGTGGCACACCGCGCACTGGTCCGAGCTGTTGGTGTAGGGGCCGTGGATCCCGGGCGAGGGGGCGGCGGTGTCGAGGGTGGTCGCGACGAGGGGACGGCTCACCGGCACGGCGGAGCCGAGGCCGAGTGCCGCGCTCGGCTGCAGGGGGAACAGGGCGGCGCTCGTCGCGGGGGTTGTCGTGTCGCTGACGGACGCGCCGTCGCGCTGGCCCGAGGACAGGTGGACGACCGGAGCGGCGCCCAGCCCGATCGTCGCGGGGGCCTGCCCGGCGATCGGCGCGCCACCGTCGGTGAGCCGCAGCTCGTAGCCCGCGCCGTAGGTCGCGTCGATCGACAGCCCGACCGTGAGCTCCTCCTCGATGCATGAGCCCCCCGGGACGGTCAGGGCGTCGTCGGGGTTCTTGGCCATCGTGTGCCGCCCGGCGACGCCCGGTGCGGCGGGGTCGGTGCAGGTCTTGAGGTCGGTCGGCGCGATGTCCTCGGCGTCCGGGGTCTGCGCGGTGCCCCCGCCCGCTGCAGCGACCCACTCGTGCTCGAGGTGCAGGGGCTCGCCCACAGTGGCGTTCTCCGGGACGGGCGCGTATGCCGGGTCGCCCACCTTGCGGTACTCGAGCCGGGGAACGAGGACCTGGTCGGCATCGCCGGGGTTGGTCAGCTCGAACCGCACCCGGAAGGTCTGGAAGGGCGCGGCACCGGTGACCGGTGTGTCGGCCGGGAGGTAGGTGGCCCTGGAGGGGGCGCCGGTGACCGTGGCGATGACGACATGGTCACTCGTCACTGCGGCGGTGGTGGGTCCCTGCGTGGGGTTGGGTGTCGCCCCGGGGACCGGGCCGGGGGTGGGGCTCGGGAGGGTGGGGGGGCCGGTCGGGTCGGTGGGTATCGGGTTCGGGCCGTCCGTCGACGTGGGCGACGGGGTGTCGGAGGGGGTGGGGTCCGCGGTGGTCGTCGGGGTGGGGTCCGGGTTCGCCGTCGGGGAGGGGGCCGCGGTGGACGTGGAGGCGGGGCTGGGGGTGGCGTCGGCCGAGGCGGTCGCCGACGGGGCGGGGGTCGCTGCCGAGCTCGTCGGGTCGGGGGTGGTCGCCGCCGTGGCGCTGGTGTCCCCCGCGGCGGCCGCGACCTGCTGGGCCGGGCCGAAGGTCATGATGCCGAGCGCGACAGCCAGGGCCAGCACGGCGAGCCGCGCCGCGTCGAAGACGCGTGAGCGGTCCCGGCGCGCGGGGCTGGTGCTCGGGCGGGTCACGGTCACGTCCTGGTCGGTCTCGTCGATCGGGGTCTGCGTTGAGGATGGACTCCGGGTGGTCCGGCCGGCCGGACCGGGCCACCCGAAGTCCGCAGCACCGAGGTGCTGGTGTCGTGTCACACGTTGTGGCACATGAGGCAGGTGCCTCGGTTGTCGACGCGCAGCAGGCGGCTGTCGCCGGACAGGGTGCCGTCAGGCAGAGCGACCTTGGTGGCCGCGCTGCCGGTCATCGTCGCGTTCGAACCGTGAGCAACGTGGCAGGTGATGCAGTTCGCCGCACCGGCCTCCTTGTTCACCGCGTCCGAGCGGTGCCGGTACATGAAGACGGTGTCGACCGTGCCGGTGGTGGCGTCGGTGTTCGGCGTCTTGTACGAGCCGCTGCCCGCGAGGTACCGCGTGTGGCAGGTCGTGCACCAGGCCGAGACGTTCTGGATGAAGCCGTCGATGGCGGTACCGGTCGAGTCGACCGCACCGTCACCGGGCACGTTCGTGTCGCCGGACAGCCAGTAGTTCGTCGTGGTGTAGACCTTCGTGGTGGCGTCAGGGATGCTGACGCTGGTGGCCGCGCCCGAGTCGGTCGGCACCGGCCGCAGGATGCGGTAGTTGCCGTTGCCGTGCGGGTCGTGGCAGGAGCCGCACTCGAGTGTGACGGCGGTGCCGGCACCCGAGCCGATGGCCCCGTTGCCCCACATCGTGCCGGCGACGTTGATGCGTGCTTCGACGTCGTAGGCTGAGCGGTGATGACCGGGATCTGCTGGTTGGACGCAGACCACCCGTGCGTGCTCTGGGTGAGCACGTCCTTGGTGGCGGTGTGAGCGCCGATCATGGCGGTGTCGAAACCGCCAGCCCGGAGCGCGCCTCCACTCGACTCGTCGATCCCGTACTGGACGTCGGTCGATGCGGACGTGCCGTCGTGGCAGGTGTAGCACAGAGCGGGCTGCTCCTGCACTAGCAGGTAGCTTGCCTGCGCGGTGTGGGCCCGGTGACAGCCGGCGCACTTGCCGGCTCCCGCCTGAGCGATGACCACGCCTGAGGTCGGCTGAATTACCGCCAGACTCACGTGCGGGCCGTTGTCCGCCTGGGCGGGGGCCATGCCCATGAAGAATGCCAGGGCACTTCCCGCGACCAGGAGGAGAAGTCTCTTCACTGCCTTACCTCCTTTGCTTGCTTCGATATTCGATTTGTTGTGGTGTCGCGATGTCCGAACCGGGACGCCGTTTGCCGCCACCGCCGGTCACCGCTGTCGCGCCCACTCAGTAGCCCCACACCTGGACTCGGTTGTTCTCTCGGTCCGTGACATAGATGTGGGCGCGCTTGTCACGGCCAGGCCGTTCGGGTACTCGAAGGTCGCGTCGGGACGGCCCTCGCCGCCGAACGAGCCGACATAGGTCGGGCGTGTCGGACGCCTTGGCGCCGACGGTGTAGACGCGGACCATGTGATCGGTCGTGTCCACGACGAAGAGGCGGCCGGCGTCGTCGATGCCGACGCCACGCGGCATACCGAGGTCACCGTCGCCCATGCCGCGGGAGATCTCGGAGACGATCTTCCCGGTCGGGTCGAAGACGACGAGACGGCCGTTGTTGCTGTCGCTCACGTAGGCGTCACCCTTGGCGTCGGCGAACACCCCGTTGGGGTAGTTGAGCTCGCCGGGCTTTCCCATGGAGCGGATGAGGACGCCGTCCTTGTCGAAGACGAGCACCCGGTGCTGCTTGGCGTCCTCACCGCGGATGTCGGTGACGTAGAAGGTGCCGTCGGTGGCGAAGCCCATGGCGAGCGGGGCCCACGTGCCGACGTCGCCCTTGGGCTCGAAGGTGCTGAGGTACTTGCCGTCGGCGTCGAAGATGTAGATCGACGCCGTGAGCCGGTCGCTGACGAAGACGTCCTGGTTCGCCGGGTCGACGGCGACGTAGATCGGCTGGTGCATCACCTTGGTCGTTTCGGCATGGTGATGGTGGCGATCTGCTTGCCGTCCTTGTCGAAGACGTGGACCTTGGCGGTCGGGGCGCCGTCGGTGACATAGATCCGGTCGCCGGTCGGGCTGACGGCCACGCCGAGCGGCGGGTCGTAGTTGTAGATGCTGCGCTCGTAGTGCGGGGACCTTCGCCGTGGACAGGCCGGGCAGCTCGGTCAGCGGCTTGCGGTTGAGCAGGTACCAGGCGCCGAGGGCCGCCGAGCGCGAGGATCAGGGCGAGAACGAGGAAGAAGGCGATGATCTTGCGGCGGCGCTTCTTCTCGTCCTGCTCGCTCGGGGTGGTGGGGCCGTCGCCGGAACCGCCCGCGGCAGCCTCCGTGGCGTCGGTGCCGGGGACCTCGGTCGTGGCCTCAGCCGGGTCGGCGGCCAGCATCTCGGACAGGCTCATCTCACTTGTGTCCTTGCGTCGTAGTGCTCTTCGCGCTCGGGGTGCTCTTCGCCTTCGCGGGGGTCCCACGCCGAGCTCGGACAGGGCGGACATCGCGTCGATGTTCGTGCGGTCCACGGTGAGGACCTTCTTGTACCAGGTGATCGCGTCGGCGTTGTGCCCTCGGTCTGCGCGATGAGCGCCAGGCCGAGCATGGCGTCGACCCCGGCCGGGCCGTCCGTGAGGGCCTGCAGCGCCTTCTTGGCGTCAGCCGGCTTGTTCTTGCAGTAGGTGCCCATCGCCGTCGCGTACTTCGCCTCGTCGGCGCTCCCGAGGGTGGTGTAGGCCGCGGCCATCTGGGCGTACGGCTCGCACCAGCCGGTCGGGACGAAGGTCAGCGCCTTGCGGAAGGCGTCGATGGCGGCCTTCGGCTGGTTCAGCTGGAGCTGGGCCAGGCCCACCTGGTAGAGGGCATCGGAGTCGGTCGACTCGATCTTGAGCGCCGAGCTCGAGCTCGGTGAGGGCCTGCTGCGGCTTCTTCTCCATGACGGCGATGACGCCGAGGTAGTAGTGGGCCTCCTGCAGCTGCGGGTCGGCGCCGGCGAACTCGCCCTTGACGGCAGGCGCCGGTGATCGCCTTGTAGTCCGCGGTGGCCTTGGCGAGGTCCCCCGACTGGATGTAGACGTAGCCACGCCCGATGAGGGCGAGACGGTTGCCGTGGTCGGCCTTGAGGATCTCGTCGTACTGCGCGAGGGCGTCGCTGTTGCGCTTGTCGGCCTGGTAGACGGCGGCCAGCTGGAGCCGCGCGTCGAGGTTGCCCGGGGCCTGGCGCACGGCGGCCTCGGCGGAGGCGACCTGCTGGTCGACGAAGGCCGGCGGGCCGGACACGTGCTGGTCCATGAAGTAGAAGACCCCGAACCCGACGAGGCCCACGACCAGGGTCAGGACGGAGACCCGCAGCAGGCGCGTCAGCGCGCGGTCCGACAGCTTCTTGTTCCCTCGGTCTTGCGTCATCTCGTCGTGTCCTCCCGCGCGACCCGTGTGCACCGGGCTGAAGCGCGATCTCAATATCGAGGCGGTTGTCCTCACCAAAGATCCTGTCGGGGACGGGTCGAAGGAACCATCCGCCGCAGGGTAGAGATGAGATACAGGAGGGGAGCGGGCGCAGGCCCTGCCGCGTGGGTCCCGGTAGGTCTCAGGCCGGGCGGGCGGCCGAGCCGCCGACTGCCGCGAGGATGCGCTCGAGCAGGGCTGCAGAGGTCGAGGAGACCTCGGAGGTGAAGACCGAGCTGACGTCGATCAGCTCCGCGCAGGGGCAGAGCGCGGGGAGGTCGAAGGCGCGTCCCGGGCCGTTGGACTCGTAGATCACCACGGCGGGGTGGGTGTCCAAAGCCGCTCGCACGGCGTCGGTCTCGGCGGCGGGCACCGCCTCGGCCCGGACCCCGGCGGCGGTCAGGAGGTACTGCGCGATGCCCTCGCCCAGGAGGCCGTGCTCATGGATGATCACGACCGAGGGGTGCGCTGCGACCGCCACCGCAGATGTCCTTCCCGATGATGGGCTGTCTCCTTCGACGGTAGTGAGGAGCGCGCGCCGGGCACCATCCCGCTCTCGGCACAACCTCGCCCGGTCCGCCCTCTATCGGGTGGTATGCCTTGCCTCAACGACTCCGCAGGGGCTCACTCCGTGTCGGACGGCCGTCCGAGACCCTGCCGGACGATGTATGCGGCGGCCTGGATGCGGTTCTCCATGCCCAGCTTCTCGAGGGCGTTGTGGACGTGGTTCTTCACGGTCCCCTCGGTGATGACCAGCTTGCGGCCGATCTCACGGTTGCTGAGCCCTTCGGCCACCAGGCGCAGGATCTCGAGCTCGCGGCGCGTGATGGGCGGTCCCTCGGGAGGCGCCGAGGAGGCGTCCCGGGTGATGTTGCCGGACTGTATCTCGGCGAGGAGGCGGCCGGCCACGGCCGGGGCGATGGGGGTCTCGTTGCGCATGACCGCCCGGATCATGTCGTAGAACTGGTCGGGCCGCAGGTCCTTGAGCAGGTAGCCGTGCGCGCCGAACCGGATCGCGTCGAAGACGTGATCGTCGGCCTCCGAGACGGTGAGCATGATGACCTTGGTGTCGAGGAGCTGCTCGCGGATGAGGCGCACGGCCTCGACCCCGTTCATCACCGGCATCTCGACGTCCATGACCACGAGGTCGGGATGGAGGGTGAGGGCCTTCTCGACGCCCTCGAGGCCGTTCTCGGCCTCGCCGACGACGACCATGTCGGGCTGACGCTCGATGAGGGCGGCGATGGCCCCGCGGAAGAGGGGCTGGTCGTCGACGAGAAGGACGCGCAGGGGGGTGGAGTCGGGCACGTCAGCTCACCGGGGCTGGTCGGGGGGCGGCGCGCTCGGGTACGCGGGCCGTCACGCGCGTTCCCTGACCCGGCGAGGACTGGACCGTGAGGTCGCCGTGCAGGAGCGCGAGCCGGTCGCGCATGGTGAACAGCCCGAAGCCCTCGCCGTCCTGGGCGGCGGCGTCGAAGCCGTGCCCGTCGTCCTCGACGACGAAGGTCGTCATCGGGCCGTCCTCGAAGATCCGCACCACGACGCCCGTGGCTCCGGCGTGCTTGCGGACGTTGGTGAGCGCCTCCTGGATCACCCGGATGATATGGACCTCGCACCGCGGCGACAGCGTCAGCGGCCGGTCGAGGGCGTTCTCGAGCCGGGTGGAGATCTGGCTCTGCTGGCTGTACTTGGCCAGGTAGTTCTGCAGCTGTCCCTCGAGCCCGCGCTCGGTCTTGCTGGAGTCGCGCAGCCCGAGGATCGCCTCGCGGACGTCGCGGTAGGCCTCCTGACAGGTGTCGGCGAGGTCGGAGACCTCGCCGCGGGCCCGCGGGTCGCCTCCGACGACCGGGTCGGCCTCGAGCACCCGCAGCCGCAGGTGGGTGGAGCCGAGCACCTGCGCGAGGCTGTCGTGCATCTCGCGCGCGATCCGCTCGCGCTCGGCGAGGACCGCACGCTGACGGCCGTTCTCGCGGAGCTGGGCACTGGTGATGGCGATGGCGGCGAAGCCGGAGAGCGTGCTGAGGAAGCCGCGGTCCCGGTCGGTGAAGCCCTCCCCCGTCCGGCGTCCGATCCACAGCTCCCCGAGCTCGCCGATCGGCCCCCGGACACTCGCGACGGCGTCGGCGGCCCAGCCCGAGGTGTTGAAGCGGCCGGCCGGGCCCTCACCACCGGCCTCGGGGACGCCGTCCATCCCCGTCGTGACCCGCCGTGTCTGCGAGCCGACCTCGACGGCCTCCGGCGTGCCCCCGGCGAACTCGACGGCCCGAGCCGCCTCGTCGGTCAGCGTCATGACCACCCCGTCGCACTGCAGCAGCACCCGGGCGTGCTGGACCACCGCGCCGAGGATCTCCACCGGCGGGGTGTGGTGCGAGATCTGCAGGAGGATGTCGTAGAACGCGTGGCCCTCGTTCTTGCGGCGGTGCAGGTCGCCGACGACCTGCCCGAGGTGGATGGCGCTCGCGAGCTGGCTGCCGATGCTGTGCAAGGTCCCCGAGGTGAGCCCGAAGCGCGGGTCGGACTCGCGAGGGAGCCAGAGGTCCATCCGGCCGACGGTCGCACTGCCCGTGGAGAGCGGCAGCTCGATGGTCGGGTCGCCCTCCATGGCGGCCTCGCTCGTTGGAGGGCCCTGACCCACCACCGCGGTCCGGGTCCGGGTCCGGTCCTCCTCCCCCGACCCCTCCGGGGGGAATACGGTGACCGCGGCGGACCGGGCGCCGGTGGCAGCCAGCACGATCTCGAGTGCCGCGTCGATGATGCGCTCGACCCCTGCCTCGCCCTGGATGGACCGGGAGACGGCGTTGGTCGCCGCCAGCTCGCGGTTCTGGCTCTCGAGGGCCGACTGGGCCCGGTCGATGAGCTGGAACATGACGAGGGCGAACGCGAGGATCGCCCCAACGGTCACGGCGACGAACACGAGCCGATAGCCGCTCCACATGCTCTCCCCGGCAGCGAGGCTCCCGTCGACGACGAACCGGACCGCCTCGAGCACGATGATGAAGGCGACGGGGAGGACGACGCCGATGACCTTGAGATGCCGGTCGACCCATCGGTAGGACCGGGTCGCGGCCAGCCGCTCGGCATACGGGCCCATGCCGGCCGCGCTGAGCCGACCGGCCCGCCGGTAGGCGGAGTCCACCGCGCTGGCCGAGGCTGCGGCGCCGGAGCCTGTGGTTGCGATGGCGTCCTCCTGATCAGTCCGCGTCGCCGGAGAAGGCCGATGCGGGTTCAACTATCTTAGGGCGTCGACGTCGCGCGTCGGCGCCGGGTCACCATCTCCCGACCGGAGGACATGGCCCGAGAGGAGGTGGACGGGGCCGGGGTCGCCCCGGCGCACAGTCAGGACTGGCGCACCGAGGCCAGGATCGCGTCGACGGCGGAGCCAACCGTTGCCCTGCTGGACGATTCGACGCTGATCCTGCGACCCAGCTGCGTCGATGAGCCGGTGGCGGAGCGGGCGACATACGGGAGCAGGATGCTGCCCGAGACGTAGTCGCCGCCGCTCACTGTGACGTACACCACTGCCGAGCCCTGGGGGGTGCTCCGGTGCTCGAAGCTGACCAGCCGTTCGCACATCGTGGGCTGCCGTCCGCACAGCGCGGCGAGGTAGTCGTTGACCGACGCCTCGGTCGTCGCGTCCTGGTCCGCCTGGGGGGTCGTCGTGACGATGACCAGCCCCTCGTCCGGCCCGAACCCGACCGTCCGGTAGGTCGACAGCGTGGTGGCGAACTGGGTGGCACCGAGACCGGACCGCCCGCTGACCGCCCGCACGCCGGCCATGGCGACCGGGTCGTCGGTGAGGTGCGCTCCGGAGAAGACGCCCCATCCCGCCGGCAGCACGAACGAGATACCGGGATCGTCCCATGTTGCCGCGGCCCCGGTGCCGGCCCTCGACGCGATGACGGTGCTCTGGGCAGCGCCCACCGCGGCGGGGCTACCCGACCCCCCGCTCGAGCATCCCCCGACGGCAACCAGTGTGGCAGCCGCGAGCGCGGCCGCCCCGGCGCTGACGAGCGCCCTCGACCTCATGGCGTGGACGCTACTCCGCGGGGAGCCGGCGAGCCGGGGAGTGTGACGCAGTAGGTGCCGCCGGGCGGCGCGGCGGGTTCAGGCGCGGACGCGCACCGGCTTGGCGAACACCGCCCGCATGTGGGCGCTCGACAGCACGACCGCGATGGCGAGGAGCACGACGCTGAACAGGATCTGCTCGACGATCATCCACGACGGGTAGAGCCCGGGGACGGCCGAGCTGGCGAGGGCGACGACGGGGAAGACCATGCTGAACAGCCGCAGCCGGGAGTAGGCCCAGTAGAACCCCCGTCCGGCGCGCCAGACGAAGTAGAACAGCGTGGCGGTGAGCCCGAAGATGACCACGAGCCGGTACCAGACGATGCCGGACACCGACCCGCCGTGGTCGCGCACGTCGAGCGCGACCGCCGACCGCGCCCGCCGCGAGCACGAGCTCTGCGACGAGCCACCAGGTCACCGTCAGCAGTGCGCGGCGAGTGCGCGGCGCGGCCCGCGCCTCCTCAGGGACGCGGTGGGTCGCGTAGCGGCCCCCGGCGACGCGGTCGATGCGGAGAAACAGCGCCTCCGCACGCATGGCCCCCTCCGATCGGACACGGGTAGTTGACGATTAAGGCTATCCGCCCCCGCCACCGAGCTCTCAGCGAGGTCGGTCCACGTCCCGCCGGCGGGCGGGTGTCCGACGGCCCGGTTAGGTTGAGGGCGTGTTCCTCCTCCGTCCCGCCGGCCCCGCGGAGCGGGCGCGGCTGGTCCTCAGCCCGAGCGACCTGCGCCTGGCCTCGGTGTGCGAGTTCCAGCTGGTGCGCGAGCTCGATGTCGTCCTCGGCCGGGCCGAGCGCACCCCGGTCGGCCAGGACCCCATGGCGGAGCGGGTCATCGCCCTGGGCAACGCCCACGAACAGCGCGAGCTGCGCCGCCTGGCCCGCGAGCACCCGGGCCGGGTCGTCCAGTTCCCGCGCCCGGCCTACGACGTGGCGAGCCTGACCGAGGCGGCGGCGCAGACCCTCGCGTCGTTGCGCTCCGACGCCGAGGTCGTCTACCAGGCCACGTTCTTCGACGGTGGGTTCGTCGGGCATGCCGACTTCCTCGAGCGGACCGCCGACGGCTGGCTCGTCACCGACACCAAGCTCGCCCGCAGCGACTCGGTGCCCGCCCTGCTCCAGATCGCTGCCTACGCCGCGGCTCTCACCGCTGCGGGTGTGGCGACGGCGTCGACCGCGCGCCTCGTCCTCGGCTCGGGCGCGGTGTCCGAACACCCGCTCGCCGACATCGTCCCGGCCTACCGGGCCCGCCGGGCCCGGCTCGACACCGTGCTGTCCGAGCACCGCGCCGACGACGGGCCGGCGGTGTGGGGCGACGCCCGCTGGATGGCGTGCGGCCGGTGCGAGGTGTGCGAGGCCGAGATCGAGGCGGCGCGCGATGTCCTGCTCGTTGCGGGGGTGCGGATGCCGACCCGCCGCAGGCTCAACGAGGCAGGGGTGGCCACCATCGAGGACCTCGCCGCCTGCGAGGGCCCGGTGCCCGACGTCCGCGACTCGACGCTGCGCCGGGTCCGGGCCCAGGCCCGCCTCCAGCTCGTCCAGGAGCGGGACCCCGCGGGGGCGGTGGCCTTCGAGGTCCACTCCCCCGAGGTCCTGCGCCGGCTACCCGCACCGAGCGAGGGGGACGTCTTCTTCGACTTCGAGGGCGACCCGCTGTGGTCCGAGCCGGGGTCGGGCGTGTGGGGGCTGGAGTACCTCTTCGGGCTCGTCGAGGTCGACGGTGTCGACATCGCGGGCGGCGAGCCGCCCCGGTTCCGGGCGTTCTGGGCGCACGACCGCGAGGCCGAGAGGCGGGCGCTCGAGGACTTCGTCGGCTACCTCAATGCTCGTCTCGATCGCTGGCCCGACCTGCACGTCTACCACTACGCGGCATACGAGACGGCCGCGCTGCTGCGCCTCGCCGCCCGCCACGGTGTGTGCGAGGACGACATCGACCAGTTCCTGCGCGACGGGGTCTTCGTCGACCTGTATGCCGTGGTCCGGGCGAGCGTCCTCGTCTCGCAACGCTCCTACAGCATCAAGAAGCTCGAGCCGCTCTACATGGCAGGTCGGGCGGGCGCGGTCACCAAGGCCGACGAGTCGATCGTCGTCTACCACGAGGTCATCGACGCCCGCCTGGACGGCGACGACGCCACGGCCACGCGGCTGCTCGACGAGATCGCCGACTACAACGAGGACGACTGCCTCTCGACGCTGAAACTGCGCGACTGGCTGCGCGCCCGGGTGTCCGCCGAGGTCGGCGACCAGCCCCGCGCCGAGCCCGCCGCAACGTCCCGACCCGCTCCGGAGGTCCCTGAACGGCGGCGGGCACTGCTCGCCCTCGAGGACGCCCTGCGCTCGCGGATCGCCGGGGTCAAGCCGCACGAGCGCACCGCCGAGCAGCAGGCCGTCGCCATGGTGGCCGCGTCGGTCCTGTACCACGCGCGCGAGGACAAGCCGTTCTGGTGGCGGCACTTCGACCGGCTCCGCTCGCCGGTCGACGAGTGGGTGTCCGAGGCCGGCGTCTTCGTGGTGACGCAGTGCGAGCAGGTCGGCGACTGGCATCGGGACACCCCGCGCCAGCGGCCGCGGCGCACGCTCCGCTTGGCGGGCGAGCCGATGGGCGGGGTCCCCCTGGCTCCCGGCGTCGAGGTCTCCGCCGTCTACGGCGACCCGCCCCCGCTGGGCGTCCAGACCCAGCCGGGCCACCTGCATGCGAGGTCGCCGTCGGGGATCAAGGTCCGCGCGGCGCAGGAGATGCTCGCCCCCAACGGCCGCAGCCACCAGATCCTCACGGTCGAGGAGCTCCAGCCCAAGGACGGCGACGCCCACGGCGCCGCACCGGTCGCCCTCGTGCCGAGCGGGGTCGTCCAGACCACCAAGATCGACGGCGCCCTCGCCGAGCTCGCCCAGGCGGTGCTCGACGGCCTGCCTGCCCTGCCCGAGCGGGCGGCGGTGGACCTCCTGCTGCGCCGCTCGCCCCGGCTGCGCTCGGGGGGCGCCCTGCCCACGGTCGGTTCCGGTCCCGACCGGTTCGTCGACGCCATCACTGCCGCCGTCCTCGACCTGGGCTCCTCGGCCCTGGCGGTGCAGGGGCCGCCGGGCACCGGCAAGACCTACATCGGTGCCCGGGTGATCGCCCGCCTGGTCCGTGCCGGCTGGAAGGTCGGGGTGTGCGCCCAGTCGCATGCCGCGGTCGAGAACGTCCTCACCGCCGCCGTCGCGGCGGGCGTGCCCGCGGTGCAGGTGGGCAAGGCCGCGCACGACACGAGCGCGCCGTCGTGGACCGACCTGGCTTCGGCCGACGCGCTGGCGTCGTTCGCCGCCGGCCAGCAGGGCGGCTATGTCGTCGGCGGGACCGCCTGGGACCTCTGCCACGAGGGGCGGGTCGCCCGGGGCCAGCTCGACCTGCTCGTCATCGACGAGGCCGGGCAGTTCTCCCTCGCCAAGACGCTCGCCGTCTCGCTCGCCGCCGACCGGCTGCTCCTCCTCGGCGACCCCCAGCAGCTGCCCCAGGTGTCGCAGGGCTCGCACCCCGACCCGGTCGACGACTCGGCGCTCGGCTGGCTCATCGGCGGAGCGCCCGTCCTGCCCGCGACACACGGCTACTTCCTCGAGACGACGTGGCGGATGCACCCGGCGCTGACCGAGCCGGTCTCCCGGCTGGCCTACGCCGGCCGGCTCCTCTCCGAGGAGTCGGTCACCACGGCGCGCTCGCTCGAGGGTGTCGAGCCCGGGCTGCACGTCCGTGAGGTCGACCACCACGACAACGCGACGTGGTCACCCGAGGAGGCCCACGTCGTCCTCGACCTCGCTCGAGGCCTGCTCGGTCGGGCCTGGACCGCACCCGACGAGGCGTCCGCGCACCCGCCCGGCCGCCCCCTGGCCCAGGGCGACATCTGCGTCATCACGCCCTACAACGCCCAGGTCGGGCTGCTCCGCGTGCTGCTCGACGAGGCCGGCCTGGTCGACATCCCGGTCGGGACCGTCGACCGGTTCCAGGGCCGCGAGGCGCCCGTGGTCATCGTCTCGATGGCCGCCTCGGCCCACGCCGACGTCTCGCGCGGGATCGGGTTCCTCCTGGACCGGCACCGCCTCAACGTCGCGGTCTCGCGCGGCAAGTGGGCGGCATACCTCGTCCGGTCGGTCGCGCTGACCGACTTCGCCCCCCGCTCCCCCGCCGAGCTCATCGCGCTCGGCGCCTTCCTCGGCCTGTGCGAGGGCGCGGCGAGCACGACGACGGTCCCGACTCCCGCCGACCCCGTCACGCTCTGACCTCTCCAGACCGCACCGGGCACACCGGTGGAGAGGTCAGAGCGCGGCGAGCGACGCGAAGGTATCCTTCAGGCTCGGGTAGAGCCCCCGGTAGACCTCGAACAGGCGCGCGTAGACGTCCGCCACCGACGGGTCCGGCGCGACCTCGTGCCCCGGCGGGGGCGCCGAGGTCGCCTCGCCGGGACGGCCCGCGAGCCACGCGTGGGCCAGGACGCCGGCACCGGCGGCACTCATCTCACCCGCCGAGCACACCACGGCGGGCCGCTGGGTGACCCCGGTGACGATGCGCATCCACAGGTCGCTGCGGGCGCCGCCGCCCACGGCCCGGATCGTCTCGACCGGCCGGCCAGTCGTCCGCTCGAGGTTCTCCAGGTGCAGCCGCAGCTCCAGCGCGACGCCCTCGAGGATCGAGCGGTACAGGTGCCCCCGCGTGTGGCGGCCGTGCCAGCCGACGACGGCGCCCTTGGCGTTGGGGTCCCAGTGCGGGGTCTGGGCGGCGTTCCAGTACGGCAGGGTGAGCAGCCCCTCGCTGCCGGCCGGGACCTCGGCAGCCGCGGCCTCGAACCACGCCAGCGACTCCTGGCCGCCCCGCGTGGGGTGGCCCAGCTCTCGCCGGCACCACGACGCGAGGTAGGCGGCGGAGTTGAGCACCGTCTCGAGCGTGTACGTGCCGTCGACCATGCCGGCCAGCGTCCGGAACGACGGGTCGGTGCTGAAGTCGTCGGCTCGCACCCCGAGCACCATCGAGGTCCCGAGGTTGAGGTAGGCGATGCCCGGCTGGTCGGCCCGCAACGCCAGCCCGGCCGACTGGCCGTCGCCGAGGCCCGCCACGAGGGGCACCGGCCCCGGCAGCCCGAGCTCGGCGGAGACCGCAGGCGTGAGGGGGGCGATCTCGCGACCCGTCGGCACCAGTTCGGGCAGCTGGTCGGCCCGCACGCCCGCGAGGTCCATCAGCATCGGCGACCACTCGCGCCGCGCCAGGTCCAGCAGCCCCAGTGTGTCCGCCGAGGCCACGCTGGTCGCCCAGCGGCCGGTCAGCCGCCAGGCGAGATAGGCCTGGACGTCGCCGACCCGGGTCGCCATGGCGAGGACGTCGGGTTCGTTCCGGCGCAGCCACGCGAGCTTGTAGACCGCCGGGGTGGTGTCCGGTGGCTTCCCGGAGACCCGGTGTACCTCGTCGGTGCCGAGCTCGGCGATCTCGGCCCGGGCCCGGCCGTCCACCCACAGGATCGCCGGTCGCAACGGCGCGCCAGCGGCGTCGAGGCAGACGAAGGTCTCCCGCTGGTGGGTCAGGCAGAGCGCGCCCACCCGGGCCGCCTCCACCTGATCGACGGCCCCGCGGATCGCCACCCGGGTTGCGTCCCACCACTGCCGGGCATCCTGCTCGTGCCACGTGGGATGAGGCTGGGCGGTCTCCAGCGGGACGGCCGCCTCGGCCAGAGCCGCTCCCTCGGCGTCGAGGACCACCGCCTTGGCCGCCGTCGTCGACAGGTCCAGCGCGACCACGAGTGGGCCGCTGCCGCTCAACGCACCCATCGCGTCCGACCTCTCTCGGCTCTGCACCTGGCCATCCTCGTGGACCGTCAGTCGGCGTCCTCGTAGGCGATGGCGAACGGGTCCGCGTCGAAGCTCTCGTCGTCGTCCTCGTCGTGGGTGAGCGCGAAGGTGAACACCCGCTCGGGCTCCACCCCGGCGGCGTCGTAGACGGCGTCCACACCACCCGCCTCCAGCAGCTCATGGGTGGCCTCCTCGGCGGTCCTCACCCGCCCCACGGCCTCGTCGGCGGGGGCACCGGGCTGGTTCATCCGGTATGCCGTACGGCCCGCCGAGAGCAGCGCCTCGCGGTCGGTGACGTGGAAGTCCCAGCGGCCCACGACCGTGAGGACGGACCCCTCTGGCGTCGTGTCCGGCCCTGTGGTCGTGTCGTGGTCCATGGCGGCAAGATACCCGGAGCGGGTGCGCGACCGCCCGGCCCGGTTGGCGTTCTCTTTGCCCAACTCTTGCCAAGGCCTGACCCAGAGCAGGGCCCATCGATAACCACGGCGACCTAACCTCGTCAGTGGTGGCGGCATCTGCCGCCACCACCACTTCGTCAGAGCGAGATCGACAGCTCCGGACCGAGCTGCTCGGTGTCGGCCCCGCCTATCCGCGGGGGAGACACCACCTCGCGTCACCCACGGCGCGGGCGTCCTCGGCCCGGCTGCCGCTACGGACGCCACCCCCCCGGGCGTCCGGCGGCACCGCAGGGGAACCGGGGTCCGGCGACCAGGGCATCGTCGCCGGACCCCGGTGCCTCCCCCAGGGCCTCCTGCGGTCGGCCTCGCGCGCGCGAGGCCGACCGCTTACACGGCGCAGGTTGTCGCCGGGCGTGGGCCGGAACGATCACACCACCACCGCCACCGACCCCGTGGAAATAGTCCGCGCCCTGGGCGCGCAACGAGTCGACCGGGTACTCGAAGTGCTCCGCGGGACCGCCCTGGTACGACGACACCGGCACGCCCCGGACGTCATCCTCCTCCAGCGCGCCGTCGACGATCTCCTGACCGCGCCGGTGTGATCCAGGTGGATCACCTCGGCCCTGGCTCTGGAAGATCCGGCGCATGATGTTTGACCGACGCGTCATGAGCATCGAGCGTCATGACCATCGAACGGTGCCGACGCCGTGACGAGACGGATCGGATGGGTGGGTGGGTGGGTGGGTGGTGGGTGCAGCCCGGACAACGTTTCCCGCTCAGATAGCTGTCCGTCCAGCTAGGTCGGCGAACCGGATGCGACCGGATCCTCGCGGCTGCGACTTCCGAGCGACATCGGAGCGAGCTCAGCACAGGGAGAACATCGCTCTCGCCGGGTCGTCGACGACGCTTGCCCGACCGCGGACGACCAGGACGTCGAGGTGGGCGATCGTCTCGCAGGTCGCGATCATCCGGTTGAAGTCGTCGAGGTCGGCGTACTTGCGGCGCCTCCTGGTCCAGGTCAGGATCTGCGCCACCTGCGACGCCGTCGCCGACCCGAGCCGGTCGAGGGCCTGCACGGTCTCCGCCAGGCGCGTCCCGTGGTGCTCGAGCAGCTCGGTGGCACGGGCATGCGCGCTCGGCCCGGGCGCTCCGTGTGCCGGCAGCAGGACCGCGTCCGGCCGCGCGAGCGTGTGCTCCAGCGAGGACAGGTAGCTTCCCAGCGGCAGGTCCCACTCCCCCAGCTCGAACCCGATCGACGGCGAGATCGTGGGCAGCAGGTGGTCGCCGGCGAACAGCAACCCGCCGGCGAGGTCGTGGAAGACCAGGTGGCCCTTCGTGTGGCCCGGCGTGGCCACCGCCTCGAGCACGCGGGCCCCGACCACGTACTCACCCGGCTCGAGCCAGCTGTCCGGCCTCTCCCAGGCGTCCGCGTCGAACTCCTCGGCCGCGGTCGCCGCCTCGATCGCCTCGGCCAGCTGCGGGTCGCCCGATCGGCGCAGCTGCTGGAGCGACGTGAAGGGGACGTTGCTGGCGATCTCGAGCAGCTCGTGCAGACCGGGAGCCTCGTCCCGACCCAGACCGATCCTGGTCCCGAACCGGCGACGCAGCTCGACCGCGAGCGTGTAGTGGTCGCGGTGGATGTGTGTCACGTAGACGTCATGCACGCAGGAGACGTCGTGGCCGACGCCGGCCAACGCGGACTCGAGCTCGGGCAGCGTGGTGGGTGTCCGCCAGCCCGCATCGACAAGCGCGAGACCGGCTCCGGTCTCCATCGCGTAGACGTTGACGGCCTGAAGGCCGTCCCCGGGCATGCTCAGCGGGATCCGGAAGACTCCATCGGCGACCTCGTACGCCCCCGGGTCCGCCCAGTCAGCCATCAGGTTGCCTGGTGCGCCGCGGCCACCATCGTCATCTCGTCACCGGTGAAGATCATCCGGCGTCCGCGCATGTCGCCGACGTGTGCCACGGCCGTCTGCCACTGCTCGCTGGCCAGTGCGGCGTCGAGGGCCTCGCGCGAGTCGAAGCTGAGGACCGACAGCCCGTCCCAGCCGGCCGACTTCTCGTCCGAGCCGGACAGCTCGGTGTGCAGCCAGCGGCGCAGTCCCGGCAGCGGATAGGTCACCTCGGCGTGCTCGCCGCGCCACCAGTGGATGAACCGGTCGTGGGTCCAGTCGGCCGGGCGGGCGGCAAGGACGATCAGGTTGTACATGGCATCCATACTGACATGAATTTAGTTCAAATGGGAGAGGTTCTACGCACCGACCACGCGGAGGCACGCGCCGGTGATCAGCTCGCGCACCTGCTCGAGGGTCATCGGACCGCCAGGCCGATACCAGCGCCACACACTGACAACCATGGAGAGCACCACAGTCGCCAAGGCGTGGGGGTCGCGCTTGGGGAAGTCCTTGGCCTTCATACCGCGTTGGAGCAGCGCGGTCCACTCGTTCTCGATGTCGCGGACCAGAGCCCGAGCACGCTGACGCTCCGCCTCCTCCTTCTCCGAGGGGCGAGGCGTGGCCAAGAGGTCCATGTGGCTCTGCAGGATCCGCATCTGGAGGACCTCACGCGGGGTCACGTCGTATGCTGCCGCGATCGCCGCTTTGAGGGCCCTGTCGGCCGGCGTGACGTCAGAAGTCACTTCGCGGAAGCGTTCTAGCGAGCGGTTCAGCTCCATGCTCATGATCGTCAGCAGGCAGTGCGCCTTGGACTCGAAGTAGTGATACAGCGCGGTCTGGCCGATCCCCACCTCGTCGGCGATCTTCGCCCACTTCGTGTGCTCGTAGCCGTCCTTGCCGAAGCTGCTCGATCGCCGCGGTCAGGATCACCGCGCGCTTGGAGCGCGGCCCCTCGGTCTCCGGCAACACCTGCACCATCGTGGACACCCCGTTCGAGTCTGTCGTCGTCGGCTCATGCTAGCAAAGTGAGATGAACTCAGGTCACTCTGCCGCGGCGAGAGTCGGCGGCCAGGCGCACCGCGTCTGGGCGGGACAGCTTGCCGACCCGGTTCTGCGGGAGGTCCGGGACCGCGAAGACGAACTCCGGCCACTTGGCCTTCGGGAAGCCCGCTGCGCCGAGGCTCCCGGTGACCTCGGCCAGGGTGAGGTCCGGGCCGGTGGTGACCACGAGTGCGGCGACCCGTTCGCCGAGCATCTCGTCGGGCACCGGTACGACGCACACCTGGGCGACGCTCGGGATCCGCGCGACGGCCGCCTCGACCTCGTTGATGTCGATGTTGCGGCCGCCCCGGATGATGATCTGCTTCTCCCGGCCGAGGATCGTGATGGACCCGTCCGGGTTGACCCGGACGAGGTCACCGGTCGGCAGGAAGCCGTCCGTGGTGAGGTCAGGCGGTTGGGGCCGACCGCCGCGCGCGTAACCGACGAACAGGCTGGGCCCGCTGACCTGGGCGGCGCCGACCTGACCGGCTGGGAGGGCATTCCCATCGTCGCCGACGGCGCGCACCTGGGTCCCGGGGAACGGCCGGCCGTCGCACGCCCAGCCGGGCTGCGGCGTCCTCGCCGGGGCTGGTCGTCGTGTGCCCGAGGCACTCAGACATCCCGAAGACGCGGATGAGCTTCGTGCCCAGGACCTGCTCGGCCCGGCTCAGCGCACCCGCGTCCATCGGCCCGCCACCGACCGTCATCGCCTTCAGGCCGGCGAGCCTTCCCGCTCCCGACGGCCGGAGCGACAGGTGGAGAGCCATGGTCGGGACCAGCATCGTCCAGCGCACGTCGTGGTCCGCCATCGCCTTGAGCGCCTCGTCAGGGTTCCACGACTCGATGCACACCATCGGACCGCCGAGCATCGCGGGAAGGTACATCCCGAAGCAGTACGCCGCGACCGAGGACAGTGGGACGAACGCCCCGACGGCGTCACCCGGCTCGAGCCCGATCGCCTCGATGGTGGACCGGCGGCGTACCTTAGCGACTCCTCGGACTGCACCACGCACTTGGGATGACCGGTCGACCCGGAGGTCATCGCGACCGCGACGCCGCCGCGCCAGCGGCCCACGTCGCTGGCCGGCCGACCCGTGCTCACGAGCGTCCAGCCGTCGAGCACGGCGCGCTTGTCGGGGAACGCGTTGCCCGACACGGCCCAGTGCTCGAGGGCGTCGTCGGAGGCGACCACGGCGTCGGGCTCGATGTCGTCGGTCGCCAGAGCGAACTCGGAGGCGACCGCGTGACTGCTGAACACCGCCACCATGCCCCCGCGCAGGCCCACGGCCAACGCGGTCGCAAGCGTGCGCCAGGTATTGTCTGCCTGGACAAGCACGGTCGGAGATCCACCCAGCATCTCCTCAAGGAGGACCGCCAGGTCCCGCGCAGCCTGCATGACCTCGCCGAGCGTGTGCTCGCCGAGTGCGTCGATGACCGCAATGTCACCGGGTGCGCGTGCGGCATGCTCGGCGAACTCCCGCACTAGTTGCTGCATGTGTCCTCCTGGTTCAGTGTTGCCGATGCGCATGCGCTACGCACGGTGGTGCGACCTGCGGACCGTGCGCTCCGGCCCGCGACGGCAGCACCTCATCGGGCGATCCAGCCGCCGTCGACGACGAGGGCGTGACCGGTCACGTAGCTCGAGGCGGCGGAGGCGAGGAAGAGCAGTGCGCCGTCGATCTCACCGTCCGCGCCGCCACGGCCGAGCATCGTGTTGCGGCGCACCCAGCCGGCGGACTTGTCGTTGGTGAACAGACCGTCGGTCATCTCGGTGTCGAACCAGCCCGGGACGATCGCATTGACGCGGATCCCGCGGCGACCCCACTGACCGGCGAGCTCACGGGTCAGCCCGATGGTCCCGGACTTCGAGGCGGCATAGCTGGCGCCGCCGATCGGCGCGGTCGAGACCAGGCCGATCACCGAGGAGATGTTGACGATCGACAGTGAGCCGCCGTCCTCGACGGTCGCCGCGACCTTGGCAGCGAGGTGGAACCCGGCAGCCAGGTTCAGGTCGAGCAACGCCGCGAAACCATCGACGGTCTCGTCCTCCGCGTGCGGTACGCCGGGCATGCCGGCGTTGTTCACCAGCACGTCGATCTGCCCGGTGATCGCCCTGGACACCTCGACCAGGTCGTGACGGTCCTGCTCGCACGTCACGTCGCACCGGACGGGCACGACGCTCCCCTGGCCGGCCGTCGCGCCGTCGAGCTCCTTGGCGAGCGCCTCGAGCCGGTCGAGACGACGCGCTGCGGCCACGACGGTCGCACCCGCGGAGACAAGGGTCCGCGCGAAGCTCTCGCCCAGCCCGGAGGACGCTCCGGTCACGATCGCGACCTTGCCGTGCACGCGAACAGGTCGCGCACATCAGGTTGGTTGGTCATCTTCACGACTCCGATCAGTAGACCGCGGTGCGTCCGCCGTCGACGGGGATGACCGCACCGGTCGTGTAGCCCGAGGTGTCCCCGGCGAGGTGAACGACCATCCCTACCACCTCGTCGGGCCGCCCGAGGCGACCGGCCGGCAGCCGGTCGACGACCTTGCCGACGAACTCCTCGTCCCACTCCGTCGGCCATGTCGGTGGCGAACGCGCCGGGCATGACGCAGTTGACCCGGACATGCGGGGCGTACTCCTGGGCGAAGGCCATCGTCAGACGCGTTGAGACCGATCTTCGAGGCGGCGTACATCGCCTCCGGCAGGGCTCGGCCGCACCGCACCGATGCTGGAGATGTTGACGATCGAGCCGCCGCCCGCGGCCGCCATGCGGGCACCGGCGACCGCCATCAGCCGGAAGGGTCCCTTGAGGTTGACCTCGATGGTCTTGTCGAACAGCGACTCCGGGACGCTCTCGAGGGACGGCGCCAGCGGGGCGATGCCGGCATTGTTGACCAGGACGTCGAGCCGGCCGAGCTCGACGTACACCTGCTCGATCGCTCGCTCGATGTCGTCCCAGTGCCCGACGTGCAGCGGAAGCGGCACGGCCGCCACTCCGGCGGCCATGGTGATCGCCTCCGCTGCGGTGCGGCACGCGTCGGCCTTGCGGCTCGAGACGACCACCGTCGCGCCCGCCTCCGCGAGTCCCTGTGCGATCGCGTAGCCGAGCCCCCGGGTGGCACCGGTGACCAGGGCGACCTTGCCGTTCAGGCCGGTCACGGCAGTCCAGCCTGATCGGCGAAGTCACGGGGAACGCAGCGACCGACCGCAACGTGGCGGAGTCGGCAGGCTTGCGGTAGCCGGCCAGCTCGAGCTTGCCGATCGTGCGCAGGTGCACCTCGTTGGGCCCGTCCGCGATCTGCAGCGCGCGGGTGATCGCGAAGAGCCGGGCGAGCACGGTGTCCTCACTGACCCCGGCGGCGCCGTATGTCTGTACGGCGCGGTCGACCACCTTGTGCGCGACCTCCATCGCGACGACCTTGATCGCCGCGACCTCGGAGCGGGCCGCGGCATTGCCCTGGGTGTCCATCAGCCAGGACGCCTTGAGGGTGAGCAGGCGCGCCTGGTCGATCTCCACCCGGCTGCGGGCGATCCACTCGCGGACCACGCCCTGGTCGGCGAGCGGGCCACCGAACGCCTCGCGGTCCACGGCGCGCCGGCACATCATCGACAAGGCACGCTCGGCGAACCCGATCGCCCGCATGGCGTAGTGCATCCGCCCCGGTCCGAGCCGCCCCTGGGCGATGGCGAAGCCGTCGCCCTCGGCGCCGAGCATGTTCGTGGCCGGCACCCGCACGTCGGTGAACTGCACCTCGCCGTGGCCGAGCCGGTCCTCGTAGCCGAACATCGTCAGGTCGCGCAGCACCTCGACGCCGGGTGCGTCGGCCGGGACCAGGATCATGCTCTGCTGCCGGTACGTCGGCCCGTCCGGATCGGACTTGCCCATGAAGATGACCAGCTTGCAGTCCGGGTCGAGGATGCCGGAGGTGTACCACTTGCGGCCGTTGAGCACGTAGTCGTCGCCGTCGCGGCGGATCGTCGCGGTGATGTTGCGTGGCGTCGGAGCTGGCGACGGCAGGCTCCGTCATCGCGAACGCCGACCGGATCTCGCAGTCCAGCAGCGGACGCAGCCACTGCTCCTGCTGCTCCGGCGTGCCGTACATCGCCAGGATCTCCATGTTGCCGGTGTCCGGCGCGGAGCAGTTCAGCGCCTCGGGGCCGATGATCGACCGGCCGGCGAGCTCCATCAGCGGGGCGTACTCGAGGTTGGTCAGGCCGGCGCCCCACGAGCCGTGGGTCATGAAGAGGTTCCAGAGGCCGAGCTCGCGGGCCTTCGCCTGCAGGTCGCGCATCACCTGTGGCTGCTCGTGGCGGTTCGACAGCCGCCGCGATCTGCGGCGTCGTAGACCGTCTCGGCCGGGTAGACGTGGTCGTCCATGAACACCTGCAGGCGGTCCAGCAGGTCGCGTGTCCGGGCGGTGAGCTCGAAGTCCACGGCAGTCCTCTCGGTGTCGTGGCAGGCGTGTCAGGGGGCGACCGACAGACCGGTCTCGATGAGCCGGCGGATGGTGTCGGGCAGGCGCTCCTGGTCGGGGTCGTGGTGGCGACCCTCGAGGTGCCGGCGCAGGTTGTGGCCCATGATCGCGGCCATCTTGTAGCGGCCCAGCGCCTCGAACCAGGCGAGCGTCGTCGACCGGCCGGCCGTCTGCGGCGTACGCCGAGACCAGCTCGTCGGCAGTGGGCAGCCCGGGCACCTCGCGTCCGACCCCGGGGAAGTTGGACCCGTCGGCGAAGACCAGGAACCAGCCCAGCTCGACCCGCGGGTCGCCGACGCTCCAGATCTCCCAGTCGATCAGCGCGGCCGGCTCGGTCCCGTTGCAGATGAGGTTGCCAAGCCGGTAGTCGCCGTGCACCAGCGTGTGCGTCGGCGGCCTCCGGGACGGAGCGTCGGCCAGCCGACCGTGCAGCCGCTCGGCGTCCGGCACCAGCTCGGGCGGCACCGCCGCCATCGTGCGGGCCCAGCGGCCGAGCTCGTCGAGCGGTGACAGCGGCTCGGCGTCGACCGGCACCTTGTCGAGCGGGACGTCGTGCAGCGCCGGCAGGATCTCGGCGGCGCGCAGCATCCGTTGCCGCAGCGAGCGCAGAGGACACCTCCGGGTCGTCGAGCACCGGCTCGAGCGACGTCGCCCGCGACCAGCTCCATCACGAACCAGGCCGGCTCGGTCTCGTCGGTCGCGACGACGGCCGGGACCGGCATGCCGGTGGGAGCCAGCGCCGCGATCATCCGCGCCTGGCGCACCATGTCGTGCCGGCCGATCGCCTTCTGGCCCTCGGGCACCGACTTCACGACCAGCGGGCCCTCCTCGGTCTCGAGCCGGTAGGTCTGTCCGGAATGGCCGCCGGGGAGCCGGGTCAGGCTACCTACCTCGAGACCCGGCCGGTCGCGCCTCAGAGCCAGCGCGACCCGCGCGGCGAGGTGGGTCTCGAACAGGTCCGGGCTCACGACGGCGCTCCCGCGCGTGCTGCTGCTCGGGGCTCCCTCGGCAGGCCGAGCACGCGCTCGGCGATGATGTTGTGCTGGATCTCGTCGGTGCCGCCGGCGATCCGGTAGCCGGGGGCGCCGAGCACGTGCTCGGTCCAGGCCCAGGTCCCCCACCGGCCGCTGTCCGCAGCGAGCTCGGGTCCGAGCAGCATCCGAGCGACCTCGGAGGTCCGCGCCATCGTGTCGGTGGCGAGCAGCTTGCCGAGGGAGGCCTCGGGGCCCGGGTCCTGGCCGGACACGACCGCCGCTGCGACCCGCATCCCGGTCAGCCGCTGGACGTAGCTGCGGGTCACCAGGTCGGCGACCCGGTCGCGCTCGAGCTCGGTGAGTGGCCGGCCGAGGTGCCGGGCGAGCTCGACCGCACGGTCGGCGTTCGCGAGGCCGAGGTTGCCGGAGTCGAGCCGCTCGGCCGCGAGCACGGTGAGCGCCACCTTCCAGCCCTGCGCCGACCGGTCCGAGCCGCAGGTCGTCGGAGAGCTCGACGCCGTCGAGGTAGACCTCGTTGAAGGAGCTGCCGCCGGTCATCTGGCGGATCGGCCGCACGGTGATCCCGGGCGCGTCCATCGGCACCAGGAAGACGGTGAGCCCGGCGTGCTTCGCGGCGGTCGGGTCGGTGCGGGTCACGGCGACGCCGAAGTCGGCGACCGGAGCGCCGGAGGTCCACACCTTGTGCCCGTCGAGCACCCAGACTGCCGTCCCGTTCGACGGCTCGGGTGCGCACAGCGGCCAGGTCGGACCCGGCCTCGGTCTCGGAGAAGAGCTGGCAGGCGATCAGGTCGGTGCGCAGCATCGCGGCGACGAAGCGGCCGCGCTGCTCCGGGGTGCCCCATTGCGCGATGGCCGGGGCGACGAGCTGCTGGGTGACCGAGAACATCTCGGTACGCCGCGGCACGTCGAACGCCTCCTCCTCCCGGCGGAAGGCCAGGGCATAGGACAGCGGCAGGTGGCGACCGCCGTACTCCTCGGACCAGGTGAGCGCGCCCCAGCCGGCGTCGTACCTGGCCTGCTCGTACGCGCGGATCCGGTCGGTCTCCGCACGCTCCTCCTCGGGAGTCCAGCTCTCGAAGACGGCGACCGAGTCCGAGCCCACGCCCCACTCGGCTGCGGACCGGGGCGCGGCCATCGTCGAGAGCCAGGCACGGGCGGCCGACGGCGAACTCGTCGAGGGTCGCAAGCGCCGGCACCTGGTGGGATTGCATGAGCGTCCTCTCAGACCGCTAGCACCGTGCACGCACTGATGCCCGGAGCGCCGTAGACGTGGGTGAAGCCGATGCTGCGGATCGGCGACCTGCCGCTCCCCGGCCTCGCCGCGGAGCTGGGTCACGATCTCGTGGACCTGGCGCAGGCCGGACGCGCCGATCGGCTCGCCGTTCGCGATGCAGCCGCCGTCGGTGTTGACCGGCAGGCGGCCGCCGATCTCGGTCTCCCCGGCAGCCACCATGGCTCCTGCTCGCCGTCCTTGCAGAAGCCGCACTCGGCCAGGTGCATGATCTCGGCGCCGCTCTCGGTGTCCTGGAGCTGGGCGACGTCGACGTCCTCAGGCCCGACGCCGGCAGCCGCGAAAGCAGCGGCAGCGGCGTCGGCGCTGACGCTCGACGGCTTCCCGGAGCCCTGGATCGAGGGACTGAACACCTCGAAGGAGCCGAAGCGCCGGGTGCGGGTGGCGGCACCGAGGAGCTTCACGGCGCGACCGAGGCGGGCGGCCACGGCGTCGCTCGTGACAAGGACCGCGGCACCGCCCTCTCCCGGAGAGCAGAACATGAACCGGGTCAGCGGGTCGTTGACCATGTCGGCCGCCGCGATCTCGTCGGCCGGGATCGGCTTGCGCCGCCAGGCGTTCGGGTTCAGCGTGCCGTTGCGGTAGGCCTTCTCGGCGACGAGCGCGAGGGTCCGCTCGCTGATGCCGTGCTCGCGCAGGTAGCGCGCGATCTTGATGCCGAAGAACTGCGTGGTCACCATCAGCCCGGCCTCGCCGTACGCCGTGGGCAGTCCCCAGTCCTCCGGGCGCGGGTCGAAGGCGCCGCGTGGATGCTTGTCGAACCCGACCGCAAGGGCGATCTCGGCAGCGCCGGAACGGATCGCGTTGACCGCGGACATCAGGGCGCTGCCGCCGGTGGCGCAGCCGTTCTTGACGTTGGTGAACGGGATACCGGTCAGCCCGAGGTCGGCGACGAGGGTGTCGGCGAGACCGGAACCGTCACTGCCGCCGAACGCGACCTGCACATCGGCCCATTCGAGACCGGCGTCTGCGAGCGCCGCGTGGATCGCGTCGAGCGCGAGGTCTCGGCCGCTCTTCTCCGGCTGCCGGCCGAACTTCGAGAGCCCGGCTCCGACGATCGAGACTCCGGTGCTCATGCGATCACTCCCGAGCGGCCCAACGCCTGGTCTGTCGCGAACCGGGGCACCGGGTCGGTCGCGACCAGCGTCACGTCCGCGCCGTCGAGCTCGGCGAAGTCGGTGCACTCGAGGACCGCCTCCACCTTGACCCCTTCGGGCAGCTCGACGTAGCCGACGGCGAACGGGACGAACCCGCCCTCCGGGACGACGTACGGCGGCGACCTGGGTGCGAACCGCTGCACGGTGAAGCCCCACACCGTCCCGCGGTTGCTCAGCTCCAGGGCCTGCGCCGACGGGAGGCCGCAGCGCTGGCAGCCACGCGCCGAGGGGAAGGCAACCGTGCCGCAGTGCGGGCAGCGGCTGCCGGTCAGCGACCGACCCATTTGGGTTCACGCTTCTCGAGGAACGCGTTGACGCCCTCGCGAGCGTCCTCCGACTGGAGAGCGTTGCCGACCGCGAGGTGTTCCATGACCATCAGCGACTGGATGTCGGCGTCGAGCCCGCGGTCGATGGTCATCTTCGTGAGACGCATCGCGAACGGGCTCTTGTCGATGATCGGTGCGACGAAGTCGGCGACCAGCTGGTCGAGCTCGCCGGCCGGAGCCGAGGCGTTGATCAGGTCGAAGTCGACGGCCGCGGTGCCGGACAGCAGCTTGCCCGTGAGCATCAGCTCCTTGGTCCTGCGGATGCCGATCATCCGGGGCAGCCGGTAGATCGGGCCCGCGCCGCCGAACAGCGCGCGGCGGATGTGGAAGTCGCCGATCTTCGCGTCGTCCGCGGCGACGGCGAAGTCGCAGGAGATCATCAGCTCGAACCCGCCCGCGGTGACGTAGCCCTCGAGCACGGCGACCGACGGCGTGTTCATCGAGTACAGCCGGTCGCACACCTTCGCCGAAAGCACGGCCACCTCCATCGCCGTGGTTCTCCCCACGTAGTCGGCGAGCAGCTCGTCAAGGTCGAAGCCCGAGCAGAAGGTGCCTCCGCGACCGCGCAGGACGAGGACCTTCAGGTTCGGGTCGCTGTCGACCTCGACGATGATCTCGTCGAGGCGATGGAGCAGCTCGGTGGTGACGGCGTTGAGCTTGTGCGGCCGGTTCAGCCACACGCGGGCGATCTCGCCGTCCTTCTCGAGCACGATGTGGTCGGTGTCAACCATGGATCGGTCCTTTCCAAGACTTGAACTGAATCCACTTCAGTTTTGTGCACAGAGGTGCGGAAGTCAAGGCTCGAACCGAACCAACTTCAGCGATCAGCCGACGAAGTGGATCACGACGTCCGCCACGCACACCGGCCGCTTGGCCAGGTCGCAGTCCACGGTCACGCGCACGGTCACCTGGGCGGCCTTGGGGCGGGCTTCCACGCCCGCGATCTCGGCGGACGCCCGCAGGCTCCCACCCACCGGCAGCGGCGCCGGGAAGCGCACCCTCTCCAGTCCGTAGTTCACCGCCATCGAGACCCCGGTGACGTCGAGCAGCTGGCCGAGGAGGAACGGCACCAGTGAGAGCGTGAGGTAGCCGTGCGCGATCGTCGTACCGAACGGACCCCGCCTCGCCCGCTCCTCGTCGACGTGGATCCACTGGTGGTCGTGGGTCACGTCGGCGAAGGCGTCGACCTGGGGTTGGGTGACCATCGTCCAGGACGTGGGGCCGAACCTCACGCCGAGCGAGCCCGGCAGGTCCGCATACGCGATAGCGCGGGGGGGTGCGACCACGTCAGGCATGAACGGTCCTCTTCTCCGTGGGGGCCGGGACCGCTCCCGGCGACGATGACGGGCGCAGCCGGCGCTTGGCGATGGCCCAGCGGTGGGTCTCCGACGGGCCGTCGTAGATGCGGAACGGGCGCACCTCCCGGTGGTAGCGCGACAAGAGGGTGTCCCCGGAGACACCGAGAGCTCCGCAGATCTGGAGGGACCGGTCGACGACCCGGCCCACCGCCTCGGCGACGAACGTCTTCGCGATCGAGCTGGACTGCGCCGCGCTGCGGCCCTGGTCGAGCTCGGCGCACGCCTGCCAGATCAGCAGTCGCGAGGCAGCGATGTCGATCTCGGAGTCGGCGACCATCGCCTGGACCATGCCGAGGTCGCCGAGCCGGGACCCGAACAGCTCGCGCTCGGTCGCCCGGTCCACCGCGATCTCCTGGGCGTGCCGCGCGATGCCGAGCCAGCGCATGCAGTGGGTGAGTCGGGCCGGCGCCAGGCGGGCCTGCGCGTACTCGAAACCCCTGTCCACTTCGCCCAGCACCGACTCCTCGGTGACGAAGACGTCCTCGAGCTCCAGCTCGCAGTGCCCGCCGAAGAAGCCCTCGTCGAGAGTGTCGATGTGGCGGGCGATGCGCAGACCGTCCGCTCCGGCGTCGATGAGGAACATGGTCGCTCCCCCGCGGTCTCCCGGCCGGCCGGAGGTGCGCGCCATGCAGATCGTGTATGCCGCCCCGTCGGCCCCGGTGATGAACCACTTGCGTCCGTTCACGAGCCAGCCCCCTGGTGTCGCTGTCGCGGTCGTCGCGAGTGCTGCCGGGTCGGACCCCGCGCCGGGAGCCGGCTCGGTCATCGCGAAGCAGGACCGGACGGCACCTTCGGCGAGAGGCCTGAGGTAGCGCTCCTTCTGCCGCGGCGTCGCGACCGCCTCGAGCAGGTGCATGTTGCCCTCGTCGGGCGCGGCGATGTTCAACGCAAGCGGACCGAACAGCGACCAGCCCGCCTCCTCGAAGACGACCGCACGGTCGCGCATGTCGAGGCCGTGCCCGCCGTACTCCTTCGCGACGTGCGGCGCGAAGACTCCGGCCGCGCGGGCGGCCTGCTGGAGGTGGATGCGCAGGTCCTCGCCGCCTGCGCTCGCGACACCGACGCAACGCTCCTCCTCCGGCGCCACGGCGGTGCGGACGAAGGCCGCGGTCCGGGCAGCCAGGTCGGCGACGTGCGGGTCGGGGGTCAGGTCGATGCTCATCAGTCGGTCCTCGGGGTCGCGGGTCAAAGGGTCTCGGCGAGCGCGAGAGCACGGTCGGCGATCCGCCCGACCTGCTCGCCGCGCGCAGCCATCCGGTCGTCGGAGCTCTCGCCGCGTAGGTGGCGGACGTAGAGCTGCCGCATGATGACCGCGGTCTTCCAGCAGCCGAACGCCTCATACCACGTCACGGCGCCGCGGGTGAGATCGAGCCCGGTCCGTTCGGCGTAGCGCGCCACCACGTCCTCACGGCTGGGTAGGCCGAGGTTCTCGAGACCGGGAACACCTTCGGCGGGGGTCGCTCCATCGGGCCAGTAGTTGAGCAGCGTGCCGAGGTCGGTGAGCGGGTCGCCCAGAGTCGCCATGTCCCAGTCGAAGACCGTCGCGACCACGTCCGGCGCATCCGGTGCGAACTGGCAGTTGTCGACCTTGAAGTCGTTGTGCACCAGGCTCGAACGGCCGGACCTCGGGAGGTGGCGCGCCAGCAGGTCGGCGACCCGGTCGAGGCGGCGGTCACCATCCGGCGCCACGGCGTCCCACCGTTGCCGCCAGCCCCGGACCTGCCGTTCGAGGTAGCCGCCGGGCCGGCCGAGGTCACCCAGACCGCACACGTCGGGATCGACGAGATGCAGGTCGGCGAGCGCGTCCACAACCGCCAGCCCGATCCGGTGGCCTGGCTGCTCACCCACGGCGAGCTGCTCGGGCACGCGGTCCCACACCACCACGCCGGGGCGATATTCCGAGACCAGGAAGTGCGCCCCGACGATGGAGTCGTCGGGGCAGAAGTGCAGTGCCCGCGGCGCACGCGGGTAGGCCGTGGGCAGCCGCGAGAGCACCGTGTACTCGCGGCGCATGTCGTGCGCGCCGGGCGCGACCACGCCGAACGGAGGGCGGCGCACGACCACGGCGCACTCGCCGAACCTGACCAGGTAGGTCAGGTTGGCCGAGCCGTTCGGGAACTGCAGCACCGAGAACTCGCCGTCCGCGCACGGGAGATGCCCGCGCAGGTGTCGCTCGAGCGCCGGCCAGTCGAGTTCCTCGCCAGGGCGTACCGAGGCGACTTCGGGACGGTCGGAGAGCTCGCTCATCAGAGACCGAGCAGCTCCGCGATCAGGGTGCGGTCGGCGCGTGCCGCGCCGAAGGTCGCCTCATCGCCGAGGGCTCGCCGCAGGTAGTAGTGGGCGGGGTGCTCCCACGTGAAGCCGATGCCTCCGTGCAGCTGGACGCACTCGTGCGCGACCCGGACCACCGCGTCCGTGCAGATGGCACCGGCCACGGCGGACGGCAGCTCCGCCGTGGCCGGGTCCTGGTCCAACGCAGCCGCGGCGTAGCGAGCCGCCGATCGAGAGCGTTCGAGGTCCACGAGCATGTCGGCGAGCCGATGCTTGATCACCTGGAAGGAGGCCAGCGGGCGATCGAACTGTTCGCGCTGGCCGAGGTAGGTGCGCGTCATCTCGAGCATCGCCTCGATCATCCCGACGTGCTCGGCGGCGAGTGCGACCCGGCCGAGCGTGGCCAGCTCCGCGGTCAGGGCGCCGGAACGCTCGGGGCCCGCCACAAGGTATGCCGGAGCACCACTGAGGCTGAGGCGTGCCTGGCGGCGGGTGTGGTCGAGGACCTCGAGCGGAGCGCGGCCCACCGCACCGTCACGTCGAAGATCGACCAGGTAGAGCGACTCTCCTCCAGCGACACCGGCGCGCACGACGACGCCGTCGGCGCTCGCTCCGAGCAGCACCCGCGCCACCCTGCCGGACACGGTCAGCGAGTTACCGGACCCTGACACGGCGAGATCGCTGTCGACCTGGCGCGTGGTCGCGACCGTCGCCACAAGACGACCCCCGACCACGCCCTGGACCACCTCGTCGGGAACGCTCCCGACGGGCGCCGCGAGCACGGCCCGGACACCGAGGACCGCCGAGGCCAGCACCGGTTCGGGGAGCAGAGCCCGGCCCGCTTCCTCGAGTACGACGGCGAGGACGCCAACCCCGTAACCGAGTCCACCGCGGTTCTCGGGCACGGCCAGCGACCCGACGTTCATCTCCTCGTTGAGCAGGGACCAGAGCTCGGGCGAGTAGCCGAGGGAGCTGTCGGCGGCCCGGCGTACGTCCTCGTGAGCGGCCTGAGACGTCAGGATGTCGCGCATCACCGTGCGCAGGTCCTCGTGCTCGGCAACGGGCGCCAGCACGGACGCGTCAGCGACGGGCCACGGCTGCGCGTTCACGAATCCTCCGGGATCTGAACTGAACTGACTTAAGTTCAATCTACGGCACCGGCGCACCTTCCGCAAGACACCCCTCGACAAACGTCAACAATTTGAACTAACTTCAGTTCTATGCCTCAGACCACCGTCTCGCGGTACTACCGAGCCCTCGACGATGACCGCATCGACGACGCCCTGGCGATGCTCGACCCGGACATCCGGTTCGTGATGGTGCTTCCGGCAGGAGTACGCCGCGGCCACACTCGGGCGGACATGGAGGCGTACATCTCCGGACGTGGCGTACCCGACCGGGCGCACGTCGTGCTGCGCGAGTCACGCGACGACGACGTCGAGTTCGTCTACGGGAAGGTCACCGACGGCGGCATCACGACCGGCCGATTCCTGTCCGCTGTACGCCTCGGCGCGGACGGGCTGATCGCCAGCTACGAGGTCACCTTCGACACCGAGCACGTCCTGGTGGAGGACTCATGACCGAGACGCCGTTCCTGCAGGCCTGGTTCGCGATCATGGACTCCGACGATCCGGAGCGGGTCCTCGACCTGATCACCGACGACTTCGTGATGTCGGTGCAGTACTCGAAGGGCCAGGGACTGTCGGCGGAGTTCGTCGGCGACCGCGCGGGCCTCGTGGCCTACCTCGAGCAGCGCGAAAGGAGCGTGTTCGTCCATCACCTCACCCACGGCGCCCGCGTGGACGGCGTCGAGCTCGTGCTGGGCCGCACGACACGAGACGGTGCCTTCGAGGCCACGTTCAACGCCACCGCGATGATCGACGGGTCCCCGGGCCGGTGCCGGCGACTGCTCATCGGCCGTACGCCGCAGGTCGAGTTCCCCGAGTCGTGAGCCTGCTCAACGAGCGGTGTAGCCCCCGTCCGCGTAGACCTCCGATCCGGTCACGAACGTCGAGTCCTCGCTGATGAGGAACGCGACGACGGCAGCGATCTCCTCGGCGCGTCCGAGCCGGCCGACCGGAGTGTTCGCCAGCATGGCCTCGTGCCGCGGGGTGCCCTCGTACCGCTCCAGCAGCTCGGTGGTGCCGATGAACCCCGGGTGCACGGAGTTGACCCGCACTCCCGCGGTCGCCCAGTGCAGCGCGGCGTTCTTGGTGAGCGTGCGGACTGCACCTTTTGCGGCGTGGTAGGCGGCGCTGTTCCCGAACCCACCGACGGTCCCGAGGACCGATGAGAGGTTGACCATCGAGCCGCCCCCGGACGAGGCGATGAGCGGGCCGAGGTGCTTCATGCCGAGCCACACGCCGGTCGAGTCGACCGACATCACGCTCTCCCACCGTTCGACGGTCTCGTCCTCGACGGTGGCAATGCTACCGATGCCGGCGTTGTTCACCAGCCCGTCGAGGCGGCCGCACTCCCGCTCGACGGTCGCGGCCACCTCCACCCACTGGCGCTCGTCGGCGACGTCGAGCCGGGCAACGAGATGTCCGCCCGCCTCGGCGACGAGGCCCGCGGCGAGCTCCTGGCACGCCTGCTCGTCGAGATCGGTGAGGACGAGCCGGGCACCCTCCTCCGCGAGGCGCTGGGCCGTCGCCCGTCCCAGGCCCCCGGTCGCTCCCGTGAGGAGGACGACCTTGTCCTTCATCCGCTGGCCCATCGCCGTCACGTCTACCTCTTCTGTCCGGTCAGCCGATACTGACGAGCGTCTTCCCGATGGTCTTTCCGGCGATCATCGCCGCCAGCGCACGGGGAGCCTGGTCGAGATCCCTGAAGACGGTCTCGCGGTGCACGAGGTCGCCGCTGCAAAGCCAGCCCGTCAGCCGGCTCTGCATCGCGCCCATGAGGTGCAGGTTGCTGCTGCCCCGGAAGCCGCGCAACGTGAGGTCCTTGGAGACCGCGAGGAAGAGATTGCGCGGACCCCTGGGTCCGGACTCGTACTCGGAGAGCGCCCCGCACATCGCCACGCGGCCACCTCGACTCAGGTGATCCAGGGCGGCCTCGAGGTGCTCGCCACCTACCGAGTCGAAGTAGACGCCGATGCCGTCGGGCGCGAGCGCTCGCAGGCTGCTGTCGAGGTCATCGCCGTGGTAGCTGAAAGCCTCGACGCCGAGGACGTCGCGCAGCCAGGCGACCTTCTCGTCCGAGCCCGCACTGGCGATCACGCGGTTCCCGCAGAGCTTCGCGATCTGCGCGGCCACGCTGCCGACCGCCCCGGCGGCCGCCGAGACCCAGACGGTCTCCCCGCCTTTCAGTGCGTCGACCGCGTGCAGACCGGCATACGCAGTGAGACCCATGCCGCCGAGGGGACCGAGGTACACCCGAGGGTGCGCTCGGCCCACGTCGAGCCGGGTCAGCGTACCGACTCCCCCGAGCTGGACGGCCCCGGGGTCGACCACGGCGTACTCCCTCCACCCCTGGGCGTGGGACACGACGTCTCCCGGGGCGAACCCATCGGCCCGCGACGCGACCACCTCGCCGACGGCCATCACCCCGTCCATCGGCTGTCCCAGCGGGAAGGCGACGAAGTAGCCGGAGGGAGCATCAGGACGAAGCCGGAGCCTGAGGCCGGGGTCGACCGAGGTCCAGGTGTTGCGGACGAGAACCTGACCGGGGCCCGGTTCGCCGACCGCGACGTCGACGACCTCGAAGTCCTCGGGGGTGACGACGCCGTTCGGGTAGCGGACGACCTGGACCTCGCGTCCAGTACGTGTCATCGTGGCTCGCCTTCACCCGGCTCAGGGACCACGACGACGCGGCCCGTCACACCACCGTCGTGGAGTCGCGCGTACGCCGCCGGCACGTCCGAGAACGGCACCACCTCGACGACCGGGTCGAGCAAGCCCTTCTCGGCGAGCTCGACCACCGCGACCAGATCCGCACGCGATCCCCAGAACGGCGCCGAGACCTGCCAGCCGAGTGGAAGGCTGAAGCCCTTGCCCACCGCCAGGCTGCCCCGGGCGCCGCCGACCACGACGAGGCGGCCACCGGGCGCCAGGGCATCGGAGCCGGCCCGCATGGTGTCGTCCGAGCCGACGAAGTCGAGCGCGACGTCCGCACCCGTAAGCCCCGTCGAGGAGGAGAACCAGGCCTGCGCTTCGTCCACGGACATCGCGGTGTGATGGGCACCGAGACTCTCGGCCAGCGCGCACGCCTCGGGTCGCGGGTCGACGGCGACCACCCGCGCAGAGGTCGTCGCGCGGAGGATCTGGACCGCCAGGTGGCCGAGCCCACCGACTCCGATCACCAGGGCGGCACAGTCGCCGACCAGCGCGTCGCGGTGCTGGCGGATCGCGTGATAGGCCGTCAGACCCGCGTCAGCGAGCGGCGCCAACGCCGTTGGTCGGACACCCGTCGCGGTGACGAGATGGCGACCGTCGGGCACCAGGACGTACTGTGCCAGTCCGCCGTCGCGGCCTAGCCCGCAGCCGACCCGGCCGCCGAGGGCGACGCAGTAGTTGTCCTGTCCGCGTCGGCAGTTGTGGCACTCGCCGCACGACCAGACGCCATGGACCACCCCATCGCGCCCGACCAGGGAGGCGTCCGCGGCCGCACCGACGGCGACGACCCGGCCGGCCACCTCGTGGCCGAGGGTCAGCGGCAGGTCGTAGGGGAGCATGTCCTCGTCGCAGGACATGACAAAGAGGTCGGAGTGGCACAGGCCCACGGCCTGCACCTCGACCAGGACCTCCGAGCCTCGCGGGACCGGCACGGGTACGTCGACCAGCTCGACCGGCCGACCCCAGCCCGGAAGGCGGTAGGCCGACATCAGCGGGGTGTCGGCGCGGTCAGCAGCCTGGGTCATGGCCAGTTCGGCACCTGCGGACCGCGTCCGCCGACGGACTCGAGGTAGCCGGCGGCGTCGGCGCGGCGCTCCCCCCACATGATCTCGAAGACAAGCCGGGAGATCTTCCAGGCGCCCTCGTGACGGACCAGCTCGTCGTGGTAGCGGCCCACAAGGAGGCAGACGTCGTCATCGCCCTCGAACTTCTGGTACGACGTGTGGTAGACGAGCGCCGTCGCGGTGTCGCCCTGCACGTCGACGTGGTAGACGCTCAGCAGGTGGTGCTGCCACACGCAGTTCTTGGTCGCCTCGCGGATCCAGCCGATCACGGTGTCGGCGCTCTCGGCCGGTTCGGCGTTGCCGTACCGCGCCCACAGGTTCGGGTGCAGGACGTCGTACAGCGCGTCCGGGTTGGCCGAGTCGATGCTCGACGCGTAGCGGTAGAGCGTGTCCTCGATGGCGATGCGGTCCTCGACACTGGTCATGGTCAGCCTCTCTGTGTGTTCTGCATCAGACGGTCGCCCCGAGCCGGTAGCCCTCGGCGATGGCGTGGCTGATCCGGCGCGGGGTCACGCAGTCACCGATCACGCTCAGGGTGTCGCCGGGACCCATCGCAAGCGCCAGCTCGTCCTCACCGATCCGCTGCTGGTGCCAGACCAGCAGCGAGGGGTCTGGCACGTGGTCGGGGCCACCGAAGACCGGGCGCAGCGCCACGGGTCTCGCCGAGTCGTCCGGGACGACCAGGCGGTGGGCCACCTGCAGGGACACACCTGCGTCTCCGAGGCGCTGCAGGAGTGGTCCGACGCTCTCCGCCGGAACCCGAGGCGCCAGAGCGGTCAGCGCGGTCGCGAGGGTGACCTTCCATCCGCGTTGCGCGAGCGCCTCGGCGGCACTGTAGGCGGGCCAGAAGCCGTCCGCCTCGTCGTACACGACGGCGGACGCCGGGTCTCCCACAGGGACGGCGCCGACGAGGACGTCCTCGACAGAGACCGCGCCACGCGCCATGAGGTTCGGAGCAAGCGGCGCGACCCGGGAGCCGGTGGCCAGGACGACGTGGTCCGCGAGGTCGCGGATCTCCTCGAGGTCCTCGGGCGAGATCGCTGCTCCGAGGTTGACGTCGACCTTGAGCCGCCGGGCCTCCCGTTCGAGGTAGTCGATGATGTCGATCAGGGTTGCCCGGTGGGGTGAGGCCGCGGCGATCCGCACCGCGCCACCGAGGGTCTTGTCGCGCTCGAAGAGGGTGACGCGATGACCGCGTTCTGCACTGACCCGGGCGGCCTCGAGCCCCGCCGGGCCGCCGCCGACGATGTAGATCTCCTTGGGCCGGGATACGTGTACGCCCACGCCGGGAGATCGCCCGCGGCCAACCTCGGCATTGACCGCGCAGTGCAGGTGCGGGTCGAACGCCCGGCACTCCTGGTTGATGCCCAGACATCCGCGGACCTCGCCCAGTCGACCGGTCTGCGACTTCACCGGCAGGTCCGGGTCGGCGATCAGGGCGCGCGCCATCCCGACGAGGTCGGCGTGGCCGGCCTTGACCGCGTGCTCGGCGGTCCCGACGTCGCGGATCCGCTGGCCCACGAGAGTGGGAACGCCGGTGGCTTCGCGCACCCGTGACGCCGACGGGACGGCGACCGCATCAGGTCCGGTCGAGTCCTTGACGTACTTGCCGCGCGTGCCGTGGGTGATGCTGAAGTAGTCGATCGTGTCGAGTGCGGCGAGATCCTCGGCGATCCGGACGCAGTCGACGATGTCCATCCCCCCGAGGATCTCCTCCTCGCCGCTGAGTCGGACGCCGAGGGCGAAGCCCGCCGGTGTGACCGAGCGCATCGCCTCGATGACGAGGTGCAGGAAGCGCATCCGGTTCTCGAACGAGCCGCCGAACACGTCCGTGCGCCGGTTGGTGAGTGGCGACATGAACTGGGCGGGCAGGTAGCCGTGCGCTGCGTGGATCTCGACACCGTCGAGACCCGCCTTGACGAGGTTCTCCGTCGAGACCCGCCAGCCCTCGATGATCTCGTCGATCTCGCGATGCGTGAGCACGTGTGGCGGATACGCGTCGCGGACCGTCTTGATCGCCGACGGCGCCATCGGCGCACTGTCGGACTCACCGCCGATGAACTCCCGACCGAGATGGCACAGCTGCCCGACCAGTCGGGCACCGTGCCTGTGGACGACGGCGGCCTTCTCGGCCATCGCGGGGACGACCTCGTCGAGGTAGCCCTCCACCAGCTTGCCGGACCGCAGCGCGGACGTCGGGTGGACCACCATGGCCCCGGCGACGATCATCCCGACCCCGCCGGCGGCGAGGCGCTCGAAGTGCTCGAGGTCGGCGTGCGTGGGAATCCCTCGCTCGACCAGGCTCGTCCCGGCGGGCAGCGCGACGAGCCGGTTCCGCACGTCGAACCCGCTGATGCGGAACGGCGAGAAGACGTGCGGGAACCCGTCGTCCATCCCGTGCTCCCCCGGGCTCAGCGTGTGCCCGGGCCGGCGCCGTGCGGCACTCCCGCCGTGACGGACTCCGGGAGGGCGCGGCTCGGGTCGACCGAGATCGTCTTGTAGTGCAGGAACTCCTGGTACGCCGTCGGCCCGTGCTCGCGGCCGATCCCGGACTTCTTGTAGCCGCCGAACGGCGAGCCGAGGTCCGCCGCGAACGTGTTGACCGAGAAGGTCCCGGTCCGCATCCTTCGGGCGATCTCGAACCCGTGGGCGTCGTCCGCGGTGAACACCGCACCGGAGAGGCCGAGCTCGTTGTCGTTGGCGATCCGGACGGCGTCGTCCTCACCGGTGTGCGCGATGAGGGAGGCGACGGGACCGAAGATCTCCTCGCGCGACACTCGCATCGAGTTGTCGGCGTCGGTGACCAGCGTCGGCTCGAAGTACCAGCCGCGGTCCAGGCCCGCCGGCCGACGGCCACCGGTGGCGATCGTCGCGCCCTCATTCCGGGCAAGCGCGACGTACTCCTCGACCCGCTCGCGCTGACCCTCGGTCACGAGCGGCCCGAGGACGGTGTCGGCCTCCATCGGGTCGCCGATCTTCAGGGAGCGATAGCCCTCGACCAGTGCCTCGGCGTACTCGTCGTACCGCGACGCCGGCACCAACAGGCGGGTGAGTGCGACACAGCTCTGGCCTGAGTTCGTGCCGGCACTGGCGCCGATGAGCACCGGCAGGACGTCCTCGATCCTCGCGTCCTCGAGCACGATCGCGGCCGACTTCCCGCCGAGCTCGAGGACACAGGGGCGGATGAGCTCGCCGCAGGCGGCACCGATGCGGGAGCCCGTCTGCATGGACCCAGTGAAGGTCACCATGTCGACCCCGGGGTGCCGGACGAGGTACTCCGACTCCGGCCCGCGGGCGGCGACGATGTTGATCACGCCCGGGGGCAGGCCGACCTCCTCGCAGAGCTCGCCGTAGATGAAGGTGGCGAGCGGGTTCGGCTCGGTCACCTTGACCACCGCGGTGCAGCCGGCGATCAGTGCGGGCGCGACCTTCTGGGGCACAGCCGGGAACGCGAAGTTGTACGCCGGGAAGGCGGCCACGACGCCAACGGGCTCCTGGAGGACGAGGCTCGCGCCGGCCATCGGGATGATGCTGCCACCCTCGGAGCTCGCCGCCAGTGGGCCGAGGTCGCTGAGCCGCACCTGGGCGGTCTGCAGGCTGCGGCCGATCTCGGCGTTGTAGTTCAGGCTCATCACCGGGGATACGACCTGGTAGACCTGGGAGAGGAACAGCGTGCACCCGAGCTCTTCGGTGATCAGCACGGCGAGCTCCTCCTGCCGCTTGGCGATCGCGTCCGCCATCCGGGTCAGGTAGTCGGCCCTCTCGGCGGAAGTCAGTCGCGGCCACTCCCCCTCGTCGAACGCCGTGCGGGCGGCGCCCACGGCCGCGTCGATGTCGGCGCGCGACGCAGCCGGGACATGCCCGATCACCTGCTCGGACCTCGGCGAGATGATGTCGAACCGGTCATCGGACTGCGCGGGATGCCAGGAGCCGCCGATGAAGAACGCTGGGTGATCGATCGTTGCCATGGGGATGACCCTCCACTCGGTGACAGGACCGTGAGGCCCGGGGAGCTCGGTCCAACCTGAACTTAATTCGCTTCAATCTAGATCATGGTGACGAGGACCACAAGACCCCGATCTGCCCAGTTCCCGAGAGACGGGGCGACGGGTCCCCCGGCAACCCGAGCCCGCAGAAAGAAGTGTGCTCCATGTGGTTGCCATCACATCGACTTCCTGCCTATCCTTCAAACTGAAGTGAACTCAACTCACCTACTTAGTGAGCTCAACTCATTCTCTTCCGAGCGACCGAAGGCGGGGATCGTGTGAACGTGCCGCAGGTCAACCTCCGCACCCCTCCGAGCCCCGGCGACGCCGCCGATGCGGCCCCGCAATCGGTGCTGCGGGTTCGCAACCTCTCCAAGACCTTTCCCGGCACGAGGGCCCTCGACGACGTATCGCTCGACATCGCGGCGGGCGAGGTCCACGCGCTCATGGGGCAGAACGGCTCGGGCAAGTCGACGCTGATCAAGCTCCTCGCCGCCTACCACGCCGCCGACCCCGGCGCCCACGCGGAGATGGCGGGAGTGACGTTCGAGGTCGGCAAGTCGGTGCCCGACGGTCTCCGTTTCGTCCACCAGGATCTCGGCCTGATCCTCGAGCTGAGCGCCCAGGACAACCTGGCCCTGCACGGAGGATTCGCCCGCGGCCTCGGCGGCCGGGTGCTCTGGCGCGAGCAGGAAGCCGAGACCCGCCGGGTGCTCGCGGCGTTCGGCGTCGAGCTCGACATCCACCGCCCGCTGGCTGCCGCCACCCCGGTGGAGCGCACGGTCGTCGCGATCGCCGCGGCGCTCCAGGGATGGGACGGCGGCGGCGTCCTCGTGCTCGACGAGCCCACCGCGGTCCTCCCCTACGACGAGGTCGAGCGGCTCTTCGAGGTCGTCGGCGAGGTGCGCCGAAGGGGCACCAGCGTGCTCTACGTCTCGCACCGGATGGACGAGATCTTCACGCTCGCAGACCGGGTCACCGTCCTGCGCGGAGGGCGCCGCGTCGGCACCTACGACGTCAGCAACCTCGACCCCCGCGGTCTTGCGAGCACGATGGTCGGCGACGACGTCGACCCCGACTTCCGCGCAGACGTCGTCGAGCGCACCGACCAGCCCGTGACCCTCGAGGCCCGCGAGATCCGCGGCAAATGGTTGCGCGGGGTGGACCTCGAGGCACGCGCGGGGGAGATCCTCGGCATCGCGGGGCTCGCCGGCGCAGGCGCCCTCGAGCTCCCCTACGCCCTCGCCGGCAAGGCCGGCACGCTCGCACGCGGCAAGATCCGTCTTCCCGGCACCTCCCCCGACTGGTACGAGGTCCAGCGCGCGGCCGAGCTCGACATCCCCCTGGTGCCGGCCGACCGGCAGACCGAGGCGGTGATCGCGGAGTTCTCCGTAGGCGAGAACATCTCGCTGTCAGCCCTGCGGACCCTCGGCGGTCGCGGACGTCTCTCGGCCAAGCACGAGGCGACCCTCGTCCGCACGTGGAGCGAGCGTCTCGGGGTCGTCAGCGCGGGACACTCGGCGCCGATCTCGACCCTCAGCGGCGGCAACCAGCAGAAGGTGATCCTGGCGCGCTGCCTGGCGCTCGACCCGCAGGTGCTGGTGCTGTGCGAGCCGACCGCCGGTGTCGACATCGGCACCCGGGTGTCGATCTACCGGATCATCGCGGACCTCGCCGCCAGCGGCCTGACCGTCATCGTCGCGTCCTCCGACGAGGGCGACCTCCTCGCGCTGTGCACGCGCGTCCTCGTGCTCCGCGACGGCGTCGTCGCCGAGGAGATGGCGGCGGAAGGGCTGACCAAGAGTGTGCTGATCAGGGCCATCGAAGGAGCGGAGCAGTGAGCGTGGAGATCGAGGAACAGGTCGTCACGGCGACCGAGCACAGCGAGGCACGCCCCGAGGCTCCGGGAGCCGCCGCCCGATGGGTGTCACGCCTCGCCTTCGACAAGGTCGGAGCCATCTACGTCTGGCTCGCTATCATCGCGGTCTTCTCGGTCTGGGTACCGGAGACGTTCCCCAACGTGACGACGGCCAAGCAGATCTTCAACGCGAACGCCGTCACCGGGCTCGCCGCGCTGTCGGTCACCATCCCGCTCGCGGCCAGGGTCTTCGACCTGTCCTTCGCCCTCAACATGACGCTGTGCGGCGTGGCCGTCGCCCACTTCGTGGTGGTCGGCGTGCCGCTGGTGGCGTCGGTCGCGCTCGGTGTGCTGATCGGGGTCGTCGTCGGCCTGATCAACGCGACCGTCGTGGTCGGCATGAAGATCGACTCGTTCATCGCGACGCTCGCGACCGGCTCGCTGATCCAGGCGCTGATCACGCTCGTCACCAACGACACCCCGATCAGCGACGTGAAGCTGGCCGGCGGGTTCGCCAAGATCGGCCAGACCACTGTCGACGGCATCACCCTTCCGGTCCTCTACGTCGCGGTCGTGGCCGCCGGCATCTGGTACCTCCTCGAGCACACCGCGACCGGGCGACGCCTGTACGCCGTCGGCTTCAACCCCGATGCCGCCCGCCTCGCCGGTGTCAGGGTCGCGACGGCTGCAGTTCCTCGCGCTGGTGACCTCCGGGGTGTTGGCGGGAGCGGCCGGCATCGTGCTGGCCTCGATCCTCGGCGGCGGCTCGCCGACCGCCGGCACGCCATACCTGCTGCCGGGGTTCGCGGCCGTCTTCCTCGGCGCCACCCAGCTCAAGAACGGCCGCTTCAACGCCGGGGGCACCCTGATCGCGGTGCTGCTGCTCGGCACCGGGACGACCGGGCTCGGCCTGGCAAATGCCCCTCAGTGGTCCGGGGCACTGTTCGTCGGGATCGTGCTGATCGCGGCGCTGACCGTCACCGGCCTGCAGCGGCGTACCACGCTCGCCGCACGACCCGCTGACCAGGACGACCCCTCCGGCAGCGACACCGCCGTCACCGGGACGAATGTCTCGGCTTGAACCGACGCACACATCCGTCGCGCCGGACCCCACACCGTCTCGGGGCTGAGCAGTCCACACAGAAAGTGAGAATCATGTCCGCACATCGCCCTCGCACCGACAGGCGAGCGACCTGGGTCGCCACGGCCGTCTCGGTCGTCGCCCTTTCGCTCGTCGCCTCCGCCTGCGGCACCAAGAGCGACGCCGCGTCGTCCTCCTCGTCGGTCGACACCGCAGGCATCGCGGCCGCCAAGGCGACGGTCGCCAAGGCCGCCGTGCGGCCGACCACGATCAGCGTCACCACGCCGATCGACAAGCCGATCCCCGCAGGCAAGAAGATCACCTTCGTCAGCTGCGGCGTCGAGGCCTGCGCCGTCCAGGGACCGATCCTGGCGCAGGCTGCGGCCACACTCGGCTGGACCGTGGACCAGGTCGCCACCGACGGATCCCCGGAGAAGGTCCAGGGAGCCATCGAGGCAGCCATCCGCAACAGGTCTGACGCCGTGATCCTCAACGCGGCCGACAAGGATGCCTACGCCAAGCAGATCGCCGACGCGCAGAAGGCCGGCGTGCAGTTCGTGACCTGCTGCTCGCTCGCCACCGCGGGCGACGGGATCCGCTACAACACCGCCACCGACAAGCAGAACGGTGCGATCGGTGACTACCTCGCGGCCGAGGTCGTCAGCCAGAGCGGAGGCAAGGCCAACGCGCTGTACGTCAACATCTCCGCATTCCAGATCCTGGCGCAGGTCGGCAAGACGTTCGAGGACGGCATGAAGAAGTACTGCTCGTCGTGCTCGATCGACAGCATCGACATCCCACTGACGTCGCTGGGCAAGGACGCGCCGGACCGGATCGTCTCCTACCTGCGGAGCCACCCCAAGGTGAACTACATCGCACTCTCCGTGACTGACGCTCTCGGAGCCGGCCTCCCCGCCGCACTCAAGGCCGCCGGGCTCGCCGACAAGGTCACGATCGTCGGTCAGGGCGGCGGCTCGCAGAACTTCGCCGACCTGAAGACCGGCGTGATCGACGCACTCGTTCCCGCCGACCTGTACTCCTACGACTACCTGATGATCGACGCGCTGGCGCGGTACTGGGCGGGCGTCCCGCTCGTCGATGCCGGCCCGCCGTACTGGCTGGTCAAGAAGGACACGGTCCCCGCGGACACGTCGAAGGCGTTCCCGGTTGTCGACGGCTACGAAGCACAGTGGAAGAAGCTCTGGGGCAAGTCCTGAGCGAAGACCGAACACGGTCCGGCGCCGGGGTCACCCGGCGCCGGACCGCGCCATCTTCTGGCTCATCGGGAGGGAACACCATGGACACCAGGCGCACGATGAGCCGTCGTCTCGTGGGAAAGGTCGCGCTCGTCACCGGAGCAACCGGCGGCATCGGGCTGGCGATCAGCGAGCTGTTCCTCCAGGAGGGCGCGACCGTCCACCTCACCGACATCGACCCTGAGCGCGGGGAGACTCTGGTCAACAGGCTCGGCGACCGCGCCCGCTTCCACGTGTTGGACGTCACCGACGAGACAGGCTGGGCTCCGACGGTCTCACGGCTCGAACGGGCGGGTGACCAGCTGACCACTCTCGTGAACTGCGCCGGGAGGGGACTCAGACGACGACTCGTGGATACGTCGTCGGCCGAGTTCCGTGGGCTCGTCGAGCTCAACCTGACCGGTACCTTCCTCGGCATCCGCACCGCGGGGCAGCACCTGATCGACGGCGGATCGATCGTCAACATCTCGTCCCTGAACGGCGTCCTGCCCACAGCCGGGCTCGGGGCGTACGTCGGCCTCGAAGGCTGCGGTCTCCGCGCTCACCCGGGTCGCGGCCCTTGAGTTCGCCGACCGGGGCATCACCGTCAACGCGGTGTGTCCGGGCAGCATCGACACCGCGATCACCGACGGCCCCGACTTCGCAGACCTCGACTGGGAAGCCTACGTCCGCGCGATCCCGCTGAACCGTCGCGGCACCGCCGAGGAAGTCGCGCAGGCCGTGCTGTATCTCGCGTCGGACGACAGCCGCTACGTCACGGGAGTCAACCTCACCATCGACGGCGGGATCGCCGCGGGACGTCGGGCGACCTGACGCCGGGCGACCTGACCGATCCGTCAGTCCTCGAGGAGCTGGATCGCACCCTCGGGGCAGGAGCCCGCTGCGTTGCGGGCGTCGTCGACCTGGTCGTCAGGCACGTCGATGATCTGGCCACGGATCGTCACGAAGCCGTCGTCGTCGTCCTCGAGCAGGTCCCCGGCGAGCGAGTAGCAACGTCCATGTCCGCGGCAGAGCTCCGCGCTGACCGAGAGCTTCATGCCGAGACCTTCCAGCGCAGCGGCAGGCTGAGCAATGCCATCATCGCGCCACCACCGCGCTCCATGAGCACCTCGTCCGAGCCGACCTCGAAGTCGGGAATCACCCGCAGCCACTCCTGGACGGCGACCGTCATCACCATCCGGGCCAGATGGGCCCCCAGGCAGCGGTGCGGGCCGCCTGCGAAGCCCAGGTGGTTGTTGGCCTTCCGATCGACGACGAAGTCGTCCGGCCGGTCGTACACGCGGGGATCACGGTTGGCGCCCGAGACGAGCCCGTAGACCATGTCGCCCTTGCTGAGCGGACATCCGTGGAACTCGGTGTCCTGAGCCACCTTGCGACCGTCGCCGAAGACGATCGTGTAGAGACGCAGGGACTCCTCCACGGCAGACGGGATCAGCTCCGGCTCGGCGATCAGGCGCCTCCGGTCGTCAGGGTGCTCGGCGAGGTGCCGGAACAGATAGCCGAGCTGCCCCCGGGTGGTGTCCAGGCCGGCCAGCACGAGCACGGTGAGGATGTCGAGGATCAACGCGTCGTCGAGAGGTTCACCGTCGATCTCGGAGTGGGTCAGCAGCGAGACGAGGTCGTTCTCGCGCGCCTCGGCCTCGGTGCGGCGGACCTCGAGCGCGTCGACCCAGTACTGCCGGATGCCGCCAAGGGCGGCGCCCATCGCCTCCTGCTGCGAGAGGTCGCCGCCGAACCCCGCGAAGAAGTCCTCCACCCACGGCACGAACAGGTCGGCATCGGAGCTCGGCACCCCGATGATGGCCAGGAAGATCTCGGTCGGGCAGCCGCATCGCGAAGTCGGTGACGAAGTCGCACTCGCCGCGCGCCGCGAGCTCGCCCACGAGTCGCTGCCCGATCTCGTGGGCCTGCGGCTCGATCCGGTGGACCGCGTTGGGGGCGAACCAGCCGCTGATCAGCTGGCGGTACTTGCTGTGCTCGGGAGGGTCGATCTGCGTCGGGACGAAGCGGTAGACGGGGTCCGGCTCCCACGGCGTGATCGACTCGCTGGAGAAGATCTCCGGATGCTGGTACATCTCGCGGACCTCGTCGTACCGCGTGAACACCCAGTAACCCTGCGCGTGGGTGTTGAAGAAGGCCGCGCTGGTCTCGCGCAGCTCGCTGGCCTTCCGCCAGTGGCTGCCCACCGCCAGCGGAGGCGAGGCATCCAGGTGGATGACCGGGCACCCGCTGGGCACCCGTGTGGCGATCTCGCTCGTCTCTCCCGCTGCGATGTCGGTCATCGCGCTCTCGCTTTCTTGCCGGCCGCGCTGCACGCGGCGTCCGACGTTAGGCAAACTGAGTTTAGTTCGATTCGCGACCGACTGTAACGCGGCTCACAACCTCCGCGCAAGACCCGAGGCGCGGGGTGCACGGCTCCCGTCAACAGGTACCAACCGGGTGCGGGGACGTCCGGTGCGCATCAGCCGGCCCTGCGTGGGTGTCACTCCGCGTCGTCGGCCTGCATCTGGGCGAGCCTGGGGTCGGCCTTGGGGTCTCCGTCCCCGGCTGCGCAGGTCGTCGATGGTCTGGACGCTGACCCTGAGCTGCGACGCGGGCTCCCCCGTCGTGACGACGGCCTCGAGTCAGTGCCACGACGATGAGCGGGCGATCTGAGGCTGTGTCGTGGTCTGCATGCACCACAGGTGCACCGCGGCGCCGAGCCCGCTCCAGAGTCGTCCAGACGAACCGAGCACGGCGACCGGTGAGCCGACCTTCTGCTGAGTTCCTGCTGAGCTGCCATGCCGTCTCCTGGATCAGGATCCGCAGCATGGCCTCTCACCAGGGGGTTCGGTGGAGCTGAGGGGATTCGAACCCCTGACCTTCTCGTTGCGAAGGCCTCCAGGGCCCTGACCGTCGCTATCCGCGTGCTCCTGACGGTGGTGGTCATTCGGTTCCCGGTGCACCAGCTCCGAGTTCTGGGGTACACAGGGGGTACACGAATCCTGACCCGCGCGACCAGCCCGAGCCGCCGGCCCGACAGCGGAGCAGGTCGCTCGGCGGAGCGACCGGGTCAAGGGTGGCCGGAGGCCATCACGTAGTGACGCGCAGCGCCCTGGACGCGGGCTGGAGGCGGGCGGACAGTGCAGCGTCGGGTCGTCGGCGCCCGGCGAGCTAACCTCGTGAGGGTTCCGAGGTCTCAGTCGACGGCCCGCGGTTCGCCGCCGCGCCCGGAACGGCCGCCAGGCCGCACGCCCGGCGCGGCGGCGGGCCGCTGGCCCGCGCGCCGGAGGCGCGCCTTGAACCAGTAAGGAAGGTTCTCACGGCACTCCAGTCGCGGTGCTGGAAGTTCACTGTCATGCCGAATTGAGGACGTCTCGGGACCCTGCATCGAGCGCGGCATCGCGGGCCCACAGGTGCCCTCATGGTTGGCGGCCGATTCGTCCGGATTGACAGCCCCGACCTGCCATGATGGGAGCGTGATACACCTGTGGAAGTCGGCCATCGCCCCGCCGTTCTTCTTGCAGCATGCTGTGACCATCATGATTCTCGTTGCCGGGGGCTTTGCCTTTCACGCACCTGACACAAAGGCCACGATGTTTGCCGGTGCGGCCGCCGTGGCCGTGGCCCTCGCGGTCAGATGGGGCCTCCTCCGGCGCACCGCCCGGGGAGCATCTGGGAGCGCCCAACCGTGACATTCCGCCGGGGTGATCGAGTCCACGAATCCCGACGTTCACAAGCACCCAACCATCCAAACCCGCTCGCTCATGCCGCGGTTAGGACGATGACGAAGTCGATGCCCTGCCGTCACCGTAGGAGCACACTGGCACTCGTGGAGAAACTCGAGCAGCAGCGATACCCGGCCATGCCGGCCCTGCCCGAGGTCCCGCTCACCACGATCGCCACCCCGGCCAGTGCCCGAGCAGCCCTGGCCTCCGAGGCCGCCACCATCGTCATCGACCCCGACGGAATGCGCCGTGGCTTCCGTCTCCGCATGCTTCAACTGCTCCTGGGCGCCGTGCTCTGCGTGGCCCTCATCGTCAACGCGATGTACTTCTTCACCCACTCCGACGAGCAGTACCCGCTGTGGCCGACCCTGCTGCTACCAGCCGTGATCGTCCTCAACACGCTCACCATCTGGGCCGGAGCCCTCACCCGCGCAGTCCCCCACCCCGACACGGGCAGACTCGGCGCCCGCCTACGCCAGGAGAAGGACATCCGCGCGCTGCCAGCCCCACCACCGCCCGCGTCCTGGCCACCCGGAGCCGAGGCATACGCCGTCCTGTCCGCCGCCGCCACCGTGGCCACCATCAACCCGGTCTGGCTCGCCCAGCGGGTCGGCCTGCCACCCCCCATCGGCGCGCAATGGGTCACCTGGCTGCGCTCCGCCGGCTGGCTCGCCGGCGGTGGCCACATCCTCGGCGTTGCTCGGCTGCCCGAGCTCCACGTCAAGCTCACCCCCGCCGGCCACGCCCGGCTCGAGCAGGAACGGGCCCGGCTGACCGCACTCGCCGCCACCGCGCCTACCCTCCCGCTGCGCTAAACCCGCCCCACGCTTTGAGTTGCCGGGCACAGCCGGTCACGGGCTCCTCGGTGAGCTGATCCTTGCCGGAACCTGCGCCCGCCACCCGGCGCGGAACGTGCGCCCCTTGAGTGAATCCCCGCGCGCGCCCATGCCCGTCGCATCTTCCGCCGCCGTTCGGTATTCCGTCCGCTCCAGGCGCGGGCAGGCGGACACTGGGGATGTGAACGTCAAGGTGAAGGCCACCCTGCTCCTGCTCGTCTGGCTGGCTGCATACATGGTGATCGGCGGCGCGGTCTGGGCTGTGGCCAGCTCCCTGCTGTTGAGCACCGCCCTTGGCGACATGATGGGCATCCTGATTGCGGGCGCGCTGACCATCGTGCTCGGATGGCTAGGGGCATCTTGGGTGCAACGGCGGGTGGACATCGCAATCTCCGAGAAGACACCGGCTGCCGGCACTTCCCCGAAGCATGAGTGACGCGACCCATCCTCATTTGCCGCGCGGGGCGTCCCTAGACTCCCCTTCATGGCGATCGGTCGGCAGGCACGTCGGCGGGAGCAGCTGCCGCGCATCCAAGCGGAATTCCCGGGTCAGGTTGAAACCGCCGTGCAAGTCCTGGACCTCCTCGACTTTGCCTGGCATGACTGCCACCGGGAGGCCGCGCCACCGGAGGCTGTCGTCGACGACGTCCTCCTGACCGCCAACAAGGACCTGACAACGCTGATCGACGCTGCGCATCTTGCCGTGCTGGATTGGCGGGATCTGCGAGTCCGAGCGGATCAGATGCGCAAGCCGACTGAATCCTGAGCGCACTCATCTGCCGCGGAGCGGCCGTACGCTCACGCCGCGTACATGGTCGGAGACCCATGCCGCTTCCGGACGGGCCACCGTTCGATTCAAGTACCGGAATCCCCAGTTCAGCGATGATTATCGTCGGCCTTCGCGACCGCGACGCGATGGCCCCAGAGTCGTTCTAGGCGGTTCGTCACAACCCAGCCAACGGCAATGCCGACCAGGACGCTGATGGAGATTTCTGCAAGGTCATGGACACCCAACGCAACCAGGGCCACGTCGGCGACAGCGAAGGCAACAGCGCCTACGACGCAGTAGACCAGACTCCAAAGGACCCAGCGCCCGAAGCCGGCGGCAACGTCTCCTCGGGGTGGCACCCGGGCATCGTCGCACAGCAGGCCCCCTCGCGTGGCCCCTTTACCCAAGCCGGCGGTCGGCGTTCACACCGCAGTGCACTTGCCGGGAGGCTCTGCGCTCGAAACTGCGGTTCCCGGACCAAGACCCGCTCATGCCGCGATCCGCGCCGTCGAGCCGAGCGGGTGCCGTGAGCCGAGCAGGGTCGGACCGTAGGACGCAAGGGTCGGACACGGCCGGGGTGAAGGCGAGTCAGGCACGTCCGGCCGCGCCGGCCGGCTGACGACGTGGTCTGGATATCCACCAAAAACGCAATACTCATGCTTGTGAGTTGTGTTTTTGGTGTTTGGAGTGAGACACTGGTCGGCATGTCGCCCATGACCGACACCCGCACGGAGCAGTTGCTGACCACCGGTGAAGCGGCCAAGCTCTTGGGTTCGTCGCGCCAGCACGTGGTCGACCTGTGCGAGTCGGGTGACCTGCCGTTCCTGACCGTCGGCAAGCACCGCCGCCTGCGCCGTGAGGATGTGGAGGAGGCGCGAGCGCGCACTACCCGCTCGAACCGCGCTGACCGGCGCAGTCGATGGCTGAACATCGCGGTCGCGGGCGAGCTCGTGCGAGACCCGGACGCCGTGCTGGAGCGCGCGCGCACGAACCTCGCGCTGCTGCAGAACCGGCACCCTCGAGGCCGTGGCGCGATGTGGCTGAGCGAGTGGGAGAAGCTGCTCGACGGCCCGATCGAGGACGTCCTCGACGTGCTCACCTCGCAGACCCCGCGGTCGCGCGAGCTACGTGCGAACTCCCCGTTCGCAGGTGTGCTGAGCAGCGAGGAGCGCGAACGGGCGCTGCTCGCGTTCCAGACCCACCGGCAATCCCGGGTCTGATGACGCGCGATCAGCTGGCGCACATCCTGCGCGCTGCGGCTCGCATCGCCAACGACGACGAGGTCATCGTGATCGGCAGCCAGGCGATCCTGGGGTCGTTCGACGAGGACGACCTGCCCGAGCCGGCACACGCCTCGATCGAGGCGGACGTCTTCTTCGCCAACGACCCGGACCTGGCCAAGACCAACAGTGTCGACGGCCACCTGGGTGAGGACTCTCAGTTTCACGAGACGTTCGGCTACTACGCCCAAGGGTGCGACGTGACCACGGCGACCCTGCCGACCGGCTGGCAGGACCGTCTGGTGCGCTTCACCCCACCGGCCGCGCAGGGTGCGTCCGGGTTGTGCCTGGAGCGGCACGATCTGGCGCTGTCCAAACTGCTCGCTCACCGGGAGAAGGACACCGAGTTCGTCGCCGCACTGCTGGACGCCGGCCTGGTCCAGGTTGGCGTGCTGCGTTCTCGCGCCGAGCTGCTCCCGGTCATCCCGATGCGGATCCGCCGCGTCGTGGACTGGCTCGACGCGTACACGGTCAACCGCGCCAGCCGCTAGGGCTGGCTGCTCCACCTGCTGCTCTTCCTCATCTTCAGCTTCATCACCGTGCTGCTGATGGTGATGCTCGTCGTGCTGTTCCAGCTCGTCGTCGTCGTCATCGTGCTCCAAGATGCACCCGACCATCCAGCGCCGTACAGAGGCGCGTGATCCACGCCCTCACGTCCACCACGTCTTCGGCCATCACCACCACGCCGTCGCGGCTCACCCCGACGTATGCAGTGTCAGGCCCAACTCTCACGTCGCCCCGTTGGCTCACCGCCGCCCGCACCTGCGCAGCGGCCGCCTCGGAGTCGACCCCGCAGCCCTTCAGCCCAACACTCACCCGAGCCGGCTCCAGTGCAACCCCGGACGTCCGAATCCCTCGCCACCGCACCTCCAGTGCCATGGCTGGATCCTCCATCACTCGCAGAAAGGCAGGACAAGCGGCCACGCGTCGATGGGAGCGCACCCCCGCGTGAGCTCAGCGCCCGGCTGGGCGACGCCCTTGGGAAGCGGGGAAACATCCTCAACTGCCGCATTCGGGCGTCACTCGAGCAGGGATACCTCGAGGTCGTAGGCCAACACCACGGCACGGGCCAGCTGCGCTTCTTGCTCACCGCTGAGATACCCGAGGGTGCGATCGAGTGCATCCACTGGGACGGTGAGGACGTTGTCCAAGGACACCGCGCAGTCGTGATCCAACCCGTTGTCGGGCCCCACCAGGACCTCGCTGGACAAGCCCTTGATGGTGCTGGTGATCGGGGCAACGGTCACCTTGGTCATCGCGCCCCGAGCGGCCTCCCGCGTCAGGACGAGCGCTGGTCGCGTCTTGTCGAGTCGGACCAAGCAGATCTCTCGCACTAGATCAGTCCTCGACCACGGCGTGCCTGCCGGTCCACTCAACCAGGTCGTCGAGTTCATCTGCCGCGCCCTGGGCTCGAAGGATCTGTGCGTCCTGCTCGGCAGCCAGTCGACGCATCTCGCGTTCCACCGCCGACGCAACCAGCGCGGCCCTGCTCGGCGCCTTGCCGGTCGCAACGCTGCGGTCCAAGAAGGCGACCATCTCGTCAGGAAGGCGGACCGCGATCTGCGTGCTCATGTCGCCAATGATACCGCAACGCATCCCATATTGGGATGCTCGCTCATGCCGCTGTCGGCGCTAGCGTCCGATGCCGCCGAGCGAGCGCGGTTGAGCTCAATGTCGGCTCCGATGCGCGCCTATCGGGGGGCGTGGGCCGCCGGCCCCGAAGGCAAGAACCAGCGCCGCATGGTGAGAGACGTGGATCACCGTGGTCGCGTGGCGGCCTTCACGTCGAATCCTCCACTCTAGGCTGGACCCAACCCCACATGGCGGTGTCCCATGAGTCGCTGGAGAGGATCAGCAAGGTGCCTCAATATCGGCGAGAAGTCGAGTCGTCGTCGGGCCTCCGCTTCACGCTGGTATTGGTCCCGAAGGGCTACCCACTGTCTGAGGCCTGGGACCCTGCCGATCCTGCCGAGGCGCTGATCCAGGGCGCGTACCTGGCCCTTCTGACCCGGTTCGCTCGGCAGTGGAAGGTCGGCGTGTATCGGCAGCCGCCAACTGGTCTGCCGAGGAAGAAGCTGGTGGAGACCAGGCGGTACCCCGACGAGGCGTCCGCCCGGTCGGCGATCCGGGAACTTGCGGTCGATTGCGAGGCCGGTCGGTTTGATACCTCCGAGACTGCCGGGCCCAACGCCTGACCTACTCGCGCGGTAGTCCGCAGGACGAGCACTCTTCTCAGGCCCCCAGCATTCGACCATTCCGCTGTCGCGGCCGCACGCTCTTGCCGCTGTCGCGGCCCTACGCTTGCCGCGGATAGTTAACTTCCGAAGCGCTGCTGCGCGGCCTGCCTGTTGGTGTCCAGCGCGGCGCCGATGATCGTCCAGGAGTCGCCTGCCTCACGCGCCGCATGCACTGCACCTCGGAGCTCCTGCTCGGCCGCGACCATCTCCTTCTGCGCGGCGAGGATGCGACGGACGTGCGCGGCGTCGCGCGCCGCTTGGGTGGCGACGTCAAGCTGGTCGAGGCCGGTCGCGTGTCGCTCGGTCGGAGGTCAGAGCCGATTTTGACTTCTCCTTGAACGAGGGGTTGCTCAGGTGGGATGTTGGTTTGGCAGGCACAGCGCACCTCTTCGACGGGCAACGCCCCGGGGGTCGGCTCCCCACTCGGCCATCGGCCACGACGAGACGCCGGACGACACACACTCATCGCGCTTGCTCTGCCTCCGTCTCCTGATCGACCCCAGGGGCTCGAGACGCATCAGTGACCGACCGCCCAGGACCGGGTGTGCCGGATGACGGGTCGCATTGGTCATCCGGCACATCCTCCGGAAAGGGCTGGTGGCCATGGCGCTGGTGAGTCTGGGTCTGGTCTGCGACGCGGCGCTCCGCACCGGCGCCCGGGACGGCGAGTGGACGGGTCTTCCGGGCGTCGCTGCCGATGCCAACGACCAGCTGCTTCGTCGACTCCGGGCGTCGGACCTCGACGAGTGGGCCACCTCTGCGGCACGGGTCGGGTTCTGCACCCGGCCGATCCGCCTCGTGGGCTCCTCGACGACGGTTTATCGGGGCAGCGGCGAGGTCCTGGGCGAATACGCCTCGACCGGCCAGCCCGGCGGTGTCACCCTCGTCAGGTGCGGCAACCGCCGGGAGCGGGAGTGCCCGTCGTGCTCGCGCATCTACGCCGCCGACACCTTCCACCTCATTCGCGCCGGAGTGGCCGGCGGTAAGGGCGTCCCCGAGTCGGTCGTCGACAACCCGCTGGTCTTCGCCACCCTTACCGCGCCCTCGTTCGGTGCTGTCCACCGTCGTGGTCGCAAAGGTCGCTGCAGGCGCCACCGGGGGGCTGCCGCCCGTTGCCGCCACGGCCGCCCGCTCGACTGCTCACGGTCGCACGAGCCGGACGACCCGCTCCTGGGGCAGCCGTTGTGCGCCGACTGTTATGACTACGAGGGCCACGTCGTGTGGCAGTGGTGGGCGCCCGAGCTGTGGCGCCGGTTCACCATCGCGCTGCGGCGCCGGGTCGCCGTCCAGCTCGGGGCAGACGTCGACCACGTGGATCACGTCGCGAGCGTCCAGTACGCCAAAGTCGCCGAGTACCAGCACCGAGGTGCAGTGCACTTCCACGCCCTGGTACGGCTCGACGGTCCGCGAACCGGCGTCGGCTTCACGGCTGCACCCGAGGCCGCGGACGCGCGCCTGCTCGCTCGGCTCGTCGAACAGGCCGTCGGCGGAGTGGCGCTATTGGTCCCGCCCGTCCACGATGACGACGTCAGCCGGACTCTGGCTTTCGGAGTCCAAGTCGACGTCCGGGTCGTCCAGACCAGCCGGCGCACCGATGCCCCGGACGGGCCGCTGACCGGGGAGCAGGTCGCCGGCTACCTTGCGAAGTACGCCACCAAGTCGGCGGCCGACGGCGCATCCCACGACAACACCCACCTGCGTCGCCTGCACGACACGGCCCGCCGGCTCGCGGCGGCGGTGAGGACCGAGGCCGATCCCGGCAGCCCGTACCGGCTGCTCGGCCGCTGGGCCCACACCCTCGGCTTCCGTGGCCACTTCTCGACCAAGTCGCGGAACTACTCGGTCACCCTCGGCCGGTTGCGTCGGGCCCGGCAGCGCGCCCAGGCCCGCATCGCGGAGGCCCGACGGACCGGCACCCACGTCGACCTGCGCGACCTCGAGGCCGAGCTGCTCGCTGACGACAGCGACGAGACGACGCTGGTCATCGGCTCCTGGCGGTACGCCGGCTCCGGATGGGCCGACGAAGGCGAGGCCGCGCTGGCGACCGCGGTCGCGGTCCGCTCCCGTGAGTACGCCCGGGAGCGGGCCTGTGCACGACGCCGGGCCGCAACCGCGATGGCGACGCACACTGGGAAGGGGTGAGCGGGATGACGACGGACGAACCCGACCTTCGGGCCGACGGGCTGCCGGTGCTCATGACGACCGATGAGGTCGCTGAGCTGCTGCATGTCAACCGGTCGACGATGTGCCGGTGGCGCCAGAACGGTCAAGGTCCGCAGGTGACGTGGCTCAGCCCCCGGATGCCGCGCTACCAGCGGCGGCACGTCGCCGCCTGGCTGGAGCGGAGGGCACGGTGACCATCGTCAAGCTCCCGTCGGGCCGGTTCCGGGCCGTACTCAAGGTAGGACGTGTCTACGCGGCGAGTCGGACGTTCACGACGAAGCGGGACGCCAGGGCGTGGCTGGCGCGGGAGCGGGCGGCCATCGCGGGCGGTGTGGACCCCCGGGCGGGCCGTGCAACCGTGCGCTCCCTCCTGCCGGTGTGGCTCGAGGAGCGCCGACACTCGGTTTCGAGGAAGACCTACGTCACCGACACGGCCCTGCTCCGACTGGTGCCGCATTCGCTGACCGCGCTGTCGGTGAACGCCGTCACCGACCGCGAGGTGAGCCGGGCCCTGGTCACCCTGACCCGGGACGGGCTGGCCGAGTCGTCCGTCCGCCGGTTCCGAGCGTCGCTGTCGTCGTTCTTCGCCTGGGCGGTCCGCGAGCGGCTCGTCCTCACCAACCCGGTACTCCTGTCGCGAGTGCCCCGCTCGGGCGGGACCCGTGTCGAGATGTACCCGTTCAGCGAGGACGAACTCGAGGAGGTGCACCGCGCGGCCGCGGCTCGGAACCAGCGTCTGGCCGACATCGTCCTCGTCGCCGGGTGGACCGGGCTGCGGTGGTCCGAGCTGCGTGCGGCGCGGGTCCGCGACTTCGTCGAGGTGCCGATGCCGGCCCTCGTCGTCCAGCGGGCGGCGCCCGAGGGTGTCGAGGTGAAGACGACGAAGTCCGGGCGCTCCCGGCGGGTCCCCGTCGCCGACCGGGTGCTGCCGATCGTCCGGGCCCTGGCCGAGGACCGAGAGGCGGAGTCGCCGCTGTTCGTCACCGCATCGGGGCACATCCTGCACGCGACCGCGGTCAAGCGGACCCTCGACTGGCGGGTCGTCGCCCGGGGCCGGCGGATCCACGACCTGCGGCACACCGCGGCCTGCCTGTGGCTCGCCCGGGGCGTCGATCCCGGCACGGTCCAGGCGTGGATGGGGCACGCGTCGATCGCGACGACGAACCTCTACCTGCACCACCTCGGCACCCCCGCCGACCGGGCCGGACTGGACCGCCTCAACGCCCCGGGGCACACCGGGGGTACACGAACCCGGATGGCGTCGGAATGACAACGAGAAAACCCCGCCCGGGCCGGCACGAAAGTGCTGGTCGGACGGGGTTCCCGCTGGGTGGAGCTGAGGGGATTCGAACCCCTGACCTTCTCGTTGCGAACGAGACGCGCTACCAACTGCGCCACAGCCCCGAAGTGCGGGTGACACGATAACACCGTGCTCACCGGGCCCTGAAACCCGTCCGACCCGCTCGTCACGCCCCACCCGGACCGGCCGCTGGGCAGGGACGGAACAGCCCCAGCCTGGGCCCGGGGCCCCGCATCCGCTACCCGCGGCGGGGGTCGCGTGCACGGCATACGCTGTCACGCATGCCGTTGCGCCTCCCGAACCCCGGCCGGAACCGCGATCCGGACGGGGGTGCGCGCTCCGCACCGCCCGCTCCCGTCGACCCGGCGCCCCGCCCCGACCCCGCCGGCGCCCCGAGCGTGGTGCTCGCGACGTCCGGCCCCGCCGAGTGGGCGGTGCCACAAGGAGTGCGCACGGCGAGTGAGTGGGCCTGGCGGGCCCTCGTCATCGGGGCGGCGGTGTATGCCGTCCTGCGCCTGCTCGGCTTCCTCTCGGAGGTCGTCATCCCCGTCGTCGTGGCCCTGCTGCTCGCTGCGCTTCTGCGGCCGGTGGCGCGCGGGCTCGGTCGCCACCTGCCCGCCGGGCTGGCGGCCGGGGTCACCGTCGTCGGCACGCTCGCGCTCATCTCGGGCCTGCTGTCGTTCGTCGGTTCGCAGTTCTCCGGGCAGTTCAGCGACATCCTCGACCAGACCACGAAGGGCATCGACGAGATCCGGGAGTGGCTTCGCAACACCTTCCATGTGAGCGACACGCAGATAGGGCACTGGATCGACACGGCCAAGTCGGAGCTGACGTCCGGCCAGAGCAACCTCGGCCAGACGGCGGCCCATGCCGGCCTGACGGCGACGCACGCCCTCGCCGGCTTCTTCGTCGCGCTGTTCGCCCTGTTCTTCTTCCTCTACGAGGGCGACCGGATCTGGGGCTGGGTGGTCCAGCTCTGCCCGCGCGGCACCCGGGCGAGGGTCCACTCCTCCGGCCTCATCGCCTGGGGCCAGCTGTCGGCCTTCACCCGGGCCACGGTGATGGTCGCGGCGGTCGACGCCACCGTCATCGGCACGGGGGCCGCCATCCTCCGCGTGCCGTTCGCGTCGGGCATCGCCGTCCTGATCTTCTTCGGCGCGTTCATCCCGGTCGTCGGAGCGTTCGTGTCGGGCAGCGTCGCCGTGCTCCTCGCGCTCGTCGCGCTCGGGCCCATCCAGGCCCTGGTCATGCTCGGCGTCGTCGTCGGGACCATGCAGCTCGAGAGCCACGTCCTCCAGCCCTTCCTGCTCGGCCGGGCCGTGCGCGTGCATCCCCTGTCGGTCATCCTCGGGATCGCAGCGGGCATCATCGCCGCAGGGATCGTCGGTGCCCTGATCGCCGTGCCGGCGATCGCCGTCCTCAACGCCGTGGGCCATCACCTGCTCGACGAGGACGACGCCACACCGGAGCCCCTCGACGACGACCACGCCGCCCAGGAGCCTCCGGCGAGGGCCGACTCGGACCCCGGAGGCTCAGGTCAGGACTGACCCGACACGGGCGCCGTGCGGTGAGGCCCCGCCACTGGTGGTCGGGCGTCAGGCGCCGGCGACCCGCCGCTCGGGCTCGGCGTATGCCGCGGAGTCCCCGAGCACGACCGGCTCAGGAGTAGGCGTGGTCTCGGCAGGCGGGGGGGCCGGGCGCTCGGCCTTGGCCTTCATCGCATAGGTCGGCCGGGGCACGGGGACGGGGTCCCAGGTGAGCGGGATGTCGTCCTCGTCGACGAGGAGCGCTGCGGGGGCCACGACGGCCGGCTCCGGCTCGGCGGCCGGCTCGGCGGCCGGCTCGGCGACGGCCGGCGCGCTCGCCATGGGCTCGACGGGCGCCTCGGCCTGCGGCGGCCGGACGATCTCGACGACGTGGCCCTCGCCCAGGTGGGCGCGGCGGGCCAGGGCGGCGCGGCGGGCGCGCGTCTGGGCCTGGACGCCCGAACGGAGCCACAGGAAGGCGGTGACGGCAAGGGCCGCGGGCGCGGCGGCCGACCACCATGGAAGCAGGGCCAGCATCGCGACGGCGCCCACGACCACCGTGGCGACCATGGCGAGCAGCAGGCTCAGCCCGCGCAGTCGCCGGCTGGGATGCATCGGTGCCACCCGGACCGACGCGGGTGACCGCTGCGGACTGCGGTGGTCGGTGCCGGTGGATGCGTCCCGCTCGGCCGACGGGTCGGCGTCGATCAGGGCATCGAGGGAGGGCACGGCGCGCGTCGGGCTGGCGGCATACGACCGAGGGGTCTGGGGGAACACGGCCGGCGCGCGTCGCTGCAGGACCCGCATCGACGCCGAGAGCTCGTCGACGGTCCTGGCGGTCGCGAGGTGCTCCCGGCGGCGCACCCAGTAGACCAGGAAGTAGGCAGCCCACACCGCAATGAGGGCGAGGAAGATCACGCTGCTCGGCTGCACGGTCCAGACGTTAGGCGGGCGGGCGATTCTTACCGTGGACCCGCGTCGGTGTGTCGCCAATGTGACGGTTGTGAATTCCTGAGGCGGGACATCAGGGACGCCCCCCGGAGGTCCTCCGTGGTGAGCGCGAAGGAGCGGTGGTCGCGCCACTCACCGTCGATGTGCAGCATCCGCAGCCGCAGTCCCTCCTCCCGGAACCCGAGCTTGCGCATCACTGCCAGGCTCGCGGTGTTCTCGGGGCGGATGTTGACCTCGATGCGGTGCAGGCCGAGGACGTCGAACGCGTGGTCGCCGGCGAGGGCCAGAGCCGTCGGCGCCACCCGGCGGCCCGCCACGGCCCGGCTCACCCAGTAGCCGGCCGAGCAGGACCGGAACGAGCCGAGGACGATGTTGCTCAGGCTGATCTGGCCGACGATCCGAGCGTCGACCTCGATGAGGAGCGGGAGCATCCGGCCCGCGGTCGCCTCGTGGTCGTAGTGCCGCACGAGCTCGTCGAACGACCGGAGCGCGGACTCCTCGATCGGCGAGGTGGCGTCCCACGGCTCGAGCCAGGCGGCGTTGGTCCGCCGGACCCACTGGTACTCGCGGGCGTCGGACACCGCCATGGGCCGCAGGACCACCGGGTCGCCCGAGGGGGCCACCGCCACCAGCCGCACGGGCCAGCCCACGGCCGGGTCACTGCGGCGCCGCCACATCAGTGGTCGCCCCCGCCGATCTGCTGCAGGGCGTGGGGCACGATCGCGGCCAGCACCTCGAGGGCGTCGCGGACCCCACCCACCGACCCCGGCAGGTTGACGACGAGGGTGCGCCCGGCCACCCCTGCGAGCCCCCGCGAGAGCGCCGCGGTGGGCACTCCCTTGGCGGCGCCTGCTGCCCGGATGGCCTCGGCCAGACCGGGCAGCTGCAGGTCGAGCAGCGGGGCCGTCGCCTCAGGGGTCCGGTCGGTGGGCGTGATGCCGGTGCCCCCGGTCGTGAGCAGCAGGTCGGGCTCGCCCTCGAGGGCGGCAGCGATCGCCCGCGCCACCTCCGGACCGTCGGGCACCGCGGTCGGTCCGAGGACCTGCAGCCCCCAGGTGCGCACCGTGTCGGCCAGCTGGGCGCCCCCGCGGTCGGGGTAGACGCCGTGGGCCGCCCGCGTCGAGCAGGTGATGACGACGGCGACCTTGCCCGTGAGGTCGGGAGTGCCGTGCCCGCCGGGGCTCACGGCTCGCTCCAGTCGCCGGAGCGCCCGCCGGACTTGGCCGTCACCCGCACGTCGGTGATCCGGGCGTGCCTGTCGACCGCCTTGACCATGTCGATGAGAGCCAGCGCCGCCACGGCGACGGCCGTGAGCGCCTCCATCTCGATGCCGGTCCGGTCGGCGGTGCGGACCGTGGCCGACACCTCGACGCCGTCGTCGACCACCGTGAGGTCGACCTCGACGCCGTGGACCGCGATGGGATGTGCGAGCGGGATGAGCTCGGGGGTGCGCTTGACCGCCTGGATGCCGGCCACCCGCGCGACGGCGAGCGCGTCGCCCTTGGGCACGGTGCCGCCGCGCAGTGCCTCGACGGCGGCCGCAGACAGCAGGACCCGCCCCGCGGCGCTGGCCTGCCGCGTGGTGACCTCCTTGGCCGAGACGTCGACCATGTGCGCGCTGCCGTCGGCTCGCACGTGCGTCAGCGCACGGTCGTGGTCCTCAGCACCCATGGGGACGATCCTGCCCCAGGAGAGGGACGCAGGTGAGGATGTCGCCCACCTCGACCCGGTCGGCGTCGGGAGGGACCACGGCGAGCGCTGACGCCTCGGCGAGCGCGCTCACCGAGTGCGAGCCCTGGCCGCCGAACGGCTGCACGCGCGGCAGGGCTCCGGACTCAGTCGGTGGGGCGACCGCAACGCGGGCGTACTCCGCCTTCCCGGCCACCGACCTCCACGCCCGGCCCGCCGCCGCCAGGAAGGTCGGCGTCGCGAGGGGGTCGCGGCCCGAGAGCAGCCGCAGCGCCGGCAGCACGAACACGTGGAACGACACGAGCGAGGAGAGCGGGTTGCCGGGAAGGGTGATGATGGGGACGCGCCGCGGGCCGACGACCCCATACCCCTGGGGCATCCCCGGCCGCATCGCCACCTTGACGAACTCGACCCCGCCGTCGGCCGAGAGCACCTCCTTGACGGTGTCGTAGGCGCCCATCGACACCCCGCCCGAGGTGAGGACCAGGTCCGGCTCGCCCGGAGGGTCGGCGAGCAGCGCCCGCATCGCGCCCGCATCGTCACGCAGGTGCACCGCCGCGGCGACGTCCGCACCGGCGGCCCGGACGAGCGCGGCCAGCATGACGCCGTTGGAGTTGACGATCTGCCCGTACCCGAGCTCACCGCCGGGCGACACGAGCTCGTCGCCGGTCGAGACCACGGCGACCCGGGGCCTGCGGACCACCGGCAGCTCAGCGACGTTGGCCGAGGCCAGCAGGGCGAGGTGGCCGGGGCCGAGTGCGGTGCCCGCCGCGACGAGGTGGGCCCCGGCCCGCACATCCTCACCGCGGTGCCGCACGTGCCGGCCCACCTCGGGCGCGATCCCGAGGCGGGCGCTCCCGATCCCACCGTCGCTCGCCTCGACGGGGACGATCGCATCGGCGCCTTCGGGCAGCGGGGCCCCGGTCATGATCCGCATCGCGTGCCCGGGCACCAGGACGTGCCGCCGGGTGTCGCCGGCGGCGATGTCGCCGTCGACGGGCAGGCTCACGGGCGCGTCCGGGGTGGCGCCCACGAGGTCCCTGGCGCGCACGGCATACCCGTCCATCGCCGAGTTGGTGAACAGGGGGAGCTCGACCCTGGCGGTCGCGTCCTGGGCGATGACGAGGCCGAGAGCCTCTCCCACCGGCACGGTGCGTGCGGGCAGCGGCGCGAGCAGAGCGAGGATGGCGTCCCGGTGGTCGTCGACGCTACGCAGCTCAGGCATGGGTGACCTCTCCGGTGAGGACCGCACCGTCGGGGACCGCCCACGGCGCGCTCCCGCCCACCCGGACCTCGCCCACGCAGCGGACGCCGGCGCCGAAGGTGACGTCGCCGGCGACGGTGAGCGAGGAGCAGTCGGCGATCGCGGGCACGCCCCGCGGGAACCGCGCCTCGAAGTCGTCGATGAGCCGGTAGGCGCCCGACAGCTCGACGAAGGGCTCCTCGCGGGCGGTCGTCGCGACCACCTGCGTCTCCTCGTCGAGGCGATAGAGGTCGGAGCGGATGAGCAGCAGGTCGTTGGTGGTCTTGACGGGCCGGAACCTGCTGCGTGGCACCAACAGCGCGCGTGAGCCCTCGAACACCTCGATGGCGGTCCCCATCGACGACTCGATCTGGATGACCGGGGTCGAGCCGGGGTCGGTGGGGTCGACGGGCTTGCGGTTGACGATGATCGGGAGCCCCAGCACCCCGCCGCGCTCGTCGAGCCGGGCGGCGAGGACGTCGAGGTCCACCCACAGGTTGTTGGCGTGGAAGAAGCCGTGGCGGTCGGTGTCCTGGAAGTAGCTCATGTCGCCGGGTGCGACCATCGCGTTGTCCCGCAGCACGATCCGCCCGTCCGACCGCCGGACCGCGAGGTGGCCCCCTTTGCGGTCGTTGAGGGTCCGGACGCAGACCTCGGCGACGTAGGGCACCCCCTCTGCGGCCATCCACGCAGGGATCGTCGGGTCGCACGTCGCGCCGAGATTGTCGGAGTTGGACAGGAAGGCGTAGCGAAATCCCTTCTCGCGCAACGTTGCGAGCAGCCCGGTCGCGAGCATCGAGACATAGACGTCACCGTGCCCCGGGGGACACCACTCCAGGGACGGGTCGGCCCGATGCTCGACCGGGGCGAGGTCATCGGCCCGGAGCTTGGGCTCGGCGTTCTGCAGGAAGTCCAGGGGTATGCCGTGCACGGCGAGCTCGGGGTAGGTGCCGAGGATCTCCAGCGACCGGTCCCGCGTGCGGAAGGAGTCCATGAGCACCAGCGGCAGGTCCACGCCGTAGCGGCCGCGCAGCGCGAGCACCTGCCGGGCGATGACGTCGAGGAAGGTGAGCCCGTCCCGCACCGGGAGAGCGGCCTTGGGGCCGGAGACCCCCATGCCCGTACCGAGACCGCCGTTGAGCTTGACGACCACCGTCCGGGCGAGGGCCTCACGCCGGGCGTCCGCATCGGCGCGGAGGTCCTCGAGCCCGGCGGGCGGGGGCAACGGCGCGATGGTGTCCTCGGGGATGAGCCCCGTCACGTCGGCCTCGAGCTGGCGGTAGTAGTCGGTGAAGACGGCCACGGCCCGCTCGTCGATCCCGCGCTCGCGCATGCGGGCGACGGCCCGGCTCAACCCCTCGTCACTCATGCACCAACCCTACGGAACCCTACGATGCTGCGGGTGAGCGACCAGACGAAGCGAGACCGGCGCCGCGCACTGCGCGCGCAGCGCCGCGACATGGTGGCGCAGCGCGACCACCTCCGCGACGACGCCGCCCTCGCCGAGGTGGGCATCGACCTCGTCGCGGCGCTGGGGCTGGACGACGGCGACACCGTCACCCTCTACGAGTCATGGGCCGGCGAGCCGCCCACCTCCGCCCTTGCCGCGGCCCTCGTGGCCCGGGGCATCCGCGTCCTCATCCCCATCACCGAGCCCGACCTCGACCTCAACTGGCGCGAGCTCGGCGACCCCGGCGAGCGGCCCCTCGGACATGGCGCCGTCTCCGAGGCCGACCTCGTCCTCGCGCCAGGGCTCGCGGTCGACCGGTCGGGGACCCGGATGGGACAGGGCGGCGGGTGCTACGACAAGGCCCTCCCCCGCCGCCGCCCCGGGATCCCTGTCGTCGTGCTCCTGCACCCGGGCGAGCTGCTCGACGAGGGTGAGCCGCCGTTGCCTCGTGAGCTCCACGACGCACCGGTCGACGGTGTCCTCACCGCCGACGGGGTGACCTGGCTGGCCGGCGGGCCCGCCTGACGCGCCGACCCCGAAGGCACCCGGCATACGCCGGCCGGACGCCCGGTGGCGGAGCCCGTGCTCAGCCGCCGGCCGTGGGAACCAGGGTCAAGGTGTCCTTGGTGGCGGACCGCACGGCGGCCTGGCTGAACGGCCAGGGGAACTGGGTCCCGTGGATCCACGCCCCGATCTGGTCGTCATAGTGCGCGTCGAACGCGTGCCCGCTGGCGCCGGTCTGGTTGACCCAGGTCGAGGCGTCGAGGTCGGCGAGGTTGACGACCATCCGCATCGACGGCGCCCAGTCCACCTCGTAGCCCTGGCTGGCGTCCCACCCGTTGGCATCGACGATCGCCGACCCGCCGGGCATCTGGAAGGGCCCACGGTTGAACGCCCAGTGCAGGACCGAGCCCACCACGCCGCCCGGTGTGTCACCGCCCAGCACCTGGTGGCGCAGGGTCAGCTGGTGCAGCCGCCCCCACTGCCAGTCGGCGGGGTCCTTGCCCAGCTGCTCGGTGAGGTCGAGCCGGGCCGCGACCAGGGCCTGGCGCAGGATCTCGTCCCTGCCCTCGGTGACGTCGGCCGTGCTCTTGTTGTCCCACCAGGGGCTCTTGGGGTTCTTGAGCAGGCCGACGACGGCCTCCATCCACCGGTCGCCGCCGGTGGCCTGGAGATCGGCCGGCAGCTCGTCGTCGAAGAGGAGCGAGAGCAGCCGGGACCACACCGCGTTGAAGTAGGCCGCGGCGGCCGAGGAGCGCGAGTCGCCGAGCGGCTGGGCGCCGTCCCAGCCACGAAGCAGGTCCTGGGCCTCCCTGGTGAAGGCCGCGTTGCCTGACCCGTCGTCGTCCTTGAGCTGGACGGCCAGAAGCGCCGTGACGAGCTCGGAGGCCGCCTGGTTGTGGGTGTCCATCTGGATCGAGGCCATGTCGGCCGGGCTGACCTTGTCGAGGGCGGCGAGCCGGTCCCGGATCCGCTGGGCCCTGAACCCGTAGGCCCACTCGCTCGTGAGGAACGGCGTCCTGCTCTGGGTGACGGCCTGGTTGGCCGTGACGATCTCGCCCTCGGGTGGGTCGAGGGTCCAGGGCAGCTGCGAGAACGGGACGAACCCCCGCCAGTCATAGCTCGAGTCCCACCCCGGGGCCGGCCAGTAGCCGGGCGGGGTGTCCGGCAGGGCCGGGGTCCGGATGGGGATGAGACCCGGTGCCTGGTAGCCGATGTGGCCGGCGGTGTCAGCGTAGACGAGGTTCTGGGCCGGGACGGCGAACTGCTGGGCCGCCGCACGGAAGGACGCGAAGTCGGTGGCGGTGTCGATGGCGAACAGTGCGTCGGCCGTCTTGTTGGGGATCAGGCCGGTCCAGGCCAGCGAGACGGCGTAGGGCTGGCCGGCGGCCTCCTTGTCGGCCGTCGGTGCGCTGAGCCCGGCCTGCTGGACGGGGTCGATGACGTCGGAGAGGAGCGGGCCGTGCACGGTGCTGCGGACGGTGATGACCTGGTCGGCGCCCCCGGCCACCTTGATCGTCTCCTGTCGGCTCTGTAGCGGCAGCCACTGGCCGTCGCGCTGGTAGGTGTCGCCCACGACCCGCTCGAGGTAGAAGTCCGTCACGTCGGGCCCGAGGTTGGTGAACCCCCAGGCGATCGACCGGTTGTGCCCGATGACCACGCCCGGGACGCCGCTGAAGGAGAACCCGGCGACGTCGAGGGGGCAGGTGCTCGAGACGGTGCGGCAGTGCAGGCCGACCTGGTACCAGATACCGGGCATGCCGACACCGAGGTGCGGGTCGTTGGCGAGCAGCGGCCGGCCCGTGGTGGTCCGCGAGCCGGCGACGGCCCACGCGTTGGAGCCGATGCCGTCGCCCTGACCCACCAGCTGGGGCACGGCGGCCAGCGCGTCGGTGACCGCGGCATACGCCCTGTCGGCGGCCGACGAGGTGAGCTCGGCCGACGCAGCCGGCCCTCTCGCCGAACCGGACGCCGAACCGGACGCCGAGGCGGACCTCGACGTGGGCCGCGTCGCGGAGCCGTCGGGGCTGAACGTCGCGCCCGGCTGCCAGTCCTTGGTCGACAGGATGGGAGCGTTGGTGTCGTAGGGGTAGGTCGGGTAGATCTGGTCGATCTGGCTGAGCGGCATCCGCCCGGCCAGGCGCGCCCGGGCCAGCTCGTCGGTGTAGTCGCCCCTCAGGTCCCAGGCCATGGCGACGAGCCACGCGAGCGAGTCGGCGGGCGTCCAGTCCTCGATCGTGTACTTGGGCAGGCTCACCCCGAGCGCGAGGTACTCGAGCGCGACCTGTGAGGGGTCCCGGCCGTGCAGGTAGGCGTTGACGCCGTCGGCATACGCCTGGAGGTACTGCCTGGTCTCCGGCTTCAGCGTCGGCAGCTCCGCCTCCGCGACCTGGCGCCAGCCCATCGTGCGGACGACCTTGTCGGTCTCGAGACCGTCCTTGCCGACGAGCTCGGAGAGCCGCCCCGAGGTGATGTGCCGGCGCAGGTCCATCTCGAAGAACCGGTCCTGGGCGTGGACGTAGCCCTCGGCCCGCGCGATGTCGGTGGCCGAGTCACCGTAGATTTGGGGAACCCCGCGCGCGTCCCGCAGGACCGTCACCTTGCCGCTCAGGCCGGGGACGGCGATCTGGCCGGAGGTCTGCGGGAGGGAGCGGCGCACGTAGGAGCTCCCGACGAGGACGACGATGATCCCCACGACGAGGACGAAGGCCACGAGGCCCACACCGAGTCGACGGAAGAGCTTCGCGCGGGTCACCCTGCGAGACTAGGACACGAACCGTTGAGACGTGGATGGGACGGGCCGGTGAGATGAGCTCGGGTTGGCGGTGGGCGGAGGTGGGGACACACGGGGGGGGTGCGTTCACCGTCCACGACCTCGCCGTCGTGCTCCTCGTCGCCAGCCTCGTGCTCGTCGTGGCCGTCGCGGCGGTGCGCCTGTCCGCCCGCTCGGGACTGCCATCGCTCCTGATCTACCTCGGCATCGGCCTGGCCCTCGGGGAGTCCGGGCTCGGCATCCACTACGACTCCACCGAGCTCACGCGGGTCCTCGGGTATGCCGCGCTGGTCCTGATCCTCGCCGAGGGCGGCCTGACCACGCAGTGGGCCGGGGTCCGGCGCGCGGTGGCCCCGGCCGCCCTCCTCGCCACCGTGGGGGTCGGCGTGTCCGTCGCCGTCGTCGCGGTCGTCGCCCACCTCGTGCTGGGGCTGTCGTGGTCGATGGCCACCCTCGTCGGGGCGGTGCTGGCCTCGACGGACGCGGCCGCCGTGTTCTCGGTGTTGCGCCGAGTGCCGCTGCCGCGGTCGGTGACGGGGATGCTCGAGGCGGAGTCGGGTTTCAACGACGCACCGGTCGTCCTGCTCGTCGTCGCCCTGTCGGCCCGGGCCGTCGGCGGCTCCGTCGACCCGTGGTGGCAGCTCGGGCTGGTCGCGGCGCTCGAGCTGGCCGGCGGGGTGGCGATCGGGCTTGCCGTCGGGTTCGCCGGGGGGCGGCTGCTCCGGAGGTTCGCCAGCACCTCGTCGGCGTTGTTCTCGATCGGCGTGTTCGCGATGGCGATCCTCGCCTACGCCGCCGCCGATCTCGCCCACACCTCGGGGTTCATCGCGACCTACCTCGCCGCGCTCGTGCTCGGCAACATCGGCCTGCCCCACCGGCCCGCCATGCTCGGCTTCGCCGCGGCGATGGGTTGGCTGGCCCAGATCGGGCTGTTCGTGCTCCTCGGGCTGCTCGTCTCCCCCAGCAGGTTGCCGGGACAGCTCGGGCGGGCCCTGGTCATCGGGGCCGTCCTGTTGCTGGTGGCCCGCCCGCTGTCGGTCGCCGTGTCGTGCACGCCGTTCCGCATGCCGTGGCAGACCCAGGCGTTCCTCTCCTGGGCAGGGCTGCGCGGGGCCGTCCCGGTCGTGCTGGCCACCGTCCCCATCACCGCCGGGGCCCCGGGCGTCGGCTGGATCCTGGATCTCGTCTTCGACCTCGTCGTCGTCTTCACGGCGATCCAGGCCCCTACCCTGCCCTGGGTGGCGCGTCGGCTCGGCATCGACGACTCGCACCACAGCGTCGACCTGGCCGTCGAGGCCACCCCGCTCGACGAGCTGGGCGCCCAGGTGCTCGAGATCGACGTGGGCCCGTCGTCGCGGATCGGCGGGGTGCAGGTCTTCGAGCTGCGTCTGCCGGACGGCGCCAACCTTGCGCTGGTCGTGCGCGGCGACGAGGCGTTCGTGCCGCGGGACACGACCGTGCTGCGGCACGCGGACCGGCTGCTCGTCGTCGCGACCACCGCGAGCCGTGCGGCCGCCGAGAAGCGGCTGTATGCCGTGAGCCGGGGCGGCCGGCTGGCGGGCTGGAACGAGGGGAGGTGACCGCGCGCGAGGGGTGGCGGCATATCTCGGAGCGTTCCGGTGTTGGACCACCAGGCAATACCCGCCGGGGTATGCCCTCTTCCGTCCCGTATCCTTGACCCTCGACGACCCGCGACCCGACCCGGTCGGGGGTCAGCCGCCCGCCAGGAGGAACGCTGTGCCTACGTACGCCTATGCGTGCACCGAGTGCGACCACCGCTTCGAGGTCGTGCAGACGTTCAGCGACGACACCCTGTCGGTCTGCCCCGAGTGCGAGGGCCGGCTACGCAAGGTGTTCAACGCCGTCGGCGTCGTGTTCAAGGGCGGCGGCTTCTACCGCACCGACTCCCGAACCACGAGCGGGTCGAGCGCCCCCGCGTCGACGGCCGCCTCGGCCGCCTCGTCCTCCTCGTCCGCCTCGTCCTCGTCGTCGTCCGCCTCGTCCTCGTCGTCCACAGCCGCCTCGGGGTCGAACGCCCCGTCCACAGCCTCGAGCTGAGCCCTGTCGGGCGAGGCGGCCGCGACCTAGCGTCGAGGTCATGCGCCGCCTCGCCGCACGCCAGCGGACCGCCCCGACGGCTCGGCGCGGCCCGCTCGGCCGCGGCCGGCGCTCCCGGTGGCGGCGCACCGTCCTTCGGCGGGCGCTCGCGGCCGGCCTGGGCGCCGGCGCGGTGGCGCTGACCGTCTCGGCCACCCGTCCCGCGCCGGCTGCGGGCACCATCTTCGTCGTCGTGGCGGCGCACGACATCGCCGCCGGAGCGACCATCGCGGGCGGAGACGTCACCTCGGCGGCCTACCCGGCCGCCCTGCGGCCCCCGGGGGCGCTGGCCGACCCCGCCCGGGCCACGGGGCGCCAGGTCGCAGCCCCGATCCTGGGTGGCGAGGTGGTCACGAGCTCCCGCCTGGTGCCGCGCGGTGCCGGCGCGACGGCCTTGGGCGGCCACGTCGTCGTCCACCTCATCGCCGACGACCCGACCGCCCTCGACCTGGTGGGCCCGGGCACCCGGGCCACGCTCTACCCCGCAGGCGGCGGCCCCCCGCTGACCCGCGACGCGCTGGTCCTGGCCGTCGACCGGGGAGGACCAGCGGACGGGAGCATGGCGGTCGCGACCGGCGGGTCGGCCCGCGGCATCGTCGTGGCTCTGGCGCCCGGCCTCGTCGACCGCATCTTCGCAGGTCAACGGCTGGACGGCGGTCCCCCCATGGTGTCAGTGGCGGCCACCGCGCCATGAGCGTTGCCCGGCAAGGGAATCCGAGACTGTCGCAACCGTCGTTCGGACCTCCCGGCGGGTACGTTGGCCCTGTCCTTCCATTTCCCGACTGCAAAGGAACTCGGCCACCATGAAGGGCTTCAAGGACTTCATCATGCGGGGCAACCTCGTCGAGCTGGCGGTGGCGTTCATCATCGCGACCGCCTTCGCCGACGTCGTCAAGACCTTCACCGCCGTCGTCATGGACCTCGTCGGCAAGGTGTTCAGCACGCCGGACTTCTCGTCGTGGAAGCCGGGCGGCATCTCGTTCGGCGCGTTCCTCACGGCGCTGATCGCGTTCCTCATCCTCGCGTTCATCGTCTACTTCTTCGTCGTCAAGCCCTACGAGATGGCCAAGGCCCGGTTCGCCGAGCCGAGCGTCGCCGAGGCCGCGGACGAGAGCGTCGAGCTGCTCAAGGAGATCCGCGACGCCCTCCGGGCCCGCAGCGTCTGAGGCGACCTCCCGACGCCGGCCGGCGGCGTGGGGGACGGCGGCATGGTGAAGGGCGGGACCGTGACGGTCCCGCCCTTCACCGTGTCCACCGAACCGGGACGCCCGGGTCACTCCCAGTGCGGCGGGCGCTGCTCGCGCAGCCAGCGCTCGTGGGCGGCGCCGTCGGGGATCTCACCCCACGCGGCGTCGGTGTCGTCACGGGTCTGCTCCGGAGCCGGGCCCCGCCGCCGCCTACGCCGCTTCGGCGCGTCCTCGCCCGCGGGGCGCTCCCCGGCCTCGCCCCCGACCGTCGCGTCGGCGGCCGGCGCCGTCTCATCGTGCTCCGCGTGCACCCGCCCCGCCTCCTCGTGCTCCATGGCGTCGTCCTGCGGTTCCTCGCCATCGTCCTCGACATCCCGGCCGTCGGCGATCGTCACGATCCGGGCGATGTCATGGGCCGGGTCGCGGAAGATGTCGCTGCTCCAGACCCGCTGGTGGTGCCAGCCGAGCCGGGTGAGGTGCTCGGCCCGCAACCGGTCGCGGTCGCGGCCGCTGCGCATGGCCGCATACTCCGGCCCGTCGGACTCGACCGCGACGACGACGCGGCCCGAGACGCTGCGGTCCTCGACGGCGAGGTCGATCGGGTCGCTCGAGGAGCCAAAGCCCTCGTGGACGACCAGCCCGTGGGCCCGCAGCCCCCGCGCGAGCTCGGCCATGACGACCGACCCCGACGACGGGCCCGCGTCGTGCGCCGTCGCCTCGGCCGCGGCGCGGTAGCCCGGCACGCCACCTCCGTCCGCGGCATACGCGAGGAAGGCCCGGAGCAGCTGGGCGCCGCGGGCCTTGAGCCTGTCGGGGTCGAGGTCGCCGGCGACGATCGAGGACACCACCGTCATCCTCCGTCGGGCGCGGGTCACCGCGACGTTGAGCCGCCGTTCCCCGCCCTCGACGTTGAGCGGCCCGAAGCGGTGCAGGACCCGGCCGTGTGGGGTCTTGCCGTATCCGACCGCGACGATGACGGCGTCCCGCTCGTCGCCCTGGACGCGCTCGAGGTTCTTGACGAAGAAGGGCTCCTCGCCATCCTCGGCGAAGAACTCGGCCACCTCCTCGGGCACGTCCGCCATGGCCTCGCGCAGGGCCTCCTCGATCCGCCGGGCGTGGGCGATGCCGAGCCCGATGACGCCGAGCGACTCCTCGGGCCGAGACCGGGCGTGCTCGAGGACCAGCTCGACGACGCGGTCGACCTCGCCCCGCGTCGACTCGACGGCCCCGCCGCCCTCGAGGAGCACCCCCGATCCGTCCACCAGCTCGTGCGTCAGCACGGGCGCGGTGCCGGTGCCCGGGAAGGTGACGAGCGAGCCGTCGTAGATGTGGGTGTTCGCGAACGCGATGAGCCGCTCGTCGAGCGAACGGTAGTGCCAGGTGAGCCGCCTGCTCGGCAGGATCGCGGCGAGGACGTCGAGGATGGACTCGACGCCGTCGGTCAGGGCGACGGTCGGTGGCAGGTCCTCGGTGTCGGTGTCGGTCGTGAAGAACGACGTCGGCGGCAGCTGGTGGCTGTCGCCGGCCACGACGACCTGGGTCGCGCGGGAGATCGCCGAGATCGCCTCGGCCGGAGGGATCTGGGACGCCTCGTCGAACACGACGACGTCGAACCACACCCCGGCCGGCAGCACGGACGCGACCACGAGAGGGCTCATCACCCAGCAGGGGCGCACGGTGGTCGCCAGCCGGCCGGCTACCGGCAGGAGGTCCCTCAGGGCGAGGTGCCGGCGGGACTTGGCCGCCTCGGCGCGCAGGATGCTCTCCTGGCGCGGGTCGTCCCGCGCCACCCTGCGGACGTGGTCGGCGACGTCACGTGCGACTCGGGATGCGTTGGCGCGCAGCAGCTCGGTGTCGGCGACCGCGAACTCGGCAACCGTGCGGCGGAGCCGGTCGCCGTTGTGGGCACCGATCCGGGGGTCGCGAAGCATGACGTCCTCGGACACCGAGGTCCACCACACGAAGTCGAGCTCGGCGGCCACGTCGTCGGGTTCGACCCGGCGGGCCGCGAGGTCGGCGACGACCGGTGCCAGGCCCGCCTTCTCGACGTCGTCCATCACGCCGATGACCGTCGGGACGACGGCGAGCCGGTCGGGGTGCCCGTCGAGCTCGGCCAGCCGGACCCGCACCGCGTCAAGGTCGGTGTCGAGCAGCCGGGTGGCTCCCTCTGAGCGGCCCAGCCGGTCGTCGAGCCACGTCAGGTCGACGACGACGGCGTCGAACGCCGCCTGGGCGCGGTCGAGATCGCCCGGCAGCTCCGGGCGGCCCCCCGCGCCGGCCATCTCGCGCCAGGTGCTCCGCTGTTCGCTGGCGTCGACGAGCGCCTCGTGCAGGTCGGCCGGAGGTGGCCCGGGTCGGAGCAGGCGGCGCGCCTGGCGCACCAGCCCCCGCCGTTCGAACCACCCGAACTCGATCCCCTGCTCCTTGCGGTAGGCCCTGTCGCCGGTGGCTGCGACGAGGTCGTCGAGGGGTACGTCGAAGACCTCGGGCCGGAAGGTCTCGAGCGTGTCGCGGACCTTGCCGAGGATGGCGAGGGTGGCCCCCCAGCCGCGGATCCCGGTGGCACTCGGGACCGCGATGCCCGAGAAGACCTCGTCGACCGTGGACTGGAGCCGGTCGATGGCGCCGCTCGAGAGCCGCCCGGTCACCTCTCGGGCGGCGACGGCCTCCTCGGCGGTGGTGATGCGGGCACCGAACCATGGGTCGGCCTTGTCACCCCTGCCGGTGGCGTCGTCCGCGGTCGACCAGGCGCCGAGGGACGCCGCCCCCCCAAGACGCGAGCCGAGCTCGGCGACCTCGTCGCGGCTCAGCGACGCGAGCTGCTCCCCGTGCAGCCGGACCCGGCAGCGGGGCGGGTGTGGCCGGGCCGCGAGACGGCTGATCGCCTCCTGCGCGTCGTAGGCCGACACCCCCCAGGGCACCCGCACCTCGTGCATCGCGGCGAGGTGGACGTCGAGGATCTCCCGCGTGGTCCGGATGGCCGCGACGACCTCCCTGACGGGGGCAGCGGGCGGCGCCTCGGCGGCCGCGTCGAGGCCCGACGCCAGCTGCTGGGCGATCCGGCGGCGCACCCGGGCGCCGTCGTGGAGATCGAGGACGAGGTCGCCGAGACCGACCCGGCTGAGCCGCCCGACGACCGCGTCGATGGCGGCCCGCTTCTCGGCGACGAAGAGCACCCTCTTGCCGTCGGCCGCGAGCGAGGCGATGAGGTTGGCGATGGTCTGGGACTTGCCCGTGCCGGGTGGTCCGTGGATGACGAGGTGAGCGCCCTCCCGGACGGCGTCGATGGCCTCCTGCTGGGAGGAGTCGGCGTCGAGGACGACCGTGTCGCGCTCGGGGTCCCGGTCGAGGCTCCCGCCCCTGTCGGGGATCTGCGAGCGCACCGAACTCATCGCGTCGGGGTCGCCCGCGAGCGCGGCCACGACGTCGTGGTTGGCGAGGTCTGCGCCCTGCGCCGCGAGGTCGGCCACCATGGGGAGCTTGGCGTACGAGAAGGTGCCGAGGACCAGGCGGGGCGCGATGGCGAAGTCCGGTACGTCCGCGCACGCGGTGCTCAGGGCCGCGTACACGGGGAACGGGTCGAACGCACTCGCGCTGGAGGCGAGCTCCTCGAGCGGGTCCACGTCGAGCTCGATGCCCTGCTCGGTGCGCAGGTAATGGATGAGGACGGGGTTGAGCTCAGCCTCGTCAGCGAGGTCGAGGGTGTAGTCGTCCTGCGCGGCACCGGTGGGCCGCAACGTGATCGGCCGCAGGAGTACGGGGGCCGTGGGCACGCGGGAGACGGTCGGGCCGAGGCTCCACGTGGCCATGCCCATCGCGAGGAACCCGGTCGCGATGCCGCGCTCCTCGCGCAGCTCCTTGCTCTTGGCCGCGATGGCGCGCGCCCGGCGCAGGGCCTCGTCGAGGGCGGTCGGCTCGCGGACGAGGGTCGACAGCGTCGTCCGGCGGCCGGCCATGAAGCGGGCGAGCCCGGCGGGGTGGGCCGTCGTGAGGTCGAGGGTTCCGGTCGGGAGGTCGCGGTACCACAGCAGCGTGTTGCGGCCCCCGAGGTCGACGAGGTGGCGGGTCCACAGCCGCACGCCGGCCATCACCCGGTCGGCCCGGGGGTCCTCGCTGTCGCCGGAGCCGGCGCTCGCGCCGGTGTCCGGGCGCGGGTCCTGGCCGGCCTCACTCACCCTGGCAGGCTAACAACGTGGCACCGGTTGGCCCGAGAGGCTAGCCGCACACCGTCCGATCGACCGGGGCGCCGGGGCGGGCCGGCGGAAGGTCACGCCACCTCGAGGTCAGCGCCGGCGGTCGGGTGCGGACTGCGGCCGCGAGTCTCCCGGCTCCGTCGGCGTGAGCGCGGCGGCGATCCCGATGGCGACCGCGAACGCGAGCGCCGCCAGCGAAAGGGCATGGAAGCTGCCGCGGTCGACGATGACCCCGGCCACCGCGCCCCCGAGCCCCGCCGCGAGACCCATCACCAGGTCGGAGGCGCCCTGGACCCCGGGGCGCTCCACGGCCGGCACCGCGGAGGTGACCAGGGTCGACCCGGCCACGAGCGTGCCCGACCAGCCCACCCCGAGGAGGAAGAGCCCGAGCAGGAGCGTCGCCGAGCTGCCCGCAGGCGACGCCGACGCCAGCAGGGTGGCCGTCGAGAGGATGAGCGAGCCCGCGACGACGACGACTCGGCCGCCGAACCGGTCGACGGCCATCCCCGTGAGCGGGCGAGAGGGCGTACATCCCGAGGATGTGGACGCTGATGACGAACCCGATGACGGTGAGCTCGGCGTGGCCCGCCTTCATGTGCAGGGGCGTCATGACCATGACGCTGACCATCACGCCGTGCCCCAGGGCGAGTGCGATGATGCCGAGGCGGGCCGCCGGCCGCGCGGCGACGACGCGCAGCCCCCGCAGGACCGACCCGTGCGGCGTTGTCGCGGGGTCGGCGCGGTCCTCCTCAGGAGCTCCAGGGCGGCCAGGCGGCGCGCCTCGAGAAGCGGGTCCGGGCGCAGCCGCACGGCGACGACGCCTATCGCGAGGACGAAGCCGACGAGGGAGAAGGCGTAGGGCCCGGTGAGGCGTGGCAGTCCGAGGGCCGTCGCGACGGGGGCGCTCGGGCCGATGAGGTTGGGGCCGACGACACTGCCGATGGTCGTCGACCAGACGACGATGGACAGGTCACGCCCGCGGTGGGCCGGCAGCGCGAGGTCGGTCGCGGCATACCGGGCCTGGTTGTTGGACGCCGTGGCGCCGCCGAACAGAAGGCTCGCGACCAGGAGGAGGGCGAAGCTGCCGATGATGCCCGAGACGACCAGCCCGAGGGCGCCGGCGAGAGCGAGGACGTAGCCGAGGACGAGGCCGGGGCGGCGGCCTCGTGCCGCCATGAGGCGGACCATCGGAACGGCGATGAGGGCCGCGCCGAGGACCTGGAAGGTGCCGCCGAGGCCGGCCCAGCGGGCCGAGCCGGAGACCTGCTCGGCAAGGAGCGCCCCGACGGCGATGCCGGCCGAGAGGCCGACGCCGCCGAGCACCTGCGAGCCGACGAGCGTGGACACGGTGCGGCCCTGAGCGCGAGGGCGTTCGCTGCTCAGGGCCACTCGGTGAGTATGCCGTGAGCCGGGCGCTTCGGGTACGCCCGGCTCACGGGTCTGTGGGGTCAGGCCTTCCGGCCGTGCCGCGGACGGTAAGCCGCGTCCGGGGCATGCGACACGCCCGCGCCGAACGGGATGGTCGGCAGCAGCGGTGCGGCGCTGGTAGGGTGTCGCCCGCGGCGATGCGGTCAAGTCGCTCGCTCAGGGACTGGTAGGGAAGGTCTGATCGGGGTCGCCTCATGTGGATGACTGTAGCGCGGGATATTTACCCTGTCCTGGTTTTCTCTTGACTAACCCTTTACTTTTTCTGAGGACCCCGATGGGTGGATGTGCGGGCCGTCGCGGCGCCTGCGCAGGGGGCGCTCGGCGCCCCGATAGGCTGGGCGGCGGCCGTGGCGCGCGTCGGGCGCCGCAGCCTCCCCGCCCTCGTAGCTCAGGGGAAGAGCACCGCTCTCCTAAAGCGGGTGTCGCAAGTTCGAATCTTGCCGGGGGCACGATGTGTTTTCGCAGGTCAGGGGCCTGTTCGTCCCTCGCGGTCGTGGCTGTGGACCTCGCTGATCGGCCGAGTCCGTGCCTGATGGCGTGCCCGAGGATCGCGGTTGACCCGCGCCATCGCCGCCCGGTCGGCATCGGTGCCCATGAGGTGTCCGTAGGTGTCGAGGGTGAGCTTGGCGGTGGAGTGGCCGAGCCAGCTCGAGACGGTCTTGATGTCGACGCCCGCCGCGATCCACAGGCTGGCCGCGGTATGCCGCAGGTCGTGCGGGCGCCGGCCGAGGCTGGTCGTGGACCAGTGGACGGCGCGCCGCCAGTTCTGCGCGGTGAGATAGCCGCCGCCGGGGGCTGGGAAGCGCAGGTCCTCCGGCCCGCGGCCGCGCGCCCACTCCGCGACGACCGGCCGGACGAGGTCGCTGAGCGGTACGAGCCGGCTGCGTCCGCTCTTCGTGGTCGACCGCTCGATGGGCGCGCCGGTGCGGCCGGACTGCGGCACTGACCGCTGGACGACGATCGCGGGGTAGGGAACGGAGACCACGTCCCTGACGCGCAGCCCGCGCAGCTCCCCGAGCCGCAGGCCGGTCAGCGCCAGGACGAGGGTGATGTCGGCGTACCGGCCGGCGTAGGCCCGCTGGCGTCTCGACCACCACGAGGAGGAGCGGCGAGGGGGTACGGGTGGATCTCGACCACTTGACCGGTGCCTCGAGTCGGGCCGCGGGAGCGGACCGCCGCGGCTGGTGAGATGACGAGCCGCGGGTGCGGACGGCATACGCGAACAGGCCACGGACGGTGGAGCGGACCCGGGCCGCGGTGCGCACGGACCGGGTCGTCGCCAGGTAGGATAGGAAGCGCTCGATGTGCGCCGAGGTGATCGAGCCGATGGGGAGCTCGTCCGAGGCGGGGACGACGTGGACCCGCAGGGCGCTCTCGTCGGACTCCCAGCCCCGGACCGAGAGCTGGCCGATCGGCGGGCCTCGCGGTACTCCTCGGCCAGCTCCGCGACCGTCATCTTCCCCGCCGATTATGCCGAGGTTCGCGTTAAGCCGAGGTTCCGGGGGTTGGCCTGCGCCTGATGGGTTCTCGTCTGGTTCCTCGGCTTAACGGTTGTTCTATCGGAGGCTGTAGAGCGCGTGGAGGGTCTTCTGGGAGAGCTGTTCGACGGGTGCGGTGGTGACTGCGGGCGTTGCTGCGTTGACGGCTTGGCGCATCATGTCGAGGGTGGCGAACGCGTAGAAGGCTGCGGTGGTGGAGGTGTTTTCGTGTCCGAGCAGCCGCATGATGATCGGCAGTGGGATGCCGTGCTGGTAGAGGTCCATGGCCTTGGTCTTGCGCAGCAGGTGGCAGTGGATGTTCTGCGGGATGCTGGGGCAGGTGGCCCGCGCGGTGTCGGCGGCAGACTTGAGTACCGCGGCGACGGTGTCGGTGGAGAGCTTGCTGGGCTGTCCGTGGTGTTGGCTGTAGAACACCGGCCGGGTCGCGGGCGGCTGGGTGTGGTTGGGGTGGAACTCGGTCAGGTAGACGCGCAGGTGCTCGATCGTGGTGTCGGTGATCGGCACGGTGCGGGTCTTGTTCCGTTTGCCGGTCAGGGTGAGCTGTCCGGGTGGGGTCAGGTTCAGGTCGTGCAACCGCAGGTCGGTGATCTCGCTGACGCGGGCTGCGGTGTCGTAGAGCAGGATCAGCAGCATCCGGTTGCGGCGTGACTTGGCGGTGGCCCCGGTGTGCGCGGCGAGCAGGGCCCGAGTTTCGGCCTCGGTCAGGTACTCGATCGGGCTTCGGGGGCTGGCCGGGGCCCGCAGGGTCTTCGCGGCCTGGCTGAGCGCGATCAGGGTGATGTCCTCGCAGGCGCTGTAGGCCAGGAACGTCTTGACCGCGCTCAGGCGCAGCGTGATGGTGCGCGGTGCGTAGTGGCGCTGCTCGCTCATCCAGGTCAGCCAGGCCTTCAGGTGGGTCCGGTCGAAGTGGTCGAAGCTGAGCTGGGTGCGGTCGAGGTGCTCGGCCTCGCTCAGGTAGCCAAGGAAGCATTCCAGGCTGATCCGGTAGGCCTGGATCGTCTTCGGGGACAGGCCGCGGACCTTGGGCAGGTAGCCGTGCAGGTAGTCCCGGGCGAAGCTGAACAGGTTCGGGCCGTCGGTTGCGGGGTCGCGTTTCATTCGAACCCCACCTGCGGCAGCAGCGACGCGCCGGTAGCGGCGAGCTCGGCGTAGCCGCGCAGGAAGTCGGGCGAGGTGTGCACGTAGTAGAAGGTGGACTCGAAGCCCGCGTGGCCCATGTAGCGCGTCAGGTAGGGCAGCAGCGCGGTCACGTCCGCGCCGCGGGTCATCCATCGTTCGAGGTTGGCGTAGGCGAAGTGATGCCGGAAGTCGTACGGGCGAGGCCGGGGCCCGCCGGCCGGTCGTGGGAGTCCGGCCTGGTCCCAGATCCGGTTGAAGATGACCCCGACCGTCGCGGCGGTGACCGGGTGGCCGCTGCCGGAGACGAAGAACGTTTCTCGCGTGCCGAGCTGGCGGCGTGATACCCGGTCGCACGCGCCGAGCACGTCGATGACCTGCTCGGTGATGGGCAGGCGCCGGCTGCGGTTGCCCTTGGCCGAGATGATGTCGAGATGCCCGCCACGCGGGTCGACCTGCTCGGTGGTCAGGGCGCGAGCCTCGCCGGTGCGCAGCCCGCACGAGTGCATCAGGGTGAAGAACGCGACCGCCTGCCACCGCCACGGCGAGGAGACCTGCAGGTGGGCGGCGGCGGTGAAGAATCGGTCGATCTCCTGGCTGCTGAGCAGGTACGGGTGGGCGGGAACGGACGGGGCTTTCCACCGGTCGCTGAGCACGTAGGCGTCCGCGTGTCCTTGGGCCTGCAGCCAGCGGCCGACGTCGCGGATGTAGGACATCCAGGACCGGGACCGGCTCGAGCGGTCCAGCTGGTGTGCCACCCATCCCTCGACGGTGTCGCGGTCGAAGACGCTGCGGTCGTGGCGGGCGCAGTAGCTGTCGAACTGGCGTAGGTACCAGACCCGGGAGGCGCCGTAGCAGCCCATCGCCGCCTTGAACGCCAGGTATGCCTCCAGCTGCGGCCCGAACACGCTGACGAACCCATGCGAGGTATCCCGGGCCGTGTTCATCGCTGGGCTCCTGCCGGGACCGGCAGCACGCACTCGAGCAGGCGCGCCTGGTCGGTGCTCAGGTACACGTTGGTCGACTCCTGGCTGGCATGCCCCAGGACCGCCGAGATCGTCGGCAGCGGCACGGCCGCACGCAGCAGCCGGGAGGCGGCGCTGTGCCGCAGCAGACGGGTGCCGGCCTTCACGTCGGCCACCCCGGCGACGCGGAACGTGGTCGCGGTCACCCGGTAGATCGAGGCGTGATCGGCCAGCCTCGTGTGCGGGGCCTTGCGTCGCAGGAACACGTGCTCATCCCCCGAGCGAGGCCGCTCGTGCAGGACGTACTCAGCGAGCTTGGTGGTGACCAGCGGCGCGAGCGGCAGGGTCAGCGGGTTGCCGGTCTTCTGCTGGATGATCCCGAGCGTGCCGGCCCGCCAGTCGATGTCGACCAGGCGCAGCGCGAGCAGGTCGCAGGCTCGAAGCCCGGTCGTGAGCGCCAGCAGCGTGATCGCGGCGTCCCGGGCGCAGACCCTCCCGGTGGTGCAGGCGTGCACCACCCGCGCGTGGTCCTCGTCGCCGAGAACGGGCAGGATCCGGTGGGAGCGTTTCACCCCGGCCAGGCCGATCGCCGAGACCAGGTCGCTACGACCGGTGAACGTCAGGAACGGGCGAAAGTTCGAGACCACCCAGACCAGCGAGGAAGCGGCCCACCGGTCGGTCAGCGATTCCAGGAACGTCAGCACGCTGGCCCCGTCCGCGCCCGCGAGACCATCGATCCCGCGTGACTCCAGGTACGTGAGATAGCCGCGGGCGACCCGACCGTAGGCGGATCGGGTGGCCGGCGCCAGACCACGCTCGCTCATGTCCGCCTCCCACGCGGCATCCAGCGCCGTGAACGCGTCCGAAACCGGCCGAGGACCCCCGCCACCGCGGGTGCGCACCGACAGGTCCACCACCTCAGCCGTCAGGTAGCCGTCGAAGAGCGTGACCAGCCGGCGGCGGTCGAACCGCCGCTGAGCGCTGAACCTGCCCGTGCGGGGGCTGGTCGTTATCGCCGCGAACCGTGCGCCCAGCGCGGGCGTGTAGACCCCGCCGCGGTCAGCGACGAACCCCTTCAGGTACCTGATCGTCTTCTCGTACTGACCGATCGTGGACCGCGCGTAGCCCGCCGCGCGTAGCGCATCCAGGACCACGTCACCCAGTTCTTGCACCGTCGCATCCATCACCGTCTCCTTCCGCAGGACGCTCGGACACGGCGGACGCTAGCCACGGGCCAGCCAAACGTTAAGCCGAAGAATCAGACGGCACACCCGTCACGTGCAGGCCAACCCCCGGAACCTCGGCTTAACGCGAACCTCGGCATAATCG